>JADLEK010000067.1 GCA_020846135.1 Gammaproteobacteria bacterium
CGCGCCAGCGCCAGGGTCAGCGCCACCAGAGCGAGCGTACCCAGACCATAGCCCCACAACAGATAGCCAAAACCAGTGAACAGGGTGGAGGGTTCGTAGAGGGCCAGCGTTAACCCGGCAGTGGCGAATGGTCCCGTAGCAAACAGAGGGCGGGTGGGCAGCGTGCCGGGGGGCGCTGGGGCTGCCAGTATATTGGCGCGGCTAGCGAAATCGAGCGCTCCGTCAGGCGAGTGAAGTATCAACGTCGCATTCGGACCGGCTAAATGCTTTTCAGCGACCAGCGCTTGCAAATCCAGAGCGGCGAGAATATAGCCCTCGGCGCGACCGGTGCCGGGATAAAACACCGGCTGGAACAACGCCAAATACGGTTTTTGCGCGATGATGACGATCGTTGTCTGGAGTTGCTCGGTATCGATGACCGTCTGGCTCTGTGGCTGTTCGGCCAGGCAACCCACCGGATGCAGGTCCTGCTGGGCGAGCAGTTTCCCCTCGAAATCGCACAGCGCCAGACTATGTGGTTCGGTGAGCGGAATCCGATAATGGGTAAAGAAGGGCACCAAGTAGACGTTGCGCCCTTTGGAATCGAGCAGAGCGCTGAGTACAAGGGGATTTTTTGATAAATCCCGGACGTTTCGCACGAAAACATCCGCTTTATCATCTAGTTGCGCCATAATCCGATCGAGGCGATGATCCAGATCAAGGCGCTGGTTCTGTCTGACCAGCCCGAGGCTCGCTGCGAGCGCGAGGGCGCCGAACACCAGACTGATGCTGAGGCTTGCCGCAACGGAATAGGCGACGATCCGCCGTTCAAGCCGGAGGTTGATCCACTTGTGTCCTTGCTGAAACCCTATGCTCATAACTCATCCGCGTTACTCGGAGTCTATGCGGATGATAGCGCCATCCTCAGCATAACGGGCCATAAACACCTCCTGCGGCGACAAGGCATCATGTCGGTCAGGGGCGAAAGGTTGCGGGTAGTTTTTGACCAGACCCGCATAGTCGGTCACCTTTTCCAGCGCGTCGCGAATGGCGCTCCGGTCGGTGGAGTCGGCCATCTGGATCGCCCGCGCCAGGATGTGGACCAGATCGTAGGCATGGGCGACCCCAACCGGGGACTGGAGGTGCCGGGGAGCGTCAATGCCATAACGCCGGGCCGCCTGCACGACCTGTTGCGCCACCGGGTCATTGGCGCCGATAAAAGAATAGGTCTGCGCCACGGCGAGATCGATCTCTTTGAGGGCCGGGCCGGTGTTCTGAAAGAGGTTCCCTCCGGTAATGCCCCAAGCCGCGAGGATAGGCAGACGCTGTTCTTTCGGCAGCGCCGCGACCTCCTTGATAAGGATAACGCCTTCCCGGTCGTTGCTGATAAAAAGAATCCCTTCCACGCCGGCTTTCCGCAGCGCCTGGTATTGATCTAACAGGGAGTTGTCGCCCCAACTGTACCACTGCGTGTCGATGACGGTGACCTGGGGATCAGTCTGGTCGAGGGTTTCAGCAGCGGCGAGATTGCTGCGCCCCCATTCGGTGGTAGGCACCAGCAAGCCGAGCTTGTGCATACCGCGCTGCTTGGCGTAGCGAATCATGACCTGTATCGCCCAGGTGTCCCGCAGCGAAAGGCGAAAGATATAATCTGGCCAGAAGTGATGCGCGGTGATCGGGTCGGCGGCGGCCCAGGGATCAAGCAGCGGGAGTTTGAGTCGATGAATTTCGGGGATGGCTTCGACCACCACCGGACTGTATCTGCCGCAAAGTACAGCAACGACATTGGGGTCGGCGGCGAACTCCCGCAGATTTTTGACAAAACGCGCCGGCACCGAGCGGTCGTCCTTTTCCACCAGCGCCAGCGAGCGACCGCCCAACACCCCGCCCGCCGCGTTGATTTCATCCACCGCAATCTGCGCCCCCAGGCGGATGGCCTGCGCCGAGGTGCTGTTGACCACGCCGAACTCAGCGTCAATGCCAATCAATACGGGGTGGGGATCGGCTTGCACGCTTGCGATCATCGTGAGCAGGAAAAGACCAAAGAGGATGCGGATGGTCGCCATTGGTTTGACTCCCTCTGTGCAAGTTGGGTAGTTTTTCGAGTCGGGAATGTTATCTTAACCTAGCGTCCATCAAGGGGCGCGAAACCGCTGGACGGTGATCCCCGCATCGGTATTGCGCGAGTCCCGACTGCCGCCCCTGACCCTTTTCAGCTCCTTTTCGAGTGCCTAGATCCATGACCAACGCCGCTCTTGCTTTGCAGCCTGCCCCTTCCGTCAAACCGCAACTCCGTCCCGTTCCGACCTGGAACGTGGACGCCGTGCTGGCGCTGTACGAATTACCTTTCGCCGATCTGCTGTTCCGGGCGCAACAAGCCCTGCGGGCGAATTTCGATCCCAACGCGATTCAGCGTTCCACCCTGCTGTCGATCAAGACCGGCAACTGTTCGGAAGACTGCGGCTATTGCTCGCAATCGAAGCGCTATCAGACCGGGCTGGAGATTCAAAGCCTGCTGTCCACCGAGCAGGTGCTGGCGGCGGCGCAGGCGGCCAAAGATCAGGGCGCAGGCCGGTTTTGCATGGGTGCAGCCTGGCGCGGGCCGCGGGAAAAGGATTTGCCGGCAGTGATGGCGATGGTGCAGGAGGTCAAGGCGCTGGGGCTGGAGACCTGCGTCACCCTCGGCATTCTCAAGGACGGTCAGGCTGAACAGTTGAAAGCCGCCGGGCTGGATTACTACAACCACAATCTCGACACCGCCCCGGAGTTTTATGGCGATGTGGTCACGACCCATACCTATCAGGATCGGCTGGACACTTTGAAAAAGGTGCGGGCGGCGGGCCTGAAAGTGTGCAGCGGTGGGATTGTCGGGATGGGTGAAAACCGCCGCCATCGCGCCAGCCTGATCGCCAAGCTGGCCAATCTCGATCCGCCGCCGGAATCGGTGCCGATCAACAATCTGGTCCCGATCCCCGGCACCCCGCTGGCCAGCAGCGAAGCAGTGGACATTTTCGAGTTTGCCCGCACCATCGCCGCGGCCCGGATCACCATGCCGCGCAGTTATGTCCGGCTATCGGCCGGTCGGGAACAGATGGCTGAAGCCGAACAGACCCTGTGCTTTCTGGCCGGGGCCAACTCGATTTTCTACGGCGATCACCTGCTGACCACCAGCAACCCGCAGATGGATCGGGATAACGCGCTGTTTGAAAATCTCGGTCTGCACGGGGTTTGAGTGGAACCGGCAAAATCCCCCCAGTCCCCCTTTGCCAAAGGGGGAATCAATTCCAGCTCCATGCCTCATCCCGACTGGACTCACCGCAGCCGGACTGCGCTCTGGCATCCCTGCACCCAGATGAAGCAGCACGATGCTGGCGACTTGCCGCTGATCGCGATTGCCTGCGGCCAAGGGCCGTGGCTGTATGACTTCGCCGGGCGGCGCTATCTGGACGCCATTAGTTCGTGGTGGGTGAATCTGTTCGGCCATGCCAACCCGCGTATCAACGCTGCCATCAAGGAGCAACTGGATCGGCTGGAACACGTCATTCTGGCCGGTTTCACTCATGCGCCGGTAGTGGAACTGTCGGAACGGCTGGCGGTGCTGACTGGCGGGACGCTCGGCCATTGTTTCTATGCTTCGGACGGGTCTTCGGCGGTGGAAATTGCCCTGAAAATGTCGTTTCACACCTGGCGCAATCAGGGGCAACCCGAGAAAAACCGGTTCCTGTGTCTGGCCGGCAGTTACCACGGCGAAACTCTGGGAACCCTGAGCGTGGGCGATGTGGCGCTGTACAAGGACGCCTATGCACCGTTGTTGCGCCAAGCCGAAACCGTGCCTTCGCCCGATGCCCGGCAAGCGCAACCCGGTGAAAGCGCCGCTGATGTAGCTCGTCGCGCCGCCATGGCTCTGGAAAATCATCTGGCGGAACACCATGACTCTATCGCCGCCCTGATCGTCGAACCACTGGTGCAGGGCGCGGGCGGGATGATCATGTACGACCCGGAGTACCTGCGGCTGGCCCGGATGATCTGCGACCGTTATCAGGTTCATCTGATCTGCGATGAGATTATGGTCGGGTTTGGTCGTACCGGGACCCTGTTCGCTCATGAGCAGGCCGGTATCCGTCCCGATTTTCTCTGCCTGTCCAAAGGTCTGACTGGCGGTTATCTGCCGTTATCGGTGGTGCTGACCACCGACCCGATTTACGCCACGTTCTACGATGATGCGGTGATTCGCGGCTTTCTCCATTCCCATTCCTATACCGGCAACCCGCTGGCCTGTCGGGCGGCGCTGGCGACGCTCGCTATTTTCGCTGAGGACGCGGTGCTGGAGCGCAATCGCCGGTTTGCCGAACGGTTCACGGCGTTGCTGCAACCGCTGGCGAATCATCCGCAAGCCCGGCATTTCCGCCATACCGGGATGATTTGGGCGGTGGATATTGCAACCGCTGATCCCGATTTCCGGTTGCGCTTCTACCGCGAGGCGCTTACCCGAGATGTGTTGTTGCGGCCCCTGGGAACCACGATTTATTTCATGCCGCCTTATGTTCTCAATGACGACGAGGCGGCGCTATTGGCGGAACGGGCGGTCGCGGCCTTGCAGGCGGCGCTGGCCTGAGCAGCGGTTTTGCCCCGCCTTTCTCAGTTCACAGGAACCCGGCGACCATGAATCAGCCTTTTTTTGAACGCCCGATTCTCAACTCGCCCTACGGTTACCCGGCGCAGCACTGGGAACTTGACTCGCAGGGTCAGCCGACTCAGCAGATCATTGAGCGGCGCCGCAGAGCGGAGTTCATCACCCCGATTCCCAAGCCGAAGAAGCGCAAAGGTCAGGCGGTGCAAGCCACGCTGCTGCTCGACAATGACGCCGGACTCTCCACTCAGGCCCAGGAATACGAAAAGACCGCATTCATGATCAACGCGGTCCGTCAGGAGGTGGACCAGTGGCGCGGCATCCAAAACCCTAACAACTGGCGGGTCACGCCGGAAACCGCCCGGTTGCTTCAGCATTGGCGGCATCACAAATTCAGCGGCATCCGACCCTTCTTCTGTCAGGTTGAAGCGGTGGAAACCGCGATCTGGTTGACCGAGGTCGTTCCTCAGTTGGGCAAGGCCGGCGAGAAGTTTCAGGAACACCTGACCAACGCCAACAACGACGCCAACCCGGAACTGCTGCGCCTGGCTCTCAAGCTGGCGACTGGCGCGGGCAAGACCACGGTCATGGCGATGCTCATCGCCTGGCAGACCATCAATGCGGCGCGACGCCCCGGCAGCAGGAAGTTCACCCGCGGCTTTTTGATCGTCGCGCCGGGTATCACCATCAAGGATCGCCTGCGCGTACTCCAGCCTAACGACCCGGACAGCTATTACCTCAGCCGCGAGCTGGTGCCGGGCGACCTGATGGGCGACCTGGAACGCGCCAAGATCGTCATCACCAACTACCACGCCTTTAAGCGGCGCGAACGTCTGCCACTGTCCAAGGGTGGCCGGCTGTTGCTGCAAGGTCGTGGCGGCGAAGCACTCGACACCCTGGAATCGGAAGGCCAGATGATTCAGCGGGTCATGCCCGATTTGATGGGCCTGAAGAACATTCTGGTCATCAACGACGAGGCCCATCACTGCTACCGCGAGAAGCCCAACGCCGAAGACGATGAGCTAAAGGGCGAAGAAAAGAAGGAGGCTGAACAGAACAACGAAGCCGCCCGACTATGGATCTCCGGCCTCGAATCGGTCAACCGCAAGCTCGGCTTGGCGCGGGTCTTCGACTTGTCCGCCACCCCTTTCTTCCTGCGCGGATCAGGTTATGCCGAGGGCACTCTGTTCCCCTGGACCCTGAGCGATTTCTCGCTGATGGACGCCATTGAATGCGGCATCGTCAAGCTGCCGCGCGTGCCGGTGGCCGACAACATCCCCGGTGCTGAAGTACCCGTCTTCCGCGAACTCTGGAAGCACATTAGTAAGGACATGCCGAAAAAGGGGCGCGGCAAGGCCGAGGGGCTTGATCCGCTCAAGTTGCCGACCCGGTTGCAAACCGCCCTCGAAGCCCTCTATGGCCACTACCAGAAAACCTATGACCTGTGGGAACAGGCCGGAATTAAAGTGCCGCCCTGTTTCATCGTGGTCTGCAACAACACCTCCACCTCCAAGCTGGTGTACGACTACATCTCCGGTTTCCAGCGGCAAAACGATAACGGCGCCACCACACTGGAGAACGGTCGGCTCCCCCTGTTCCGCAACTTTGATGAGTGCGGCAACCCGTTGGGTCGTCCCAGGACCCTGCTGATCGACAGCGAACAACTGGAATCCGGCGACGCCCTGGATGACCACTTCCGGGGCATGGCTGCCGATGAGATCGAGCGCTTCCGCCGTGAGATCGTCGAGCGCACCGACGACCCGCGTCAGGCCGAGAACATCAGCGATCAGGATTTGTTGCGTGAGGTCATGAACACCGTGGGCAAGGCGGGCCGGCTGGGTGATTCCATCCGCTGCGTGGTCTCGGTGTCCATGCTGACCGAAGGCTGGGACGCCAGCACCGTGACCCATGCTTTGGGCGTGCGCGCCTTTGGCACCCAGTTGTTGTGCGAGCAGGTCATTGGCCGAGCCTTGCGCCGCCAGTCCTACGATCTCAATGAGGAGGGCCTGTTCAGCGTCGAATACGCCGATGTCCTCGGTATCCCCTTCGACTTCACCGCCAAGCCCGTCGTCGCGCCGCCGCAACCGCCCCGCGAAACCATCCAGGTCAAGGCTATCCGCCCCGACCGGGACCCACTGGAGATTCGCTTTCCCCGCGTTCAGGGCTACCGGGTGGAACTCCCGGAAGACCGGCTCACCGCCGAGTTCAACGCCGACTCGGTGCTGGAATTGACTCCCGACCTGGTTGGTCCATCCATTACCAAGAACGCCGGCATCATCGGTCAGGACGTTGATCTGAACCTCGTCCATACCGGCGATATGCGCCACTCGACGCTGCTATTCCACCTCACCCAGCGCTTGATCTACACGAAATGGCGCGACCCCGGCGAAGAACCCAAGCTCTACCTGTTCGGCCAGTTGAAGCGCATCGCCAAACAATGGCTGGATACCTGTCTGGTCTGCAAAGGTGGTACCTACCCGGCCCAGCTCATGTATCAGGCTCTGGCCGACATGGCTTGTGAGCGCATCACCGCCGGCATCACCCGCGCCCTCATCGGCGAGCGCCCGATCAAGGCGGTACTCGACCCCTATAACCCCACCGGCTCCACTGCTCACGTCAACTTCAAGACCTCGAAGAAAGACCGCTGGCAAACCGACTCACGCCGCTGCCACATCGACTGGATCGTGCTGGACAGCGGTTGGGAAAGCGAATTCTGCCGCGTGGCTGAAGCCCATCCACTCGTAAAAGCCTATGTGAAGAATCACAACCTGGGGCTGGAGGCGCCATACCGCTACGGCTCCGAGATGCGCGTCTACCTGCCCGATTTCATCGTTCTGGTGGACGACGGCCACGGCGAGGATGACCTGTTGCATCTGGTGGTGGAGATCAAGGGTTATCGGCGCGAAGACGCCAAGGAAAAGAAGGCGACGATGGAAAACTACTGGGTGCCCGGCGTGAACAATCTCAAGCAGTACGGGCGCTGGGCCTTCGCCGAGTTCACCGATGTTTGGGAGATGCAGGATGAATTCGAAGCCAAGGTCGAAGCCGAGTTCGACAAGATGCTGGCCAAGGTCGTGCAGGGGCATGACCATGAGATTCATACAGATAAATAACTGGACATCCTTTACTTATCCCGATTGACATGCATACAAATCAACAAAAACATATACACGTCAACCGCCACATGCAAAGAAATGACTGATATCCCACCCCTGACCGAACTGCGTCCTGAGCGTTTCGACCGCCCCGACATCCTGAAACGGCTGAATGCCGCAAGCCGCCGTTTGGCCGAACTCAAGGGCGTGGCGGCGTCCATGCCCAACCAGGACATCCTGATCAGTACCCTCGGCCTCCAGGAGGCCAAGGACAGTTCCGCCATCGAGAACATCGTCACCACCCACGACGAACTTTTCCGTGAAGCCGCTTTCCCGGATATGGCCATCAGCGCCTCCACCAAGGAAGTGGCCCACTACCGCCAGGCGCTGCGTGTGGGTTTCGACGCAGTACGCAAGTCGGGCCTTCTCACCAACAACTACATCCTGGAAATCCAGGCCGAACTGGAACGGAACCGCGCCGGCTTCCGCAAACTGCCGGGCACCGCTCTAAAAAGCGACAGCGGCCGCACCGTTTACACCCCACCCCAGGATGGCACCGTGATTCTGGCGCTCATGGCCGACCTGGAACGTTTCATCAACCAAGATGAACTGTTTGACGCCGACCCGCTGATCAAGATGGCGCTCCTTCATCACCAGTTCGAGAGCATCCACCCCTTCTACGATGGCAACGGCCGCACCGGGCGCATCGTCAACGTGCTCTATCTGGTCAAGCAGGGCCTGCTCGACATCCCGGTGCTCTACCTCAGCCGCCACATCGTGCGCACCAAGTCCGATTACTACCGTCTGTTGCAGGAGGTGCGCGACCATGATGCCTGGGAAGACTGGGTTCTTTATATGCTGACCGCCGTCGAGTACACCGCCACACAAGGCATCGCCACCATCCAGGCCATCAAGTCGCTGCTGTTTGACTACAAGCACCGCATCCGTACCCAGCACCGCTTCTACAGTCAGGACCTGATCAACAACCTGTTCTCGTACCCGTACACCAAGATCGAGTTCGTCCAGCACGACCTCAAGGTCTCGCGCCTGACTGCCACCCGCTACCTGGATGCCCTCACGGAAACTGGCTTCCTGCACAAACGCAAGATCGGCCGTTCCAACTACTACATCAACCTGCCGCTGTTCGACATTCTGACCGGTGAAGCCATGGTTGAAGGCGAGGCATAACAACATGGCCAAAGCACCCAAAGGCAATCTCAGCGTCGAAGCTCTCAAGCACGACGACGCTACCCGCAAGAACATCCCCACCGCTGAATATCAGTCGGTGATGAAGAAGGATGAGCAATCGCCCATTCGCCTCGCCTATGAACGCCGCAATCGCGATCTCGACCCGCAACTGATTTGGCGCGGCAAGGATCAGCAGGATTGGTCCGACTTGGTGGTTCATGCGCCGCCGCTGTATATCCAGGAGAAGATTCATCCCAAGGCGCTGATGGATGATTTGTTGCGGCAAAGCGCGGCGGATGCCAAGGCAGCCGATGCGCAGATTGATCTCTTCGCCGACTTCAACGGTTTGCCTGACGACAACGCCAAAACCGAGTTCTATCAGCACGATGCCCACTGGGCCAACCGCATGATCCTCGGCGACAGCCTACAAGTGATGGCCTCCCTCGCCGAACGTGAAGGCCTGCGCGGCCAGGTGCAGTGCATCTACTTCGATCCGCCCTACGGCATCAAATTCAACAGCAACTTCCAGTGGTCCACCACCAGCCGCGACGTTACGGATGGCAAGGCCGACCACATCACCCGTGAGCCGGAACAGGTCAAGGCATTCCGCGATACGTGGCGAGACGGCATCCACTCCTACCTGACTTACCTCCGAGACCGGCTGACTGTGGCGAGGGATTTGCTGACCGAATCCGGGTCGATCTTCGTGCAGATTAGCGACGAGAACGTACACCGAGTAAGGGCAGTGATGGACGAGGTGTTTGGAGAGCCAAATTTTGTGAACACCATCGTTTTCAAGAAGAAGAGCGCCACCTACTCAACTGAAACGGTATTCGACTACCTAATCTGGTATTGCCGAAACCGAGAACAAATAAAGGTCCGTGACCTCTATGACGCTCGTTCAGCCCCTGAAGAAGAATCGAAGTTCAATACCGTTGTCACACCAGACCTCACATTTCATAACGTATCAAAGCTGTCCGATTTTGGGGTTGAAGAACTTATCAAGCGAAACGGAATGTGGGCGCGGGTGAATTACCCTATCGTAAGCCAACACCCCAGCGATACCCGCAGCGTCGATTTTTTGTTTCGTGGGAAGAACAAAACGTGCGGCGGCAATAAGCAGTGGCGATTCGGCCCGGATGACGGTATGCGCAGATTAGAAAAAGCGGACCGATTATTTGATGGGGGAGGAGCCTCCCTGGGAGGCGTGGTTTATTGGAACGACTGGAATCAAGTTGCAAAGTCCAATATCTGGGCTGACATGCATGGAGAGAAGTTTCCAACCTATGTCGTTCAAACTACGACTTTGGCAATTCAGCGTTGCATCCTGATGACCTCAGACCCCGGCGATCTTGTTCTCGACCCCACCTGCGGCTCAGGCACAACGGCATATGTGGCCGAACAATGGGGCCGCCGCTGGATCACCCTGGACACCTCTCGCGTCGCACTGGCTCTGGCGCGCGCCCGCATCATGGGCGCCCGCTATCCTTACTACCTGCTCGCCGATAGCCGCGATGGTCAGATCAAGGAAGCGGAGATCACGCGCACCGCGCCTTCCAGCCAGCCCACGCGCGGCAACCTCCGTTACGGCTTCGTCTATGAGCGCGTGCCCCACATTACCCTGAAATCCATCGCCAACAACGCCGAGATCGACATCATCTGGGATCAGTGGCAGGCAAAGCTGGAACCGCTGCGCGAACAGCTCAACCAGTCGCTCGGCAAGCACTGGCAGGAATGGGAAATTCCCCGCGACGCTGACGCCCAATGGCCGGACGCTACCCGGACACTCCATGCCGATTGGTGGCAGGCCCGCATCGCCCGCCAGAAGGAAATCGACGCCTCCATCGCCGCCAAGGCCGACTACGAATACCTCTACGACAAGCCTTACGAGGACAAAAAGCGGGTGCGAGTCGCCGGCCCGTTCACCGTGGAAAGCCTGTCGCCTCACCGCGTGCTGGCCGTCGATGAAAATGACGAACTAATCGACAAGGTGGCTGAACCGGAACCCGGCTACGGCGAGGAACGCGATTTCGTCCAGATGATCCTGGAAAACCTCAAGACCGCCGGTGTCCAGCAGGCTCACAAGGAAGACAAGATCAGCTTAACCGCGCTGATGCCCTGGCCGGGCAAACTGGTCTGCGCCGAAGGCCGCTATGAAGACGCCGGGGGTGAAAAGCGTGCCGCCATTTTCATCGGCCCTGAGTTTGGCACTGTCTCCCGCCCCGATTTAGTGGAAGCCGCCCGCGAGGCCGGCGATGCCG
Organism: Gammaproteobacteria bacterium; assembly: GCA_020846135.1. Lineage (GTDB taxonomy): Bacteria > Pseudomonadota > Gammaproteobacteria > Competibacterales > Competibacteraceae > RXIV01. Next base: position 11,154 of record JADLEK010000067.1, read on the forward strand.
ATTTCGACGTACTCATTGCCTGCGCCTTCAACTACGATGCCCACTCCTCCGAGTTCAACAAACTGGGCCGCATCCCCGTACTCAAGGCCCGCATGAACGCCGAGCTGCACATGGCCGAAGACCTGAAAAACACCGGCAAAGGCAACCTGTTTGTGATCTTCGGCGAACCCGACATCACCCTTCTCGACAATGCCGACGGCAGCATTCGGGTCAAGGTGAATGGCGTCGATGTGTTCCATCCGCAAAGCGGTGAAATCCGCAGCGATGGCCCGGACGGTATCGCCTGCTGGTTCATCGACACCGACTACAACATGGAATCCTTCTTCGTCCGCCATGCCTACTTTCTCGGCGCCAACGACCCCTACAAGGCGCTGAAGACCACGCTGAAAGCCGAGATCAACGAAGAAGCCTGGGCCACCTTGAACAGCGACACCTCCCGCTCCTTTGCCAAACCCAAGTCCGGGCGGATCGCGGTGAAAGTCATCAACCATCTGGGCGACGAAGTGATGAAGGTATTTCGAGTTGCGCCCGGAACATGAAAACCAGGGAATCGAACCGAATGATTTGGGATGAGTTAGAAACCGGACTGGCTCAATTAGCGAGCGAGGGCTTGCTGCGCCGCCGTCGAACATTGGATGCGCCTTGTGGCCCGGAAGCGGTGATCGAAGGCCAGCGAGTCATCGCCTTTTGCAGCAACGATTATCTGGGTCTTGCCAATCATCCGGCCCTGATCGCCGCCGCACAGCAAGCAGCGGAACGCTGGGGCGTCGGCAGCGGCGCATCGCATGTGGTCAGCGGCCATTTGCGGCCACATGCGGAGCTGGAAGAGCGGCTGGCGGCGTTTGTCGGCCAGGAACGGGCGCTGTACTTCACCACCGGTTACATGGCGAATCTGGCGATTGCCCCTACCCTGGTCGAGCGCAATGACGCCATTTTCGCCGACAAGCTCAATCACGCCTCGCTGATTGACGCCGCGCAACTGGCTCGCGCCGAACATATCCGTTATCCGCATGGCGATTTGGACCACCTTGCCCGGCGGTTGGCGCAGAGTTCCGCCCGGCGCAAGCTGATTCTGACTGATGCGGTGTTCAGCATGGACGGCGATCTGGCGCCGCTGCCAGAACTGTTTGAACTGGCCGAACGCTACGATGCCTGGCTGGTGGTCGATGACGCGCACGGTTTTGGCGTTCTCGGTCCGGGCGGGCGCGGCAGTCTGGCGCATTTCGGCCTGCCGTCGTCGCCGCGCCTGATTCTGATGGGGACTTTGGGCAAGGCGGCGGGCGTGTCCGGGGCGTTTGTCGCCGGCGACCGGCGAGTGATGGAATGGCTGATGCAGCGGGCGCGGCCCTATATTTTCACCACCGCCTCCAGCCCGATCATCGTCGCCACCCTGATCGCCAGTCTGGACCTGATCGCCAATGGCGATGAACGGCGGGCGCATTTGCAACGGCTGATTGCCCGGTTGCAGGCGGGATTAAGCGATTTACCGCAGTCCTTATTGCCGTCGCCCACCGCCATTCAACCGCTGTTAATCGGCGGCAATGACGTCGCAATGCAATTAGCTGGACAGTTATTTGAGCGCGGCTTGTGGGTGCCGGCGATTCGACCGCCTACCGTGCCCATTGGGAGCGCCCGGTTGCGGATTTCACTATCGGCGGCGCATAGCGAAGCGCAGCTTGATGCGCTGATTAAGACGCTGAGGGAATATGCCGTCAATGCTTAATCCACCCCCCTTTCTGCCCGCTAAACACCGGATTCGCCAAGCCTTCGATCAGGCGGCGACCAATTACGACGCAGCCGCTGAAGTCCAGCGCGAAGTGTCCGACCGATTGGCTGCCCACCTGATTCAGGCGGGCGGCAACCTGAATCCAGACACGATTCTCGATGCCGGCGGCGGCACCGGTTATGGCGCACGGCAACTGCAAGCCCAATGGCCGGATACTGAACTCACCGTGATTGATTTTGCGCCCCGGATGTTGATCGCCGCCCGCGATCAATTAGCCACGGCCCGGCTGATTTGCGCCGACATTGAGCATCTGCCGGTCGCCGATATGATCTTTGATCTGTACTGGTCGAGTCTGGCTTGGCAATGGAACGACCCGCAACGCTGTCTAGCCGAGGCGCGGCGAGTACTGAAACCCGGTGGAGCGCTAGCCGTAGCGACCCTAGGTGCGGACAACTTTCCGGAATTGCGCCACGCCTTCGCCGACCTCGATGATTACGGCCATGTGCTGACCATTCCCGCCCCGGAACAGCTGCTGACCGCCTGCCAGGCCAGTGATTTTGAAGTCTGGCGTTGGGATCGACAGCCGGTGCGGCGCTATTTTCCCGACCTGCGTACCTTGCTCCGCAGCGTGAAAGCGGTCGGTGCGCGTGAAGTGGAACAGCGCCGGCCTACGCCCTTAAGCCGTTCTGCCTGGCAGGCATTGACCACCCGTTATGAAGCGTTGCGGGAACCGGCAGGTTTGCCCCTCACCTATGACGCGGTCTGGCTGATCGCGATTCGACCATGAACCGCGCTTTTTTCATTGCGGGTACAGATACTGGGGTGGGTAAAACCCATGTCGCCTGTGCCTTGTTGTATGCCACGCGACGAATGGGGCTGACCGCAGCAGTTGGAATGAAACCGATTGCGGCCGGAATTGAAGCCGATGGCTGCAATGAGGATGTCATGCGATTGCTGGCGGCCAGTTCCATTCAAGCGCCCATCGCCCTGATCAATCCGTATCTGTATGACCCGCCGATTGCCCCGCATATTGCCGTGATTGAAGCCGGACGCCCGATTGAAATAATGCACATTCAGCAGGCGCTCGCCCAATTGCAAACCCTGGCTGAAGTGGTCTGGGTGGAAGGCGTCGGCGGCTTCCGGGTGCCGCTCGACGATCAGCAGGACACGGCGGATTTAGCCGTGGCTTTAGCGTTGCCGGTGGTGCTGGTAGTGGGAATGCGGCTGGGCTGCCTGAATCATGCGCTGCTGACTGCCGAGGCGATTGAACGGCGCGGGTTGACGCTGGCTGGTTGGGTCGCGAATCAAATCGATCCGGCAATGGCTCGCTTCGAGGCGAATCTGGCTACTTTGCAGAGCCGGCTGAAAGCGCCTTTGCTGGGCATGACGCCTTACGGCCTCCAGCCTGAAGTCGCTGCGTCGGCGCTGGATTTATCCCGGCTGGCGGATTTCGGTCCCAGCCCGGCCTATGCTTGAGGCAGAAAAGACTAATGATCATTGCGGGGTAAAGCGGCCATGCAGGAACTTCAGCCGGGGCAGAATCGCCTGCTGGGCGGTGGACGGATTGCAGTGGGCGTCAGTGGCGAGCCTAGCGATGAGTTCGCCGCCAAAACCCAACTCGGCGCCGCCTTGCTGGATAGCGCCGGGCGGGTTCGGGATACCGATGATCTGATCAGCGCCGAACAGCCGCGATCCCGCGATGGTTCAGTGACGTTCAGCGGATTTCCCGGCGAGTTGCGGATCGACCTGGACGCTGTTCCAGAAGCCATCGCCCGCATCGCCATCGTGCTGACCGTCAAGCCGGGCTTCGCGCCGGCCACGACCTTTGGCGTGTTCAGCGCAGTTCGGGCCTGGCTGGCCGATGCCGCTGGTAAATTGCCGCTGGTGTTTTCACTGCCGCCGGCCAGTCGGGGCGAAACCGCCCTGATCATGGCTGAACTGTACCGCCATCAGGGGCAATGGAAATTCCGGGCCGTGGGTCAGGGCTTCTCCGCCGGACTGCCGGCGCTGGCCGCGCATTTCGGGCTACACCTGCCAGAACCGCCCCCGAAAACTCCGGCGCTCGGTGGTCCTGACGGGAAACGCGAGGGCGATCGATCCGCCGGCAATGGCACATTCAGCGGCACCGGCTTTTGCGTCCATCCCGACGGCTACCTTCTGACCAACCATCATGTGATTGACGGCGCCAGTGAAATTCTGGCCCGGTCGCCCCGCCATCGCTGCCGACTGGAACCGGTGTTCGCCGATCCCACCAACGATCTGGCGCTGTTGCGAGCTGATCCGCCGCCGTCCGGCATCGCCCGGTTCCGCGATGGACCACAGGCGCGGCTGGGCGAGACGGTGATTGTGGTGGGCTATCCGCTGGGCGGGTTGCTCGGTTCCGGGCCGCAAGTGACCACCGGTAATGTCAGTTCACTGATCGGCCCCGGCGACGATACCCGCTCCCTGCAATTCACCGCCCCGACTCAGGCCGGCAACAGTGGCGGGCCGTTACTGGACGGCGATGGCGTAGTGGTGGGCGTGGTCAGTTCCAAGCTCAACGCGGTGCGGGTGCATGAATTGACCGGCGATGTGCCGCAGAACGTCAACTTCGCCATCAAGGGGATGCTGGCGCGAGGCTTTCTGGAAGCGGCGGGCATCGAGTATCAGAGCCGCTTGCCGGGAGGCACTCGCGCCGCTGCGGATATTGCCGCCGAGGCCCGCGATTTCGTATTGAAGATCGAGTGCCGGGGTTAGCAGCTATTGAAGTTTTTATAGCATAACATACTATAACAGTATAATATATACAGTATGAAACTCAGCGTATGGGCAAAATCACAAGGCTTGTCGTACCGAGGGGCGTGGCGGATGTGGAAAGCC
>JADLEK010000068.1 GCA_020846135.1 Gammaproteobacteria bacterium
AGTCGCCCGCGTCTGTCGCGCGACTGACCGCTCTGGGCCAAGACGAGCTATCGACTCTTCTGGTGGCCGCAGATGCTGTGGTCTACACGGAAATGGCGGCTGGTGACACGACTGTTGGGTCTACCCCCACTAGGGCGGCCCGCGAGTTCGACAGCGACAGATATGGCTCTAGAATATGGCTCTAGAGATCGCGCGCGGAAATGAAACCCTTGCCTGATACACCGGTTCCCGTTGGCCCGCCCCCAGAGACACTTCGTCTGCTGGCCGGCTATTTTCGCTACTCCGCCATTGAGTTGCTGGCGGCGTTGCTACTCCTTATTTATGGTCACCCCCTTTGTGGAGATTCTGCCTTATGGGAGTTTGATTGAATCGGTTCTGGTCACGCTGGTGATGGTGTTGGCGGTGCTGGTCACCGGAGGCAAACGCTGGATTTTGGCGATCACACTCGCGCTGGTCACGCCCGCGCTGGCTGGAAAATGGCTCAACCATTTTGTCCCCAATCTGGTCCCCGCCCCAGTGTTTCTAGTCGCAACCGCAGCGTTTTTCGTCTTTATCGTGGGACGGTTACTCCAGTTCATTCTCCATATGCCGAGGGTGGATACGAATATATTCTGTGCCAGTCTTGCCGGTTACTTGATGCTGGGATTGCTGTGGATTCCAGTATATGTGCTAACCGCCCACCTGACGCCAGACGCATTTGCTTTCACCACAGGACCTCAAAACGGCAGTATGCTGGAAGGTTTCAACGCCTTCTATTTCAGCTTTATAACCCTCTGCACGGTGGGTTACGGCGATGTGACGCCGGTTTCCAATGTGGCGCGCATGCTGGTGGTGATGGAAACCATTTCCGGCATTTTTTATATGGCGGTATTGGTGTCCCGCCTAGTGGCGGTATATTCCACCCAGCATTCGTCCGAACCAACCAAAATATCGGCGACGGATACAGATTCGGAATCCAAATGAGCAATTCTGAAGAAAGACACTATCCTCATCACTCGGGACGAAACCCGGAGAGACATGCCATGTTGCGGAAAAAGATATTGAAAGCAGGATTGTGGGCACTGGTCACCGGCATTCTGGCATCGGGCGGCGCGGCATCGGCCGCCGGCGTGGATATGTATGACGGCCAGTGGCATTACAGCCTGACGCCCTATGCCTGGTTCCCGAACATCTACCAGACGATTCAGTTCGGCACTCCGTTGGGTGGGAGTAAAAGTATCGATGTGGAGGTTAAACCAGACAGCTATCTCAGCAATCTGGATTTCGCCCTGATGGGCACTTTCGAGGCGCGTAAAGGTGACTGGGCACTGGCGATGGACTTGGTCTATAACGACTTCAGCGGCCAGCAAGGCAAGATCAAAACCGTGCGAGGACCGGGGGGCAACGAATCGCTACCGATCGACGTGAACCTCAACGTGGACATCCAGGCGCTGGTTTGGACGGGCATCGGCGGCTACACCGTGGCGCGAAATTCCTCCGGGACCCTGGACCTGTTCGGCGGCGTGCGCTATCTGGGTCTGGAAACCTCGACGGATTTAAGCTTCTCCGGGCCGGATGGGGTGCTCGGACGCTCGGGCGGCGCTTCAGATAAGATCAACGTCTGGGACGGGATCGTCGGCGTGCGCGGCGCGGTGAATCTCGGTGACAGCGGCGACTGGTTCCTGCCATACTATCTCGACATCGGCACCGGCAATTATTCGAACTGGACCTGGCAGGGCTGGGCCGGGGTCGGCTATCGCTTCGACTGGGGCGACCTCGTACTCGTATACCGCAACCTCTCCTACTCGACGACCGGCGATGAGAGTCTGGAAGATATGCGCATGGCTGGTCCCGCGCTGGGCGCTACCTTCCGCTGGTAGAAAGTGAGATGGAACCCATGCGCTGCGAAACTGCACTCATCACCGTACTGTTCACCGTCCTGCTGTCCCTGCTTCAGGGCTGCGCTACACCCAGCCGCTTGGGCGCCGTGCCCGTCAAGGATACGACTCGGGCGAGCATTCCCGGCATTCCCAACGCCCGCTTCTGGGTGGATGCCGACCTCAATCCCCTGATCCGGGAGGATATCAAGGAGTTCGAACGCGAAGAGGTCGAGTGGGCGCGCGAGGGGCATCGCGGCCCGCTGCCGCCGGCAAACTATCTGGCCATCTCTGGCGGCGGCGACGATGGCGCGTTCGGGGCCGGTCTGCTGGTGGGCTGGACTCAGGCCGGCGACCGTCCGACCTTCAAGCTGGTGACCGGGGTCAGCACCGGAGCGCTGATCGCCCCCTTCGCCTTCCTCGGCTCCGAGTATGACGACCCGCTCCGGGCGGTCTACACTCAAGTCACGCCCCAGGATATTGCCATCCAACGCGGTCTGCTGGCGGCCCTCACCAGCGACGCCATCGCCGACAATCAGCCGCTTTTTACGCTGATCAGCAAATATTTCACCCCGGATCTGCTGGCCCGAATCGCCGAGGAGCACCGCAAAGGGCGGCTGCTGTTCATCGGCACCACCAACCTCGACGCCCGGCGCCCGGTCGTTTGGAACATGGGCGCCATCGCCGAAGCCGCTGGCCATAATCCCCAAGCCCTGGAATTGTTCCGCCGTATCCTGCTGGCCTCGGCCGCTATTCCCGGCGAATTTCCGCCAGTGATGTTCGATGTCGAGGTGGACGGCAAGCCCTATCAGGAAATGCATGTGGACGGCGGGGCGATGCGGCAAGTGTTTCTATACCCGGCTAATCTCAGTGCCACCGCGCGTCAGGAGGGCATCCAGGTGTTCGCCCGGCGGGTGCGCAAAGCCTACATCATCCGCAACGCCCGGCTGGACCCGGACTGGGCCACGGTGGAACGCAGCACCCTGACCATCGCCGGACACGCCATTTCCGCGCTGATTGAGACCCAGGGCATCGGCGACCTGTACCAGCTCTATGTGCTGGCGCAAAGGGATCACCTTGATTTCAATCTGGCCTACATCGGTGCCGATTTCACGGTCGAGCACCAGGAGGATTTCGACCCTCGATTCATGCGGGCGCTGTTCGACTACGGCTATCAGTTAGGACGCAAGGGCTATCCTTGGCAGAAGGTCCCGCCGGGTCTAGCAGTCGCCAAGAATCCTTAGAGACTGGACCTGTTCGGCGGCGTGCGCTTCTGGGTCTGGAACCCTCGACCGATTTAAGCTTCTCCGGGCCGGATGGGGTGTTCGGACGCTCGGGCGGCGCTTCAGATAGGATCAACGTCTGGGACGGGAGCGTCGGTGTGCGCGGCGCGGTGAATCTCGGTGACGGCGACGACTGGTTCCTGCCGTACTATCCCGACATCGGCGCCGGCAATTATTCGAACTGGATCTGGCAGGGCTGGGCCGGGGTCGGCTATCGCTTCGACTGGGGCGACCTCGTGCTCGTATACCGCAACCTCTCCTACTCGACGACCGAACGATGAGTAGTTTGGAAGATATGCGCATGGCCGGCCTCGCCTTGGGCGCTACCTTCCGCTGATAGAGGTCGAGCCGACCTCTATAGGATCACGAAGTCTCAAATGGATCACGAAGTCTCAACAGGACGTTCGCATTAGCAGGTTGGCAAGCGCGAATTCGCGGGTTTCATAGCTTTAGGACTTTCGCTTGGACCCCTATTTCGTCTTTCCATCAAAAGAGCTTATCATGTAATTTATTGAAAATATTGGATACCTTGGTACGCTAGGATGACTAAAAAAGAACTTATGTATCTAAAAATATGCATTTTAGGCCATCAAGCGAAAGTCCTGAGCTTATTACGCAGACAGGACGCACATTTTTCGTTATTCCTGAGTCGGTTGGAATCCAGTCACTCTCTGAAAAGAGTGGATGCCCGCATTCGGAGACCCACATATGAACCTACCCTCCCAGCCTGATCGCGAATTCGAACAACGGTTGGCTTCTCCTTTGCTGGAGGTTTTGATCCGCGCCGGCCTGATTCTCGCCATGGTCCTGCTGTGTTACCGGGTCTTCTCCCCGTTCCTGATCCTGATGACCTGGGCGCTGATCCTGGCTGTCACGCTTTATCCGCTCCACCAATCCCTGGCCGGCAGGATCGGCGGCAAGCAAGGACTAGCCGCAACCCTGCTGGTGATCATTGGCGTGGCCCTGATCGTTGCGCCGACGGCGATGCTGATGAGTTCGCTGGGCGATTCGGTGTATCAACTGGTCAACGATGTGCAAAACAACTCGCTGAAGATTCCTGCTCCGCGCCCCGGAGTCGAGGAATGGCCGGTTGTCGGCAAGCAGATTCACGAGGTCTGGGCGAAAGCTCATGCGGATCTGCCGGCGCTGGCGCAGAGTATGCAGCCGAAAATTGGCGAATTGGCGAAAACGGCTCTGGGTTTCGTCGCCAGCATTGGCGGCGGATTGTTGCAGTTTCTGGCCGCGCTCATCATTGCCGGCATTCTCATGGCCTTTGGCCAGTCGGGCGGACGCGGCAGCCTGGCGATCTCCGCCCGCCTCGCCGGCGCTGCCCGCGGCGGCGAATTGGTCAAATTATCCACAGCGACCATTCGCGCTGTCGCCCAAGGCGTGATCGGCGTGGCCTTTATCCAGGCCATCATCGTCGGCTTGGCCCTGCTGGCCGCCGGGGTGCCATGGGCGGGGGCGCTGGCGGTGGTCGTGCTGGTTCTCGGCATCGCTCAGGTGCCGGCGCTGATCGTGACCTTGCCCGCCATCATTTACCTCTGGTCGAGTGGCGATTACAGCAATGCTGCGGCGATCGCCTACACTGTGATATTGCTAGTATCGGGTATGGCAGACAATGTACTCAAGCCGCTGATGTTGGGACGAGGGGTTGATGCGCCGATGCCGGTCATTCTGCTCGGCGCGCTGGGCGGCATGGCGACCGCCGGTATTCTGGGGATGTTCGTCGGCGCTACCCTGCTGGCGCTCGGTTATCAGCTTTTCATGGGCTGGGTGGCGACCAATTCGGAAGCTGGGCAAGTTCGGGCGGAAAGCGAGGCGCCGCCGGCGAGCTGAATGGCCCACGATCAAGTCCTGATGGAGTTACGGGCGCATGATATGAACCGGCCCTTTGGCCGAACTTGAAGGAGATGACAAGAATGAAAATGTTGCCATTGTTATCCGCAATCTTCTTTCCCATGTTGGCGCTGTTCGGTTGCGCTAGCCCACCCACCGATTCACCGTCCGGGTCGAGCCTGTCCCCGACGCCGGTGGTCAGCCCAGCGCCAGCAGTCAAACCCCAGCCCATGGACGTGCTGAAACAGATGGCCGCCTATCTCCGATCCATCGACCGCTTTACGGTGCGGGTTGAAAAGACCACCGAGTTGATCCTGCCCACCGACCAGCGGTTGCATTCTGATCAAACGGCGGACATCGCTATCCAGAAACCCAATCGCTTGCGGGTGAATTACCTCAACCTTAGCGGCGGTCGTGAACTGTTCTACGATGGCCAGACCTTTTCGCTTTACACGCCCGGGGTGAACGTCTACGCGAGCGCCGCCGCTGCGCCGACCATTGACGAAACTCTGGACCTGCTCGCCACGCAATATCGGATTACGCTGCCAGTCGCTGACTTGCTGGTCGCCAACCCCGATAGCCGCCTGGCGCAAAAAATCAGCTCGGCAACCTATGTAGGCCGGGTTCTGGTGCGGGGGGTTCCCTGCCACCATCTCGCCTTCCGCACCCCGGAGGTGGACTGGGAAATCTGGATCGAGGACGGTCCCAAGCCCTTGCCCCGCCGCCTGACGCTGACCGATCAGAGCGTCAAAGGCTCGCCGCAGATGATGGCCGCTCTGAGCGACTGGAATCTCACCCCGTCCTTCTCCGCCGATGACTTCACCTTCAGACCGCCGCAAACCGCTCAGAAGATTACGTTCCTAGGCGCAGCGCCGGCGACCCGTCCGGCGAAAGCCGCCCAATAACCCGCAGGAGGGTTTCATCATGCACTCTTCATTTCGGACGTACTTGAAGCGGGCCATGGCTATCGCCTTGGTCGTGGGACCGATCCTGGCGCTGGTCAGCGTCGAGGCAGAAGCCCGCGGGGGCGGCGGGGGCCGCAGGGGTGGCGGAGGCGGTTTCAGCGGCGGACATGAAGTCAGGACGCCGAGAGCCAATGTCGGAGGCGGTGGAAGTGGCCGCGATGTCGGCCAAAGCAACGTCAACGTCAATCACCGTGATGTCAACGTCAATCGCAATGTGAATGTCGACGTCGACAACAATTGGCGGTACCCCGCGGGCGCGGCGGCAGTGGCGGTAGGAACCGCCGTCGCTGTGGGCGCCATCGTGTCCACGCTGCCCCCGAGTTGCAGCACCTTCGTCGCCGATGGCGTGACTTACCAGAATTGCGGCGGTACTTACTATGCGCCCCGCTATGATGGTCCGAATGTCGTCTACGAAGTCGTCTCGCCACCTTCTGGCTGGAATCAGTAACCTGAAGACCGGCGCCAACCCTCGCCCCTGCCCCTCTCCTGCTGCGGGCGAGGAGTTCTTGTACCGCCTCTTAGGTTGTAGTTGCGCTGGTTTCCTCCCGCCATACCAGTTCCCAGCCGCTGTAGAGCAAGACCAGCGGGTGCAATTGCGCCTCGCCCAGCGCGTCCCGAACCCGCGTATCCTGGGCATAGCGACGGAGCTGTTGACGCCCAGCCTCCAGTGCCTCCTGGCGTTTTTCGGGACTGCCCTCACTGCGCTTGAGATACTTCAGTTCAATCAGATAGGCGTGGCGCATGTCGGGATAGCGGAAGTAAAACGGGGCCAGATACAAATCGACAAAGCCGCCGCCCTGCTCCTGCTCGCTCCATACCGTGAAATAGGGCGAGAGATTCAGCCAGGCCAGCAGAAAGCCCTGAATCATTTTCTTCCCTTGCAGATAATCCCGGACACTCGCCTGTTGGCCGATCTGCGCGGACAGTTCATCAAAGAACGCTTCCCATTCGCCCCGATAGGCCATGTGGCGCAGTTTCTCGGCCAAGTCCCAGGTATTGGGCTTGAAGACTTCCGCATCGCGATAGGCCTCGCGCAGATAGCTGTACATCAACTGCTGTACCGTGCGGTTGGGAATCCGCAGCAAGGGCGCGCCTTCCTGTTCACCGGCGAAGGTCAGTAGACCCAGGTAATACAGCAGCGAGATAAAGTTTTCCTGACGGAGCAACCCCTCGACCGGGAAGCTGGTTTGAATGACGCCGACCTGTTCGCCGGTGTCGATAATCTCCCGCAACCGGCTGAAGTTACCGTTTAACCGCCGGTCGATCTGCACCAGATGGCGCAACTTGCCGTAGTCAATGCGGACATTGTGGTCGATCAGTTCATCGGGCGGCGCACCGATACCGACCAGAGATTTCAAATAATACAGCGCCATATCGCTGTTGACGATCGACTCCCGGCGCGCCTTGTGAAAGTGATAATGGTTGTACCACTCATCAATGATCGTGCGATGGGCGCTGAAATCCTGGCCGAAGGTGTGGAACAGCGCATCCATCTCGGCGTGATTGAAGCCGAGCATTCCGTTAAACCGGGGATCGAGGCTGATATTAGTTCCGATATTGAAACCGCTGGTCACATCGTCCATGGTTAGCGGTGACACGCCGGTAATAAACAGCCGCGCCAGGCCGCCACTGGTGCCGCCCGCCGCGCCCTTCAGCAAGGCAAAAAAGGTCTTGAAAAACCCGCCACCATGCGTCAATTCGCGATACGCGGCTTCGCCATTGGTGACTAGTAGATTGTTGGCGAAGTTGTCGTATTCGTCGATGAACAGATACAGCGGAAACTGGCATTGCGCCAGAACTGAAAACAGCCGTTGCAGGCGCTGGTGACTATTGGCCTCAGCCCGAATCTGCGCGGCTTCGTTCGTCGGAATCCGGTCGGCATGGCGATTCAGCAACTCGTCGATCCGAATGCGGAGATGAGCATCAAAGGACGCCTCCAAACCGCAAAACGGGTTGACCATCGAGAAATCAAACCGCAGGGTCAGGTATTGCCCTTTCTCCGGGGTCGGCTGGACGGCAATCCAGGTCTCGGCGAACAGTTCCTCAAACCGCTGATTCCAGTGCGCATCGTAATAGCACTCCATCACCGATTGCAGGAGACTTTTGCCGAATCGGCGCGGGCGAATGAGAAAAAGAAACCGTCCCGCCGACTCCAGCAGTGGCAGGTAATGAGTCTTGTCCACATAGTATTATTCATTGCCTTGACGGAGCTTGATGAAATCGGCAACGCCGTAGGGAATGCGGAGGGGCAGCGCGGGGTTCATGGCGATCATTCTCCATTGGCTGGCGGGGTGCGCATTGTGCGTTGCCGCGCAGGTTTTAGATCCGGCATGGCCAGCGGACTGGTCAATTGCTGATAAAGCGTGAACGGGGTGGTTCGAAGCGGCGGATTCTACAACCCGGATCGGCCCCCCATAGTTTCGCACACGTCTTGACAAACTTCCCCGCGACCGGGAAATGCCGGTCTTATCGTTCCGGCCAACGCGCCCGCTATGCAACGCGGGATCCTTGTTGCAGAATGGATTTACTGCTGAAAATCGATCAGGAGGAAGGGTTTCGCCGGCGCATAACCACTGCCTGCTGAATACGCACCAGACCGATGAATACTCCTTATAGTTTGGAAACAGGACAAACAGCTCATGAATAATCTTCGTCACTATGCTGTGATCGACACCCTCCGAAATGGAACCACAGTGACCCTTCGCGCGATCCATCCTGAAGATAAAGCCAAGCTCGCCAGTGCGTTCAAGAACCTCGACCGTGAATCGGTTTACACCCGCTTCTTTCAATATGTGCGGGAACTCACCGATCAGGATCTGAAACGGGCGACAGAGATTGATTTCGATCGCGAGGTTGCCTTGGTGGTCACTACCAACCTCGGCGATGAAGAAACCGTGATCGGTACAGGACGTTACGTTGTATTTGAAGAAGCAGATGGCGGGCGCAGCGCTGAAATTGCCTTTATCGTGGAGGAGGACTACCACGGTCTTGGCATTGCCAATCGCCTGTTGCGGCATCTGGTCCAGATCGGACGGCAGAACAACGTCTCCCGGTTTGTCGCCGATGTGCTTTCAGGAAATCAAGCCATGATTAGAGTCTTTGTCGGTAGCGGCTTACCGATGAAACAGCAACGTGAGGGCACAGTGACTCACATAACTCTGCAATTGGGTTAATAAATATTCCCCTATGGCCACCTTGAAAACCCACCTGCCCCTCCCGACCGCAGACGAGGCGTTCCAGCGCCTCATCGATGGTAATCAGCGTTTCCTGCGGGGTGAAGCCCGGTTTCCCACCGTGCAGAAGGAAATTCTGGCCAATCTCGCCCAGGGTCAGCAGCCCTATGCCACGATCCTGGGCTGTAGTGATTCGCGGGTTCCCCCGGAACTGATTTTCGACGCCGGCTTTGGCGAGCTGTTCATCGTGCGCGTCGCCGGCAACGTGCTCTCGGCAGAAATCATGGGCAGCCTGCAATACGCCGGTTCACACCTGCATACGCCGCTCTTCGTCGTCCTCGGTCACAGCGGTTGCGGGGCGGTGCAGGCGGCGCTGGAGACTCAGCAGCACGGCGTCCAGCATCGCGTGCGCATCCAATTCCTGATCAACAACATCCTGCCCGGATTGCCCAACCTCGATCCCCGGCTCCCGCCATCGGCGCAGCTTGAGCGCGCCGTCGAAGCCAATGTCCGCTGGACCTTGCGGCAACTGCTGGAAACGCCCGAAGGGCAAGCCCGCATGGCTGAGGGGCGAATGAAACTGGTCGGCGCCGTTTACGAGATAGAGTCTGGATGCGTCCGGTTTTTACCATGACAAGCAACTGTGACGGTGATCGATCATGCTGAAGAGGCTAAAGATGAAGCCACTGAACATGCCGCCCTGGCTCATTCCGATGCTGTATATAATCGGAACCCTTGTTTGCGGCCTGGTTTTTCCGCGCCTTGAGCAGGAATACCTCGCCGCCTACAACCATGGCATGTCAGTCGCGTCAGCCCAGGCGACGCTATCCGCCATTGCCTCCGGGATGATGGCGCTGACCGGCATCATATTCGCGTTGGCCTTTGTCATGGTCCAATTCAGCGCCATAGCCTATTCACCGCGCCTGGTCGCCTGGTTTGGCCGCGACCCGATACTCTTCCATGCGCTGGGTCTGTTCACCTCTACGTTTTTTTACGCTATCGCCACACTGGCCTGGATCGATCGCGAGGGGGACGGCATGGTGCCCCTGTTCTCGACGTTGCTAGTGACCGTTTTGCTGATCCTCAGCATGGTGGTTTTTGCCAAGCTGGTGCAGCGGCTGAGCGATATTCAGATTACCAACGTACTCCATTTCGTCGGCCAGCAAGGGCGCGAGGTCATTCGGGCGATGTTTCCGCGCCTGGATACGGTAGGAGACACTGCGTCGGAGTCGTGGCAAACCGCGGCTGAGCTGGCCCGGCAGCGCCCGGTTAAGCAAACGCTGCGCCACTCCGGAGAGCCTTGGACTGTCGCGCGCTTTCACATTGATGCCCTGGTTTGGCAGGCTCAGGCAGCGGATGCGGTGATCGTGATGGAATGCGCAGTCGGCGACACCCTGGTTGAAAATACTCTGCTGTTGCGGGTCTACGGCGGTAAAACGCTACTCGCAGAGACTTCACTCCGGGGGGCGATTCAGACGGCGCGGGAACGGACCTTCGACCAGGATCCCAAGTATCCCTTGCGCCTGTTGGCGGACATCGCCATCAAGGCCCTATCCCCGGCCATTAACGATCCAACCACGGCCGTTCAAGCCCTCGACCAGATTGAGGATCTGTTGCATCGCCTTGGTCGGCGCGTTTTGGATGCGGGTTGCGTCAACGATGATCAGGGCATTGTGCGGCTGATCTTCCCGACGCCCAGTTGGGAGGACTATCTAGCGCTCGCCTTCGACGAAATTCGCCAATACGGCGCCAGTTCGGTTCAGGTGATGCGCCGGCTGCGCTCGGCGCTCATGGGCCTGGCGGGTTCCGTGACCGAAGCGGACCGCAAGGCAGCGGTGGATCGGTATCTCCATCATTTGAATCTGACGGTTGAACACTCGCTCCTCGACGCTGAAGATCAGATCATGGCATTGCAGGAAGACCGGCAGGGCTTGGGCCTGTCGCGCCGGCGGGCTGAGAAATAACGCAAACTTGATCAATGTCGCTTCATTCATTTCGGTCCCTGGGAAGACATGATGCCGCTAGAAACCAGTTTGACCTCCATGCGCTTGCGGACGCCACGCGCCGCCGCCATTGCCGGCATCTTTTTTGCCGTTCTGCTGATGGCCAGCTTTTGGCTGATCCAGCAGGCCGTTCCCAGTGATCCTCTGGAAGCAGGTGCCTGGCTGAGGACCCGTTCAGACACCGTAGCCCTGGGGTTGAACCTCATGCCGTTTGCGGGTATTGCGTTCCTATGGTTCATCGGGGTGCTGCGCGACCGACTGGGAGAACGGGAGGATCGGTTTTTCGCCACGGTCTTTCTGGGCAGCGGACTGTTGTTCCTCGCCATGCTGTTCGTATCGGCGGCAATGGTTGGCGGCATTATCACCACCTATAAGGCGGATCCCGCTCGGCTGATCGGGTCGGCCACCTTCACCTCGGCTCGCGCTATCGTGTTTGAAATCATGAATATCTACGCGGTCAAGATGGCTGGAGTATTCATGATCGCAACATCGACCCTCGCGCTCCGCACCGGATTCCTCGCCCGCTGGATCGCGTGGCTTGGCTATGCGCTGGCGCTGCTGCTGCTATTCAGCAACCGCTACATCGAGGGAATCCTGCTGGTCTTCCCGCTGTGGGTACTTCTGATCAGCTTCTATATTCTGATTGACAATCTGCGCCGACCGTCGCCGGCGACTACCACCTCGGAGTAACCAAGCCATGAGTCATTCCAAAGCCGAAAAAGCCGCAAAAGTTGAATCTGTTCTCAAAGACCCGGACGAGGCCCAGAAGCCGGAAAAGCTGAAAACCAAGGACTACGAACAGGAGTTGATGAAGCTGCATGTGGAGCTGGTCAAGCTGCAAGAGTGGGTCCGCCACCAAGGACTTAAAGTCTGCATCGTCTTCGAGGGTCGGGATGGCGCGGGTAAGGGCGGTACGATCAAGGCCATTACTGAGCGGGTCAGCCCGCGCATCTTCCAGGTAGTGGCTTTGTCGGTGCCCACCGAGCGCGAGAAATCCCAGATGTATATCCAGCGTTATGCTCCGCACTGGCCGGCGGCTGGCGAGGTGATCATCTTCGACCGCAGTTGGTACAACCGGGCTGGGGTCGAGCGGGTGATGGGATTCTGCACTGAGGACCAGGCGAAGCGTTTCCTGGAAATGGTGCCGCAAGTCGAGAAAGCGATGGTCGATTCCGGCATTATCCTGCTCAAGTACTGGCTGGAAGTCAGCCCCGAGGAACAGACCCGTCGGCTGGAAGCGCGGATCGATGACGGGCGCAAGATCTGGAAGCTCTCGCCGATGGACCTGCAATCCTATAGTCGTTGGTACGACTACTCACGGGCGCGCGACGCCATGTTTGAAGCGACCGATACCCCGTGGGCGCCGTGGTATGTGGCCCGGTCAGATGACAAAAAGCGGGCGCGGCTGAACATCATCCGTCATCTGCTCAGCCAGATTCCCTACGAAGATACGCCCCGCGAAAAGATCAAGCTGCCAAAGCGGCAGAAAGCCGGGGACTATCGGGAACCGAACTATCCGTTCAAATTCATTCCCGAAGCCGATTGAACCCCGATCAATAACCCGGCGTTACCTCCGCTCCAGCGCATCCCGCAGGCGCTGGGTCAGGGTATCCAGGGTATAAGGCTTTTGCAGGAAGCCGGACAACCGTTTACCGGCGAAGCGGGGGGTAATTTCGCTTTCGGTATAGCCGCTGGACATGATTACCCGCGCCTTCGGATCAATCCGGCGCAATTCGCGGAAGGTTTCCTCGCCATCCATATAGGGCATGGTCAAATCCAGAATCACCAGCAGGATCTCGTCGCTTAGTTCACGGAAGATCTCCAGCGCCTGCTGACCGTCTACCGCAATCAGCACCTTGAAGCCCAGCCGTTCCAGCATCCGGTTGCCCAGGCTGCGCACTGATTCTTCATCATCCACCAACAGGATGGTTCCTGCGCCTTTCCAGTCGCTGTGATGAGTGCTGCCGCTGCTTTGTGCAATCTGGGGTTTATCGGTCTGCACTGCGGGAAACAGCGCCTTGAACGTGGTGCCCTGACCGGGTTCGCTGTAGACCTTCAACGCCCCTTTATGTCCCCGGACAATGCCCAGCACTGCGGAAAGGCCTAGCCCGCGCCCAGTGAATTTGGTGGTGAAGAACGGCTCGAAAATGCGCCGCTGGGTTTCATGGTCCATCCCGCAGCCGGTATCGGAAATCTCCAGCCACACATACAAGCCTTCGGTCAAACTCTCATCCAGGTAAAACTCGGAAATATATTCACCCGAACATTCCATCATCCCGGTGGAAATCGTGATCACGCCGCCGTGTTCGCCGATCGCTTCTGAGGCGTTGAACACCAGATTCATCATGACCTGGCGAATCTGGCTGGGGTCGCCCCGCAAGGGTGGCAACCTCTCTTTCAGGTTCAGATTCAGGATCGCCTTTTTCGAGATGGACGCCTTGAGCAGTGAGATCATCTCCCCGATCAGATCATTCATGCGGATATTTTCGATCACGAATCGGCCCTTGCCCGAATAGGCCAGCATTTGCCGGCACAATTCGGCGGCGCGTAACGAGGTGGCTTCAATCGCCTGCAGGCTATCGCGGGCCGGAGATAACGGCGGCATTTCATCCAGCGCCAGGCTGGCGTTGCCGAGAATAATGGTCAGCAGGTTGTTAAAATCGTGAGCGATGCCGCCAGCTAACACCCCCAGGCTTTCCAGCTTCTGGGTTTGCTGCATCTGCCGCTCCATTTGCAAGCGTTTCTCTTCCGCCCACTTGCGCTCGGTGATGTCCGTGACTGACAGTAGTAATAGCGGGACATCAGTCGCGTGTTGCCGGCTCAGCGCCGAGCGGATGACCGCCCCTTCCATGTGCGCAAAAAAGGCCGGTCCCTGCAAACGCAGGATCAGCGCCTCCAGACTCTTGCTCGCTGGAGCCATGAAAAACGCCCGGTAGCGGGCCAGGAACACCCCGCGATCATCGCCTTCCATGCACTCGGAAAACGGACTGCCCATGAGTTGATCGCGGGTGCGGTTGATCATCCGGCAAAAGGTCTCATTGACCTCCTGAATCAAGCCGACGTCATTTAGCACCAGATAGCCAATGGGAGCCTGATGAAAGAGCAGGGAGAACTGGTTGCGGGACTGTTCCAGTTCCACCATCACCCGGCGCAATTCTTCATTCTGAATCTCCAGTTCAATCTGATGCACTTGGAGTTCATGAATCAGCTTACTGGACTGTTCGCCGGCTAGATCCGCCTGCTCCTGCCGACGCTGCGCCGCATCCGCTTCGGCCTTCTCCCTGAGTCGTCGCGCTCCATTCTGATCATCTTGGGCCATGTGGCTTCTCTCTCTGCTCAAAATTCAGTCTTTTTATCCACGGAAAAATACAAAAATCAAGATAACTACTCAGATACCCGGTTGTAGGGTGGGCACGGTCCACCCTACCTGACTTTAGAGACTGTCGAAAAACTCTTCATTGATTTTTCAGGAAAATTTATCAGTGGTACTGGCTGAAAATCGGTTTAGCGGCCGCAAAACCGACTATAGCCAGAACCAGTCCCAAATAAATCATAGAGTTAGTTCTTATACAGTCTCTTAGCCTTTAACCAGTCCCATCTGCTCATGGATGACGACAATCCGCACCGGCCCTTCTCCGGGCAGTCGGCTTACCCGCCCGATGAAAAACCGTTCTTCCTGCAGCGAATGGTAGGGGTATGACAATGTGAACGATTCGCGCTCCCCACGGATCACGACGCGAATGCCATCCGCAAAGGTCGTAGCGCCATTGGCATTGACACCTCGGGCGTTGTCGCAAATCTGTAGGTAATTGACGTTCTCAATCGGGTGGCCACTGGGCAACATCGGGTTGTTATCAAGGCCAAAATCCCGCCAGGCCTGATTAACGGTCAGGATCGCGCCGGTTTCATCGAGGATGGCAACCTGCGCAGTCATTGCATCCAGGGCAGCACGGGCGATTCGTTCCGACTCGCGGAACTCGCGTTGGGCATGAGTCAGCTCTCGCCCGGCACTGACGATGTCGGTGATGTCGTTGAAGGTGGCGTAAACCTGACTGGGGGTTTCCGTCCCCCGATCGAACAGCGGGATGGCGCTCACCCGCAGCCAGCGGGCTTGCTGAAGCTGCGGGTTAAAGATGCCGACTACTGCGCCGGTTACGGGCTGGCCGGTGTGCAGGGCGATCATGGAGGGATGCTGATCGTCGGGCAAATCGGTTCCATCCTCGCCCATAACCTTCCAGCAGGAATTGGCTGATGCCCTCTCCACCAGATCATCGGCCGGCAATCCCAGAATGTGCCTGGCGGCGGGATTGGCCGAGATGATTTCGCCCTGGGCATTCTGGTAAACAACGCCTTCAGCCATAGTCTCAAACAACCGGCGGTAGCGTTCTTCATTGACTTGCGCTTGCGCCATGGCCTGCTTGTGGTTGAACAGATCCATCACGGTAAAGGTCGCGCCTTCAGCCAGATTCGCCTGGTTCAGGGGGGCGAAGCTGAGAAGCACCGGTAAAATAGCGCCGTTCTTGCGCCGCCAGCGCGTTTCGATCGTGCATACGCCATGCTGCTGAATCTGCGCATATTGCGCTCGATCCACCAACTCGAAATCCTCGCCGGTGGAATAGAGTAGGCGCGAACTTTGGCCGATCAGCTCCTCACGCTCGTAGCCAACCATTCGGCACATCTGATCGTTGACTTCAATAAGGGCGCGGTTGATGACCCGGCCAATCCCGACCGGTGCGGCGCGATAAAGGCTGGACAACCGGGTTTCGCGGTCAGACAGGGCATCCTGGGTGATTTTGAGCAGGCCGATATCGGTGAAAGTCAGCACCATCCCGGATACCGCGCCTATCCCGACATGGTAGGGCAAAATCCGCATCAACAGCCACGCGCCATCCCGGGTGCGAACTTCCTGCTCCTGTTCAATAGTGGTCAGGGCGGCTTCGTGAATGCAGGCGAACAGGTCAAAGTCTACCAAGGTGTGCATCAAATGATCGATGGGGCGACCAATGTCGCTCTCCAGGATTTTCAGGATCTGCCGGATCGCCGGAGTGAAGCGGCGCACCGCCAGATTTTCGTCGAGGAACAAGGTGCCGATCCGGGTGCTGACCATCAAATTGTCTAAGTCGTTGTTCAGTTCGATCAACTCAATGATTTTGTTCTGATGCTCAGCATTGACCGTGTGCAGCTCCTCATTGACCGTGCGCAGCTCCTCATTAACCGATTGCAGTTCTTCATTAGTGCTTTGTAGTTCCTCATTGCTAGCCAGTAGTTCTTCATTGGTCGCTTGCAATTCTTCGTTAGAGGTCTCCAGCTCTTCAATCGTGGCTTGCAGGTTTTCCCGCGAGAATTGCAGGTCCTGCTCCAGATCGCGGATCCGCTGTTCAGCTTCCTGGTTGACATCGTAGATCGGCGATCCATCGGCGACCGGAACCTTGGCGGGCTGGATAACCTCCTCGATGAACACCGCCGCCAGCGGTTCCTGACCTTTGACCTCTGGTAACAACCGGATGCGAATCTGCACGATCCTGGCTTCGCCGCGCAATTTGATCCGGATGCTGGCGTGCTTCAGTTCCTGACCTGTCGCAAACACCTTTTGCAGACCGGTCTCCAGGGGGATCGCCAAGTCTTTCACCGCAATCTTGGCGATATCGTTTATCAGTTTACCGGACGACAACTGAAAATAGCCCTCCGGGTTGCCGAAGATGTGCAGCACCTCCATCTGCTCATTGACCATCACCGCCAGTGGTACATAATCCCCCGCCACCGCTTGCAGAAACCGGTCAAGCAGCCGTTCTTCCTCATAGCCGCGCTGCCGGGTCAAGCCGCTGAACCGGGTGCGGTTCAGCCATGGCCGCGGTTCCGATCGGGCGGCGAATTCCGGGCCGTTGCTCAGCGGACGGCGCTTGCCCCGCGAGGAGTAAATCCGGAACTTCTGATGCAACGACTCAAACAGATCCGCTTGGTCGCCGGTGGTTTCACTAGTGCCCAGCAGCAATAGTCCTTGTGGATTCAGCGAGAAGTTAATCAGTTCCAACGACTTGTGTTGCAAGACGGGTTGCAGATAGATCAAGAGGTTGCGGCAACTGACCAGATCAATGTTAGTAAACGGCGGGTCCTTGATGAGATTATGCTGGGCGAACACCACCATTTCCCGGATCGAACGGTCAATTTGGTACTGGTCGTTCTTGCGATGGAAATACTGGCTCAACAGGCGTGTCGGCAGATCAGCGGCGACGCTTTCGGGATAAATGCCGCTGCTGGCCCGTAAAATAGCATCGCGATCCAGGTCGGTTGCGAAAATCTTGACCTCCAGCCGCTTGTCCAGCCCCTTCATCACTTCGCGGCTTATTATCGCCAGTGAATAGGCTTCTTCGCCGGTCGAGCAGCCTGCCACCCAGAACCGCGCCTCACCCGTTTTAATGCGGCTGAATAACTGCGGCAGATATAGGTTTTCCAGTTCTTCGAAGACCTCGCGGTCGCGAAAGAAGCTGGTGACGCCAATCAGCAATTCGCGGTAGAGTGCGGTAGTTTCGCTCGAATAGCTCTCCATGAACTTTACATAGTCGCGCAACTCAAACATCTGGTTCAACGTCATGCGCCGCTCGATGCGCCGAACCATGGTGCTGGGCTTGTAGAAGGTGAAGTCCACCCGGGTCCGTTCCCGCAACAGGGCAAAGATGCGGGTCAGGCCGTCCTCGTCAGAGAGCAGGATCGGGCGATCGGCCTTGGCCGCATAGGGGTGCTGGCTAAAGGCAATCAGTTTGGGCGGCATTTTGTCGGGCGGCAGGATGAAATCAGCCAGGCCGGTGGCGATAGCGGCGCGGGGCATCCCGTCGAACCGCGCCGATTCCTCGCTCTGGACCATGACCATGCCGCCGGCTTCCTTGAGCGCCCGGATGCCGCGCACTCCATCGTTACCGGTGCCGGACAGAATGACGCCAATGGCTTTTTCCGCCTGATCGTCGGCCAGCGACCGCAGAAATATGTCAATCGGCAGGTTAATACCCCGCGAATGATCCGATTCGCTCAACAGCAGCTTGCCATGGAAAATCGACAGGTTTTTTTTGGGCGGAATCAGATAAACCGAATTAGCCTCGACCAACATCCCTTCTTCAGCGCGCCGCACTGGCATGGCGGTGCGCTTGGACAGCAGCTCGACCATCATGCTTTTGTAATCGGGGGACAGGTGCTGGATGACGATGAAGGCCATACCCGTGTCAGCGGGCATGGCGGTGAAAAATGACTCCAGCGCTTCCAGCCCGCCCGCCGAGGCGCCGACTCCGACGTAATACAGCGGATTGGAACCGGCATCTTCCGCCAGAGGAAGGTCATTACACATAGCAAGTACTCTGAGAAGATGGCTCGATCAGCCGCCGCTGCTCAACGCTTCGCGCAACCGGGCGATCCGGATCGGCTTGGTGAGGGTGGTCACTGAACGCAAACCCTTGAATTCGGCCAGTAGGCGGGCGTCCTTGGCGTAGTCGGGGTTATAGCCGGTGATGATCACCAGATCGGCGGCATAGCCCTGCTCGACCAGCCACAGCACCAGTTCGTTGCCGTCCATTTCCGGCATCACCATATCCATCACGATCAGGGTGGGCTGCAAGGTCAGGTAGGCCGCCTGGAAGGTGTGGCCATTGGTGGCCACCTGCACTTCATACCCCATATCGGCGGCGACTTTCCGCACCAGTTCGCAAAACTCCGGTTCATCATCGACGACCAGCAAACGCTTTTCACTCATTACAATTCATCCTGCGGATAGGGCGATGTTGTACCATTGTAAAATAACATAAAAGGGTGTTGAGTGGCTATGACGGCTAAAAAATACCGGCTGATTAATAATGAGTCTAATCGAGAATACCGAGAAAGACTGCAAACAGATTTTCCAAATCCGCCGGTACTACAAACGCCGCCATATCTTTCAGAATGAGCTTGTTATCCCGGTCCAGCACTCCAAAACGCCACACATCGCCGACCGTAACCGCGCCATAAAGAAAGCCGTTTTTTTCATTTAAATCACGATCCATGCCAATTAATTCCACCGCCAACTGGGTAAAGCCGCGTTCCATGTCGGCATTTTTAGCTTCAATAATAATCAAATCCCGCGTAGAGCGAATGTAGCCGTTCAGAACCCCTACCGAGGTAAGGTGGCCAAAGGGTGACCGGCGCGCCGGTCGGCGATGGCCCGTTCCAGATAACGCCACGGAGACTGGCCGCGCTGGCGGCAGGTATCGATAACACTGGCGAGCAGGGCGAAGACCCGCGAGCCGGTGGCGGTGCGGGTGCCCAAACTCAGTTTGCGCAGGATCACCCAGTGCCGCAGTGCGCGCTCGGCCTCGTTGTTGGTCAGCGGCAGTTCGGGATGCG
>JADLEK010000069.1 GCA_020846135.1 Gammaproteobacteria bacterium
AGTCCCACCTCAGCGAGGCGATCTAGCTAACCTATTGATTGGCAATGTCCCAGTGTAAATTTCAACCCTCTTGATGGGGTAAAACCGGCTTTACAGGGCAAATTCCACAACAACCCGCGATGAACCCCAATATTTTTGGATTATCTTGGCTAATCTTCCACTGCTTTCCAGTCTTTGAAGTCCATCATTGAATCTTTGCACCACATCTGGACTTACGGACTTTTTGCTGAACATCGTATGAATTGTTCCAGATTTTACTGAAAAGGAACTGTTAACAATTTGATTGGATAAATCCATTTCTCTTAATTGGACAATTCCAGCGTATGGATCCATAAAAAAACCTTCAATCCTTCCGTAGTGGAGCTTTTTAATGTTACTATTATCATCTTTTACTTCTTCAGCCAGTTTTTTGAACGCAGGGTTTTTCATTACTTCATTAAATTGTTCTCCATAAAAATATCCTTTCACCATCCCAAACCTTAAGTTTTTTTCAATAAGATCATCAAATTTTGTAATTTTGTATTTAAAGTTATCCTCTTTTCTAACAAAAAATGCGTATGACTCCTCCCGGTAAGGTATAGAAAAGTAGGCGTATCTTTCCCTTTCCGGCGATTTTGAAGCGCCCATCGCTGCATCCATACTGCCGTCTTCAACGGAGGTAAGGAGCCTTTGCCAGGCTATTCTCCTGAACTCCGTTTTGCAGCCGGCTTCCTCTAATGCAGCGCGAGTGATCTCAAGATCAAGCCCCATAAAATTGCCGTTACCGTCTTTAGATTGGTAAGGCTCCCACGGTTCCCATCCTACCTTTATGGTACATTCGGAATAGGCATGGGTGGTCAGGGTAAATGCAAAAATTGCAAGCACATGGAGTAATTTTTTCATATCGAAACTCCTCAATCCAACGTAGTTTCAATGTTCAGCATTACAGCGGCCTTCATTCAGAATCAGATGTTTATCCACGGTAGGCTATTAACCTGGATCAACTAATGCCTCAATAGCCTTGGCGATGTACGGATCAGAATGGGAGCCGCTATAATATGTGTTTACTCCCCAGTCTGTGAAGCTCCATGCTCACCTATTACGACTTGATGGCCTAGCGACCGCCATCCGAAGCAAACGGCTGCACTCTGCAAGCGACGCTCGGTTGCAGCTTTAACCGGCGCAGCTTCTGATATACCGCACCAAAACCTTCACGATTCGCCCCACTGGATGCCGTGAACGCCAATATTCAGATTCCTGCGCGGGCGGCTGGAACCTTCTAAAATGGAGTCAATCATCCAGGATAGTTCCCACCTCGCTATGAACAGGCAAGAGCAACTCACCAATCTACTGCCGGGAGCGTCAGCTTCATCGGGCGGGCTGGATTCAGCGCAGTGAAAGCGCCGCAGCCACTGGCGAAGGTACTACTCCGTAAGGTGGCGTTGTGGTATCTGGTCTTTGCCGTTGGCATCACCGGCGCACAACTCTTTTTTGAATATCGCAGCGCCCGGCAGGAAATAGCGCACTCGCTGGAATCGCTGGCTCGCATCTTTGGGCCTGGCGTAGCTTCGGCTCTCTGGGATTATCAGGAAAATCTGCTGCAATCCCTGGCGCAGGGCATTGGCGAGCATAGTCTGGTGACGGCAGTGGACATCAGCGACTTGCACGGACGCATCAGCGCAACCCATCGCGCCGCCGGCGCCGAAACGACTTCTCCGGACCTGATGGTGCAGCAAACCTTGTACCACCAGTTTGAAAACGGCCAGCAGGAGACGCTCGGCATTCTGAGCATCGCCTCCAGCGAGGCCAAGGTCCTCGCCCGCCTTAACAGCATTGCCGTATCCGTCGGCCTATCTATTACCACGCAATTGCTGTTTCTGGGCGGGATGCTGGCCGTGCTGGCGCGGTTGCTGGTCGTCGAGCCGCTGACCCGGTTTTCGGGGGAGGTGAGCCGGTTAGGCGTAACCGATCAGGTGCAACCAATCAATGTGGGGCCAGTGGAGATTGCCGAAATCGCTACCCTGCAACAGGGC
Source organism: Gammaproteobacteria bacterium (assembly GCA_020846135.1). Classification (GTDB taxonomy): domain Bacteria; phylum Pseudomonadota; class Gammaproteobacteria; order Competibacterales; family Competibacteraceae; genus RXIV01. The sequence goes on from JADLEK010000069.1 coordinate 2,013, forward strand.
TTCAATCAACTGCTGCGCCGGGTTGCGGAAAGCCACAGCCTGATTACTGCCGCCAACGTCAGGTTGGAGCAGCGGGTCGCCGAACGCACCCAAAAGCTGAATGAGCGCAATCAGCAACTGGTGCGCGAGTATGAACTGATCCTGGCGCTAGTGCGGTCAGTGCCGGGTTTTGCCTGCATACTGGATGACGTCGGCGCCATTCTGATTGCCAACCAGTCTGCGGAAACGCTTATCGGTAGTCCCAGCATAGCGCTCGCTGGGCAACACTGGTTCTCATTGCCAACCCTGACTGCGGATCATCCGCTGCGCAAGTTGCTACAGCAGGTTCAGGAATCCGGTAGCGCGACCACTGAAGCGAGCTTTCTGATGAGTGATGCCGGGCAGGAAAGCACCTACCAGTTTGAGGCGCTACAAGTTGGGGACGGCATGGACACCCGGATCATCGTCGTCGGCGTGGATGTGACGAAAAAACATCAGCAGGCACTGCAATTGCGACACCAGGCTTTTCATGATCGCCTGACCGGCCTGCCGAACCGGGCGCTGCTGTTGGAGCGTCTGGAACAGACGATCGCTGTCGCTACCCGACGCAACGCCAGCTTTGCGCTGGCGTTCATTGACATAGATCAGTTCAAGCCAATCAATGATTCAGCAGGCCACAGCGCCGGCGATGCCGTGTTGCGCGAAATCGCCATCCGGGCTGCGTCATTGTGTGCGTGAAAGCGATACGGTAGCCCGCCACGGCGGCGATGAGTTTGTGTTGCTACTGCCGGACAGCACACTCAACGGCTTGCAACGGGTCGCCAGCGCAGTGCTGGCGGCAGCAGCGAAACCTATCGCTTGGGAAGACACCCAGTTTACCGTCAGCGCCAGTATCGGATTTGCGGTATTTCCACAGGAGGGCCGGAACGCGAAACTGTTGCTCGAAGCCGCCGATGCAGCGATGTACCGGGCCAAGCAGGCCGGGCGAAACCGGGCCGATTTCGGAACCGCGCAGGCAGAGTCGGAGTAGCCCTTCCCGCTACCGCCACAACCCGGCCAGCGCCGCCATCGGTTCCGCCAGCGCCTGAAACCGCGCCAGCCGAACGACATTGCGCTGGCGATGACCCAGAACCGGCATCACGCCCCGCGCCAACACCGCGTTCATCGCCCGCTCGCTCAGCAACGCCTCAGTTCCGGGCTGCATGACCCGCTCGCCGGCTTCCTCGTAAACATGCGCGGGTAAATCCTCCACATCCAGCGCATCGCCAGGACTGAATTCCCAACCGTTTTCCGCAAACGCCGCCGCGATCAGGCGGGCGCAGATAAAGGCCGGATTGCCCCACAGATAGGCGTCAGGATCGCGGCCGCCGGGCATTTCCTCGAAAGCGATCCCGTCCACCGGATCGGTCTTGCGCCCGTAAGGCAGCCGCAGCAACACCCTCGGCAAGGCCAGCCCGATCCAGGGTGCGACCGCACAGCGCCGCAACGCCTGCCAGTGTTGTTCAGCCCCGGACGGCAAGGGCTGCCATTGTCCTGGATCGGCCAGCAGCGCGGCGGAATCACAGCCCAGCAGCTCCGGAGCCGCCCCGGCTAAAAAGGGACCGCCGGCCTGGGCCGCTATCAAACCCAGCATCGCCAGCAGCGCAATATCTTCCGGTCCCGCCCTAAACCGGTAGTCGCCGACCAGCGCCGCCCAGGGCTGGCCATCCGGCATTTGCACCCCGCGCTCAATCAGTAGCCGATGAAGGCCCGTAGCCTTGGGATCGCCGCCCGCAGCCCGCAGATCGGCCAGCAGTTCCTGCCGGGTCACATCGAGCAGGAAAATCTGCACGGTGTCATTGTCGCTGTTGACCACCAGATCGTGAACTGCACGCCAGGCCGCTTCCAGCGCCTGAAATGCCGGCTGATGCAAAATCGCCCGCAACTGTTCACCAATCGCGGCGTCAACCGCAGCTACCCAAGCCGGCTGGCGCGAGTCACTATGAACGATGTGCGGTTGCACCACCGCCTGCAGCAGGCTTTGAATCGCGGCAACCCCGGTATCGACCGGAGGAGTTCGCACGGTCGCAGGGGCTTTGCCCAACAGTCGTCCGAGCAGATCCGCCTCGTTTTCGCTGATCGCCGCCGGGCCAGTCTGAACCGGCTCGGGGGTTGGCGGCGGGGCCAATTCGGCGGCGGCTTGGGCAAAACTGGCCGGGTCCAGCAACCGGGCGCGGGTGCGGCGCAGAGTCTGAAAGAGTTCGAGCTGTTGATAGAGCGCATCAGGATGAAAGTCATCCAGTTGCTTGAACCGGATCAGAATCGTCCCGCCGGTCGCGGCTACGGGCAACTGCACCATGGGGGCCAGCCGCGCCATGACTGCGGTAAAGCGATCGACATCGACCGCCAGCACTGGGCGATCCGCCAGACTGGGCAAAACCGGTGGCGTTTCCTGGTGGGCGCGCCCGCTGAAATCAGCCATGATCAGCATTCGCAGTGGCTCCTCCGCTTCCCTGCGAATCGGGCTGGTAACCGACTTGGGCAGATTCAACTGGAATTCCATTCGACTTGGCATGATGCTTGATCTCCAAAACAAAGGGGCGATAGCAGAAGTCTAGTCCGAACTTGGCGCATCCGGGTCACCGGCTTCCCGGCGAAATTTGCTGCTAGAATCGTTCAACATATACCTGCCTAACCATCATGGGGTAAGGAGTCTGTCCATGCCAAGCGTCACGCAAAAACACCGGATGATCGCAGTCAATTCGCCCCTGGGCGGAGACGTCCTGGTCTTTGGGCGAATGACAGCGACTGAGCAGTTGGGCCGACTGTTCGAGTTTGATTTGGAAATGTTCAGCGAAAAAGAGGATATTAGCCCGGCCAGTGTACTGGGCAAAAACATGACGGTCCGGCTGGATTTGCCGAACGGGACTCGTTATTTCAACGGCTTCGTCACCCGCTTCGTTCATATTGATACCCACAGCCAGCGCTACGACGCTTATCGGGCTACCTTGAGTCCCTGGCTCTGGTTTTTGACCCGCACCTCCGACTGCCGCATTTTCCAGAACAAGAAAGTCCCGGACATCATCAAGGAAATTTTCCGCGAACACGGGTTTTCCGACGCAATCAAGGATTCGCTGAGCGAAAGCTATGGGGAATGGGAATACTGCGTCCAATACCGGGAGACCGATTTCAATTTCGTCAGCCGGATGATGGAGCAGGAAGGCATCTACTACTACTTCACCCATGAAAACGGCAAGCATGTAATGGTGCTGGCCGACGCCTACAGCTCGCACAAAACCTTTCCCGACTATGCCCAGGTGCCCTATTTTCCGCCGGATGTTCACGATCACCGGGAGCGGGATCACCTGTCGGAATGGATCACGGTTCAGCAGATCCAGCCCGGGGCCTATGCGCTAAATGACTTCGATTTCAAGGCGCCGCGCAAGGACCTCAAAGCGGTGTTGAAACAGCCGAAGGGTCACCCGATGGCCGATTTCGAGATGTACGACTATCCGGGTGAATACATTGAGAAGAGCGACGGCAATAGCTACTCCAAGATTCGGTTGCAGGAGCTGTTAGCCCAGCATGAAGTCGCGCATGGGCGGGGCAACGCCGCCGGACTGGCGACCGGTTATCTGTTCAGCCTGACCCAGTGTCCGCGTGACGATCAAAACCGCGAATATCTGATTATTTCCGCCGTCCACCGGCTGGAAGCAGACGATTATGAATCGGTAGCGGGCGCAGAGGGCACCGGTAAACCGTACCGGTGCGACATCTCCGCCATTGACGCGCAACAACCCTTCCGGGCGGCGCGCCTGACCCCGAAACCCTTGATGCAGGGTCCGCAAACCGCCATCGTGGTCGGCAAGTCCGGCGAGGAAATCTGGACCGACGAATACGGGCGGGTTAAGTGTCAGTTTCCCTGGGACCGCTACGGCAAATCAGACGAGAACAGCTCCTGCTGGATTCGGGTTTCGCAAACCTGGGCTGGCAAGAAATGGGGGGCGATGCACATCCCGCGCATCGGCCAGGAAGTCATCGTTGATTTCCTGGAGGGCGATCCGGATCAGCCGATCATTACTGGCCGGGTCTACAACGGCATCAACATGCCGCCCTATACGTTGCCGGACAAGGCCACCGTGTCCACGCTGAAAAGCAATTCCAGCAAGGGTGGGGATGGTTTTAACGAGATTCGCCTGGAAGACAAGAAGGACGAGGAACAACTATTTATCCACGCCCAGCGCAATCAGGATATCCGGGTCAAGAAAGACGCGATGGAATGGATCGGCGAAGAGCGGCACCTGATCGTCAAGAAAAAGCAGTTCGAGCAGGTCGAGGGCGAAAAGCACCAGATCATTAAATCCGGCGATGGCGGCGCTGGTCATCACAACGCCAAGGTCGATGGAACGGTGTCGCTGGAGATCGTTGGCGACCAGAAAGAAAAAATTGGCGGCGACCAGCACCTGGAAGTCGGCAGCCGGCAAAACATCAAGACTGGCGGCACCGTATCGCTGAACGCGGGTCAGGATTTGCAGCAAAAGGTCGGGATGAAGTGCGCGGTGGACGCCGGGCAGGAGATTCATCTCAAGGCCGGGATGAAAGTGATTATCGAAGCCGGGATGCAACTCACGATCAAGGCCGGCGCCAGCTTCATCGACATCGGACCGGCGGGCATCACCATCAGCGGTACGCCGATGGTGAAGATCGTCGGCGGCCCGATGGTGATGATTAACAGCGGCGGCGGCTCGGCGGGTTCCGGTTCGGGCTGTTCGCCGGCTTCACCCGTTGCCCCCACCGCGCCCACCGCGCCCAAGGAAGCCGACAAAGCGGAATCCGGCCAGGTCAGCGACACCCAGGCCCAGAGTCCGGCCCAGCAGCAAAGCCACAACCTGGACTCGGTCACGGTCGATAATTCCCAGATGGATAACAGTGACTCCGAGGCAGGTGGCGGCGGTTCCTCCTCGGCGCGGCAGCCTCGGCACCAGACCGAACCGGAGCGGGAGCAACATCGGGAGCGGGAGGACGAAAGCAAGGAAGAGGAGGAAGAAGAGGAGGAGGAACGCATTCGCCAAAACCGGCAGGCCGAATCGGCGAAAAACGCCAGTCAGAATGGCCGACCGTTTCGTAAGCCATAACTCGCCAGGAGGATCGCCATGCCTGATTCCTTACTCGACATGCTGACCAAGGCGCTGTTTGCTGATTCCGAAGCCCAGGTCTATGCGGTGCTAGACGGGGCTGCCATTCCCGGTTTGCTAACCAAGGCCCAGGAATGCCAAATCGAGCCGATCTGCCTGTATCGCGGCGATCTGATCCCAGAACTAGCAGCGGCAGCCCCGTATCAAGTCACGCTGAAGCGCGGATCGCCATTTACAGACTGGCTACTTCAGGAAGGCTGGGGCCAACATTGGGGAATCTTCGCCGTCAGCCGCGCCGACTGGCGGCCACTGCGTGAGCATTTGTGCAGCCTGACCCAGGTTTACGATTCCGATTATCAGCCGATCTACTTCCGCTATTACGATCCCCGGGTGTTGCGGGTCTATCTGCCAACCTGTGACGCCGGGGAATTGCGCACGGTATTTGGCCCCATCACGCGCCTGCTCTGCGAAGACGAAGAGAGCGGATTGCTCCGATTCTGGGTATCCGGCGGAGAATTGGGCAGCGACCACCTGCCGCTGAAATAGCTGCAGCGAGGAGAATTTGATCATGCTGGTCATTCGCAAAGCACAGATGGAAGCCTTCGAGAAGATCGCAATTCGGCGCTTCGAGGACGGGCTGCTCGATCACTTGCGCACCTTTTTCCCTAACCACGCCGCGACCCTGGGCGATCCGCAGTTGGGTCGGGTGATCCGCTACGGTCTGCAACGGGCGGAAAGCCGCAAGGTGCAAACTGAGCGCGGCGTTTATCAATATCTGGCGCTGATGTTCATGCTGGGTAGCCTGTTTGACGAGGACCCACAATTACCTTGGGCGGCGGCGCAGGAGCCGGTGACACCGCCAGAGGCGAACACGGCTGAACCCGGGGAATCCGCTCCGGCAGCGGAAGATGGAGCCGACCAGGCGCCTCCGGCAGAGGAAATCCCGGAAAGCCCAGACGCCCATATCGAGCGGGTTTATGGCGAAGCAATGGCTTTTCTGGATCAAACCGCTGGGCCGGATAACGGCTTTCTGCACCAGACTCTGAACCTGTTACGTCAACCACAGGTGTTTGACGGGTTGCCGTCCGCCCCCAGTTTCGGGCATCGCCTGTTGCTGTTATTGCAGGCCTTGGCGCCGGCCAAGTACCAGACGCTGGGAGATGAACCGGTGCGGACTCTGGTCCGGTCCGGCTACGAAGCCGCCAAGCGCCACGGGTTCACGACCGAACCGGGCATGATGAATTACATCGCGCTGGCCTATGTCCTGGGCAGCGGCTTTGATCGCGATCCGGTGTATCCGTGGGCGGCGGCGACATTGAGCGATCCAGCGCTGGTCGATCCGGCCCAGCGCAATGCGGCATTGCGGGAGACCGCGCTGGCGCATCTGGCGAAATGCCCGCCTGGCTGTCCGCAACGCGTGGAACAGAGCGCCGCCGTGCTGGAAAAAGCCGACCAGCCGTGGCTGCGGATCGTTGAAGGCTGAGTGCGGGTGAAATGGGCCAGGGTTTTCTGGGCGATCATTGCCCTGGCGGTGTTGACCGGCGGCGGTTGGGCAACCTGGCGCTGGCTGGGGCCGGTCGCGGTCGAAACAACGCAGCCGAGCCGGGGACCGGCGGTGCGGGCGGTTTATGCCACCGGGACGGTGGAACCGACCGTAATGCTGCCGATTGCCCCGCGCAACGCCGGGCGGTTGATGGAGCTGAATGCCGCTGAGGGCGATCAGGTTCGCGCCGGGCAAACGCTGGCCCAACTCGAAGATGCCGACCTGAAAAAGTCGGTGGACGAACTCGAAGCCCGGGCGCGATTCGCCAAAAGCCAACTGGATCGCGCCCAGACCTTGCTGGACAAGGGCCTGGGTACGGTGCTGGAGCGGGACCGGGCGAAATCGGAACAGCAGGCGGCGGATGCGGCGGTGGCCCGCGCCCTAGCCCTGCGCGGTTTCATGACCCTGACCGCGCCCGCCGACGGGCAAATCCTGCAACGCGATGGCGAGGTCGGCCAACTGATCCCGGCCAATCAGCCGATTTTCTACTTCTCCTGCTGTGCGCCGCTGCGAATTGAAGCCGAAGTCGATGAGGAAGACATCCTGCTGGTGCAACCCGACCAGCGTACCCTGATCCGGGCGCCGGCGCTGCCGGGACGGATTCTCGAAGGCCAGGTGGCTGAAATTACCCCGAAAGGCAACCCGGTCACGCGCGGCTACCGGGTATGGATTCGGTTCGCCGAAGACCCGCCGTTGCGAATCGGCATGACTACCGAGGTCAACATCATCGTCAGCGAGCGCCCGGATGCGCTGCTGGTCCCGGCCACGGCGGTCAGCGAAGGACAGGTCTGGGTGGTGCGGGATGGGCGGTTGCACCGGCAGGCGGTGCAGACTGGCGTTATCGGCGAGGCCAAAACCGAGATTCTGGCCGGCCTGAGCGCAACCGACCAGATCGTGATTCGCCCGGCGACCGGGTTGCGGGAGGGGCGGCGAGTGCGTGGCTGGTAGTCGCAACCCACTCAACATCGTGACTATTCCGTGACTATTCAGTTTGCTATCGCCATCACCCATCTGGTGAGCCGCAAACGGCCCACTCTGGTTTCCCTGACCGGCATCGCGCTCGGTGTGGCGTTCTTTCTGGCGGTGTCGTCGCTGATGCGCGGCTCTGAGCGCGATTTCATCAAGCGGCTGGTGGATAACAGCCCGCATATCACCGTCTCCGACGAGTACCGTAATCCCCAACCCCAGCCCGCGCGCGAGTTCTGGCCGGATGGCGCGGTCGAACTGCGGCGGGTCAAGCCGCTGCCCGAGGTGCGTGGGCTGCGCGGCCATGCGCAGAAACTGGCGTTTATCGAAACCTTGCCCGGACTGCGAGTGGCGCCGATGCTGGTCGGTTCAGTCGTGCTGACTTTCGCTGGCCGCAGCGAGGGCGTCACCCTTAGCGGGATCATTCCGGCGAAAATGAAGGGCGTTTCGACCATTGAGGAGAAGCTGATCCAAGGCTCGCTGGACGCGCTGGCGGTTAATCCCAACGGCATTCTGATCGGCGATGGGCTGGCGAAAAAGTTCGGCCTGAGCATGGGCAGCGTGGTCAATGCCGCGTCGCCGGGGGGCGAGGTCCGCACCCTGAAAGTGGTGGGCATCTTCCGCACCGGCAATGTCAACTACGATGAAACCCAGACCTTTGCGCTGCTCAAGCGGGTGCAGGGGATGCTGGATCGGCCCAACCGGGTGAACCGCTTCATTCTCCAGCTTGACGATCCTTACGCCGCCCGTGAAGTCGCCGGCGTGATTGAGCAGCAGGTCGGCTACAAGGCGGTCTCGTGGCTGGAAGCCTCGCAGGACCTGATGAGCGTGTTGCTGGTGCGGAATCTGATCATGTACAGCGTGGTGGCGGCGATTCTGGTGGTAGCCGCCTTCGGGATTTACAACACCATTTCCACTATCGTCATGGAGAAAATCCACGACATCGCCATTTTGAAATCGATGGGTTTCCATGCTCGCGATATTCGCCGCATCTTCCTGACCGAAGGGATTTTGCTGGGGCTGATGGGCAGTCTGCTGGGCTTGATTCTGGGATTGGGCTTGATGCTGTTGCTGGGCCAGGTCGAGATCAAGCCGCCCGGCGCGACCGACATCGTGTTTCTGCCGATCTACTGGGGCTATGACCAGTATCTGATCGCCTTGAGCTTTGCGCTGCTCTCGGCAGTGGGCGCGGCCTGGCTGCCGGCGCGCAAAGCCGGGCGGGTGCATCCGGTAGCGATTCTGCGGGGGATGGGATGAACGCGGTGCTGGCCGCGGACCGGCTGATGCGAACCTTGCCTGGCGAAGTGCCGGTCACTCTGGTGCAGGACATTACCCTGGACATCGAGCGCGGTGAGTTTGTCGCCATCATGGGGCCGTCCGGTTCCGGCAAGTCCTCACTGCTGTATCTGCTGGGCTTGCTGGATGTGCCGACCTCCGGGCGGGTGCTGCTGGACGGTCAGGATACGTCAGGTTATGGCGAGGATGAGCTGGCGACCACCCGGCTGCAAAAACTCGGTTTCGTCTTCCAGTTCCACTTTCTGCTGGCGGAATTTACGGTGCTGGACAATGTGCTGTTGCCCATGCGCCGGCTCGGAGCGTTGCCGGAGGAGACCGCCCGGCAGCGGGCCGGGGAATTGTTGGGGCAATTCGGTCTGGCTGACCAAGGCCACAAACGCCCGCATCAACTGTCAGGCGGTCAGCGGCAACGGGTCGCGATTGCCCGCGCCCTGGCCAACGATCCGCCGATCATTCTGGCCGACGAACCGACCGGCAATCTTGACAGTCGGGCTGCAGCCAATGTCCGGCAAATCCTGCACGATCTGACCCGCGAGTGGAATAAAACGATTATCGCAGTTACCCACGATTTGACCTTCGCTAGCGCCGCCGACCGTCAGATTGGGATCGTCGATGGCCTGATTGATCTGAGTTGGCGGGCGTAGGCGGCGCTCACAGGGTCACTCCCTGAACACCAGTTCCAGAGTATCAGCATCCAGTAATTGGTCAGTCCACTGTTCTAATTGGGGGGACGGCGCCTCCTGCAATTTGATTTCTACCCAGTCGGGGAGAGGGCCAAAACGGCGTCGTAGTAGCCGGTGTAGCGTTGTGGCAGTCCCCAGTTGCTCTCCTTTCTGCAAGCCTCGTTGCTCACCCTGCTGCAAGCCCTTCTGTAAGCCCAACTCCTCTCCGCGTCTCATGCCGATTCGCTCGGCGCTGCTGATGTAACGCATCTTTTCGTTCTCCTCCAGTTCATGAATTTCATCCAGAAAGGCATCTTCCAAGGCGTCCGGCAACGCCAGCAGCCAGTCGATGAATTCATACAGGTCAAGGACTTCCTGCTTGGTCCAGCCGCGCTGGTACAAGCGCCGGGTCAGCGCCAGTTTGCCGGCGAAGCGCTGCTGCGGGTCGTGGCGGGTGGTTTGCGCCAGCAGATGCGCCGCTGTCGCTAGGGCAAACGGATTGGGGTCGGTTTCCAGTTCCGCCAGCCGGGGTTGATAGTCCAGCAGCTTGACCACCGGAAACTGCAAATCCAGCTTGCACCGCCATAACTCGCGTTCGTAGTGGTTCGGTCGCCATTTGGGCCGTTCATCAGCCAGCACCACCAGACTGGTCAGCGGTAACCGGTAACGGTCGAACAGCCGGTAGTAGTAGACGAACATCCGCTCGGCAAAGTCGGTTTCAAAGCCGGCCTGAATTTCGATATGCACCAGCACCCAGGTTTCCTCTCCGTCGCGCCGCCAGACTTTGACCAGTTTGTCCGCGTAACGGCGTTTCTCCTTGGCGCGGCGGGCGATCTTTTGCAATTCCTTGTCGAGGAAGACATAACCGCGATTCCAGTCAATGTCGGCGGCGATGTGCGGAAAGAACCAGGCCAGGAACGCGGGGAAATAGCGCTCCAGCAAGGTTTTCCACGGCGAATCAAAGTCGCCCTGAGCCGGTGGCGATAGCGTTTTGCGCGATGGGCGTTTCATGTGCCGGGAGTCGTTCCCAGTTTGGCGGCGAAGGTTTTGACCGCTTTGGGAATAGGCGATTCGCGCCTATCGGTCATTGGACAAAACCTGTTTATCATGACTTTACTTACTATTGATTTGTATTGATTTTTTATATGGAATGGCCTGACATTGCCAGCAGCCTGTCGATCTACCCGATCCAACCGCGCCATATCCCGTCAGGTAAAGATTCGCCCCTGATCGCCGATACCAGAGGTAGCCACCGGCATAAATCAGAAGGAAGGAGTTCCGCAATGAGAATCGCCAGTTCAGACGTGACATTGTCCAACCAACACGCGGCCGTCGCAACCACCGAGGTCAGGGAATCGTTGCGGATGTGGGTTGGCCAGCAGCGACCTGATTTCGAGGGTCAGAATCAGGGCCGGAGTCCCTCCACACCACCAAGACGCGCCCAAGCCGATGCCGTCCACTTCTCGCAGGCGGCGCTTGCCTCGCAGCCTACCAGGCAGGTCGCGCCCGACGACGCCGAATTATCCCCGGAAGACGAGCCAAAGCTGGCGCTGCTTATCCGCATGCTTGAAGTTCTGACTGGCAAGAAAATCAAACTGGTTTCGCCTAAACAACTCAGTGAAGAGATGCAAGCGACCCAGGCGCAGACTCAGGAAACCACCGCCGCCTTGCAGAAGGCCCAGTCGCAACAACCGGCCTCCGGGCAGGCAGCGGCCCCGCCGCAGCGGGCTGGCTATGGCGTCGAATATGACTATTACGAGCGCCATTACGAAGCCGAGAAGACTACCTTTGCCGCCGAAGGCGTGGTCCAGACCGCAGACGGCAAAACCATCCAGTTCTCGGTTGACTTGAGCATGAGCCGGGAATTTCAGCGCGAGCAGAGCGTCAGCCTGCGGGCCGGGGACGCCCAAATCCAGGTCAAAGATCCGCTGGTGTTGAATTTCAACGGCAACGCCGCCGAATTGACCACCACCCGCTACAGCTTCGACATTGATTCCGACGGTCGCCAGGATCAGATCGCGTTCGTTGGCCCGAACAGCGGTTTTCTAGTGCTGGATCGCAATAAGGATAGCGTGGTCAATGATGGCAGTGAGTTATTTGGAGCTGCCACTGGAGAGGGCTTTGCCGAACTGGCTGCCTATGACGAAGACGGCAACCAATGGATCGACGAGAACGACTCGATCTATCAGAACCTGCGGATCTGGTCGAAGGATGCCGGAGGGCGAGATCAACTGGTTGGACTGGGTGAGCGCGGCGTCGGAGCTATTTATCTGGGGCATATCACCACCCCCTTCGATCTCAAGGACAGCGCGAACAACCTGCAAGGGCAAATCCGCGACACGAGCGTTTTTCTCAGCGAGAGTGGCGCCCCGGGAACGGTGCAACAAATTGATTTGGCCGTCTAGCATTGACTCCATCATCCGCCGCTGGTGGTGGACGATGGAGCTTTCCTGCCCGCTATACTGACGATCCTCCTGCCTAGTTTCCCTTCTCCCTGCTTGACAGCAACTCCCATTGTGTCCATAGTTTTTATAGAATTATGGCGCAGAATCTCATTGAATTTTATGTCGTTAATTCTCTGGTTCATCGTGGTTTGTTGTGGAACCAGTCCCACCTCAGCGAGGCGATCTAGCTAACCTATTGATTGGCAATATCCCAGTGTAAATTTCAACCCTCTTGATGGGGTAAAACCGGCTTTACAGGGCAAATTCCACAACAACCCGTGATGAACCAATTCTCTTTCATAAAATTTGATGACTTTCATCGCCCAGACCTCAATTAACCGACGAAAATATCGTGGCCCCAATACAGAGTCGGACACACCCAATTAATAACCATTTGTTATTAAACAAATAAGCTAAAAGTGGTCGGCGACCATATCCGAATCACTATTGGGAAGACAATAACATGTTGACAAAGAGCATCACGCCAGCCGATCAGCGGAAATCAGTGCGTCATCCTTTAATTTATTACCTGAATACTTTTGATTTTAACACCCGGCAATTGATTGGTCATTTAATCGATATATCTATCAAAGGCGCGATGCTGTCCAGCATAAGCCCCGTCCCTTGTGGGGGAAAAATCAAGTTACATATAGAGTTGCCCGCCGGGTTTCCTGGCGGAAATTGCCTCGATGTCGAAGCGGAAAGCGTTAGAAATATTCGTGACATAAATCCTGATTATCATAACATCGGGTTACGCTTTATCAATATAGACTCCAAAAACAAGGCAATGATCGAATCCTTAATTGATTATTATGCATTCTAATTTTTTGCCAAATTACTGCTGTTGTTCTGATCGTCGTTTTTACTCGGCCAGATCGTCTGATAATTCCAACGGTTTTGATTTGCAGCTTTACCGCCACCGGCGCTGCCAGAACCGGCTATGCTTATTCGCAACATCCAGTTTCCGAATTCAGCAGGAGAACCATCGACATGACCGGCCTTGAATCCACCACCAGCATTGGCGTCCTGACCAGTGGCGGCGACGCCCAGGGCATGAACGCAGCCGTTCGCGCTGTGGTCCGCTCCGCCCTGCACCAGGGCGCCGCCGTTTACGCCATTGACGAAGGCTATCAGGGCATGGTTGATGGCGGCGGCCGGATTCGCCCGTTATCGTGGGACGACGTGGGCAGCATCCTGCATCGGGGCGGCACCGTGATCGGCACCGCCCGCTGCGCCCGATTCCGCGAACGGGAAGGGCGGTTGCAGGCCGCGCGTAACCTGTTGCAGTGCGGTATCGACCGGCTGGTGATCATCGGCGGCGACGGCAGCCTGACCGGAGCCGATACCTTTCGCCGGGAATGGCCGAGTCTGATTGCAGAATTGCGCGAGCGCGGCGAGATTGACGAAACGACTGCACAACAGCACCCGGCGTTAATGATCGTTGGGCTGGTCGGCTCCATCGATAACGACATGGTCGGCACCGACATGACCATCGGCGCGGATTCGGCTTTGCACCGGATCACCGAGGCGATGGATGCCCTGACCAGCACCGCCGCCAGCCACCAGCGCAGTTTCGTGGTGGAAGTGATGGGCCGGCATTGTGGCTATCTGGCCCTGACCAGCGCCATTGCCGGCGGTACCGACTATGTGCTGATTCCCGAAAATCCGCCCGCCGAAGGTTGGGAAGAGCGGATGTGCGAGTTGTTGCGACGCGGGCGGGCGGCGGGGCGGCGCGACAGTATCGTCGTGGTCGCCGAGGGCGCGGCTGACCGCGCTGGCAACCCGATCAGCGCCGATCATGTGCGCCGGGTGCTGGAGGAACGGCTGGGCGAGGATACCCGCGTCACCATTCTCGGCCACGTTCAGCGCGGCGGCACCCCGAGCGCCTATGACCGCTGGATGAGTACCCTAGTCGGTCATGCCGCCGTCGAGGAATTGCTGGCGGCGACTCCCGATAGCGAGCCGCAATTAATCGGGGTGCGCTACAACCGCATTCACCGCGCTCCGCTGATGCACTGCGTCGAGCAGACCCGGGCAGTAGCGAGGCTGATTAGAGAACAACACTATGCCGAGGCCATGGCGATGCGTGGTGGCAGTTTTACCGCCATGTTCGACATGTTCAAGGCAATGGCCGAGGCGCTGCCCAGCGTCGCGCCGCCGGCTCGCCCCCGTCGGCTTGCGGTGATTCACGGCGGGGCGCTGGCGCCCGGCATGAACACCGCCGCCCGCGCCGCCATTCGACTGGGGCTGGATCGCGGTCATGCCATGCTGGGGGTGCGCGGCAGTTTCACTGGCCTGATTGATGGCCGGATCGAGGAACTGAACTGGGGCGATGTCGAAGGCTGGACCGCGCTGGGCGGTGCCGAACTGGGGGCGAGCCGGCAGATCCCGACCACAGAACAACTCTATCCGGTCGCCCGGGCGCTGGAGACCAACGGGATCGACGGACTGCTGGTGATCGGCGGCTGGATGGCCTATCAGGCGGCTCACCGGCTCTATAGCGAGCGCGAGCGCTATCCGGCCTTCAAGATTCCGATCATTTGCCTACCGGCCAGCATCGACAACAACCTGCCCGGTTCGGAACTGAGTATTGGCGCGGACACTGCCTTAAATGTGATCGTTGAAGCGCTGGACCGGATCAAGCAATCCGCGATGGCGGCGCGGCGCTGTTTCGTGGTGGAGGTGATGGGCCGGCATTGCGGCTATCTGGCGCTGATGAGCGGGCTGGCCGGCGGCGCGGAACGCATTTACCTGCCCGAAGAAGGGATTACGCTGAAGGATTTGCAGGCGGACGTGGAGCGAATGATCGACAGTTTCCGGGGCGGGCGGCGGTTCTACCTGACCATCCGCAACGAGCGGGCTAATAACCAATACACCACCGACTTTTTATGCCGGTTGTTCGAGGAAGAAGGCGGCCATCTGTTTGATGTGCGCCAGGCGGTGCTGGGCCATGTTCAGCAGGGCGGCAATCCCTCGCCGTTCGACCGGATTCTGGCCACCCGGCTGGCGGCGCATGGCATTGATTTTCTGACCGAAGAGCTAAATCGCGGGACGGCGGCCGGCGCATTTATCGGGCTGGCCGAGGGCAAGGTCACGACCTTCCCGCTCAAGCAGATGCCGGACATGATCGACCTACCCAACCGACGGCCGCTGGAGCAGTGGTGGCTGGCGTTGCGTCCGGTGCTGGAGGCGCTGGCATAGTACGCGGCCACCATATTCTGATTTGATTCGATTGATTTTCAACAACGATTCGTCAGGCCTGACCTATTCCGGCGCATCCGAACTCAATTGGGTCCGGATCACGCTGACCACCCGCGCCACTACCGGATCGGTTGGGGTTTCCCGCCCGACCATGTAGCTCATCAACAGCGGATCCTGCGCCTCCAGCAGTTCCGCAAACGCTTGCTGTTCTTCTGCCGACGCGGTTGGGTAATGCTGCTCCAGATAACCAAGGGTCAGCAAATCCAGTTCTTTCATGCCACGCCGGCAGCGCCAGCGCAATTTGCCCAAATGTTCGTCCGTCATCTGATTTTCCTTAAATAATTTCCCCTAAAAAAACGCCCCTCATTCGTTCGCTCCCCTCCCCCTCTGGGAGAGGGGTTGGGGGTGAGGGAAAGAGGGGCCGGGGGTGAGGGTGAGATGCTTAGCGCCGCTCGATCATCAGCTTCTTGATTTCCGCAATGGCCTTGGCGGGATTCAAGCCCTTCGGACAGGTCTTGGTGCAGTTCATGATGGTGTGGCAGCGATAGAGCCGGAAGGGATCTTCCAGATCATCGAGCCGCTCGCCGGTGAATTCGTCGCGGCTGTCCACGATCCAGCGGTAAGCCTGCAACAAGATCGACGGGCCAAGATAGCGTTCGCCATTCCACCAGTAGCTCGGGCAACTGGTCGAGCAGCAGGCGCACAGGATGCACTCGTACAACCCATCCAGCTTGGCGCGGTCTTCCTTGGATTGCAGCCGTTCCCGTTCCGGCGGCGAGGTCGCCGATTGTAGCCACGGCTTGATCGAGGCGTACTGGGCGTAGAAGTGGGTCAGGTCCGGCACCAGATCCTTGACCACCGCCATGTGCGGCAACGGGTAAATCTTGACCTCGCCGGACACATCATCAATCGCCTTGGTGCAAGCCAAGGTATTGGTGCCGTCGATGTTCATCGCGCAGGACCCGCACACCCCTTCACGGCAGGAACGGCGGAAGGTCAGGGTCGGATCGACCTCGTTTTTAATCTTGAGCAGCGCGTCCAGGATCATCGGCCCGCAGGCAGCCAGATCGACCTCGTAGGTATCCATGCGCGGGTTTTCACCGCTGTCCGGGTCCCAGCGGTAAATCTGGAAGCGCCGGACATTTTTGGCGCCGGTCCCGGCATAGTAGGTCTTGCCCTTGCCGATCACGGAATTGGGCGGAAGATTGAATTGAGCCATTAGCGTCTTCCTTCTCTTTAGTAAGTGCGCTTCTTGGGCGGAATGTAGTCCACCTCATTGGTCAGCGTGTAGGTATGGACCGGACGGTAGTCAATCTTGACCTCGCTGTTCGGCCCCAGCCACGCCAGGGTGTGCTTCATCCAGCCTTCGTCATCGCGATCGGGATAATCCTCGCGGGCATGTGCGCCGCGACTTTCGGGCCGGTTGATCGCCGACTTGATCGAGACCATCGCGCAGCCGAGCAGGTTGTCCAGCTCCAGCGTCTCCACCAGATCGGAGTTCCACACCAGGCTGCGATCGCTAACGCCGATATGTTCAAAGCCGGCATGGACTTCTTCCAGCAGCTTGATGCCTTCCGCCATCGAGTCGCCGGTGCGGAACACCGCCGCGTGATTCTGCATGGTGCGCTGCATCCGCATCCGCAATCCGGCCGTCGGGTTTTCACCCTTGGCGTTACGCAGACCGTCGAAGCGGGCCAGGATTTTATCGACCGCGGCTTGCGAGGTGGTTGGGTGGGCGCTGTTGGGCTTGATGGTCGCGGCGCAACGGTTGGCGGCGGCGCGGCCAAACACCACGATGTCGAGCAGCGAATTGGAGCCGAGCCGGTTAGCGCCATGCACCGAGACGCAGGCGGCTTCGCCAATCGCCATCAGGCCGGGAATGACGGTGTCGGGATTGCCATCCTTGAGAATCACCACCTCGCCATGATAGTTGGTGGGAATGCCGCCCATGTTGTAATGCACGGTTGGCAGCACCGGCGCCGGTTCCTTGGTCACATCGACTCCGGCGAAAATCCGGGCGGTTTCGGCAATACCGGGCAACCGCTCGTTGATCACATCCGCACCCAGATGCTCCAAGTGCAGATAAATATGATCCTTGTGTTCGCCGACTCCGCGCCCTTCGCGGATTTCGATGGTCATCGACCGGCTGACCACATCGCGGGACGCCAGGTCTTTGGCGTTCGGCGCGTAGCGCTCCATGAACCGATCGCCGTTGGAATTGGTCAGGTAGCCGCCTTCGCCGCGACAGCCTTCGGTCATCAGACAGCCGGAGCCGTAAATGCCGGTGGGATGGAATTGGGTGAACTCCATATCCTGTAGCGGCAAACCAGCCCGCAGCACCATGCCGTTGCCGTCGCCGGTGCAGGTATGGGCGGAGGTCGCCGAGAAGTAGGAACGGCCATAACCGCCGGTGGCCAGCACGGTCTGGTGAGCGCGGAACAGGTGCAGCGTACCCTCGGCCAGATCCCAGGCGACGACCCCGCGACACGCGCCGCTATCGTCCATGATCAAATCCAGCGCGAAGTATTCAATAAAGAACTCTGCATCATGGCGCAGCGCCTGCTGATACAGGGTATGCAGAATGGCGTGGCCGGTGCGGTCGGCGGCGGCGCAGGTGCGCTGGGCGGTGCCTTC
>JADLEK010000070.1 GCA_020846135.1 Gammaproteobacteria bacterium
ACCGTGATTGCGTACCTCCTCTCAAATAACATATTGATTTTTAAATTTATTGTGTTTTGCAACCTTTGTTGGCATGAAAATTAACGCGAAAATAATCAAAATCTTACGGAGGGGTGAGCAAAGTCAGTGAAAAGAAAAATTTTCCGTGTTTTTCCGTGTTTTTCCGTGGCTAATATCCTTAGGTTTGGTTGGAGTAAACACCAAAGTGGGTATCTTTTTTCGGGAAATCCCCTAAGACGCGAGCAGCGTGGTTAGCGGTTTCAAACCACGTCAAACCGATCAAAGGTCATGGTGAACTGGCCGCGACCATGGGTCATGCCGCGCAAATCAGTGATATAGCCCAGCAGTCGATCCAGTGCGCAGTCGCAGTGAATGATCGTCATTCCTCCCAAGGTGGCGGTCTCCCGAATCACGGCATGGCGGGACTGCAAATCGCCCAGCACTGTGCCCACCTCACCCTCGGGAACCACCACTTCAGTCGCCATGATTGGCCGCATCACCAGCCCGCCAGCTTGCATCAGCGCCTTGCGGGTCGCCTCGGTGACCGCGATGCGCACTGCTGACGGGCTGGATAACGCGCTAAACAGTTCGATCTCCAGCACTCGCACCGCCACATCCTGCAACGACGCCCCGGTAGCTGGACCGCTGGTTAGCGCATCCTCGACCCCGTTGGTCACCGCTTCCTGTTGCGGGGGATGCAATTCAACGCCATCAGGATGCACATGCGACGCAGCCTCAATCCGCACTCCGGTTCCTCGCGCCAACGGTTCCACCCGCACCCGCGCTCCGGCTTTCAGCTCCAGCTTCTTGCCGTCCGGTTGCTCGATCACCCGGTGAAACAGGTACTGGGATTCAGCCGCTTGCCCAATGGTCTCGCGGGTTACCACATCCGGTTGGCCCACCCGCAGGCTGACGCCAAATTCGCGCTTAAGCCGCTCGCTGGCGATTTGCAGATGCAGCTCGCCCATGCCACGCAGCACCCGCTGCCCGGTTTCCGGGTCCTCTTCCACCCGCAGGGTCGGGTCTTCCTGCTGCAACTTGTCCAGCGCCTCCAGCAACTTGTCCTCATCGGCGCTGGATTGCGGCTCGATCGCCAGTCCCAGAACCGGTTCGCGGGCTTCGATCCGCTCCAGCCACAGCGGATGCCCTGGACTGCAAAGCGTGTCGCCGGTGGTCGCCCAGCGCAGCCCGGCCAGCAGCACAATCTGGCCGGCAGTCGCTATCTCAATCCGCGCCTTGTGATTAGCGTCCACCTCAAACAGCCGCGCTGCCCGCTCCAGCCGCACCGTCCCGTTCGGACCGGGAATCGCCACTTCGTCGCCGGGCTTGAGTACGCCGCGATAGATCCGGGCGAACACATGGCGGCGGCCTTCCCACAGTTGGACTTTGAACGCCAGCGCCGCCAATGGCCCACTGACCTCCATCGCCACCCATTCCTCGTTGCCATCGGGGCGATGAGCCAGACTCGGCGGGCGTTCGGTCGGGGCCGGCAGCAAGCGCACCACGCCATCGAGTACTGGTTGGACGCCCTGATTACGCAGGGCGCTGCCGGCGAACGCGGGGCAAATTTTGCCGGCCAAGGTGGCTTTACCCAGCGCCGCCCAGACCGTTTCGGGATCCGGCTCCTGTTCAGTCAGCACCAGTTCCGCCAGCGCCTCATCCATCTCCGCCGCCGCCAGCAGCAGATTTTCCCGCCACGGTCGCAATCGTTCCCAGGTTACGGCGTCGCAAGGCATCACCTGCACCTGCTCGCCGCGTTCGCCGGCAAACCGGAGCCGGGTCTGGTCGATCAGATGAATCACCGAACCATCGGTCTCGGGCGACGGCGCCGTCACCGCGATCGGCTCCGCGTTCAGCCGGGCGCGGATTGTCGCCAGCGCCCGCCCAAAATCCGCGCCGGGCCGATCCAGCTTGTTGATGAAGAACAGCGCCGGCAACTGAAAGCGGGTCCGTTGCCGCCAGACGGTTTCAGTCTGCGGCTCCACCCCGCGCACCCCGTCCAGCACGATCACGCAACCGTCCAGCACCCGCATTGACCGTTCGACTTCAATGGTGAAATCAACATGGCCGGGGGTATCGATGAGCTGAATCAGATGATCGCGCCACGGCAGGCGGGTCACAGCGGCGGTGATGGTGATGCCATGCCGCTGCTCCTCGGCCATGTAGTCCATGTGGGCTGCGCCCTCATGGACTTCGCCGATTTTGTGCGACGCGCCGGCGTAATACAGCATCCGCTCGGTCAACGTGGTTTTACCCGCATCCACATGGGCGGCGATGCCGATATTGCGAGTCAACCCCAGGTCAATCATTCAGCTTTTAACCTTTCGCCTTTCGCCATTCGCCTTCACACAATCCGCCGGCATTCCAGATAAAACCGCTTCTCATCGGCCTCACCCATCGAGAAGGTTTTACGCGGCAGTGCGCCATCGCGGATCACAGTGGGGAAGAAATCGCTTTTGGCCAGCGCTGGGAGATAGAAGCCGATATTGCCGGCGGATCCACCGAGCTGCTCCAGCGCCGCCTCGCCGTGAATGTAATCGAGCCGGGCAGTGGGCAGGGTCGGCAGGTAGTCATCGAGGAAGGCTTGCAAGGTCGCGACCGGCAAAGTCAGGCGGGGCTGGCCAATGATCAAGACGCCACAACGGTCGCGGCTCACGAAAGCGATGGTCTGCCCGGGCTGCTGTCGCCATTCGGCCCAGGTCTGTTTGGCCGCCGGCCACGATGGAGAATCCAGCAGGGTCAAGGTGGAGCCTTGCGCTTTGCAGAACGCTGCCAATGCGGTCAGCAATGACTCGGGATCAACATTGAACACGGCCCGGTGAATCGCCTCGAACTCCAGACCGTCATCATGGAGATTGACCAGTTCCACCAGGGCATGACGGGCCGGATGATTCATGATCGCAGACGGATCAGGCGCGGCGCGTTTTAGATTCTCCCAGATCGCCTTGGCGGTAGCGAAGGAGTGGTTGCCGTCGCCCAGGGCATAGAGCAGCACCGGTTCGTCAATCACGCCATAGCGGGCATTGAACGCCGCCGGGTCGGCCAGCCGCGCCAGCTGCTCGACCACCCATTGAATCAGCAATGGATGATCGACCCGCCAGCCGCGCACTCGCCCGCCCTCCAACATCAGCGGCGCGTCGTACAGCGGCTGCAGCGGTTCGGCGAACAGCGGATCAATGACCAGATGCTCCGGGTCATCGATCAGCACCATGACGTGCGGCAGTTCCAACGGCGCGCCCTCGCGCACCCGGATCCGTGGTGGCAGCCGATCCATGATGGTGCCTTCAGTGGGACGAATCAGCGGCTTGGCGCCGGGCGTGAAGTCGTAATGCTCCAAATCCAGCGCCGTGATCAGCCCCTTGCGGGTCCGACCCGGCGCTGTCTCCCGTTCCACCAGCGCCAGTCCGGGCGGTTGTTCAACCAGAATGCCCTCGGCCAGATAGCGGCGCATGGCGTCGTGAATGGCGGCAATCCGCGACGCTTCGTCAGCAGCACCGAGAAAAATCTCGGGCAACATCAGCCGCAGGGTAGAAGGGGCAGCGCCCACCAGAGCATCCACCTGCGCCCAGTACTCCGGCTGCGAGGTGTATTGATCACAGGCGACCACTGCCCATGTTGTCAGGTCCACGCCCGGGCTGGGCAGCAATAATCTTGGAACCTGCAGGCTAATCGGGGCAAAATTCATCAGGCTTCTCCGGTGAAGGGCGCGGGCGTCTCGTCCGCTGATCGCGCAAAATCCTGTATCAGCTTAGCAAATGATCCCGCCCCCTTCAGCAGGAGGCCCGGTCAAGGCGTATCATGCGGCGACTTTACCGGCCAATGCTCGATACCCTCTCGGAGTCACTATCCATGCGCAAACTGATCACGGTTGTGGGAGTCATTCTGGCTGTTTTGACCCTGATGGCGGGCGGCGTCTGGGGCTATCTCTGGTACAACACCCAACAGCAGGTCGCTCAGTTGATCACGATGGCCAAGCCGTTCGCCGAGATCAGCTACAGCGGCATTGACATCTCGCCGGGGGGGGCCATTGCGGTCAATCGGGTGCGGATCGCGCCCAATTTCGTCACGGATTCGATGACCATCGGCGCGATCCAGGTCAGCGCCAGGAACATTCTGGCCTTGCTCAATGTGCGCCGGCAAATCAGTCAGGGCAAACTGCCAGAAGCGCTGGCGATCTCGTTCCGCCAGTTTGAGCTGCCGCTGCATGGCGGCATTCTCGGCGGCAAACCGACTGTGCCTGGCGCCGGCGGGCCTTTCGACAATCTGGAAGCGCTGGGTTGCGGCCCGATCCTGCATCTGGGCGGCACCGAATGGCAGGCGATGGGTTATGAACAGTTCATCAGCAATGTTGACATCGGTTACCGCCTCGACCTTGCCCATCAGGTCCTGAGTCTGCAAGTGGACAGTCAAACCCGCGACTGGGCTACGGTCAATCTGGAGATCGGCTTTGCCCTGACGGCGGCGACTACCTCGATCATGGAACTCAGTGGCGCGCTCACGCCCAAGCTGGCCAAACTCGACTTCGTGATCCGCGACGATGGGTTCAATGCCCGACGCAACAATTACTGCGCCGCCAAGGCCGGCGAGCCGATCCCCGATTACATCACCGATCATGTGCGGCTGGTGGTGGAACGGCTCCGGGCCAACGGCATTGATCCAGGGCCGGGACTGATTGATGCCTACCGGCGTTATCTGACCGAGGGCGGCGAAATTACCATCACCGCGACACCGCCCGCGCCGATCAATCCCGCTGAAATCCCCTCTTATACGGCGGCGGACGCCATCATATTGCTGGGCCTGAAGGTGAAGGTGAACCAGACGGTGATCGCCGATCCCGGCGTGGAATGGGATGCAGCCAAGGTAGCTCGCGCCTTGGGCATAGCCGCAGCCGGACAAGCGCCGCCGGAAGAAACCGAGGCGATCCCGGAGGAACCGCAACAACCTGCGGTGATTCAGAGGGCGTATCACCCGATCCCGGTGGGCGAATTGGGTCAGCATGCCGGCAAAATCGTCAAGCTGCGGACCAGCACCGGCGCGAACTATAAAGGCCAGTTGGAAGTGGTTGCGGAAGGTCTGCTCAGAATCAAAATCAGCGTCAGCAAATCCCGCGGCAACGCGACGCTGTCGCTGCGCACCAATGACATTACGGCGGCGGAAGTGCTGTATTGATGGAATACGGGGAAGGCGGATCGCAAAGATGATCCGCAACGGGTTTGATGATTTCCTGGTTCGTCATACCCGCGCAAGCGGGTATGACGAACGGGGTGGCGATATATCGGGAAACGGTATTATTTCTGGACCGGCGCCTGGGCGGTTTCCGCCGTCTTGAGCGGATGCAGCAGGGTCATGCCCTTGAGCAGATTCAGGGCTTCGTACAGTTGATAATCGCTTTGCGCCAAATCGCCGTCGGCGGCCTTGGCCGATTCCGTTCCACCTGCCGCGTCTTCCGCCGGTTTGCCATCAGCTTTGTCATTACGCAGATGCCCGGTCAGATCCGATTCCTTGATCGACTCGTTGTCGACGCCGTTGTCCGCAGCGACCTTGAGCGGCTTGAGCTTGATGTCGGGGACGATGCCTTCCGCCTGAATCGAACGGTCATTGGGGGTGTAGTAGCGGGCGGTGGTCAGCTTGACCGCCGCGCCATTGCCCAGCGGCAGGATGCTTTGCACCGAGCCTTTGCCGAAGGTGCGTTCACCGACGATCAACGCCCGCCGGTGATCCTGCAAGGCCCCGGCGACGATCTCCGAGGCGGAAGCGGAACCGCCGTTGACCAGCGCCACAATCGGGGCCGCCTTCAGTAGATCGCCCGGCGTGGCCTTATAGCTCTGGTCGGATCCGTTGCCGCGCCCCTTGGTCTGGACGATCACGCCGCCGTCGAGAAAATCATCGGCGACTTCCACCGCGCCGTTCAGCACTCCGCCCGGATTGTTGCGTAAATCCAGCACCAGCCCCCGCAACGGAGCTTTGTTCTGTTGTTCCAGTTCCTGGAGGGATTGTTGCAAGTTCTGGGCGGTCTTGGCCTGGAACTGGGTGATTCGGACATAACCAAAGCCCGGCTCCAGCAAGCGGCTTTTGACGCTTTTGACCTGAATCACTTCGCGGATCAGCTTGATCTTGAGCGGTTTCCGCGCCCCTTCCCGGATGATGGTCAGAGTGATCGGGGTATTGGGCTTGCCGCGCATCTTCTGAATCGCGTCGGCCAGCGCCATGCCTTTCACCGACACATCGTCCAGCCGGATGATCAGATCGCCGGCGCGGATTCCGGCCCGTTGCGCCGGAGTGTCGTCAATCGGGGCGATGACTTTAAGAAAGCCGTCTTCCTGACCGACTTCAATGCCCAGCCCGCCAAATTCGCCGCTGGTGCCGATTTGCAAATCCTGGAAGGCCTCGGCGTCCAGATAGGCGGAATGGGGGTCGAGATTGCTTAACAGGCCGCGAATCGCGTTTTCCAGCAGATCCTTGTCCTTGACCGGCTCGACATAATCCTGTTTCACGGCATCCAGTACGCCAGTGAAGGTGCGCAGCTCATCCAGTGGCAGCTTGTTCTCGGGCGGCGTTTCCTTTTCTGCCGCGGCATAAACCGGCGTCAGCGCAACGCCCGCCAGCAAGCTCAACGCCAGCGCCAGACCGTAGCGGGTGGCAACACTTGTTTTCACTTCGGAGATTCCTCAAATGAACGACAAAGAAAAATGGGCGAGAGAAATTTAATGGACAAGCCAGTAATCGTCTAATAGGACCATCGACAAAACCCGGAAATTGCAGGGCCGGAATTTAATTGTTGGGCGGGGGCGGGAGAGGAAACGCCCGGATCTTGGAATCAAGCCAAAGCCGGGTGCGGGAAACCGGTAGAACTATAGCGATCCTGTCGGAACTGCGAAATTTCCCCTCCTTGGACAAGGAGGGGTGGCGCGCAGCGCCGGGGTGGTTCGAAGCGGTCGTTCCACCATTCGGACAGATTCCTATAGTTACTTGGCCTTGCCCTGATTGGCGACCGCTTCCATCAGCTTCTTCAGTTCTTCGGGATCGGCGATGTAGGTACCGCCTTTCTTGATCGGGCGCAGGTTGGCGTCAAGTTCATAGACCAGCGGCACCGCAGTCGGGATGTTGGTCGCGATGATTTCCTCATCGGACAGGTCATCGAGATACTTGACCAGCGCCCGCAGACTGTTGCCATGCGCGGCGATCAATACCTGCTTGCCGGAACGGATGGTCGGGACGATGGTGTCATGCCAGAACGGCAACACCCGGTCAATGGTGGTCTTGAGGCTTTCGGTCGCCGGCAGCACCCGCGGGTCAAGACCGGCATAGCGCGGATCGAATGCCGGATGCCGTGGGTCGTTCAGCTCCAGCGCCGGCGGCGGGATGTCAAAGCTGCGCCGCCAGATCTTGACTTGTTCCTCGCCATGCTTGGCGGCGGTTTCGGACTTGTTCAGCCCGGCCAGCGCCCCGTAATGCCGTTCATTCAACCGCCAGCTCCGTTGCACCGGAATCCAGGCCAGATCCATTTCATCCAGCACCGTCCACAGGGTATGAATGGCCCGTTTCAGCACCGAGGTGAAGGCAACATCAAAGACATAGCCTTCCTTTTTCAGCCCTTGCCCGCCTTTACGGGCTTCTTCGCGACCTTTCTCGGTCAGGTCGACGTCTACCCAGCCGGTGAAGCGGTTTTCCATGTTCCACTGGCTTTCGCCATGGCGGATCAGCACGATTTTGTACATTAGCTTGAAGCCTCCTCAGTTCAGGAATTCGGGGGTGGGCGAAACGGCGGAAAAATTGAATAATTTGCGAAAATTGAGCCGTCCGATCATACCCCCGGCCCGCTGGTTTCGCCAGTTGCGCCCCCCGTGATTCCCGCAACTTCTCAAGGGCGCTCCATTCCGCTATTCTGACTCGCACAATTCCCGGGGTCGGGGTGGTTCGGGTCAGGGTGCTTGATTGAGGTGTGCGAGTGATGCCAACCGGTTTTCATAGTCTCCCGATGGATTCACTGATGACCCACGACGGCGAGATTGAACGGGCCTCACGGGCGCTCAAAGCGATGTCGCATCCGTTGCGGCTCAAGATTCTCTGTACGCTGGGCGATCAGGAAAGCAGCGTTCAGGACATCGTGGATCGGGTTGGCACCTCGCAGAGCAATATCTCCCAGCATTTGGCCATTCTGCGCGACAAGGGGATTCTGATCTGCCGCAAGGACGCCAACCGGGTTTACTACCGAGTGGGAGACCCCGGAACCTTGCGTCTGATCGGCATGATGCGCGACGTATTCTGCCCGCGCGGCTGAAACCGCCCCATCCCGGTCGATTTCAAATTTTCCCGTTTCAACCTTCGAGATCAATCTTAGTGAACAGCGAACGCATGATCCGGATTATGGCCGGCGCTTTTATTCTGATTTCCCTGCTGCTCGGCGCGCCGGCCAGCCCGCTTTACCATAGCAGTTACTGGTTATGGTTCACCGCCTTTGTCGGCCTCAACCTGCTTCAAAGCGGCTTTACCCGGTTCTGTCCGGCGGAATTGATCTTCTGGAAGCTGGGCGTTCCGAAAGCGGGCGATCAAGCCGGTTGTTCGCCGAAATGAGCGATTTCGCCGAGTTTGCCGTCCATAACTGGGTGCTGCTTCTGGCGCTGTTCGTCATTCTGGGCATGCTGGCCGGCAGCGAGATTCTGCATAAACTGCGCGGGGTCCAGACCTTGAACGCGACCGAGGCGCTGCGGCTGATCAACGACCAGGATGCCTGGATCGTGGATATCCGCGAAGGCGGCGACTACAAGGATGGCCATATCCCCCAGGCCCGTCACATCCCGTTCGCTACGCTCAAGGATCGGCTGGCCGAACTGGGCAAGGCCGGCGACAAACCGATCATTGTCTATTGCCGCACCGGGGCCACTTCCCAGTCCGCCTGCGTCCTGCTGAAAAAGCACGGTATCGCCAATGTTCACAGCCTCAACGGCGGTCTGCCGGCCTGGCAGGACGCCCATTTGCCGGTCAGCCGCAAGAAAGCCTGAGTTTCCCCGCCGGACGCGCCTCCCATGCCCAGCATTGTTGTGTACTCGGCCAACTATTGCCCGTATTGCCGCCAGGCGCGAGCATTACTGGACCGCAAGGGCGCGAGTTATACCGTCCTCGACGTCAACCGCGATCCCGCATTGTGGGGCGAGATGACCGCTCGCACCGGACGCGATACCGTGCCGCAGATTTTCATTGGCGACCGCCATATCGGCGGCTGTGACGATCTGGTAGCGCTGGACCGGCGCGGCGGTCTGGATCCGTTGCTGGTCGCCGATTGAAACCCATTGCGCCTGCATTCCCGGCGGGCGTTCCCAACCTTATCTTTTCCACCAAATTCTTCCTTTTCCACCCATCTGACGAAGGCATTCCGCATGAGCGAGCAACCACAGGTTCCCCAGCAGCACTTTGATATCCAGAAGGTCTATCTCAAGGATGCATCGCTGGAGACCCCGAATTCTCCAATGATTTTCACCGAACAATGGCAGCCGGAAACCGAAGTGCGGCTGGAAACCAACTCCACGCCGCTGACAGAAGATCTGTTTGAGGTGGTGCTGACCGTGACCGTGACCGCCAAACTCGGTGAGCGCACCGCCTATCTGGTCGAAGTGCAGCAGGGTGGGTTGTTCACCCTGCGCGGATTCGATGATCAGCAGATGGGGCACATGGTCCACGCTTTCTGCCCGAATCTGCTGTTTCCCTTCGCCCGTGAAGCCCTGGCCTCGTTGATCGGCAAAGGCGGCTTTCCTGCACTGTTGCTTAATCCGATCAATTTCGACGGCTTATACATGCAACGCTTGCAGCAGCAACAACAGCAGGCCGAAGTCGCACCGCCAGCCGTTATCCACTAGGCGAGGGCTGGGGCGTGAGTACAACGGTCGCGGTACTCGGCGTGGGTTCCTGGGGAACAGCGCTGGCGTTGTTATTGACCCGCAACGGCCACACGGTACGCTTGTGGGGCCACGATCCCGATGAAGTCGCCTCGCTCCAGCGCGACCGGGAAAACCGGCGCTATCTGCCGGGAATTCCGTTTCCCGACGCCCTGACGGTCGGGATTGATCTGGCTGAGGCGCTGGCCGGCGTCGAACTGGCGCTGGTGGTGACGCCCAGCCATGCTTACCGGGCGACCCTGGAGCGATTGCGCCCACACCTGCCCGCCGTCGTTGCAGGGCTGGCGTGGGCGACCAAGGGTCTGGAGTCAGGGAGCGGCCTGTTTCTGCATGAGGTCACGGCTCAGGTACTGGGTGCGACCTGGCCGGCCGCAGTGATTTCCGGCCCCAGTTTCGCCGGGGAAGTGGCCCAGGGCCTGCCCACCGCGGTCACTGTCGCGGCGCGCGAGGTCGAACACGCCCGGCGGGTAGCGACCGCGCTGCATGGCTCCAGCCTGCGGGCCTATACCAGCACCGATGTGATCGGCGTGGAACTGGGCGGCGCGATCAAGAATGTACTGGCCATTGCAGCCGGCATTGCGGATGGTCTCGGATTCGGGGCCAATGCCCGGGCAGCCCTGATTACCCGTGGTCTGGCGGAAATGGTGCGGCTGGGGCTGGCGGTCGGCGGCCAGCGCGAGACCTTTATGGGTCTGACCGGCGTCGGTGATCTGGTGCTGACCTGTACCGATGATCAATCCCGCAACCGCCGGTTCGGGCTGGCCATTGGCCGGGGCGAACCGGTCGCGACGGCGCTGGCGGCGATTGGTCAGGTGGTCGAAGGCGCGGTGACTGCGCGGGAAGCCTTGCGCCTGGCTCGCCAGCGCCGGGTGGAAATGCCGATCACCGAGCAGGTCGATCGGGTGCTGCATCATGGTCAGAATCCCCGGCGGGCGGTGGAAATTCTGCTGGCGCGGGACTTGAAGCCGGAAACGCTCTGACTGACGTACAACACTCGATGCCACCAAAATGACCGATTATGACTCGCCGTGGAAGACTCTGTTGCAGCGGTTCTTCCCGGCATTTACTGGAGTTTTTCTTCCCGGTGGCTCATGCCGGAATGAACTGGTCGCAGGGTTCACCTTTCTGGACAAGGAGTTGCAGAAGGTAGTGCGGGACGCCACGTTGTTGGGGCGACGCTGGGCGGATTCGCTGGTGCGAGTGACGGGACTGGACGGCGCCGAGGACTGGGTGCTGGTTCATAATATTAGGAAGGGTCACGTGCGCCACGCCAATCCGTTGATGCAACGGCAGTCCCAGATCAAGTCAGGCAATCGTCCAGCAAGTGGCGGTGGTGTGAATCGAGTTCTCGATCCGGTCCGGTGTAAGCCTGGGGCCAGCGTTTCCTGACCACCAGGCTGTCGCTGGCCAGGGCATGGCAGGTGTTCAGCACCTGCGGCGGCGGCCGATCTTCCGGCGCTTTGGCGTCGTCCTGGTCATAGCGCCGGCCGTAAATGGTCTGGAACATCGTGGTGGCGACCGGTCCCAGCAACTCGGTCATGTGGGTGCAGCCGCTGACCCCGCTGAACAACTCCCGGAGTTTGAGCGACCAGCCCGGCCCGACCCGCACTCCGATCAGTCGCCGGTAGCGTTCGGTGATCGCCGGACACAGCCCGAACGGCGAACGGTCGGTACAGGCTCGGGCGTCATGAATCAGGAACTCATCGTCCACCGTTAGCCGGATCGACAGATCATGCAGCGGATCGCCGGGTTCGATGGCGCCACCCCGATCTTCATTCGGGAACGGATAGGTCTTGACATCGACCAGCCGGCCTTCGATATCCCAGAGACCGTCTTCACGTTGGTAGCCCAGGCATTCAACCGTGCGTTGATGCAGTAATTGACGGGGAGCGGCGGCGGGGAGCGGCATGACAGGTTCCTTAACCAGGAATTTTTTGAACCGGGAATTTTAACGAGCGGACGGGAATCCGGCAGGTCAGTCGAAATCAGCGCCATCCATGATTCGCGCCAGCCGACCGTCCAGTTGCGCGATCACGGCGAGTTTCTGGCGAGGCGAATAATCCCACCAGCCGGCGATTTCTTCCAAGGTGCGGAAGCAGCCTTCGCACCACTGGGTTTGCGTGTTCATGACGCAAACGCCAATGCAGGGCGAGGGCGGATCATCGCTGGGCGACGTGGGCAAATCGGCGGTCATGGTAAATTCAGAATGGCGGTTGATGGGGGGCGATGATAGCGCGTCCCGGCAGGATGAATCCATGTCTGATCGGGTCATTTGGGTCCCCGGCGGAATGGGGGGATCGCCGATGGTGACGGTTTGCGCTTGTGTGGACGGATTACCGGGTTTAACCTTAGCGCCGGTTTCAAAAAAACAGAACGACTCAGGAGTGTAATGTCATGTTGTGCTATCAAGATTGCGTGGAATTGAGCGACCTGACCGAAGAAGAGATTGAGGCCATCGCCCAGCACGAACATCTGCCGGAAATGGCGGCGCTGGAACTGGGCAGCTATCTGGTGCATAGCGAGGAAGGCATCCCGATGATCAAGCGGATCATTTTGGATGACATCGAGGAAGCGCGCCGGAGAGGACACGATCAGAAGGTGTTACAGCTCAAGCTGGTGCTGAAGCACTTTGTGGATATCCATCCCAGCGCCGCCAAGACCTGACCAGGCAAGCTGCCAGGAATCGGTGCCATGTATCGCGCAGCGTACCGGTGGCGGAATTGCGCCAGTTCAGCTTCCGCCATCGGTCAGCAGGGCCTCGACCTCAGCCAGATGGGCTCGCCGCATCGGTCGGCCATCGATAGGGCTGCAGGGCGCTTCCCGTTCAGCCAAGGGCGGAAATACAGTCAGTTCGATCGGCTGATCGCCGGCGCTGAAACGGAACACCGGCGCATGAACCTCGGTGCCGTTGCTCATCCGCAGCCGGCGCTCCGCGATTTCAACAGGAATCCGCCGCTCGGTCAGGAACAGCAAAATCTCCAGGGGCGTATCGGCGAACAGGTGGAGGCGAATATCGGCATGGAGGCCGACTGCTCCCGTCAGCGCCGGACCGACCAGTCGGGGCCGGAAATTCGCCAGAAAGCGCATCGCTTCCAGCGCGGTTTCCCGCAGGCTGCGCAATTGCAGCGCTTGCCGGTCGGCATGGAACAGCCGCTGATGATCCAGCAGGGCCTGTTCGATTTCGGCGTTATCCGGCAGCGCCGTCTTGTCGGCAACGGCCAGCCGGAGCGCCGCCTTGCGCTTGGCGCTCCGAAAATCCTGGATACCCTCTTCGGCGATGATCCGAGCGCATTCCTGGGCCAGCAGAGTCTTGAGGCGGTGGTTCTCGCGGCGGTGACGGGACATGGGCAAACTCCAGCAAGGCGATGGCGGCGGATGAGCGGCGGCGGGCGAAACCGGCGATGCGAATGGATTCATCGCAAACCGGCAAATTGGAACAGGCCGATTGCAGAGTATGAAAGTTCCCCTCGTCAGAAACGGATTGTTTGCTATATTCCTTAGAGGCGCGAGTTTGATTCATGGGTTGAATCACTTTTGAGGAAGCGTAACTTGGCTCTGTTCAAGCGTAAAGAACCTATTCTGGGGATTGATATCAGTCCATCGGCGGTCAAGCTGATCGAGCTGAGCCGTTCCGGCACCCGGTTCCGGGTCGAAGCGTTCGCCATTGAACCGTTAGGCGAGGGCATGATGGAAGATCGCAATCCCGCCGATACCGACGATGTGGCGGAAGCGATCCGGCGCGCATGGCGCAGCTCCGGTGCCCGGACCCGTCATGCCGCGGTCGCAGTGCCCACCTCCGGGGTGATCACCCGCACCGTGCCGATGCCGGTGGAGTTCAAGGAAAGCGATATTGAAACCAATATCGCGATTGAGGCTTCGCAGTACATTCCGTATCCCATCGAGGAAATTTACCTGGATTTCGAGGTAAAAGGCCCATCCCAGGCCAGTGTGGACATGCAGGATGTGATGCTGGTGGCGACCCGTAAGGAGAACGTGGATACCCGGGAAGCTACGCTCAAAAATGCCGGGCTGATTCCAGCGATTGTGGATGTGGAAGCCTATGCGCTAGAGAACACCTTCCGGTTGCTGATGGATGGCTTGCCCAAAAAGGAGGGCGGCGGGCTGAGTCTGAGCAAGGCGCAGGGGGGGGTTGACGGCGCTGATCGATATCGGCGCGACCATGACCAACCTGTACATTCTGCAGCAGGATTCGATCATCTTTACCCGCGAGCAGGGTTTTGGCTGCGACCAGTTGACGGTCCGGATCGCCGAAGCCTATGGCTTGTCGCGGGAGCAGGCCGAGCAGGCCAAGCGCACTGGACAACTGGCGGATGACTACGGCCCGATGATTCTGGAGCCGTTCAAGCAGATGCTGGCTGAGCAGATCGGTCATGGTTTGCAGTTCTTTTTTTCCTCGGACCTGTTTGTTTCGGGTCGCTATACTGTGGACAGTATTGTGCTGATTGGCGGCGGCGCCCTGGTCATGGGTCTGGATCGGGTGGTGGCCGACGTGTTGGGCATCACCACCCTGGTCGCCAATCCCTTCAAGAACATGGGGAGCGCTGGGCGGGTGAACAGCAATGCTCTGTTGCGCGATGCGCCCTTGCTGGCGATTGCCTGCGGCCTGGCGTTGAGGAGCTTCGACTGATGACGCGCATCAACTTATTGCCCTGGCGTGAAGCGCGCCGCGTTCAGCGGCAACGTGAGCTGATCGGGATCCTGGTGGCGGCGGCGATCTTCGCAATAGGCATCGTGTTTCTGGTGCAGACCGAGATTGACAGCCGCATTCAATATCAGCAGCAGCGCAACGAGTATCTGAAGGGCGAGATCGCCCGGCTCAAGAAAGCGGCTGAAGAGCTAGCGGAATTGCAGAAGACCAAGAGCCGGCTGGTGGAGCGGCTCAATGTGATCCAGACCCTGCAAGCGAGCCGCCCCGGCATGGTGCGGATGCTCGACGAGCTGGTCCAGCTGATTCCACAGGATATTTATCTGACGGCGTTCAAGACGGCCAATAATCAGGTGACGCTCAACGGGGTCGCCCGCTCCGATGTCGTTATTTCCGAATTCATGCGCAGCATCCGCGACGCCAAGCGGTTTGGCGAGCCGGTGTTGCAAATCATCGAGACCAAGAACGTCAACAACAATGTGCAGGCCCGGGTGTTCGAACTGATCGTTCCGCTCAAGCTGGGGGCGGATCAGGTGGGGGCGGGAGGCAAGACATGAATCTGTCCGAGATCAACCTGAGCGATTTTGATCTCCGCGAAGCCGGCGAATGGCCGCTGCCGGGCAAGATTATTCTGGCGGTGGTGGTGATCGCTGCGGTGCTGGGGGCGGGCTATTATTTTTTCACCAGCGATCAGCTCGATAAACTGGATCAGGTGGCCCGCGAGGAGCAGGCGCTGCGCCAGGAATTCATCGAAAAGCAGCGGGTGACAGCCAATCTGGATGCGTTCCGGGCGCAACTCAAGCAGATGGAAGCGGATCTGGAGGTGATGCTGCGGCAGTTGCCGACCGGGACCGAGATGCCGGATCTGCTGGAGGATGTCTCCAACACCGGCAAGAAGAATGGGCTGGAGTTCGAGTTGTTCAAGCCGGAGAACGAGCAGCCGCGCGATTTTTATGCGGCCAAGCCGATTACGATCAGGGCCAAGGGCACCTATCACCAGTTCGGCGCGTTTGTGAGCGGGGTGGCGGCGCTGTCGCGGATTGTGACTCTGGAGAATGCGATGCTGACCGGCGCAGGTGCGGGCAAAGGCGGTGCGAAGGTGGCGGCCAAGAGCGGGACGGAGCCGTTGACCATCCAGGCGACCTTGCAGACTTATCGGTATATGGATGAGAACGCAGCGCCAAGTGCGCCGAAGCCGGGAGCAGCCAAACCAGGAGCAGCCAAAAAATGAGCGGGGGGACGGATTTATTCAAGGCGGGTGCCGGCTGCGGTTTGGCGGTGGCGTTGCTGGCAGGGCTAACGGGCTGCGCCCAGCGGGATTTGACCGATTTGCAGCAGTTTATTGAGGACACCAAGCGGACCACGCCGGTCAAGAAGCTGGATCCGCCGCCGGAGATCAAGCCCTATACCCCGTTTGCCTATACGGCCCAGGGTGTCAAGGATCCGTTTGTGGTGGCGCCGTTCGCGCAGGAGGAGGAGCTGGAAATGACCCAGGAAGGCGGGGCGAGGCTGGCGAATGCGGCGCCGTATACCGGGCCGAAGCCGGATTCGAACCGGGTGCGGGAAGAACTAGAGAAGTATTCGCTGGGGTCGCTGAAGATGATGGGTACCGTGCGCATGGGCGGCGGCGGCGATCTATGGGCGCTGATTCTGGCTCCCGACAATGTGGTGCATCGGGTGCAGAAAAATAATTACCTGGGCAATAACCACGGCAAAATTGTCGGGATTACCGAGCAGCGGGTTGATCTGAAGGAGCTGGTTCCTGATGGTCCGGGACGCTGGCAGGAACGGGATGCGTTTCTGTCGCTGACTCAATAAGTCACTGGCGCAATACAGAGAAAGTCACTGGCGCAATATTAAGTTGCTGACTCAATAAGTCACTGGCGCAATACAGAGAAAGTCACTGGCGCAATATAAAGATCTTCAGGGGAGAGTGTCATGGCGAGCAGGTTAGCGAGTAATAGCCAAACAGGCCGGCGACTGGGCGGAATGGGGGTTCCGTTCTGGGTGGCGGTGCTGGGGTTGATGTGGTGCGTAGCGCTGGCGGGGGCATGGCCGGGTGCGGTTGCGCAAGGCGCTGACGAACCGCCGGTGTTGCAGTCCGTGGACTTCAATCCGTTGCCGGGCAACCGCTTGCAGATCCGGTTCCGGTTGTCGGCGATGCCCAAAGCGCCACCGAGCAGTTTTACGATTAATGATCCGGCGCGGATTGTGCTGGATTTTGTGGGCACGACCAATGGCCTGAGCGCCCGGCAGCAGACGATCAATGTCGGGGTGGCGGACAAGCTTAGCGTGCTGGAGGGGGCCGACCGGACCCGGGCTTCGCTGAATCTGGCGCGGGTGGTGCCCTATAACGTGCAGGTGCAGGGCAATATCGTGGTGCTGACCTTGGAGAATGCCGGGGTGGCGGCGGTGAAGGCTCCGGCGGTTAGTGCGACCAGTTCAGTGGCCGCAGCGGGCGCGAAGCGGTCCGAAGCGCCACCGGCAGCGGGTGGGCCACGCAATGTCAGGGATGTCGGTTTCAAGCGCGGGCCGGCCGGGCAGGGCATCATTACCCTCAAGCTGTCCAATCCGAGCATTCCGGTGGACGTGCGCCAGGAAGGCAATCAGATTATTGCAGACTTTCAGGGCGCGCCGCTGCCGCGTGGGCAGGAGCGGCGGCTGGATGTGAGCGATTTTGCGACATCGGTGATGCAGGTCGAGGCGCTGAATCGGGATGGCAGCACCCGGTTGACCATCAAGCCGAATCCGCCGTTCGAGTTTCTGGCCTATCAGGCCAATGATCTGTATGTCGTCGAGGTGAAGCCGCCGGCGCCCAAGACTACGGCGGAAGAAGAGAAAGAGGCGGAGTTCGATCCGTCGAAGAAAAAATACAAGGGCGATTTGTTGTCGCTCAATTTCCAGGACATCGAGGTGCGGGCGATCCTGCAAATTCTGGCCGATTTCACCGGATTGAATCTGGTGGTCAGCGACAGCGTGAAGGGCAATCTGACCCTGCGCCTGCAGAACGTGCCGTGGGATCAGGCGCTGGATATTATTTTGCGCACCAAGGGTTTGGCGATGCGCCAGAATGGCAATGTGATTTTCATTGCGCCAACCGAGGAAGTGGCGGCTCGCGAGAAACTGGATTTGGAATCGCGCCGGGTGGTTCAAGAGTTGGTGCCGTTGCGGACTGAAATTATCCAGATCAACTACGCCAAGGCGAAAGATCTGGAGCAACTGCTCAAGAGAAAAACCGGAGAAAAAGGGGTAGAGCAGAGCATGTTGTCGCCGCGCGGCGATGTGGTGGCGGATGAACGGACCAATACTCTGATTGTCAAGGATATCCCCGACAAAATGGGTGAAATCCGCAATCTGGTGACGAAGCTCGATAAGCCCACCCGGCAAGTGATGATTGATTCGCGCATCGTGATTGCGACGGATGATTTTGCGCGCGAAATCGGGGTGCGGTTTGGCGTCACCGGGGTAGGGGTCGATGGCAGTAACGTTGGCGGACTGACTGGTTCTTTGGACGGAACCAGTACGATTATTGATAGCGCCGCTAATAACCTGATCAATACCGGACAGCCCTATCCGGTGGCGATTCCGCCGCTCGCGGAACGGCTTGGGGTTGATCTGGCGGCAGCGGGCGCACCGGCGGTGGCTCTTTCCATCCTGGGCGCGGATTATCTGGTTGATTTGGAGCTTTCCGCTTTGCAAACCGAGGGTAACGGTGAGGTTCTCTCCAATCCGCGGGTGGTGACGGCTGATAATCAGGAGGCCACGATTAAGCAGGGTCGAGAGATCCCCTATACCGTGCCTAGCGGTGGAAATGAGCCAGCGACCACTGAGTTTAAAGAGGCGGTTCTGGAGCTGAAAGTCACGCCCAAGATTACCCCGGATGATCGGATTAGCATGAAGTTAAATATCAAGAAGGATGATGTGGGCGAAGTGGTTCCGCAGGCGGGAGGCGGGTTTGTGCCGTCGATTGATAAGCGGGAAGTGACGACCAATGTTCTGGTGAACAATGGCGAAACCGTGGTGTTGGGTGGCGTCTTTGAGCAAAACAAGACGAAATCCAAGTCCTCCGTACCGTTGCTGGGCGATATCCCCTTGTTAGGCTATTTGTTCCAGAACAATGCCAATAAGACCGTTAAGCGCGAATTGCTGATCTTCGTGACGCCGCAGTTGATGAAAGAAGGCGCGGTCGCCGAGCGCTAAGGCGATGTGCTGAAATGCAGTTCCCCCTTTAACAAAGGGGGGAGATAGACCCGGATTTATATAGCCTTGGCCATCCATTGCCTGATTGGCTCGGGGCACTCGAACAACCTTTACTTGTTTCAAATCTCAGGGGAGAACCCACCGTGTTTTCAATGATTGGCGGAATATTCCGGTTATTCGGGCTGTTGCTGCTCAGTGTCCTATTGGCGAGTTGCGGCGGCGGCGGTGGCGGCGATGACGGTGGGTTCACCGGGGAAAAAATCAACGTCACGATTAGCGTGGATCGGCCCAGCGTCCCGGTCAATCTGTCCGGGCAGCCCCCGAATCCGGCCTTGCCGTATACCAGTACGATTACGGCGAAGGTAACGAGGAGCGGTAATCCGCTCACGGCGGACATCACCATCGCCCGGACGGCGGGAGATGCGGCGCAAGGCTCGCTGTTCAAACTGGATGATCTGACCCAGGGCTTTCAGCAGGTGGTGCTGGCTGGAGCCGCCGGTACCGGCCAAGCCTATTTTCATGCCAATACCAGCCCCGGTGTGGTGACCATTACCGCTTCGGCGACCGATCCCGACACCAGTCAGGTGATCAGCGCCAGCGTGAACATTACCGTGGTCGGTGAAGAACGCCCGGCCACGACCCTGTCGTTCACCGGGCCGTATGTCGATGCGGTGGTCGCTGGTCAGCAGCAATTTGGCGAGGCGCAGCTTCAGAATGGCGCGTATACCCGCTCGATTAGCGTGGTGGTGAGCGATGCCAATGGCAATCCCACCAATCCCAATACCCAGATTAACTTCTTCATGGTCGATGCGCCGATTACCGGTTATCCGGCCAATCCCGGTTCCTTCTTCATTGCTGGCAATAACGGCGACCCGGTCGAGGGGCAGTATCAGTTCACGGCAGTTGGCGGTGATTTCATTAATAAGAGTGTGCGTTCGGCGGACCGGTTGGTGCTGGACGGGCGGGCAACGCCCCAGAATCCGACCCCGGATAACCGGTTCCTGACCGGGGTGCGGACGATTGACAGTGTGGTGAATCCCACGACGCTCAATATCCGCCAGGGCAATCCGTTCAGCGCCGGGCTAAACAATGGCCCGACCGTGCCCTACATCATCGGTCATGCCGAGAATGCCGCGCTGTTGTCGCCGTCGTTCACTGACCTCAATGGAGTTGCCAATACCCTGCTGACCTATCCAGCCAGCCGAATCGGCCAGACCGCGGTGCTGGTCGCCTGCACCGTCGATTACAGCGCCTGCGGCATCCTGAATACCTGTGATGCCAGCGGTGGGAATTGCAAATCGGTGTTCTTGGACGTGACCAACGGTTCCGACCGGAAGCTGACGGTATCGACCAATACCCTGGGACCGAACCGCACGACCAACGTGCAAATGTGTCTGCGCGACTCGAAGTTCAGCCCACTGCCGGCCACCGAGATCCGTTACGACATCGGTTCGACCGGACCGGCGACCGTGACGGTGAATGGGGTGGCGGGCAACAAGGGTGCGTTCTTCACCGGCGGCGATGGTTGCGCGGTGGTGCCGATCGCCAGCAGTGGCCAGATTCCGGGCAGTCAGCCGATCCTGTTGAATTTCACCTCCGATTTTGTGGCTGTGCCGGCCACGATTACGATCAAATCGCCGGGCGCGGGCAAGCTGGACGGGTTGTTCAGTTGTGAGTTTGCGCCGGACAAAGGCACTGGAGAGTGCAAAGGCACACTGCGGTTGACGGATGATGAAGGATCGCCGATTCCGGACGTGGGGATTACCCTCGGCGATGTCACAGCGGCGGGGCCGTTCAAGGTCACCTATGTGCCGGTGGATACCACCAACCCGGCGTTTGGCGTGACCAACGCTAACGGCGAGGTGCAGGTCACGGTCACGATGGATGCCTCCGGCGAATACGTCTTCCCGTTCCAGACTGAGGCGTTCGGGACCGCGAAATTCACGTTAAATGTGACGGTGCCAGCGCCGGGCCAGTTGGTGGTGACGCTGCTAGGGTCAACCACCGCGACGCTGGATCAACCGTACAGCGCACTGTTGCAGGCGACCGGCGGGATCCTGCCGTATGCCTGGTCCATTATCGGATCGCTGCCGCCGGGGTTAACGCTGAATGCGGCGACCGGCGCGATCAGCGGGACGCCGAACAAAGAAGGCAGCTACAGCTTCGTGGCGCAGGTCACCGACAAGATCAAGGGGACCGGGTTTGCCGCGTTCACCATTGTGGTCGGTACCGGGATCCCCACGACGCCGCTGGTAGTGACCCTGGTCGGCCCGACGACGGGGACGGTCAATGTTCTCTACAACGCCCTGCTCAGCGCCAGTGGCGGCACCGCGCCATATACCTTCACGAAGTTGGCGGGCAATTTGCCTCCGCCATTGAACCTGCTGCCGAGCGGGACGATTACCGGGATACCGAACACGGCGGGCGCCTTCCCGTTCTCGGTGCAGGCTTCCGACAGCAAGGGTGCGACCGGCACCGGCAACTTCACTATCACCATCATCCAGGGTGAAGCGCCGACGATCACTACGGCGTCGCCCTTGCCCAACGCCACTCCGGGTACGGCTTACTCAGTGGTGTTTCAGGCGACCGGGGGAACACCGACTTATACTTGGAGCGTTGAGCCGGGAGCAGGGCCTTTGCCGCCCGGTCTGCAGTTGATTGAAAAAACCGGCGCGTTGCAAGGAACGCCGACGGCGGCGGGCGACTACACCTTTGCGATCCGGGTGACGGATTCCAAACAGGCGTTCGGTCTCAAGACCTTCACCCTCAAGGTGGGCAGTGGCGGTCCCACGGCATCGAAACTGACCCTGTTGGCCAGCAGTCCGGAACTGCCGTCTTCGGACCAGACCCCGGTGACCATGACCGCCATTGCCCGTGACGCTAATGATGTCCTGCTCGAGGGCGTGGCGATCCAGTTCCAGGTCAAGAGCGGCGATGGCAGCCTGCAGGTGGTCAGCGGGGTGACCGATGAACTGGGCAAGGCCACCGCGCTGCTCTCCACCGGCGGCAACAAGCGTAACCGCGACATCGTGGTCGGAGCCAGTTCCGGCGAGGTCCAGGCAGAGAACGTGACCGTGAAGGTGACCGGCACCCGGCTGAATGTCAGCGGGATACCGGCGGCGATCCAGGTCGGCGACCAAGTGTCGCTGACCTTCACCCTGATTGATTCGTCGGATCGCGGCATCAGCGGTGCGGCGCTACAGATCACGATCAATGGCGCACTGGCGCAGACGGTGACCACCAACAGCACCGGTGTCGCGCCCTTCACGCTGAACGTGGCCCAGTCCGGCTCGTATACCATTGACGCGACCTGGGATGGTGTGGCGACTTACGCTACGTCGGCGACCTTGCCCTTCACCCGCAGCGCCTCGCCGGACAGTTTTACCATCGAGGTCTACGACTTGAGTACGACGGAACTGCGTGATCAGGCACCGCTGAATACCCCGGTGGGCATTCGGGTGCGGTGGCTGAACGATGGCAGTCCGGTAGTGGGGGCCAGTGTGCGAGTGCAGACCACTAAAGGCGTGTTGAATCCCTCGCAGACTGGCAGCAACGGCACGGTCTATGTCGGCTTGACCAATGCTGACGGTGAGCTTTCCGAACTGGTGACCATTCAGTCCGGTGTGCCCGGCAGCGCCTTGCTGTCGGCGACCGGAACCTTGGGCGCGAATACGGTGGCGGCGACCAAGAACTTGACCTTTATCGCGGAGAAGCCGGCGCGCATCGTGGACGTGCAGGCCAATCCAAACAACGTCGGCATCAACGTCCCGCCCAGCACCACCGAGCGCAGCGCCATCACCGTCAGCGTGGTGGACGCCAATGACAACCCGGTGACGAACCAGGAGGTGTTGTTCACGGTGCTGGTGGATACCAGCGGCGGTTCGCTGACCGCCAGTTCGGCGACCACCGATTTGTCGGGCCGGGCCAGCGTCGAGTACATCGCTGGTTCCTCACCGACCCAGGCCAATGGGGTACGCATCCAGGCGGCGATTCCGGGTACGCCATCGCCCTGCCCAAGCCCTAGCGACTGCGTTAAGGAAGCCACCCTGACCGTGGCGAAAAAGGAGATTTTCATCACCCTGGGTACCGGCAACGATCTGACCGAGCTAAGCCCGACCCAGTACGCCCTGCCGTATAACGTGCTGGTCAATGATATCGTGGGCGGGCCGGTGGCTGGGGCGAATGTGATTCTCGACATTGTTCCCAATACCTACTACAAGGGCTTCTACCGCAATATAGATGAATGGGTGCCAGTGATCACCGCGACCTGCCCGAATGAGGATCAGTGGTGCGTCACCAATGATGCCGTGCGGTGTCCGACCCCATGCCCCACCTGTGTCAACAATGGCATTCTGGATGGACCTTCTTGCGTGAATGGTCAAGCAGACCCTCAGAGTGAGGATCAGAACTGCAACGGCAAGCTCGATCCGGGCAATGTCGCGACCACCTCGGTGCCGTCCGTGACTAGTGATAACACGGGTTTCGGTAAGTTCGATGTGATTTATGCCCAACAGTACGGGACGTGGACCAATGTGGACTTGATTGCCAGTACCCGGGTCGGCGGTACCGAGGCTCGGCAAAGCGCGACCTTCGGATTGGCGATCACCGCCGCTGACGCTGCCTCGCCCTCACCACCGGGTCAACCCAGTCCGTTTGGGGTGTTGCCCGAATGCAAAATCTCGGTGGAGAGTGAGGCCAGCTTGACGTTGACCACGGTGCAGGATCCATCGGGTGGTAGCGGTGTACTGGGACTGGCGATTTCAAGCGCAGCTATCAATGCTGTCGGAGGGACAGCTACCGGTAAAGTGACGGTAACCTTGGGTGGTGATTCGGCACCCTATTTAGGGGCTACGATCACGGCCAACACGAGTGTTGATAATGTGCGGTTTACGATGAACACTCCGAGTGACAAGCAAGTTACCAATGTGAACAGTCAAGCTGAGTTCACGGTCAACGTTTCCAAAGCAAGCCTCAATGATCAAATTGGGGAGGATAGCTATACCATTGGCAGTCTGACCTTCTCGGCGGGCAACGCCAATGCGATAGTGACCGTGGTTTTGCAGGTGACGCCGTGATCGGATGGCTGGGCGCCACCCACCTTTGATTTCCTCGAACCCGCCGTAAGGCGGGTTTTTTATGAAGGGTATTAGGAGGTTGTATGGGTTTAACTCATGTTACCGTCGCTCTCAGCAATTTGCGGGCGGATGGGTCTACTGTTGAGGGTGAGTTTTTGGTGGATACCGGCGCAATCGATTGCCTGGTGCCGGCTAAAGCGTTGGCGGCGGGAATCGCTGTTGAGGGGAAGGATGTTTATGAACTGGTGAATGGCACCATCGTTGAGTATCCCTATGGCTTTGCCCGAGTGTCGTTCATGGGAGCTGAAACGGTGGCGCAGGTGATTTTGGCCCGGATGACTGCGAGCCGATTTTAGGGGTGGTTGCGCTTGAAAATACCGGGATTGGCGTTGACCCTGCCACCCACTCGTTGAATAAAGATGAGTGCTAAACCGCTCAAATAAATTCAAGCTCCGCCTTTGCCGAGGAGCCACTGATGTCCATCGCCAATCCCATTTACGACACGGCTTTCAAGTTTCTGGCCATACCCTCACTGCCATTAAGCCGGGTAGGGTGGGCATAGCCCACCATTTTGAGCGTGTCGGATCACGGCAAAGGTGGGTCGTGCCCACCCTACCCGGCTGGAAGATCTGATCGGCCATTATGTCAACTATCGCAAGAGCTTCGCGCCGCGGGAACCGGCGGATCAATTCGGGTTGTACGCGGTAGCGACCCGTCACCCGGCAGCGCTCTGGCGAGAAGTGGGGCGTCAGCCGGTCAAAACCGGCGTCTATAGCGTTCGGGCGTTGCGGCAGCCGATCACGGTGATCGTCCTCAAGGAGGTCGCCCCGGTCACCCGCAATGCCTTATGGGCGTTATTCAGCTTTGAGGCCCAGCGGGTGGCGCAGGGGGCGCAAGACTATGTCTGGCGTCAGCCCGATCATCTGCCGATTCGGCAAGAACTGTACCACTGCTATCAACAGGTGGGTGTTGCCATGTCATACACTTTTGAGAATTTTCGTCAGGATTTAGCCCGGGAACTGGTATTGGAGTTGCCGGTGGAAGAGCGGTTGCGCGGCTTGCCCGCGGAGGAGCGGCTGCACGGTCTTTCTGACGCGGAACTGGAGTATTTGCGGCAGTTTTTTACAAGGCCAACTCAGGTCTTAGCATTGACCGTCTTCGCGCCCTAAAAGGACGGGTTATTGGGGAAATTTTTCCGTGGGCCGCCGGAAACTCAATAACGCTGGTTTATACTAAGCTGGAATGTACTCATGATTCATGATCTGTAGGGGTAAAACCAATGATCAATAACGGGACAATACGTAATCGGCTCGGGGAGCAGGTGTGGGCGATGTTGCTCGCGATCCTGATGACGGTGCTGCTCGGGCAGGCGGCGACGGCCAATGTGCTGATGCCAGTGGTTCGGCCCAGTGGCTTGAATCCGAGTACTGCTGCACAAAGTTCCCCGGAGCCGGCGCTGATTCCGGCGCTGGCGGAGTGGGCGAAACAGCTCCAGTCCGCAGCGCCGGCGTCAACCGTGGCGTTGAGCGAGGTCCAGTCCCTGCCGGTGCCCGATCCGCGCTGGCTGGATTCGTTGATCAGTGGGGTTGATCCGGCGCTGTTGCAGCCGCTGGCTTGGCAGACCACGCTGGGGGGAAGCCCGGCGCAGCAGTCGGTCAAGGCGGACCCGGCGACTCGGGCGCGGGTGCTGGAGGCGTTCGGGCGGACGCCGCTGCATTTTGAGCCGAATCAGGGCCAGACCGACCCGACGGTGAAGTTCCTGGCGCGGGTACCGGGCTATCAGTTATTGCTGACGCCGAATGAGGCGGTGCTGGCAGTGCGCGGCCAGACGGCGGAATTGCCGGTGGTGGTGCGGATGCAGTTGACCGGGGCGGGGGTGAATCCGCAGCCGGTGGTGGAAGGGCTGGCAGCGCTGCCGGGGCAGAGCAATTACTACTTGGGCAATGATCCGCAGCGCTGGCAGACCGCGGTGCCGCATTTCGCCAAGGTGCGGTATGGCGCGGTGTATCCGGGCGTCGATTGGGAGTTGTATGGCAATCCGCGCCAACTGGAATATGACTTTGTGGTGGCGCCGGGCGCGGACCCGAACCTGATTAATCTGAGTTTCGCCGGGGCGGATGGCGCTCGGTTGGGCGCGGATGGGGAGTTGGTGGTGGCGGTGGCCGGGCAGGAGGTGCTGCATTCGTCGCCGACCATTTATCAGGTGGTGAATGGCGAACGGCAGATCGTGACGGGTGGTTATGTGCTGCGGGAGTCCGCCGGGGATGCGCCGGTGGTGGGGTTTGAGATTGCGGCGTATGACCGGGAATTGCCGCTGGTGATTGATCCGCTGGTGTATTTCACGTTTGTGGGTGGAACACCGACTGAAACGCCACCCGCCACAATTCCCGGAGTTGGCGGCGATGATTATGGTTATGGGGTGGCAGTGGATGCCGCAGGTGTTGCCTATATTACTGGCTCTACCAGTACTAATAATGTGGATATAGCGACTGCAGCTAAGAAATTTCCTATATCAGGTCCATTTATTGATAACACTTTTAACGGAGGCACTGATGTTTTTGTAACCCGCATGGATGCTGCCGGTACTATTATTTATTCGACTTATTTTGGCGGTAGTGCGTTTGAATCCGGTTATGGTA
The DNA here is from genome assembly GCA_020846135.1 of Gammaproteobacteria bacterium. Taxonomy (GTDB): domain Bacteria; phylum Pseudomonadota; class Gammaproteobacteria; order Competibacterales; family Competibacteraceae; genus RXIV01. The sequence continues at coordinate 26,474 of JADLEK010000070.1, forward strand.
TTGCCGTGGATAGCGTGGGTAATGCGTATATTACGGGTTATACTAATTCGGGTAATTTTCCAACTTCAAATGATCTTTCAGCTCCAAATAATGCATTGCAAGGCACTCAGGATGCTTTTGTTGCCAGAATTAATGCTAGTGGCGCCTTGGGCTATTCAAGCTATCTCGGCGGCCTCGCAAACGAAGCCGGTTATGGAATCGCGGTCAATACCTTGGGTCAGGCTTATGTGACTGGCTATACCACCTCAGCCGACTTTCCTGATGCGGTAGGTGGCCCACCAAGTGGTGAAGACACATTCATCGTTCAAGTTCTTCCGACGGCCCCTATTACCTTGTGGTATAGCACCTTAACGGGTGCTGCTGGCAATGACCGTGGTCAAGGGATTGTGCTGGATGCGGCGGGGACGAGCGCCTATATCACCGGGTTCCTCAGTGCGGCGGCGACTCAAGCGGCTTTCATTGCCAAGGCTAATACAACCGGTGCGATTAGCTATATAACGCAACTGGATGGCCCCGGTAATGATCGGGGTTTAGCCATTGCCCGGGATGATGCAACCGGGGTCTATATTACGGGCTACACGACTTGCCCTACCGCTACTTGCGCCGTTCAACCTACCGGCATTGCTACTGCCGGAGTCTACGACACGACGTTCAACGGCTTGGCAGCTTCGCAGGATGCCTTCGTCGCCAAATACACCGATGCGGGTGTATTGGTCTATGCCAGTTATCTCGGTGGCGCTGCGAATGATGTGGGCTATGGCATCACGGTAGACAGTTTCGGCAATGCCTATGTCGCCGGTGAAACCTTCTCTCCCAATTTCCCGATGGTCAGTCCTGACGACAGCAGTTGGGCTAAAGGCGAAGCGTTCCTGTCCCGGTTCAATAGCGATGCGACACAATTGACCTATTCCAGTTTCTGGGGCGGCGCGGAGAACGATTCCGGGCGCGGTATCGCCAAAGACTTCTCAAACAATGTCTACATGGTGGGTTATACCAACTCACCCAATGCAGGTTTCAACTTCGGCCCCATTACACCCTATCGGAGTTATTCCGGTGGCGCGGATGCATTTACCGCCAAGTTCAGTATTCCCATCGTTAATGCCGATTTTAGCCTGGCCGTTCAATTGCAGGGCAGTGGTTCGGGAAAGGTCGGTAGCGTACCCCAAGGGATTGGCCAAACCACCCCTTGTCATATCACGAATGGCATTTTAGACGCCAACGCCGATTGCGACGCCAGCTATCCCATCAACACCAGCGTCACGCTTACAGCAACGCCGGATGCCAGCTTTGCCTTTGTGGGCTGGGCTGGCGCAGGAAGCGGAACCTGTGCCGGCTCGGTCGCCTTGACCTGTGTTGTATTGATGGATGAGGCTAAAACGGTGGTCGCCAACTTTGCTCCGGCCAATTCCCTGACCGTGATCAAGGCCGGGACCGGCAGTGGCACGGTAACCAGCAGCCCGGTGGGGATCAACTGCGGCGCAGCCTGCCTCTCCGATAACTCCACCTTTTCGACCGGCACTGTGGTCACGCTGACCGCCACTGTCCAGCCTGGCTCGACCTTTGCGGGGTGGACTAACGCTATCTCTCCCTTCGAATGCAATAACAGCACTTCCCTGACCTGCCAAGTTACGATCAGCACGGCCAAGAGTGTGACGGCGACCTTCACGCTGGACCAGTTCACCCTGACCGTGAGTAAAGCCGGTGCCGGCGCGGCGACCGGGACGGTGACCAGCGTCCCGGCGGGGATTGCCTGTGGGGCCACCTGCCAGGCCAGCTACGCCCCGAACACCCTGGTGACGCTGACCGCGACGGCCGGGACGGGCTTTACCTTCACCGGCTGGACCGCGGGAGCCCTGCACCGGCACCGATCCGTGCGCGGTAACCATGGATGACGCCAAGAGCGTGACCGCTACCTTCCTGCCGAACCGGACCCTGTCCGTGACCAAGAGCGGCAACGGCGTGGGTACGGTGACCAGCCTGCCGGTGGGGATCAACTGTGGCGCGGACTGCACCGAGACCTACACCCCAGGAACGTTGGTGACGCTGACCGCAGCGGCCGGCGTCAACTCTGCCTTTGTCGGCTGGAGCGGCGCGTGCAGCGGCACGGGAACCTGCACACTGACGATGGATAAAGCGGAGAGCGTCGACGCGCAATTCAACATCACCAATGAGCTGTCGGTGACGGTCATCGGAACCGGCACCGTGACCAGCTCCCCACCGGGAATTGCGTGTACTGACGCTGCGGGTGGAGTTAACTGCGCGGAAGTGTATGCCTTAAACACGAAAGTGACGCTGACCGCGACGGCGGGGGTCAACTCCGTGTTTGTCGGCTGGGGTGGTGGACTCTGTAGCGGCACGACACCGACCTGCGAGGTCCTAATTAGTGGCGCTCAAAATCTGACAGCCTACTTTGCGGCGCTCCTGTCGGTCACCGTGATCAAAAACGAAACCGGCAGCGGAACCGGAACCGTAATCAGCTCCCCGGGGGGCATTAATTGCGGAGCGGACTGCCAGCAAAGCTACGCGCAAGATACCGTAGTGACGCTAACGGCGACAGCGCAACCGGGATCAACCTTTGGTGGATGGTCCGGAAGCTGCACCGGTACCGAGACGATCTGCCAAGTGCTGGTGACCGCTGCCAAGACGGTGACCGCCAGTTTTACCGGTCCGCCGCTTTTGACCGTAAGCAAGAGTGGTACTGGCGCCGGTCAGGTAACCAGCAATCCTGCCGGTATCAACTGCGGCACGGATTGCACCGAAAGCTACCCCGAGGATACGCCGGTGGAGTTGACGGCGATGCCGGATGGCGGATCCACCTTCGCGGGCTGGAGCGGTGCCTGCACGAACGCTACTGGCACCTGCAAGGTCACCATGAGCGCGAACCGGAATATCACGGCCAGCTTCATCACCAGTCTGCCTGAACTGGTGATCCCGACCTTGATCAGCCCCAGCCCCAAGACCGACACCAACCCCGTAGGCGTGAATGGCCAGCGCAACGTCAGTTTTGCGCTCACGGTGAAAAATGAGGGTGCAAAGGCCGCCGGCGCATTCCAGGTCGGGCTGTACTTCACGCTCGATGACAGTGTGGATCCTGCGCTTGACCTCAATGCTGGCAAGGTATGCAGCTTTACGAGCCTGGCTGTTGGCGCAACCGCATCGTGCAGCGGCAATATCGTGTTGCCGGCCGGCCTGCCTGCTGCCGACGGGTACTACCTGGGCGCTTACGCGGATCCCCAAGGCAATATCAAGGAACTGCGCAAGGATAATAATGCTGCTGTGACCAACACGGTCAACGGGGTGCCAACCGCCAAGACCTTCACGGTCTATCAACTGACCACCGTGATCAACAGACCGGGCAACGGCACGGTGTACAGCCAGCCCAGCGGTATCGCCTGTAGCGTCAACACCAACTGCCAGATACCATTGCTGGCGGGAGATAGCGTGACGCTGACCGCGACCCCGGCGACTGGCTTTGTCTTTGCCGGCTGGAGCGGAGCCTGTACCGGCGCGGATGTTTGCAATCTGATCATGAGCGCAAACCGGAATGTCACCGCCAACTTCAGCGCCAAGAAGGCGCAAACCATCGGCCTGTACAACCCGGCTGTCGCCCGCTTCTACCTGCGCAATAGCAACAGCGCGGGGGCCAGCAATATCACCTTCAGCTACGGACCGGCCAACCAG
>JADLEK010000071.1 GCA_020846135.1 Gammaproteobacteria bacterium
CAAACCATCGGCCTGTACAACCCGGCTGTCGCCCGCTTCTACCTGCGCAATAGCAACAGCGCGGGGGCCAGCAATATCACCTTCAGCTACGGACCGGCCAACCAGAGCTGGATACCGCTGGTCGGCGACTGGGACGGCAACGGCACCCAAACTATCGGCCTGTACAACCCGGCCACCGCCCGCTTCTACCTGCGCAACAGCAACAGCGCAGGAGCCAGCAATATCACCTTCAGCTACGGACCGGCCAACCAGGGCTGGTTGCCGCTGGTCGGCGACTGGGACGGCAACGGCACGCAGACCATCGGCTTGTACAACCCGGCCGCCGCCCGTTTCTACCTGCGCAATAGCAACAGCGCGGGGGCCAGCAATATCACCTTCAGCTACGGACCGGCCAACCAGGGCTGGCTGCCGCTGGTCGGCGACTGGGACGGCAATGGCACCCAAACCATCGGCCTGTACAACCCGGCCACCGCCCGCTTTTACCTGCGCAACAGCAACAGCAAAGGGGCGGCGGATCTGACCTTCTTCTACGGTCCCGCCAATGCCGGTTGGAAGCCGCTGATTGGCGATTGGAACGGACCGGCGTTTTGACATCCCCTTCCTCGCCCTCCGCATATCCGCGTGAGGGCGGGTTCTGAAGGGGCAAGAGTGGAGTCCAGGACAATCCCGGATTTCGCTTCACTCCATCCGGGCTACAATGGTTCTCGTCGATGTGCTGCGCGAAACTCTCCGGGAAGCCAGGTAGAAGTAGGGCGGGTTAGGGCGTCAGCCCGTAACCCGCCTTTGGGTAACTCCCATCGCATTGGCGGGATGGAGCGCCTGATTAATGAGTAGGGTAGGGTGAGCATGGCCCATCTTGCCATGATCCGATACGCTCGAAATGGTGGGCCGTGCCCACCTTACCCGGTTCAGTTGCAGCATTCGGGAATTTCGTCATTCCCGCGAATGCGGGAATCCAGTCGGTGACTGAAAACGAGATTAAGCATCGGCGAAGATCGCGCCCAGGGTCGGGGCGTCGAGAATCCGCTCGCTCCAATTTTCCAGTTGGTCCGGGGTCGCCGCCGCCAATCGGGTTTCCACCCAGTCCGGGATTGACCCAAACTTGCGGGTCAGCAATCGCCGCAACAACCGGGTTTCACCCTGTTGCAAGCCCTTGTTCATGCCGATTCGTTCCACGCTGGTCACATATTGCATCACCCGTTGCTCCTCAAGCTGTTGTATTTCCGACCACAGTCGGTTTTCTTCGATCTCCGGCAGGCGCAGCATCCAGTCCAGAAACCGGAACAGTTCCAGCACTTCCCGCCGTTCCCAGCCGCGTAGCCGCGTAGGGTGGGCATGGCCCACCATTTTAAGCGTGTCGGATCATGGCAAAAGGTGGGCAGTGCCCACCCTACATTACTAATACCAATTCCGGGTAGGTTTTCGTATTTCCAGGAGGCGAGCGGTAGGGCGGGTTAGCGGAGCGTAACCCGCCGATACTTTAGGAGTTCCGCAACGGCGGGGCGGGTTACGGGCTGGCGCCCTAACCCGCCCTACGACTGCCTGCTGCGCTGATCCGCCCTACGCTTCCTAACCTGTCAAAACTTTTGCAGCAGCCCACTACTTTAAATTTTGCTTCAAAATTAATGGCGATTTTTTCGACTATCTTTAAGAGTCGCCACCTTTCCCATTAGGAGCACAAGACCAATGACCATCGAAGTTAATGTATTTTGGGATGATGAAGCTGAGGTATGGGTTGCCGAAAGTGATGACGTTCCAGGACTGATTACCGAAGCGGCCACAATGGAACGCCTGATCGAACGATTGCAGACATTGATCCCGGAGTTAATGGAACTTAACTGCGGGAAAACCGGCCCTTTTCCGTTCCACATCGTCAGTGAGCGCAACGCTATAGCTCAGGCTGCGTGATGGAGAGCTACACGCCATTAGTTAAAAAACTGCTGCTAGTGGCAGGCTGCTATCGGTTTCGATCCGGCAAGGGCGATCATGATGTTTGGTTTAGCCCGATCAATAACCGCCATTTCCCGGTTGATCACAAAATTCTATCGCGTCATAGCGCCAATGGAGTTTTGAAGCAGGCGGGATTGCCCAAAGCGTTTTGATAAGCCTGACTCAGACGCTTAAAAAATACTGTTATAGCCGCCCCAATGGCCAACCGGACGCGCATCGTCGGTATCGTCGCTAACATATTGTTTTAGATTAACTAAAGTCTAAATAGCCTTAGCGATGTCCGGATCACTATTGGGGCCTCTATATGGGTTATGAGTTGCCGGCTCGTAACCGTTCACACCCCCCACCTTGGCCCTCCCCCCGCTGGGGGGAGGGAGTCTTGTGAAACAGCAACTTGTGGCGATCCCCCGCCCCGGAGGGGAGGGGGTTGGGGGGAGGGGTCTGAACGCTTACGCCGGCTCTCTTGGCAATTTTCCAGGGAGTCGGGGACTGTGGCATCGGGTCACGGGGAAACTTGCCGTTCATCGGGCAGGTGCTACCATTGGTCGGGAAATGACTGGACGAGAACGCGGGGTTTTCGTAGGGTGCGAAGGCGAATAAGTAGTGTAAGTATTGTGAGCGTTATGAATAAACAGAGCGGTTTTACTTTGATGGAACTGATCATCACGATGGCGATTGCGGCGATTGTGCTGGCTATCGGGGTGCCGTCGTTTCAGGGGATGATGCGGAATAATCGTGTCATCGCCAACACCAATGACTTTTTAGGTTCACTCAATCTGGCGCGGAGTGAGGCGATTAAGCGCGGTGCCGGTTCGCGAGTCGTATTGTGTCCAGGCACTCAAGCGGGCTGTTCAGGTACGGCGTGGGGTAGCGGCTGGGTCGTGTTTGTTGATGCGAATAACAATGGCGTCTGGGATACGGGCGAACAGGTGCTTCGTGTTCATGAGCCACTGGCGGGGGGCGATACCTTAACCGGCAATACGCCAGTGAGTACTTATATTTCTTTTACCGCGGATGGAACTGCCCGCGTTGCCAATAGCAATGCGTTTCAGGCGGGTACCTTGACCTTCACCTTATGTAATAGCACTAACCAGCGAAACACTGTTGTTATCAATAGCGTTGGGCGGGCGCGTGTGGTACCCATTTCAACATCATGTCCTTAGATAGCGAGCAAATAGCAAACATGCAAAAACAAACCGGATTTACCCTCATTGAGATTTTAGTAACCGTTATCGTGCTGTCAATTGGCTTACTGGGACTGGCGGGATTGCAGGCGGTGGCGCTCAAGTTTAACAGCACGGCTTATCAGCGGTCGCAAGCGACGGTTTTAATCTACGATATGATTGAGCGGGTACGATCAAACTCAGGTACGGATCGCGTCGATTATCTTTCCTGTATTTTAGGGGGAGCTTGTATGGATCCTACCGTCCAAACCGATATTCAACAGTGGAATAACATGATAGGCCAGAATTTACCCTCGGGAAATGGATTAATAACACGGTGTAGCCCAAATTCCGTTCCACCCTGCCCTGCGAATACTTACGTTTTTAGTGTTACATGGGATGATAGTCGTGGACAGGATGCGCTCCGAAATGTTGAGATAAGGACTAACCTATGAGCAATCTTCATCAATACGCTTCGCCAGGTATTCATGCTCAGCGCGGTTTGACTCTGGTTGAGATTTTGGTAGCCCTGGTGATCAGCGCATTTCTGATTGCAGGGGTGATTCAACTCTTTGTTGGTAGCAAACAAACCTACCGGGGCCATGATGCGCTGTCGCGTATCCAGGAGAATGGGCGACTTGCGCTTGATAATATGGCTAGGGATATTCGGATGGCAGGCTACGCACCCTTTGATCCAGCCAGTCCAGCGACATTGGGACCCCCCGTAGTTTCCGGTAATCCTGCTCAAATTCGCGTTCGATGGCGTGATCCGGGTACGGGTCCACTCCAGTGTAACCCGGCAGATGGCAGCGGGATTTGCGACCGAACTTATTCGATCGTTTGTAGGGGGGGAGAAACTCCGCCTTGCACGGGTATTAATATGGGAGACCTGATGGTGCAACATGAATTGGTAGGGGGGACTCAATCCTTGATTGAGGGTGTTGCTGATATGCGGATTACAAATTTGGTTAATAGCATCAGGATTGATTTACTACTCGTCAGCTTGGATCGATTCGTAGCGACGGCGCCTCAAACGGTGACTTTTCCGCCGGGGGCGGATCCTGCTAATAATTACACAGCGCCTGACCGCCGTCTTGTCCAGGTTTTTTCTACGACTGTGGCTATTCGCAACCGTTAACTTTTAGAGAATCGCTGTTATGTTAAAGCATACTGAAAGGATGGGTCATTATCGAGCGATTCAGCGCGGTTCAGCACTGATTGTTGCGCTGGTTTTCCTGCTGGTCATGACCTTGATTGGCACGGCTGCGATGCAAGGTACGACTCAGCAGGAACGTATGGCCGGTAATTACTTGGATGGCATGATGGCTTTCCAAGGGGCTGAGGGCGCATTAAGTGTAGCCGAGGCATCCGGTGCTCTGACACTGTCTCCAGTAGGTGAAGGTACGGCTATTGTGGCAAATCAACAGTCCGCAACATGGTGGGAGACTAATGCCTTGCCAACGGCTTTAATAGGCTATGGGGATTTATCTTCACCACCGCGTTATGTGCCTCAAAAATTTAGTACGAAAGTTGCGGGAACCGGAGACTCAGGTGTGGGTTTTGCGGGGGCGATAGGAGGCGCAGCGTACCCGTTTAAGTGTCGATATGCCGCTCGATCTGTAGGTGGTAGTAGCGATGCTGAAGTTAGATTGGAAATAGTTACGGGTTGCGATTAATGCAATAACTGATACCGTCGTTTAACGAGTGGTTCATCGATCAACATTGTTTCTATGCATCTTTGACCTCATTAGGAGAGTCATCATGGCTATGTTAGGGCGCTTTGTGTTCTTACTACTGGCGGCGTTTTTTCTGATGTCCGCTGAGATTTATCCGGTGCGTGCTGAAATTTCCTTGGCGCAATCGCCGCTCTTCTTCCCCGGTACCTTGCCACCCATCAACATGCTGGTCATGGGTCGCGATCATACCTTGTATTATGAGGCGTATAACGACGCTTCTGATTTGAATGGCGATGGAGTGATCGATGTGGGTTATAAGCCCGATAAGGTTCTCTACTATGGTTATTTTGATTCATTTAAGTGCTATCAATACAATAGCACCGATAAGCGATTCGATCCGGAATCTATCACGACTGAGAACCGTGAGAAGCGTGTCAAGGACAATAATAAAAAATGCGCAGGGAAATGGAGCGGTGATTTTTTGAATTATGTGACGACCTCCCGGATAGACGCTTTGCGTAAAGTGTTGTACGGGGGACGCCGATCCACAGATACGGAAACCCTGACAGTTCTCGATCGCTCGTACATTCCCCAAGATGCGCATAGCTGGGGTAAGGAATATCAAAGCGTCACCCGCGATGGCTACGATATCAGTCAGTATACGCCACTGCCATTGCCTATAGCAGGAATGCGGCATTTGTTTGCCAACACCACATTATCTGGGAGCAGTGATAAAGAACCTTTAGTGCGAGTATTGAATGACTCCAAGTTTCGGATTTGGGAGTGGGTTGCACGGGAATCGCCGGTAGCTGGAAGCCAGTGTGCGAGTACCACCTGTGAAACTGCGGCAAAAACGGAATCAGGTAGCCATCCAACTAATGGAGATGGTTTTCAGGCTATCATGACTAATTGGGCTACTGAAAAACAGCAGTGCGGTAGTGGTTCAATTTCTGGAGGTGCAATTAATACTAAGGACAACAGTAATAATCCTTTTACCGGGGAAAGTTATAATAACTGCACCCATAATTATTATGTGACCTTGATTCAAGGCCAGATTAATGCGCCAAGCGAAGGAGAGTATGCCTTTGCAACCAACGGGGATGATGCAGTTGAAGTATTGATCGATGGTCATGTAGTCGCCTATTGGTATGGAGGACATGGAGCATGTACTCAGTCGGATATTAGTCAGCGGGTTGACTGCATTAAGAATAGCACTGACAGTAAAATCGGTACGGCTACCTTAACCCAAGGTTTGCACGCTTTGGAATTTCGCCATGAGGAAGTGGAGGGAGGGGACAGCTATCAGTTGTTGTGGAAGCGGCCCGGAGGTTCATGGGAGGTTGTACCCGCCACTTCTCTGAGAAATCAGATCGGCGCGACCGGATCTTCGCCTCTTATCACTACTTACAACTTTAAACGGGAGGTTCCTGCCTCAACTATCAAGGATTACTCGGTTCGGGTTAAAGTCTGCGACTCAGCCGTTGGTCTTGAACCGAATTGTAAGCGATACCCTGGCCTCAAAACCCCGCCAGAGCCTACCTATAAACCGATTGGTCTACTGCATGACTACGGTGAAACGGATCGGATGCTGTTTGGGTTGATTAGTGGTTCTTATGGAAAAAATGATGCAAGCAATAAGAAGAAAGGTACAGAGGGTGGTGTTCTGCGTAAGAATATTGAAAGCTTCAGAGATGAAGTAAATCCAGGCACCGGACAATTTAGTAGTCTGACTGGGATAGTTCGTACTATCGACCAGTTTCAAATTGTAGATTATAACGGCAGCTCCTACAGTGGTGGCTGGGAAGTCCTAAAACCGCTGTCAGAATCCAGCAAGTATTTTCCGGACTGGGGCAATCCAATTGGTGAAATGATGTATGAAAGCCTGCGTTATTTTTCAGGCAAGACGGCACCTACTACTGCATTTATGCCCACTCTGACTGATAAGATGGAGCAAGTGCAAAAGCTTATTTATATCGGCGATCAATACCTGAAATTGCCCGCTCCAGATTGGAAAGACCCTTATACACGCACCGATAATCCCCGGCCTTGGTGTACGGCTTCGGCGCAACTGGTGATCAGCGATGTCAATCCTTCCTACGATACGGATCAGGTGCCAGGCAGCTTTTTCAAAAGCTTTAGTGGCGACATCAGCGAGTTGAATACTACTGCTGAAGCAAACGCGATCTGGGCCGCTGAACATGGCGGTTCAAGCCAGCACTTTATCGGCCAGTCGGATACTTTCTACGATGGTGCCCCCAGCGCAAAGACGGTTACGGGCTTGGGCACTATTCGTGGCTTGGCTCCTGCGGAACCTACCAAGCAGGGCGGCTATTATTCATCCGCTATCGCTCGGTACGCCTACAAGAATGATATTCGCGCAGATTTAAAGGGAGACCAAAAAATTCAGAATTTCTCGGTGGCATTATCGTCTCCGCTGCCAAGGCTTGAAATTCCGGTAGGGGATAAGTGGATTACACTGGTGCCGTTCGGTAAGACGGTGGTCGCTGGTGATATGGATAGAGCCAAAGGTAAATTCCAGCCGACCAACACGATCGTGGATTTTTTCGTCGAGAAATTCGTGAATACCGATCCGAAGGGTTCGGACAAGGACGAGACTGTTTCCGGTAACGAGGGGCGTCCATTCTTGCGGTTTCGCATCAACTTTGAGGATGTAGAACAGGGAGCAGATCACGATATGGATGCGATTGTTCTCTATGACCTGCGAGTCAATGCAGAGGGCAAGTTGGTCGTCACTCTGACTGAAGAGTACGAATCAGCCGGCTACACCATGAATTATGGCTATGTGATTTCCGGGACAACACAGGATGGCATTTATTTAGAGGTGAGTTGGGATGCGAACAATCCTGCCTACTTCCTGAATACCCCGACCGGTTTGTTACCTGGGGTCTGTGATGTAGGAGTACCTCTTCCGGCCTGTAGCAATCTGCCACGGGCGACAGCTCCTCGCGTATTCACCCCTAGTGGTAGCGCTAACGCCACGCTGTTGAAAGACCCGCTGTGGTACGCCGCCAAGTACGGTTCGGATGGCAATGACAAGCTGGCGAAGGGAGAAACCTCGCCCAACTACTTCCTGGTGACTAACGCCAGCACTCTGCAAACGCAACTGGAAGGAGCCTTCAAAGCGATTTTGGGAATCACCACCTCGTCTTCGGCAGTCGCTACCAACTCAACCAAACTGGGTTCGGAATCTCTGCTCTATCAGGCGCGCTTCAAGAGCGACGACTGGACCGGTGAATTGCGGGCTTCTCCTGCTACAGCGGCATTGACGACTGCGGGAAAGGCCGAATGTCCCGATGGTACGGTTAAAGAGATTTGTTGGGATGCAGGTGATTTGATCCCGGCCCCCGGTGACCGCAAGATCTGGACCCTGAACGCCGATCCCAGCGCCTCCCCCTCCGAACGCGGCATACCCTTCCTGTGGGACCGTCTGGCGGATAGCCAAAAGACGGCGCTGAAACTGAATCCTGTAAATCCGGACGCGGTGATCGCCGATTACGAAGGTCAGCAGCGGCTGGCTTGGTTGCGCGGCGACTTAACGGAGAAAAAAGTGCATTCGGCGTCCGGGACGGAATTCACCTTCCGCAAGCGCAGTCGCTCGATGGGGGATATCGTCAGCTTCAACCCGGTGTTAGTGAAAGCCGACTACTTTGGTTATGAGTTACTGCCCAGCGGCGCAGGCGGTAGCGATTACCTGAGTTTCTACGAAGCCAACAAGCAGGATCGCACCGCGGTGGTGTATGTCGGCGCCAACGACGGCATGTTGCACGCCTTCGATGCGACGACGGGCGTCGAGAAATTTGCGTATCTCCCCGGAATGCTGATTCCGGAACTGGATAAGCTCACCAAGCCGGGCTATGCCCATCGCTATTATGTGAATGGTCAGGGCTTTGCCGGTGACGCTTATCTTAATGGGAGTTGGAAGACCGTACTCGTCGCCTCGCTCGGCGCAGGCGGTCGGGGTATCTTCGCTCTGGATATCACCGATCCTGATAACTTTGGCGCCAGCAACGTGTTGTGGGAGTTCACTGCAGCGAATGATCCGGATATGGGTTATGTGATGACCGCGCCATTAGTGGTACGCATGAAGAATGGCGAGTGGGCAGCGGTCTTCGGCAATGGCTACAACAGCGCCTCACAACAGGCTTTCCTGTTCATCGTTAACTTGCAGACTGGCGCATTAATCAAGAAAATTCCCACGGGGCGTGGTCTACCTTCTGATCCGTCGAATGGACTGGCTCCGCCGGAACTCCTGACCGATGAAACCGGTACCGTCATCACGGCCTATGCCGGAGACCTGCTGGGCAACCTCTGGAAATTTGATCTGTCCGCTGCGCTTCCTGGCACCGACTCCGCTTCGGGTTGGCGCTCGGCCTTCTCACCCGGCGACCAGCCAAAACCCTTGTTCACTGCCGTCAGTCAGGATGGCGAGGCGCAACCCATTACGGAACGGCCCGCCATTATCAAGCAAGCCAAGCATGATGACGGCGGATACATCGTGATGTTCGGCACCGGGCGCTACTTTGAAGCGGGCGATAATGTCGTTGATTTTGCCAACGAACCGGTGCAGAGCTTGTACGGGATTTGGGATAAACAGGCTCAGGTGACCGTCGCTAAGGACACCCGCATAACCGTTTTGCAAGAGCAGACCATTGTCTATGAAGGTGCCCCCACCGGCTTTGAAAGCACCACGCGCGTCCTGAGTCAGAACCCGGTGGATTGGACCAGTAAAAAGGGCTGGTTTGTGGATTTGTGGTCTCCGATTGCGAAGCAGAACTCTAAACGCGAGGGCGAGCGGGTCGTGTTGCGTCCGGTAGTGCGCGGTAACCGGGTCATTTTCACCTCGCTGATTCCTTCCTCCGATCCCTGTGTCTTTGGCGGCGATGGCTGGTATATGGAGATCGATGCCGAGACGGGTGGACGGGTATCCTATGCGCTCTTCGATCTCAACAACGACGCTGTTTTCGACCAGAGTGATTTTATACCGGTGACGATTGACGGGAAAACGGTGAATGTTCCGATCAGCGGCTTGAAGGTCGAAGGTATTCCTTCCTTGCCGACCATTATTCGGACGGACCAGGGTGTTGAAATCCGCGTGATCAGCACCACCGCTACTAGCGAAGGGACTCCATCAGTTGATAGCAGCGCGGCTCGGGCGGCAGTGAAAGCCGCAGCAGACGCGGCAGCGGCAGCGGCAGCGGCAGCGGATACCGCAGCAGACGCGGCAGCGGCAGCGGCCCGTTCGGGTGATATTAACGCAGCGAGGAGTGCAGCAGACACGGCAGCGGCAGCGGCAGCGGCAGCGGCTCAAGCGGCGCGGGCAGGCGCAGATGCAGCAGCAACCTTGGCAGCGCTTGATCCGGCTGCTGGAAGAGCGGCGGCGGCGGCGGACGCAGCGGCGGACGCGGCACAAGCGGCAGCGGCTAAAGCGGCGGCGGCAGCAGCGGCAGCGCATGCGTCGAGCGATCCGGCAGAAGTCGCAAGGCAGGCCAGTGAAGCAGCGACACAGGCGAAAATCGCGGGTCGGTTTGCTGATACGGGCAGCGGTATTCTTGCTGATCTCGGCGATCCGCGTGTCCTGACCCAACCCAAAGTGGTACGCAACATGGTGTCGGCGGGAATGCCGGATCTCCGTGAAGTACAACCACCCCGCTGGCGTCAGGTCCAGTAACCATTAATCACTATCAGGGCGGGGAGTCGTTACTATACAGAGCGACTCCCCGCCGTTCAGGATTCAAGGAAAGGCAAATGGGAATGAAACGACAACGAGGTTTTACCTTGGTCGAGCTGATGATCGTCGTCGCGATCATTGGCATCCTGGCCGCCATTGCGTATCCATCCTATCAGGACAGTGTGCGTAAATCGCGGCGGGCGGACGCCAGAGCAGTGCTGCTGGAAGCGGCGCAGCTTATGGAACGGCGTTATACCGAGAATTTAACGACGGGGTATGCCGGGGTGGCGTTGCCCACCGCACTTCAGGCGGCTCCCAAGGATGGCAACCCGAAGTATTACAACGTCACGCTGACTAACCTGGCGCAGAACACCTTTACCCTGAACGCGGCTCCGACAGTCAGCGATCCCTGTGGAACGCTGACTTTGACCAACGCCGGGGTTAAAGGTCAAGCCACGGGTAAAACCGTCGACGAATGCTGGCGCTGACCGTTTAAGCAAGCAAGAAAAGCCGGCACATTGTCGGCTTTTTTATTTTAGCGGCTTTTACAACTACAGGAACCGTTGCCATGACCGCCGAGATGAACTACGAAACCGACTTCTATCTGTGGACACAACAACAAGCCGCACTGCTCCGACAAGGGCAATGGAGTCAAGTTGACGCCGCGAATCTAGCCGAGGAAATCGACAGCATGGGTAAAAGCGACCGGCGAGCCATTTGGAGCCATTTAATCAATATCCTTTTGCACCTGCTCAAATGGCAATATCAGCCGGATCGGCGTGGGAATAGCTCGACTGAAAGTATCGACAACGGACGGGAACAACTGGACTGGCTGATAAAAGACAGCCCCAGCTTACGCCCAAAATTGCCCCAATTCGTAGACGATATTTATCCCCGCGCCCAACGCAAAGCCGCCCATGAAACCGGCTTGCCCTTATCCACTTTCCCGAAACAATGCCCGTTTACTCTGGATCAGATCACCGGTGAGTACTGGCCGGATTAAGCGAGTAGGGCGGGTTAGGCGTAGCCGTAACCCGCCTTCAGTCTGGGCGGTGTAGGATATTTTTGCACCTTGCCTTAGGCTTCATAGCTTTCAGGCCGCCCAACACTTCAACGGTCTGAATGCCTGTATTAAACCCACCACCCTCGGCTAAACCGGGGGCGGTTTTTTGATGATTTATTCCAAAATCTGCCGCGCTTTGGGCGACGTGATTGTTTCGGCGTTTAGCGCTAGCACATCAAATGGCTGCGCCTGTTCCTCTGCGATCCGCGCCAGCAACATCCGCGCCGCATCGGCCACCTTCAGGGCGCTTTCCAGGCGGTCGGGTTGTAAAGGACGGCATCACAGGCCGCCGGCAGCCGATCCGCCGAGGGCGGTTCCGGTTTCCGGTACGGCTTGGGCGACCGCGCCGCCTGCACCAGATCGCGCACCCAATTGCGCAAATCCGGATCGCAGCCGTCGCCGAACGGCAAGGGCTTCTGCGGCTTGCATTGCCCGGAACCGGGTGGACAGGCTAGCCGGACGTGAAAATGGGCGTCATGTCCCCACCACGGACGCACCTTTTCCAGCCAGCGCCGGTCGGTCTCGCTCTCGCACAACGCCTGTTTGATGATCCCGTTGACGAAAATCCGGTCTACTTCCGGAGCCTGCGCCGCGAGTTTCAACGCATCCCGATAACCTGGCGACCAGCGGGACTGATTCAGCGTCCCCTCGGTAGCGCGAATCATCGATGGCATCTCGATCTGCTCGGTATCCGCCCGCGACAGGGTCCGCTCACGGGGCTGCTGTAAAAACCACACGTCCACATCCAGCCCGCTTTGATGACTGCGATGACCGCTGGGCGTGGGGCCGCCGCGTGGCTGTCCCAAGTCGCCAATCAGCAGCCGCCCGCCCTGAGTCGCCGTCTGTTGCCCCAGCCGTTCTACGAACCGGATCAGCAGTGGATGACCGTAATAGCGGTTGCGGCTAGGCCGCATCACCTGATAACCGTCGCCGACCAAGGGCAGTGGAACGGCTCCAGCAATGCAGCCCGCTGCGTAAGAGCCAATCACTTCCGGCGGCCCGGCCAACGGATAAGCAACCGTACTCCAGCCATCGCCGGCCTGAACCGGCAGGGCGCTCGCTAACAGCAACAGGGATAATGGCAACAGGCGTCGAACGGACATGGGAATTTTCCACCGGGCAAGATTGATGCGGTAAGCTTAACGAAAAAGCGCCATTTTGATTAGGCGCTTGAGTTAGATTCTTTAGTCGAGGTTTTCGATATTCACCCGCAAAGCGATTGGTCGTCTGGGCATCGCGCCGCTGACCAGCATGTTCTGGTTTGGTGAAGCTCACCACCAGTAGGCGCGAACCTGGCGCCCGGAGTTCACGACAGCGATGGTCTGGCGCTGTAGCTGGGCAATGGCGAGCGCCTCTGGCGACCGCTGATCAATCCGCCGCTGTGTAGCGCCCTTGGGCGAGACCCGGCGCTGGCAGGCGTTCTTTTATATCGAACTGGCGGGAATCGAACCGCTGGAAATTCGCGCCCAGCTAAAGCTGGGCGACCGGACCCTGACTGAAACCTGCGTCTATCCGTGCTTTCTGCCGCTCGGATAGGAAATAGTCGCGTGGACCGTAGCGCCTGCTGCATTTGGCAGCCACCCAAAATCAACGATAATGAGCGTACATTTATACGCTGACGCTCACCCATACCATCACTAGATTATCAATGAAAGAACTCATTCTTGGCGGCGCCCGCTCTGGCAAAAGCGCCTTTGCCCAGCAACGGGCAGTCGCCAGCGGCTTGTCTGTCATCTATCTGGCCACCGCTGAGGCCCACGATGCGGAAATGACCGAGCGCATTGCCCGTCACCGCGCTGATCGTCCGACGGACTGGGGCCTGGTGGAGGAGCCGCTGGCGCTGGCCACCGCCCTGCGCATTCACGCCACTCCGGATCGTTGCCTGCTGGTGGATTGCCTGACCTTGTGGCTGAGTAACATGCTGGCCGCCGGCGATGAGCGGCTGGAGGCGGAAATCAGCGATCTCACCCGCACCTTGCCGACGCTGCCTGGTCAGTTGCTGCTGGTCAGCAATGAAGTCGGCCAGGGCATCGTTCCCGCCAACCCGCTGGCCCGGCGGTTCCGTGATCAGGCTGGCCTGCTTCACCAAAGTACCGCTGCTTGTTGCGACCGGGTGACTTTCGTCATCGCCGGTCTTCCTCTCACCCTCAAGGATTCTCCCGCATGACCCGCCACTGGTTCGATGATCCCATTCCCGCCCCGGATGCTACGGTGCTGGCTGCCGCCCGCGAGCGGCAAACCCAACTGACCAAGCCGCCCGGTTCGTTGGGTCGGCTGGAGGAGCTTGGCATCACCCTGGCGGCGATGCAGGGCACTCAGCAGCCGCGCCTGGACAAGATCGGGATCAGCGTATTTGCCGGCGATCATGGGGTGGTCGCTGAAGGGGTGTCGGTCTTTCCGCAGGTCGTTACTGGCGAAATGATCCGCAATTTTGCGCGGGGCGGGGCGGCGATCAGCGTCCTGGCCCGGGAATGGAACGCCCGCTTGGAAGTGGTGAATGTCGGCTCCGTTGCACCGCTGGAGGAGTTGCCGGGCGTACTCGATGCCCGGGTCGGTCCCGGCACCGCCAACTTTGTCCACGAACCGGCCATGAGCCTTGATCAGTTGCACGAGGCGCTGGATGCCGGGCGCGAAGCGGCGGAACGGGCGGCGATTGGCGGCGCTCACCTGTTTATTGGCGGGGAAATGGGGATCGGCAACACGACCAGCGCCGCCGCCGTCGCCTGTTCGCTGCTGAGTCTGCCCGCTGCGCAGTTGGCGGGTCCCGGCACCGGCCTCAATGCCGACGGCGTCGCGCACAAAGCCTTTGTGATCGAGCGGGGGTTGGCCAAGCATCGCAGCGATCAGCCGCTGATCGCTTTGCAACGGCTGGGCGGGTTCGAGATCGCCGCCTTGGCCGGCACTTATCTGCGTTGCGCCCAGTTGAACCTGCCGGCGCTGGTGGACGGCTTTATCACTACGGCGGCGGCGCTGGCGGCGGTGCGGTTGCGCCCGGAGGTAGCGGACTGGCTGTTCTATGCCCACTGCTCGGCTGAACCGGGCCACCGCCGGCTATTACAGGCGCTGGAGGTTAAACCCTTGCTGGATTTGGGGATGCGGCTGGGCGAAGGCAGTGGCGCAGCGGTCGCCATGCCGATGTTGCGTGCTGCCGCTGCCCTGCACGCCCGCATGGCTACCTTCGCCGAAGCCGGAGTCTCTGCCGGATGAATGACTTCACCATCGTGGATTTGCTGCGGCACGGTGAACCGGACGGCGGCCAGAAATTCCGGGGCGCGGTCGACGATCCGCTCAGTCCCACCGGATGGGATCAGATGCGTATTGCGGTCGGGGGCTACGCTGACTGGGACGCGATTATCACTTCGCCACTGATCCGCTGCGCCGCCTTTGCCGAAGAACTGGCCGAGCGGTTGGAGCGGTCGCTGGAGATCGCGCCCGGTTTCAGCGAGATCAGCTTTGGGGTTTGGGAGGGACGCAGCGTTGCCGAGATTCACCAGACTGAGCCGCAGGCCCTGGGTCGGTTCTGGCGCGATCCGGTGGCCTGGCCGATTCCCGGCGGCGAACCGATCGCCGATTTCGACCGGCGGGTCGCCGTCGCCTGGCAGAGTTTGCTGGATCGCTACCACGGGCGGCATGTCCTGCTGGTTGCGCATGGCGGCACGATCCGGATGGTGTTGCGCCAGTTGCTGGATATGCCCTTGCAGCGGATTTGGCGAATCGAAGCGCCGTTTGCTTCCCTGACCCGCATCCGGGTCCATTGCGATCCGGGATCTGAACCGCATCTGGTATTCCACAACGGTCGTCTGGAATGATTCGCGCCTTTACCCTGGCTCTGCAACTGCTGACCCGGTTGCCGGTTCCCTCATTAAATACGCCCCCGCAGCCGCAGGAACTGGGTCAGGCGGTGCTGTTTTTTCCGGTGGTCGGGTTATTGATCGGCGGGATGCTGGCGGGCCTGGAAGGCGCGCTGGGGCGGATGGACCCCGGCATTCTGGCGGCGCTGCTGCTGACTGTTTGGGTACTTATTACCGGCGGGCTGCATCTGGACGGGTTGGCGGATACCGCCGACGCCTGGATTGGCGGTCAGGGCGACCGCGATCGGACGCTGGCAATCATGAAAGACCCGCGCAGCGGCCCCATGGCCATCACCGTTATTGTGCTGATTCTGCTGAACAAATTTGCTGCGTTGCAGGCGTTATTAACCGGCGCTGCCGGGGTGGCGCTGCTGCTGGTTCCGATGCTGGGGCGGGCGGTGATCATTCTGTTGCTGTTGACGACGCCCTATATCCGCCCTACCGGTCTGGGCGCTCCCTATGCCGACTATTTGCCCCGGCGGCGCTGCGGTCTGCTCATCGCATTACTGGCGATGGTGACCGTGGCGCTGGCCGGCTGGCCCGGCGCTGGCGTACTGATCGGGCTGGGCCTCGGCGTTCTCGGCCTGCGTTATATGCTGATACAACGCTTGGGCGGCGCCACCGGCGACACGCTCGGCGCGGCCTGCGAACTGGCCGAAACCGCAGCGCTGCTAGGGTTAGCGCTGGCTTGAGGTCGTAGCGGCGTCAAAACCCGGCTTGCTTGCGGTATCATGCCGCCCGGTTTGAACGATACCCCCTGTTTTCTTGCCAGGCAGCTTGAATTTAGTGACTGCCCGTTGCTCAGCTGCGAAGAACCATTTGTTTGAGGAGCATCAACCATGACTCTGGCTGAAACCATTTATCAGCGTAGCCTTTATTTACCTGAACCAGTCGCTCGTGAAGCATTGGATTTTATTGAGTTCCTGGGACAACGCTATGGTGCAACCCTAACAGCGCCCAAGGCTTTAAATGATACCGAAGCATTCCTGGCGGCAGTAACCGGTAGATTGAGCGACGATTTTCCAGACGATATCACTGATGATGATTTGGGTATTGATGCGCCACGGGACGAACTGGACTGATGCCTTATCTGCTCGATACCAACGCTGTAGTGGCGATGGTGAAAAAAAAACCCAGCGTCATAGGACACATACGCCGAGTCGGTCGATCCGCATTACGGATCTGCACCCCCGTTGAAGCCGAGCTATGGTTTGGTGTCCATAAAAGTAGCAGGCAAGAGGAAAACCGCGATCGCCTGTTGACCTTGTTGACTTGGCTACCTAGCCTGCCTTTTTCCGGTGAAGCTGCTGAACACTTCGGCGAAATCCGCGCTGCCCTGGCCCGTCAAGGTCAACCTATAGGCCCTTACGACCTGCAAATCGCCGCTATTGCCCGCGCTCACGATTTGATCGTCGTCACTCACAACACCCGCGAATTTGCCCGCGTCCCTGGCTTACGGCTGGAAGATTGGCAAACGGAACGACCCATTGGCGAGAACCCTTGATGAATATCCTGAAAACGATTTTTGGCAGTCGCAATGACCGGGTGATCCGCCCGATGCGTAAAATAGTCGAGCGGATTAACGCCCTGGAGCCGGGCATTGTAGCTCTGGATGACGCCGCATTGCGGGCCAAGACCGAAGAATTCAAAACCCGCCTGGCCAAGGGCGAGAAGCTGGACGCGCTGTTGCCGGAAGCCTTCGCCGTGGTCCGCGAGGCCAGCAAACGCACTCTGGAAATGCGCCATTTCGATGTGCAGTTGATCGGCGGCATGGTCCTGCATGAAGGCAAAATCGCTGAAATGCGCACCGGCGAAGGTAAAACCCTGGTCGCGACCTTGCCGGTGTATCTGAATGCGCTGACCGGCAAAGGCGTTCACGTCGTCACCGTCAACGATTATCTGGCCCGCCGCGATGCCGACTGGATGGGCCAGATTTACCGCTTTCTGGGGATGAGCGTCGGGGTGGTGGTGGCCGGGATGAGTCCGGAGGAGAAGCGGGCGGCCTACGGTTCCGACATCACCTACGGCACCAACAACGAGTACGGCTTTGACTACCTGCGCGACAACATGGCGTTCGGCCTCGATCAACGGGTGCAGCGCGAGTTGCATTACGCCCTGGTGGATGAGGTGGATTCGATCCTGATCGACGAGGCTCGCACCCCGCTGATCATCTCCGGTCCCGCCGAGGAAAGCTCCGAGATGTACCGGCGCATCGACGGGATCATCCCGGCGCTGACCCGTCAGAAGGAAGAAGAAGGGCCGGGCGACTACTGGGTCGATGAAAAGGCCAAGCAGGTTTATCTGACCGAAGACGGTCATCAGCGGGTCGAGGATTTGCTGCTGGAAACCGGGCTGCTGCGCGATGGCGAAAGCTTGTATGACGCGGCCCATCTGGGCGTATTTCACCACTTGAACGCTTGCCTGCGGGCGCACGCCCTGTTTCATCGGGATGTGGAATACATCGTCCGCGACGGTGAGATCATCATCGTTGACGAATTCACCGGACGCACTATGCCAGGCCGACGCTGGTCGGACGGGCTGCATCAAGCCATTGAAGCCAAGGAAAATGTGCCGATTCAGGCCGAGAACCAGACTTTGGCCTCGATCACCTTCCAGAACTATTTCCGCTTGTACGGCAAGCTGGCCGGGATGACGGGCACCGCCGACACCGAAGCGTTCGAGTTCCAGCAGATCTACAACCTGGAAGTGATCGTTGTTCCCACTCATCTGCAGATGATCCGCAAGGATATGGGCGATCTGGTGTTCCTGACCCCGCCGGAAAAATTCGAGGCGGTGCTGGACGACATCCGCGATTGCCGAAAGCGCGGCCAACCGACCCTGGTCGGCACCACCTCCATCGAGGTCTCGGAACTGCTCGCGAACTTGCTGACCAAGGAGAAAATCCCACATCAGGTGCTGAACGCCAAGCAGCACGAGCGGGAAGCCGAGATCATCGTCCAGGCCGGTCAGCCCGGCACGGTGACGATTGCGACCAACATGGCCGGACGCGGCACCGACATCGTCCTTGGCGGCAACCTGCAGGCCGAACTCAAGGCGCTGGGGCCGGATGCCGACGAATCATCCCGCGACGCAGTGCGGCAGGACTGGCAACGCCGCCATGACCAGGTTGTCGCCGCTGGTGGCCTGCATGTGATCGGCACTGAGCGCCATGAATCGCGGCGCATTGATAACCAGTTGCGTGGGCGGTCCGGGCGGCAGGGCGATCCCGGCTCCAGCCGATTTTACCTGTCGCTGGAGGACAACCTGCTGCGGATTTTCGCCTCCGACCGGGTGTCGGGGCTGATGCAAAAACTGGGAATGCAGAAGGGCGAGGCCATCGAGCATCCCTGGGTCACCAAGGCGATTGAGAACGCCCAGCGCAAGGTCGAAGCCCACAACTTTGATATTCGCAAGAACCTGCTGGAATTCGACGATGTCGCTAATGACCAGCGCAAGGTGATGTACCGCTGGCGCAATGAGCTGATGGAAACCGAGGACGTGTCGGCCACCCTCATCGAAATGCGGGTTGACGTGTTGAAACAGGTGATCGATCCGTACATCCCGCCGCACACGCTGGAAGAACAGTGGAACGTCGCCGGGCTGGAAGAGGCGTTGCAGAAAGAGTTTGACCTGACGCTGCCGCTCCGCGCCTGGCTGGACGCCGATCACGATCTGCACGAAGAACCGTTGCGCGAGCGGATTCAGGCCGAACTGGACGCGGTTTACGCCCGCAAGGAAGAACAGGTGGGCGCAGCCTGGATGCGGCAGTTCGAGAAGGCGGTGCTGCTGCAAGTGCTGGACAGCCACTGGCGCGAACATCTGGCGGCGATGGACTACCTGCGCCAGGGGATTCACCTGCGCGGCTATGCCCAGAAAAATCCCAAACAGGAATACAAGCGCGAAGCCTTCGAGATGTTTCAGGCGCTGTTGCAGCGGATTAACCAGGAAACGATAGGGTTTCTGGCGCGGGCGCAGTTTCAGGCCGAACCAGCGCCGGTTCCTGAACCGCGCCGACCGCCGGCCGCCGCGATGCACTTTGAACACGCCGAAGCGGGATCAGCGCTGGCCCAGGAACCTGCGTCCGGCGACGATTCCGGGATCGAGGTGCGCTTTCAGCAGGAAGAGTCGCATACCCCGTTTGTGCGCGACGGACGCAAGGTCGGGCGCAATGAACCCTGTCCCTGTGGTTCCGGCAAGAAATACAAGCACTGCCATGGGCAGTTGGATTGAAGCAGATGGAAAATCTTACGCAACCGCTGATGGTCGCCGGCATTCGGCTGGGGACGGTGTGCGCCGGGATCAAATATCCCGACCGGCGCGATCTGGTCGTCATCGAAGCCGCGGCTGGAACCCGGGTCGCGGCGGTTTTTACCCGCAACGCCTTCCGCGCCGCCCCGGTCACCGTGGCGCGGGTCCATCTGGCCGCCGCTAGCCCCCGCTATCTGCTGATCAATACCGGCAACGCCAACGCCGGCACCGGTCGGCAAGGGCTAGCTGACGCGGAAGCGAGTTGCCAGACTCTGGCCGAATTGACCGGTTGTACCCCGCTGGAGGTGTTGCCCTTTTCCACCGGAGTGATCGGCGAACCGTTGCCCCTGTTCCGGTTGATGGCCGGGTTGCCGGCGGCGCTGGCGGCATTGCAGGCGGACGGTTGGGAAGAGGCCGCCCACGGGATCATGACCACCGACACCCGACCCAAATGGGCGTCGCGGCGACAGACTCGCAATGGGCGGGAAGTCACCGTCACCGGCATGGCCAAAGGCGCGGGGATGATCCGGCCCGATATGGCAACGATGCTGGCCTTCATCGCCACTGACGCCGAAGTGGATCAGGCGCTGTTGCGGCAGGTGCTGACCGAGGCCATGGCGGATTCCTTTAACGCCATTACCGTGGATGGCGACACCTCGACCAATGATTCCTGCGTCCTGCTGGCGACTGGACAGAGCGGTGCGGCCATCCCCGCCGGTGGCGATGAATTTGAGCAGTTTGCCGGGATGGTGCGCGAGGTGTGCCGCGACCTGGCCCAGGCGATCATCCGCGACGGTGAAGGCGCGACCAAGTTCATCACGGTGCAGGTCGAGGGCGGGCGCGACGTGGCCGAGTGCCGGCAAGTCGCCTACGCCATTGCCCATTCGCCGCTGGTCAAAACCGCGTTCTTTGCCTCAGATCCCAACTGGGGACGGATTCTGGCGGCGGTGGGCCGGGCGGGTTTGAACGAGTTGGAGATTGATCGCGTGGCGTTGCATCTCGACGAGGTGTGCATCGTCCGCGAAGGGTGCCGCGCTGCTGATTACACCGAGGCGCAAGGGCAAGCGGTCATGGCTCGGCCTGAGATTACGATCCGGGTCGAACTGGGACGGGGCGAAGCGACGGCCCGCATCTGGACCACTGACCTGTCGTTCGACTATGTGCGGATCAACGCCGAGTACCGGACGTGAGTGAAACCGTGCAGGTGGCGGTCGGTATTATGATCAACGCGACCGGAGCCGTCCTAATCACCCGCCGGCCTGAACATGTTCATCAAGGTGGCTTGTGGGAATTTCCCGGCGGCAAGGTGGAAAGCGGCGAAGCCATGGAATCAGCCTTGCGCCGCGAACTACATGAGGAACTGGGGATTACGGTGCAGGCGGCGGAACCGTGGCTGCAAGTCCGTCATGCCTACCCTGACAAAACCGTGCTGCTGGAAGTTTGGCGGGTGACTGCTTATCAGGGCGAACCGCAGGGTCGGGAAGGACAACCGCTGGTCTGGGCCTTGCCGGCGGAGATGGCGACCTTCGCCTTTCCTGCCGCCGACCAGCCGATCATCGCTGCTTTGCTGATGAATGCTTAACCCCGAATCAGCGTCCCGATCCCGGCGTCGGTGAACAGTTCCACCAGCACCGCGTGGTCAATGCGCCCATCGATGATATGGGCCGCCTTGACTCCGCCCCGCACCGCATCCAGCGCACAGGCGATTTTCGGAACCATCCCGCTGTGGATGGTGCCGTCATCGATCAGCGCCTGGACCTGGCGGGCATCGAGACCGGTCAGTAAGTTCCCCTCCCGGTCCAGAACCCCGGTCGTATCGGTTAACAGCAGCAGTTTTTCGGCGCGCAGCACTTCAGCGACTTTGCCCGCGACCAGATCGGCGTTGATGTTGTAGGACTGCCCATCCGGTCCCACCCCAATCGGCGCGATCACCGGAATGAAGTTGCCGCCAATCAATGTCTCGACGATGGATTTGTCGATGCTGGCGACTTCGCCGACATGGCCGATGTCGATGATTTCCGGCTCTTCCAGATCGGGACTTTTGCGGGTAATCGTCAGTTTGCGGGCATGGATCAAATCGCCATCCTTGCCGGTCAGTCCTACCGCACAGCCGCCATGCCGGTTGATATTGTTAACGATTTCCTTATTGACCAGCCCGCCCAGCACCATCTCCACCACGTCCATGGTTTCGCTGTCGGTGACCCGCATCCCATCGATAAAGCGGCTTTCCTTGCCGATCCGTTTGAGCAGGCTGCTGATTTGCGGCCCGCCGCCATGCACCACCACCGGATTGAAGCCCACCAGCTTCATCAGCACGATGTCGCGCGCGAAGCTGCTCTTCAAAATCTCATTTTCCATCGCATGGCCGCCGTACTTCACCACCATGGTTTTGCCGGAAAAGCGGCGGATATAGGGCAGCGATTCGATGAGAACGTGCGCCACCTGAGTGGCGGACTGGGTGTCAAGAGCCATAGGGTTGATGAACCTCAAAGGGTTATGGAAAAATTAAGGTCAGAATGGCAATGCCAAATCAGGTTGCAGCGCCAGCAACTGCCGGCGGAAGCGCACCTGAATTTCATGCATCGCCGCCGGATCATCCGCCTCAAAACGCAGCATGAGACTGGGCGTGGTGTTGGAAGCCCGCACCAATCCCCAGCCGTGCGCAAACTCGACCCGCAATCCATCGACCGTGATCAGGCGGGCGTCCGGGCCGAAATCGGCCTGCGCCAGCAACCGCGCCATAAACGCGACCGGCTCGCCCTCGGCCATCTCCAGCCGCAATTCCGGGGTGGTCAAGCCGGTGGACCAGGCGGCGAAAAACTCCGCACTGGAATCCGGGCGCCGGGCCAGTAGATTCAGCAGCCGGGCAGCGGCATAAAATGCATCGTCGAATCCGAACCAGTCATCAGCGTGGGCAAAGTGGCCGGTCATCTCGCCACCGAGCAAAGCGCCGGTCTCGCGCATTTTAGCCTTGATCAGCGAATGGCCGGATTTCCACAAAATCGGTTGCCCGCCGAGTTGTTCGATCAGCCGGGTCAGATGCCATGAGCATTTGATGTCATACACCACTGCCACGCCAGGATGCCGGGTCAACACTTCCTCGGTCAGCGCCATCAGCACTCGATCCGGCCAAATAATCTCGCCGGTGTTGTCCACCACGCCGAGTCGGTCCGCATCGCCATCGAACGCCAAACCGACATCAGCCTGGTGCGCCAAGACCGCCGCCTGCAAATCCACCAGATTCTCCGGAAGGCTGGGATCAGGATGATGGTTCGGAAAGCGCCCATCCACTTCGCAATACAGCTCCACGACCTCACAGCCCAGCGCCCGCAGCAAGGTCGGCGCGGTTTTGGCGGCAATGGCGTTGCCGCAATCCACCACCACTTTTAACGTCCGGGGCAAGGGCAGAACGCGACTGATGCGCTGGATATAGTCGGCGCGGAGACTGATCGCCCGTTCGCCGCCCTGGCCGTGCCGCACATCGCCGGTTTCGATCCGCCGGCGCAGGTCGCGAATCACCTCGCCATGCAGGGCGATCCGGTCAATCACGATTTTCAGCCCGTTGTAATCCGGCGGATTGTGGCTGCCGGTGACCATCACCCCAGCGCGGGTTTCAGCTAGAACGTGCGTGGCGTAATACAGCAGCGGCGTAGACACCGCGCCCAAATCCAGCACTTCCAGCCCGGCGGCGCGAATCCCGGCTTTCACCGCAGCGCAGAGCAGCGGGCTGGACAGCCGCCCGTCACAGCCGACCGCAACGCTGGTTTCGCCTCGTTCAGCGGCCAGACTGCCCACCGCCTGACCGATGTCGCGCACCACGTCCGGGGTCAGATCGCGCTCTACCACGCCACGGATGTCGTATTCCCGGAAGATGGATTTTTTCATGATTCAGTGCCGCCCGGAATGACCAAAACCGCCGCTGCCCCGTGCGCTCGGGGTGAATTCAGGAACGATCGCAAACCTGGCCCGCACCACAGGTACGATGATCAGTTGGGCGATGCGTTCACCGACCGCGAGGGTGAAGGGTGTCTGGCCCCGGTTCCAGCACGACACCAGCAGTTCGCCCTGATAGTCGCTGTCGATCAGCCCGACCAGATTACCCAGAACGATGCCGTGTTTGTGCCCGAGGCCGGAGCGTGGCAGCACCAGCGCCGCCAGTCCCGGATCGCTGATATGAATCGCCAGCCCGGTCGGAATTAAATGAGTTTCGCCCGGCTGCACGGTGAGCGACGCTTTCAGCAGAGCGCGCAAATCCAGCCCGGCGGAACCGGCGGTGGCGTAGTCCGGCAACGGCCAGTCCTGACCGAGTCGGGGATCAAGGATTTTCAGTTCGATGGTTTGGTGGGTCACGATATGCCGGGGCCTTGAATCGGGTTGACGGGTTCCGGGTTGCGACCAGCGCCGGATGAGATGATGATTGTAGTGGATTAACGCAGTGGACGATGAGGGTAGAACCATGTTGCGCTGGAATCGAGTCACGGTGAATCCTGAAATCATGAACGGTCAGCCTTGTGTGCGCGGGATGCGTCTGACGGTGCGGCGGGTGCTGGAAGCCTTGGCGGTTTACCCGGACTGGAATGATCTGTTTCGGGAATATCCTGAGCTGGAGCCGGAGGATATTCGGCAATGCCCGGATTTTGCAGCGCAAAATCTGGAGGTTGAGAGCTTCAGTCTGAATGCCGCATGATCCGGGTAGTGCTGGATCAAGGGTTGCCACGGGATCGGTTTCACCACTGAGGGAAGCCGGCTGGGATGTGGTGCATGTTGGCGAGATTGGCATGAGTCGCGCCAGTGATGCCGAGATTCTGGATTACGCTCGGCGTGAGCATCGAGTTTGCATCACCCTTGATGCCGATTTTTATGCCTTGCTGGTATTGAGATTCGAAGCCGCGCCCTCGATGGTGCGAATTCGGATCGAAGGGTTACAGGCCATCGCTATGGCGGAATTGCTGCTACGCATCTGGCCTAATTGAAGCGGCGGTGAGCGAAGGCGCAATGGTGACTATGACTGAGCGTCAGGTTCGGATCAGACGCTTGCCGGTGACTCCGCACTCGGCCTAAATCAGGGCTGCATCAACTACCGCCCCCTTTCCCCACCCGATACCGCTCAGCAATCAACGCCATCAACTGCTGTCCCAACCGGGTTTTATCGGTCAAGGGCAACGATTTTTCCCCGCCTTCCCACAGCACCTGCAAGGCGTTCTGCTCGCTCTCAAAACCGCTGCCGGCAACCCCGACCTGATTGGCGGCGATCAAATCCAGGTTCTTGCGGCGGCGCTTATCCTCGGCGTAATGCAAGACATCATGGGTCTCGGCGGCAAAACCTACGGTAAACGGTCGATGGGAAGTTAAAGCGGCGACCTCGGCCAGAATGTCGGGATTACGCACCAGTTCCAGCGTCAGGACCTCGCCGGTTTTCTTGATTTTCTGGCCGACGGGATGGGCAGCGCGATAATCAGCAACGGCGGCAGTCGCAATAAAAATATCCGCCTGCTGGACTCGCTGCATCACTGCTTCGTGCATCTCCAACGCGCTTTCCACGTCAATCCGCTCAATACCGGGCGGAGTCGGCAAAACCACTGGGCCGCTGACGACGACGACCTGCGCTCCGGCCTGCGCTGCCGCCTCGGCCACGGCAAAGCCCATGCGCCCGGTGCTGCGGTTGCTAATGAAGCGGACTGGATCCAGCGCCTCGCGGGTGGGGCCAGCGGTCAGCAACACCGTCAACCCTTGCAGATCATGCGGCGCGAGCAACACTTCCGCCACGGTCGGTTCGGATCGCCAGGCTGCCGGTTGCTCCTTGGCACCGAGCAAATCCACGACCAGGTTTCGCAACTCGACCGGCTCCAGCATCCGTCCGGCCCCGATCTCGCCGCAGGCTTGCTCGCCTACGCCCGGCCCCCAGATTTTGACCCCGCGCCGCGCCAGCAACCGGTAATTATCCTGAGTCGCCGGGTTTTGCCACATCAGCCGGTTCATCGCTGGCGCGACCGCGATCGGCTGATCGGTCGCCAGACAGAGCGTACTCAGCAGATCATTGGCGAAACCGTGCGCCAGCCGGGCCAGAAAATCGGCAGTCGCAGGCGCGATGAGAATCAGATCGGCCCAACGCGCCAGTTCAATATGACCCATGCCGGCCTCGGCGTGGGAATCCAGCAACTCGGTTCGGACTGGTTGGCCGGATACGGCCTGGAAGGTCAGCGGCCCGACGAACGCGGTCGCTGCCGGGGTCATCGCCACCTGCACCTCGGCCCCCGCTTCACTCAACCGGCGCACCAGATCAGCGCTTTTATACGCCGCGATCCCACCGGTAATGCCCAGCAGAATGCGTTTTCGGGCCAAGGGTTGCAGCATGGCGAAGCTCCGCGTGGAATGGGGAATTCACGACAAAGCTTAACGCAGGTTCGAGGAATGTGGAGCGGGCAGGCAATAAAAAGGGCGTCCGAACGTGCATTAACTTCACGCACATCCGGACGCCATAGTCCGCGACGGCGGCCCCCGTTAGCCGCCCGAATCAGCGCTGCCCCCAAACCCGAAAGGCCGGTGAGCGCAAACTCTTGATGTTCCACGTCTGCAAACTGGTTACCAACTTTATCAAGTCTCTGTTTTTATAAAGATCAAAGCTTTTTGAAGCGGATTTAAGCGTCCATTTGCGCGCGGGATGCGCCTTATGCTAGTGCTTGAAGTGAATAATTTGCCTCACAACGGGGCGTTGTCGGCCAAAATACCGGTTGATCCAATTTATTTACGCGCCCGCTTGATCAGTCCCTCTTGAATGACCATGCTTTAGACGAATGACCCACCCAGGAAAATCCACATGTCGATTCGTGACTGGCCCGATGATGAGCGTCCCCGGGAAAAACTGCTGCAGCGGGGGCCGGCTGCCCTGTCCGATGCCGAGTTGCTGGCGATCTTTTTACGGGTCGGTGTGCCGGGTCGCAGCGCGGTTGACCTCGCCCGCGACATGCTCAAACAGCACGGCAATCTGCGGACTCTTCTGGAACTGGATCAGGCGGCGTTCTGCGCAACGCCGGGTTTGGGACCCGCCAAATTTGTGCAACTGCAAGCGGTGCTGGAACTGGCCCATCGGCATCTGGCGGAAACGCTAAACCGCGCCGACGCCATTCAGAGTGTAGCCGATACCCGCCGTTATCTGATGGCCCGGATGCGCCATCACCAGAGCGAGGTATTTTCCTGCCTGTTTCTTGATAATAAGCATAGAGTTATTATTTACGAAGAACTGTTTTTCGGCACGATTGACAGTTCTGCCGTCCACCCGCGTCAAGTCGTCAAACGCGCTCTGCACCACAATGCTGCGGCCATCATCGTCGCTCATAACCATCCGTCCGGGATCGCTGAGCCGAGTCGGGCTGATGAATCGATCACATTGAGGCTCAAGGAAGCGCTGGCCCTAATCGATGTCCGGTTGCTCGACCATATCGTGGTCGGCGACGGTCAGACCGTCTCGCTGGCGGAACGGGGCGTGCTGTAGGGGCTGCTGCGGGAATGATGGGAATCGCTTTGAGCGCTGGCGGGGCGGAGCAGGCGGATTCAAAATCCCCGAGCCTCGCGGATGCGCTCGTAAGCAGCGGTCAACTCCCGGGTTTTTTCGGTGGCCTGCGCCAGTTCAGTGGGCGAAACGCCCTTGGCGGTCAATTTATCGGGGTGGTGTTTCCCGATCAGCCGCCGGTAAGCCAGCTTGACTTGATCAGGGCCGGCATCGCGGCTTAAGCCGAGCACCTGGTAGGCCTCGCCCAGCGAGTTGACGGCGGTGGTCGGTCGCCGGCTGTGCGATTCTTGTCCATGCGATCCCGCCCACCCTGAACCGCCAGCGCCGCTCTGCCGGGATTGGTGCGCCCAGCGCTGGGCGCGAAACAGGGTATGCAGGGCCTCGAACTGCAAGCGGACAATGCCCAGTCGCTCAGCGATCGCCACCAGTCGGGCATAAGTGGGCGGGGACGGATCGCCGTCGGCATAGGCGACATTCAGCAGCAGTTCCAGCAGTTGTTGCAGCAGCCCCGGTTGGCTGCGACACGCGCGCTGGAAGGCGTCAATCACCGCATCGACCGCGAATCCCGGTTGTTTGCCTTCGGTAAAGCAGTCAATAGCGGCGCGGCGCTGGGTGGCATTCAGGCGCAGATGATCCATGACTGCGCGGGCGGCGGCGATTTGTCGTTCCGAGACCCGGCCATCGGCTTTAGCGAGATGGCCCATTAACTGAAAAGCCGTCGCGTTAAAAACGCCCTGAATGCGCTCACGGCCACCGCTCCCGCTGATTTCCGCCTCAGCGGGCTTTTGCGCATTCTGATCGATGGCATGGCCGACCGCTGCGCCCATCAATGCGCCCAGCGGCCCGCCGGTCATGAAGCCGAATGCTGCGCCAACCAGTTTTCCAAACATTTTTGCTAATGCGCGACCTTGCAGATGGAAATAACCGACTTTGTACCGATCCTGCGGTAGTCAGGATTTCAGATAAAGTTCGTCATCGTAGGTTTTCAGCCAGTCAGGCCGCACCCCAATCAGGACCGTCGTGATCATGCCGTTCAGCAGCCCTTCGGGGAACAGGTAGAGCGGCGCAAACGGCAGATAATCATGGCTGATGCGGGCGAAAGTATACGTTTCAGTAAACACCAGCAGCGTCGCCAACGCCAGGATCGCCGTCCCGGCCGCCAGCATGGCGTTGAAAAAGGCGCACAGAAAAATATAAATGAACAGGTGGCGCGGGAGGTAACGGTGTACCAGCGCAT
Source organism: Gammaproteobacteria bacterium (assembly GCA_020846135.1). Lineage (GTDB taxonomy): Bacteria > Pseudomonadota > Gammaproteobacteria > Competibacterales > Competibacteraceae > RXIV01. The sequence goes on from JADLEK010000071.1 coordinate 28,388, forward strand.
AAACCCCGTAGCTGGCGGAGACCGGCAACACTCCGAGCAGCAGCGCGTTCATGGCCAGAGCCGCCCAGTCGCCATGCATAAAAGTTGTTGCCACGATCAGAAGACTGGCTCCGATCACCGCCAGCGACCAGCCAAACATCAGGGTATACACGGTCGCGCCCAGGAAGTGGAAGCCGAGCGCTGGACGGACTCCGACCTCGAAACTCCACATCAGAAACAGCGCCAGTGATGCGCCCAAAAACACATGCTGGAGTTTGGAACTCGCCAGGAATGGTCGCCATGGCGCGTAGCGCACTGCGCATAATCCAACCGGCAGCCAGATGAAGTAGGCGAACAGCAACAGATCGCCGGGAAGCAACGTATCGGTGAGGTTCATCTTTTTGGGTGATTATGTAAAACGGTTATGGTGGAGCGGATCAGAGGGCAGCCTTTTCCTGAACTCGGTACGTTGGAATAACCTGAGTTCTGCAAGACCGGTCTCCGCGGATCAGTTAGTAGGTTTATTCTAATTCTTACTGGTAAAGTTGAGACATCGTCAGTGTTTGGCTGATTAATTGCATTTTTGATTGTGAAGTGATCCGCACGATTGCTTGCTTTTTCAAAGAGGCAATGCGAAACTCATTGTTGCGGCGCAACATGCCGATCAGCCACAAGCCGATTTGAACCTCCGATACCCGCGAGAAGGAAGCAGCTATGAACACCATGAACCACGAGCAGATTCGCGAAACGATTCTGCGCACTTTGAGCGATGTCATCCCGAACGCCGATACCCAGGCGTTAGCGCCCGACATCAGTTTTCACGATCAACTGGAACTGGATTCCATCGATTTTTTGCGGCTGATGATGAGTCTGGAAAAGGAGATGAACGTCACCATCTTCGACTTCGACTATCCCAAGTTGTCGACCTTGAAGGGCTGTGAGCGCTACCTGGGCGAACGGCTGGCCTCGGTGGTCTGAACCGGACTCGTGTTTGAATCGCGGGTTTTGCAATAGCGGTGTAGAGATTCCAACCTGACGGGATTGCCGCTGCTGGACTGATCCAGCAGCGTCAAAGACGGTCAATCTCTACCACGTCGTAGAGACTGACCGAGGGCAGGGCGTCTATCACCAGGCGGGTGAACCGTCTGTCCACTAACTCCTGAAAATAGGCGCTCTCGTAGTGCTGCTCCAGCGCCTGCCGATCCGTCCAGTAGCCGACAATCAGCAATCGGTCGGCACCAGTAATATCCTGATAGCACCCGTATTCCAGACAACCAGCTTCGGTGCGCGAATGTTCGACCAGCGCCCGCACCATTTCCAGCAATTCCATCCGGGTTTCGGGAAGCGCCTCGAATTTCGCAATCGTCATTAGCATGACACTTCTCCAGCAAGGCCAGCGCCGCATTCCGGACGTAACTCTGCGATGTGCTGAATCCAGACAAAGAAAACCGATCCTCAGGGGATCGGTTATCGTATGGAGATCAAGGGCAAGCAATTAGGGTGTTTGCTCTAAACCGGAATCCTAGAATTGGCGACGCACGGTGGGTTTTTGACCCTTTCCCGAATCTGTCGCGCAACCCTCCTTTGGTGGTTATTGACCGGGTGCTGTACCCGGTCTTTTTTTACTTCTAATGTGGATTCCGGAATCCGCCCTGTTTCAACCAGAAGGCCCGGGTTAGGGAAAAGCCGCCATTATCATTGCTATTCGATGCGACTTGGCGACGCGGCGCATTATACCGACTACGGTCAATCCCGCAACCTTTTCAGGTTTAGATGGTCGCGCGGTGTCAGATCATGGCTCCAGCCGCTCCAGAACCCAGTCACTGCCTTTTTGCAGCCGATAGCGCAACCGGTCGTGCATCCGGCCATGTCGACCCTGCCAGAACTCCAGCAAATCCGGTTTCAGCCGGTAGCCACCCCACTGATTCGGCATCGGAATGTTGTCATCGGGGTATTGATCTGCGACTTGGGCGAACCGCTGATCCAGAATCTCGCGGCTGAGAACCACCTGACTTTGTCGCGATGCCAACGCTCCTAACCGGTTTTCTCGGGGACGAGCGCGGAAATAGGTTTCCGATTCTGCGGGGGACACTTTTTCAACCACGCCCTCAATGCGCACCTGCCGCTCCAGTTCCAGCCACAGGAACAATAGTGCGGCGTGAGGATTTTCAGTCAGTTGCCGGCCCTTGTCGCTGCGGTAGCTGGTATAGAACACGAAACTGCCGGCATCACAGTCCTTGAGCAATACCGCTCGGGCAAAGGGCCGCCCGGTCCGGTCAGCAGTCGCCAGGGTCATGGCGTTGGGTTCGGGCAGTTGTGCGGTCAGCGCTTCCTGAAGCCAGCGCTGAAATTGCCGGATTGGATCGGCATCAACATCAGCCTGGTTCAAAGCGCCCAGCGCATATTCCTGACGCAATTCGGCGAGGGATTGACTCATAGCGGAACTCCGGTGACGAGGCGGTCGGGATGAAACGCCATTATAACCCCGGCAGCGGCGGTGGGACTGAGTCAAAAACGGCGACCCGCGGGCCGCCGTTGTTTCCGTCAGCGCAGGCTGGGATCAGCCGTTAGCCCGGGTCTCCAGCATTTCAACGGCCGGTAGCACCTTGCCTTCCAGGAATTCCAGGAACGCGCCGCCAGCGGTGGAGATATAGGACACCTTGTCGTAGATGTCGTACTTCTGAATCGCGGCGATGGTGTCGCCGCCGCCTGCCAGAGTGAAGGCGTTGGTATTAGCAATCGCCATCGCGACCGTCTTGGTGCCTTCGCCGAACTGATCAAACTCGAACACGCCGACCGGACCATTCCAGACCACGGTGCCGGCTTTCATAATGATGTCGGCCAGTTCTTGGGCGCTCTTCGGGCCGATGTCGAAAATCATGTCGTCATCGCTGACCGCATTGGCGGCTTTTTGCACCGCCGGTTCAGCCGGGTCAAATTTCTTGCCGCAGACCACATCAACCGCAATCGGAATGGTTGCGCCACGGGCGGTCATTTTCTTCATCAACGCTTGCGCGGTCGGAACCAGATCATCCTCGCACAGCGACTTGCCGACGTTGTTGCCGACCGCTTTGAGGAAGGTGTTGGCAATGCCGCCGCCAACCACCATCTGATCGACCTTTTCAGACAGGCTTTCCAGTACGGTCAGCTTGGTCGAGACCTTGGAGCCGCCGACAATGGCGACCATCGGCCGAGCGGGCTTGGCCAGGGCCTTGGTCAGTGCGTCCAGTTCTTCGGTCAGCAGGATGCCGGCGCAGGCGAGCGGGGCGAACTTGGCGACGCCGTGGGTTGACGCTTCGGCGCGGTGGGCAGTGCCGAAAGCGTCCATCACGAAAATATCGCAGAGCGCGGCGTACTTCTTCGCGGTCTCTTCGACGTTCTTCTTTTCGCCCTTGTTGACCCGGCAATTCTCCAGCAGCACTACTTCGCCATTGGCGACTTCAAAACCGCCATTGACCCAGTCGCGGATGACGCGCACCGGCTGGCCCAGTTTGGTGGCCATGACGTCGGCAACGGGCTGGAGGGAGTCCTCTTCATTGAACTGGCCTTCGGTGGGCCGGCCCAGATGGGAGGTGATCATCACCTTGGCGCCCGCTTTCAGCGCAAATTCGACAGTCGGCATCGAGGCGGTGATGCGGGCGTCGGAAGTGACTTTGCCGTTTTTGACCGGCACGTTCAGATCGGCGCGGATAAAGACCCGCTTGCCAGCCAGGTCCAGATCGGTCATACGCTTGAAATTCATAACGATTTATCCCCTTTCCAAACAAAACCCCCGTCTACCTGAGCCAGGCGGCGGGGGGCGAATGAGTTCAGCCTAGCAGGAAACCGCCACGTTGTGGCGATCGCTTACTTGGACATGACGCGGACCATCTCCAACACCTTGCAGGAGTAACCCCACTCGTTGTCGTACCAGGACACCACTTTGACGAAGGTGTCATCCAGCGCGAGGCCGGCGTCGGCGTCAAAGGTTGAGGTGCAGGTTTCGCCGCGGAAATCGGTGGCGACCACTTTATCCTCGGTATAGCCCAGCACGCCCTTCATCGCGCCTTCGGAAGCGGCTTTCATCGCCGCACAGATTTCCTTGTAGGTCGCGGGCTTGTTCAGTTCCACGGTCAGATCGACCACCGACACATCGGAAGTCGGGACCCGGAACGCCATGCCGGTGAGCTTCTTGTTCAGCTCGGGGATGACCACGCCGACGGCCTTGGCGGCGCCAGTCGAGGACGGGATGATGTTTTCGAGAATACCGCGACCGCCGCGCCAATCCTTGTTGGACGGGCCATCCACGGTCTTCTGGGTCGCAGTGGCGGCGTGAACGGTGGTCATCAGCCCGCGCTTGATGCCCCAGGTGTCATTCAGCACTTTGGCAACCGGAGCCAGGCAGTTGGTGGTGCAGGAAGCGTTGGAAATGATGGTCTGGCCGGCGTAGGTCTGGTCATTGACGCCGTAGACGAACATCGGGGTGTCATCCTTGCTGGGTGCGCTCTGAATAACTTTTTTGGCCCCGGCGGTGATGTGCTTCTGGCAAGTTTCTTTGGTCAGGAACAGGCCGGTGGATTCGACGACGATGTCGGCGCCGACTTCGTTCCACTTCAGGTCAGCCGGATCCCGAACTGCCGTCAGGCGAATTTTCTTGCCGTTGACGATCAGGTCATTGCCTTCGACCGACACTTCACCCTTGAAACGGCCATGCACCGAGTCATACATCAACATATAAGCCAGATAATCGGGTTCCAGCAGGTCGTTGATCCCGACGATCTCGATGTCCGAGAAGTTCTTGATAGCAGCGCGGAATACCATGCGGCCAATGCGGCCAAACCCGTTAATGCCAACTTTAATCGCCATGCGTTCCTCCAACAGAGTGGTTTTCATCAAAAGACGGACGGACATGATTGTCCATCCAACACGGTTAATTGTAGCCCGGATTGATTAAAAATTAGCGCCGGCAGTGAACAGGGCGGCAACTGCTGCAACGACCCGCTCCGTGGTAAAGCCGAAATGCTGAAAAATAATCTCGGGTGGGCCACACTCGCCAAAGCGGTCAATCCCGATCACCGTCCCTTGTGAACCGGCGTACTTGTACCAGGGCGCGGTCACGCCCGCCTCGACCACCACCCGCCGGGTCACGCTGGCGGGCAATACCGACTCACGGTAAGCGGCATCCTGGGCGTCGAACACATCCACCGAGGGCATGGAGACTACCCGTACCCGCCGCCCCTGGCCGTTCAAATGTTTCGCTGCTCCCATCGCTAACTGCACTTCAGAACCGGTAGCAATGATGATCGCTTCGGGATTGTCGCCGCAATCCAGCAGTACATAGCCGCCGTGTGCAATCGCCCTCACCTGCTCCGGGGTGCGATCCTGATGCGGCAATGCCTGGCGGGTAAAGATCAGGGCGGTGGGACCGTTCACTCGATCCAGCGCCGCCTTCCAGGCGACCGCCGTTTCCGTCGTATCGCAGGTTCGCCACAGCGACAAGTCGGGAATAATCCGCAGGCTGGAGACGTGTTCGACCGGCTGATGGGTCGGACCATCGCCGCCGACTCCAATGGAATCGTGGGTCAGAATGAAGATGCAGCGCAGCTTCATCAGCGACGACATCCGAATTGCGCTGCGGCCATAGTCCGCAAACATCAGGAAGGTGCCGCCAAACGGCACATAGCCGCCGTGCAGCGCCAGCCCGTTCATCACCGCATACATGGCGAATTCACGGACGCCGTAGTAAATCAGGTTCCCGTCGGGATGCTCGAAATCCACCGGTCGGCAGCCCACCCAAGGAACGCCGGTGGATTCCGTCAGATCAGCGGAACCGCCAACCAGACTGGGAAAATGCGGGCTGTAGACTTCCAGCGCCCGCTGGGACGCAACCCGGGTGGCGATATTTTCATGACGGTTCTGCGTTGCGTGGATGAAGTTCCAAGCCAATTCTTCCCAGTCTTCGGGAAAGCCGCAGGCCAGTCGCCGGTCGAGTTCCGCCGCTGCATCCGGGTTCTCGATCCGGTAGCGGGCGAACATCGCGTTCCATTCTGCCTCCCAGACCGCGCCCCGGTCGCGGGCGTCGAAAGCGCGATACGTCTCTGGGGGAATGACGAAGGGTTCGTAATGCCAGCCGATTTGCTCACGGGTTGCTGCGACTTCGGCAGCGCCCAGTGGTGCCCCATGCGATTTCTCGCTGCCACCCTTGCCGGGAGAACCCCAGGCAATGGTGGTCTTGCAACAGATCAGCGTCGGCTTGTCGAGGGAGGTCCGCGCCTGCGCAATGGCGTCATGCACCGCCGCCGCGTCGTGGCCATCCACATTGGGAATAACCTGCCAGCCAAAGCCTTCAAAGCGTTTGACGATGTCATCATTGAACCAGCCACGCACCGGCCCATCAATGGAAATGCCGTTGTCATCGTACAGGCAGATCAGCTTGCTGAGTCCCCAGTTGCTGGCGAGCGAACAGGCTTCATAAGAGATGCCTTCCATCAGGCAGCCATCGCCGAGAATGACATAGGTGTAGTGATCGACGATGGGAAAACCGGGGCGGTTGAAGCGGGTCGCCAGCGCCCGTTCAGCCAGCGCCATCCCGACGCCATTGGCCAGCCCCTGACCCAGCGGGCCGGTAGTGGTTTCCACGCCGGGGGTGAGGCCACGCTCCGGATGGCCGGGAGTCCGCGAACCGAGTCGCCGAAAGTTGCGCAGATCTTCAATCGTGAGGTCGTAGCCGCTCAGATGCAGCAGGGAATACAGCAGCATCGAGCCGTGGCCGTTGGATAAAATTAGCCGGTCGCGATTTAGCCATTTGGGATTGGCGGGGTTATGGCGCAGAAAATCATTCCACAACACTTCGCCGAAGTCGGCCATGCCCATCGGGGCGCCGGGGTGACCGGATTCTGCCCGCTGCACGGCGTCCATGCTCAAGGCGCGGATGGCGTTGGCCAGCTCCCGACGCGAGGGGGTTTCGGTCACAACGTCCACCAGGGAACGGGCGGCCAGTTCGCTAAGCGAGGACATCAACTCTCTACTCCTACAGGACTCATAAAAACCGGGGTAAACCGGGAGAAACCGCGAGGCGATCCTGGGTTGAAAATGCCCCGCGATCCGGTTGCACGCGTCGCTCTTGCCGGGACGTTACACCAGAAAATCGCTCAGGATATCCGGTCGCGCCAAAATCCCCTTTGGGAACGTTTAGCCGAAAAATGGCGGCGATTATAGGGAGCAAGTCGGCTAAACGCCAATGGATTCCGGTAATAAAGTCCCGCATCCTTAAATGGCGTGGCCCAATCGCCGGCCTAGGCGCGGCAGCAGTTCTTCCGCAACCTCATCAGGCGTCAAGGCAACGCCAAGGTCGCGCAACTGGGTCACGCGCAACCCCGGATAGCCGCAGGGATTAATCCGGGTAAACGGCTCCAGATCCATGTCCACATTCAGACTCAGGCCATGGTAGGAACGGCCCTGGCGGATCCGCAGTCCGAGCGCGGCGATTTTGGCGTCTTCGACATAGACGCCGGGGGCATCGGGCCGGGCATGGGCGGCGATGGCATAACCGGCCAACAACTCAATGACCGCCTGCTCCAGCGCCGTCACCAGTCCCCGTACGCTCAACCCCAACCGCCGCACATCCAGCAGGCAGTACGCCACCACTTGTCCCGGCCCGTGATACGTCACCTGACCGCCGCGATCCGCTTGAATCACCGGAATGGTGTCGGGATTAAGCAGATGCTCTGACTTGCCCGCCAAACCCTGGGTAAACACCGGCGGATGTTCAACCTGCCATAGCTCATCAGGAGTAGCGGCATCGCGGGCTTCGGTGAACGCCCGCATCGCATCAAAGACCGGCAGATATTCGCAACGGCCCAGGCGGCAAATTCGCAGTGAATCGGGGGGGAGATGAGCAACGCTCACAGCGCCAGTTTGACCTGCGGGTGATCGCTGAGGTCCTGATACAGCGCGTCGAGGTGGGCGCGGTCGCGAGCCGCCACGATTACCGTGACTGATTGATAGCGACCGGTGCGGCTGAGCTGGGTTTTCACGCGCGCCTCGTCCAGATCAGGACTGTGCCGGCGCACCAACTCTAAAACCATCCGGGCAAAATCGGGGCCGCCTGCGCCCATGATCTTGATTGGAAAATCGCAGGGAAATTCCAGCAGCGATGAATCGTCGTTCATGCCTGAATGCGCCGATCGCGTTCAACTGAACAGGGAATAGAAGAACATCAGAATTGAATCGATCATCCGCCCGAACCAGCCGCTTTCCGGCACTTCTTTCAGCGCCACCAGCGGGGTCTTGCTGACTTCCTGATCGCCCAGCTTCACTACAATCTCGCCGAACGGTTGATCTTTCTGAGCGGGGGCGACAATGGTCGGTTGGACGGTGGTCGTGGTATTGACCTGGGGCGCTTGGCCTTTGGCGACAGTGACGTGCAACGGTTGAGCCACGCCCAGTGGCAGTTCATTTTCCTGCCCCTTCCAGATGCGGGTGGTCACGATCGGGGTGCTGGCGTCATACAGCTTGCGGCTTTCAAAGAAGCTGAAACCGTAGTTGAGCAGCGCCTGGCTGGCCTGAAACCGTTCTTTCTCCTTTTCCGTCCCCAGCACCACCGCGATTAGCCGGGTGTCATTGCGCTTGGCCGAGGACACTAGACAATAACCGGCCGACTCGGTATGACCGGTCTTGACCCCATCTACCGTGGAATCGGTCAGCAACAGCCGGTTACGGTTCTGCTGCTCGATATTGTTGTACTTGAAGCTGCGCACCGAGTAGCGGGGGTAATGTTCCGGGAAATCCTGAATGATCGACCGGGCCAGCAGGGCAATGTCACGGGCCGACATGTAGTGATTCGGATCGGGCATTCCCGGCGCATTAATGAAATGGCTATTTTTCAGTCCCAGCCGCTCCGCCTCCTGATTCATCAGTTTGGCGAAGGTCTCCTCGGAACCGGCGACATGTTCGGCCAGCGCCACGGTAGCGTCATTACCGGATTGCACCACCATGCCCATCAGCAGATCTTCCACCGACACCTGGCTGCCGATCCTGATGAACATCTTGGAACCCTGGGTCCGCCAGGCCTTTTCGCTGATCGTGACCTGGTCGTCCAGGTTAATCTTGCCGGATTTCAGCGCCTTGTAGATGACATAGGCGGTCATCAGCTTGGTGATGCTGGCCGGCTCCATCCGCTCGTCGCCTTTCATGCTGGCTAGCAGGTTGCCGCTTTGATAATCCATCAGCACATAAGCGCGCACCGGGATCTGCGGCGGCGGCGGGATCGCTTCGGCTTTCTGGGCTAGGGCGGCAGTCCCGCCCGGATTGACGCCAACAAAAATCAGCAGTAGCAGTAGTGGCAACCGCAAAAAGCGGCGAAAGACAGTCATGGGCAACATGGATTGTGACGTATTCCGGTGGTTAAGGAGCATTAACTGGCAATTCTAGCCAGAAGCCCGGCGCAAACAAACGGTTTGACCGTGGGGTCGCCAGCGCTGCGCCCCGGTGCAGCAAGCCGGGCCGTTGGTCAGTCAGCTCCCATCCGGGAACGACCTGTTCGCACACTGGCGACCCGCACCAGCGGTTGACTCTTCGCTGCGGGAGCGGCGACCATCGTGCGTTCGGCAGCTTTGCTTTTGCCTTTTCCGACCGGCGTAGTTGCGACTGCCCGCTCGGTCGCTTTACCTTTACCTTTGGCCGGCTGCGTAACTACAGCAGCCCGTTCTGCCGACCTTGACTTGCCTTTGGCCGACGGCGCAACTACGACTCCCTTGGCGGTTTTGCCCTTGCCGGTTGATGCCGCGACCGGCCGATTTTTCGCCGCCGGCGCCGGATTCCGGATCACATTGGCCATCGCCAGCCGGCTCGATGAGCGGCCAGCCACCGGCGTTTGGTGGGCGAACTCAATAGTCGCGGCCTGTTCCCGGCGCAGCGCCAGATTAGCCAGCCGCTGTTCCCGCGCTTCCTCACGGCGCAGCGCTAAACTCGCCAGCCGTTCGCGCTGTTCGCTCCGTCGGGCGGCCAGATTCGGCAAATACTGGTACGGAGCCAGCGCCACGATTTCCACTTGAGCGGTGCCCTGTTCCAGCATATCCAGCCGGGCGGCGGCGGCGTAGGACAGGTCAATGACCCGGTCATCGACGAATGGCCCACGATCCGTGACCTTGACCACGATGCTATGGCCGTTTTCCAGATTGGTGACCCGCGCATAGGTCGGAATCGGCAGGCTCTTGTGGGCGGCGGTCAGCTCAAACATGTTGAACAACGGGCCGCTGGAGGTCTTGCGTCCGTGGAAGTCCCAGCCATACCAGGAAGCGACGCCGTTTTCCTGATAGCCTTCGCTACTGTCCTTGACCCGGTAGCGCCGGCCAAACACCACATAGGTATCAGGATTGCCGCTGCGGCTGGGCGGTTCAAATTGCGGTACCGGATCGGCGACCGCCAGCGCGGCGGCCAAGGCGGCATCCGGCGAATCGGTCGCCGATGGCTGCTCAGGGACGCTGCTGCAACTTGCCAGCACGCCCGCCAATGACGCCCCGATCAGGGCGCGGCTCCAGAATTTCACCATAACAATCGCCTCCCTTACACCAGCCAAAAGCAGCCCTGCGCCGGGCTGGTGCGGTTTTTTGCAGTTTTTCAGGATGGATTCAATTAGCCGCCGCCACACGGTCCAGCGTAACGGCGTCAAACAGCGAAGCGCGCCCAGACTGACCAGCAATGGCCTGACTGAGCTGGTACACCGCCAGGGCGTACAGTTGACTGCGGTTGTAGCGGGTAATGACGTAAAAATTGTCGAAACCCAGCCAGTATTCGGGGCCGGTGCGGCCCACATACTCCAGCAGCATCGCCGGTTGCGAACCGCTGACCGGATCGGTTGGCGTCACCCCCTGCGCTTGCAGATCGGCAATCCGGGTTTTGGGCTGGCTTAACTGGCGACTGATCAGCCCCGGAAAACGATTGCCGCTGACCTGGGCCGGAACCGCCACTGGTTCGCCGGTTCGCCAGCCGTTTTTCTTGAAGTAATTGGCGACGCTGCCAATTGCATCGCGGGGATTGCGCCACAGGTCGCGACGGCCATCGCCGTCAAAGTCCACTGCGAACGACTGGAAACTGCCGGGCATGAACTGGCCGTAACCCATCGCCCCGGCATAGGAACCACGCGGGGTCAACGGATCGATGCCCTCGGCGCGGGTCATCAGCAGGAAATTTTCCAGCTCCTTGCGGAAATAGGCGGCGCGGCGCGGGTAGTCGAAGGCCAGCGTCGCTAACGCTTCCAGCACCCGGTATTTGCCCATGTTGCCGCCGTACTGGGTTTCCACCCCGATGATGGCGACGATTATGGCCGCCGGTACGCCATATGCCCGTTCCGCATCGGCCAGCGCAGCGGCGTTGGCCTGCCAGAAGGCGACACCGCCCTGAATCCGTTTGGGGTTGACGAAAATTTCGCGGTAGGCGTACCACGGCTTGGCCTCGGCGGGCTTGGACATGGCGGCGATGATGCTGGGCTGGGCGTGGGCCTGGCTGAAAGTGGCCTGCAACTGGCGGGCGTTGAAGCCGTGTTGGGTGACCATTTCCCGGATGAAGGCTTGCACATCAGAGCGGCGGGCCAGCGCTTGGCCGGGTTTAACCGTGGCGGATCCGGAGGCGGCCAGGTCAGGCGTGGGGGGCGATGCGGCCTCTGGGGCGGGAGCAGCCGGAGTTTCGACAGCCGGGCGAACCGCAGCAGGCGGGGCGCAGGCGCTTAACAGCAGAATGGTGGAAAACAACAGCAAATACAGTTTCTTCACGCACAAATCTCGTCGTCGTTCGGGGCCGCGCTTACCGCGACCGGGGCCGGCGGTGCGAATAAATGCTCATCAGGATACCGAAACTCGCCATGATCGTCACCAGTGAGGTGCCGCCATAACTGAACAGCGGCAGCGGCAAGCCTACTACCGGCAATAATCCGGAGACCATTCCGGAGTTCACGAAAGCATAGATGAAAAAAACCAGAGTCAAGCTGCCAGACAACAATCGCCCGTAAGTATCAGGGGCATAAGCCGCCATGTACAGGCTGCGGGCGATGATAAAAAAGTACAGCGTCAACAGTAAACCACACCCGACCAAGCCAAATTCTTCGGCAAAGGCGGCGAAAATGAAGTCGGTAGAGCCTTCCGGCAAAAAATCCAGGTGCGACTGGGTGCCGTTCAGCCAACCCTTGCCATAGATGCCGCCCGAGCCAATGGCGATTTTCGATTGAATGATGTGATAGCCGGTCCCGAGCGGATCACTTTCCGGATTGAGAAAGGTCAACACCCGCTGGCGCTGATAGTCGTGCATGATGAAGGTCCAGAACAGCGGGATCGCAGCGCCCAGCGCCCCGACCAATCCACCCATCACCCACCAGTTCAACCCGGCTAGAAACAGCGCCGAGGCCCCGGCGCAACCCACCACCAGCGCCGTGCCCAAATCGGGCTGTTCGGCGATCAGGATGAACGGAATCGCCGTTAACAACGCCCCGCCCAGCAGATGCGGCCAGCGCGGCGGCAACTGCTTTTCGGCGAAGAACCAGGCCATCATCATCGGCACCGCCAGTTTCATGATCTCCGAGGGCTGAAACCGCACCACCCCTAAATCCAGCCAGCGCTGCGCCCCTTTGGAAATGTCGCCGACCACCATGACCGCCAGCAGCAGCACGATCCCCGCCAGATAGATCCACGGCGACCAGAACCGGAAATAGCGGGGAGGGATCTGCGCCAGCGTCAGCATGATCACAAACCCCAGTCCCAGCCGGATGGCCTGGCCGATCATCAGATCCTGATTCTGTTGCCCGGCGCTGTACAGCACCACCAGCCCCAACCCAGATACCGCCAGCAGGCCGAACAGCAAGGGCAGATCGAGGTGGATCAGATGGAGAAACCGGCCATCCTCGGGCCGATCCATGCTATTCGGTTCCATGCGGCTCCGCATCGGGTCCATGAGGTTCATGAGATTCCGGTTCCGGTTCCGGCGCTGGCGCTGGCGCTGGCGCTGGCGCTGGCGAAGAACCCATGGGCGCGGCTTCTTCGTATTTGTCCAGCAGCCAGGCATCCATCACCCTGCGGGCCAGCGGCGCGGCGGTTGAACTGCCGCCGCCGCCATGTTCGGCGATCACGGCAATCGCAATTCGCGGATCTTCGACCGGCGCAAAGGCGATAAACAAGGCGTGATCCAGCAGATGCTTGGCCAGGTTTTTGGCGTTGTACTTTGCGCCCTGCGCCAGGGTGAACACTTGCGCAGTGCCGGTCTTGCCGGCGATCCGGTATTTCGCGCCGATGCCGATCCGATTGGCGGTGCCGCCCTCGACGACATGGATCATGCCGTTGATCACCGGGTCCCAGTAGCGGGGATTCTTGACGGCGACCGGCGGCGCGGGCCGGGGCTGCTCCAGAGTCTTGACCCGGGTGCCGGGATCTTCAGTGGCGTGCAATACCCGCGGCAAAAACCGGATGCCGCGTTGCGAGAGGGCGGCGGCGGCATGAGCCAGTTGCAGTGGGGTCGCCAGAAAATAGCCCTGGCCGATCCCGGCGCTCAGGGTGTCGCCGGCAACCCAGCTCTGCTTGTAGGATTTGCGCTTCCAGGCTTGCGAAGGCAGCACTCCGCCCTTTTCGCCGGGCAGATCGATCTCCGTGGGTCGGCCCATGCTGAATTGATCGAGAAAATCGTGGGTGCGGTCGATGCCGATATTCAGCGCCAGATCATAAAAGTACACATCGCAGGACTGGGCAATCGCCCGATCCATGTCGACACTGCCGTGGCCGCCGCGTTTCCAGTCGCGGAACTTGTGGCTGCTGCCGGGCAGGCGGTAGAAACCGGGACAAAAGACCGGGCTGTAACGGTTGACCACCCCGTAATCGAGTCCCGCCAGCGCCATTAGCGGCTTGATGGTTGAACCCGGCGGGTACATGCCGCGCAGGGCGCGATTAAGCAGTGGTTTGTCCTTCGAGGTGTTGAGCTTGCGGTAAGACACCGCGTCGATGCCGTTCACAAACGGATTGGGGTCGTACAGCGGTTGGCTGGCCAAAGCGAGGACTTCGCCATTGCGCGGATCAAGGGCGACAATCGCTCCGTTGTAGCCTTCCAGCACCTTTTCCGCCACCGCCTGCAAACGGATGTCGATGCTCAGATAAATGTTCTGACCGGGGGTCGGCGGGGTACGGCTCAGTACCCGCAGCGGTCGGCCTTCCGCGTTGGTTTCGACCTGTTGCCAGCCAGTGCGCCCGCGCAACACATCTTCGTAAGAGGACTCCACGCCGATCTTGCCGATGTGGGTGCTGCCGCTGTACTGGCCGGGATCAAGCCGGCGCAACTCGTTTTCATCAATCCGCCCGACATAGCCGATCACATGCGCGCCACGGGTTCCCAACGGATAGCGACGGGTCAAGTCGGCCTTGATGTCTACGCCGGGTAACCGGTGCAGATCGATCGCCAGCTTGGCGATTTCCTCGTCAGTCAGTTGAAAACGCAACGGGACGCCGTTGTAGGGGGTGCTGCGCCGGATCAGCCGCCGAAACCGTTCAATGTCGGCATCAGTCAGGGTGATCCGCTCGCGTAGCGCCGCCAGGGTCGCGTCCAGGTCTTTCACCTGCTCGCGGGTGATTTCCAGATGGTAGGAGGCCAGATTGTCGGCCAGTAACACCCCATTGCGGTCAAAAATAAAACCCCGGGTTGGCGTGAGCGGTTGCAGACGAATTCGGTTGCTGTCGGCCAGGGTTGTAAACCGGTCGTGATTCAGAACCTGGAGATAAACCAGCCGTCCGGCTACCGCCAGCAGGGCTAGAAACATAGCGAACAGCACAAACAGCGCCCGCCGGAAAAACAGCTCGCTTTCAGCAGCGTTGTCCTTGCCGACCCGGATTTTCAATTCATCCACCGGAGTCCTGGCGTAATGCGAAAGGTTCATATCCGGATCATCGCCAGCTCAGGCCACCTGAAAATGCCGGCGCACATCGCGCAGCACCACGAACAGCAGCGGCCAGGCAACCATGCCGCCCACCGCCGGGGCCAGATACCAGCCATCGCGAGGCGGATAGCCGATCACCCCGCTAATCCAGAACACCAGCACCTGTTCAATCAGCAGCAACACCAACACGGTCAGCGCCTGCCGCCACGGCGAAAAGACCCGGATGCGGCGATAAGTTTGCAGCGTCAGATAAGCGACTACCGACAAAGCCAGCGCGTATTGACCGAGCAGCGCGCCGCGGGCCACATCCAGCAGCAGGCCGACCAGCCAGCCCATACCGATGCCGATCCGATGCGGCAGCGCCATACACCAGTAAATCAGGGTCATCGCCACCCAGTCCGGGCGGAACCGATCCAGCTCGCCGGGTAGTGGAATGCCGCTGAGCAGGAACGCCGCCAGCAGACTCAGCGCAATGATCCCGCCGCCGTGGGTGCGATCGTCGGTCATGGCGCAACCGGCGCGGGCGCGACAGCGACGCCATCCACGCCATTTTCCAGCAGCATCACTTCCCGAATCCGGTCCAGTTGCGCCAGTGGTTTTGCGGTGATTCGGGCAAAGGGACTGCCGGGATCAAATTCGACTTTGGTAATCGTCCCCACTGGGTAACCCTTGGGAAACCGCCCACCCAGCCCGGAGGTGACCAGTTCATCACCGACTTTGACATCTTCACTGTTGGGGATATGCGGTAATTCCAGCTCCTGAAAATGGCCGGTGCCACGCGCCAAGGTGCGAATCCCGGTGCGGGTAATCTGGATTGGCAGGGCATGGTTGGGATCGGTGATCAGAATCGCCGTCGAGGTCAATAGATCCGCCCGCATGATCTGGCCGATGATGCCGTGTTGATCGATCGCCGGCTGATTGGCCTCGATACCATGCTGGCGACCCCGGTTAAGCAGGATGTGATGCCGGTATGGATTAAAATCCACCGCCAGCAGTTCGGCGATCAGCATCCGTTCCGGGGTGTTGACTGCGGATTCCAGCAACGAACGCAACCGGCGGTTTTCTGCTTCCAGGGTGGTCAGCTTTTGCAACTGGGCATTGAGAAAAATCTGCTTTTCGCGCAACCGGGCGTTTTCTTCCAGCAACACGCCGCGATTGGCCAGATTGTCGGTAAACCAGGTGCGAACCGCCGCAGGAGCCTGCATCAGGGTCTGTAACGGGTAGATGGCGGTAGACAGCAGATCGCGCAGGCCATCGAGCGAGTGATAACGATGATCGACCGTCATCATTCCAATCGCCAGCGCCGCCCACAGCCCCAACCGGAGCGTGGCTGCCGGGTTGATCGTGAACAAGTAGCGGAATCGTTTGCTGGGTTTAAGCGCGGCCACCGTTTATTCAATAGCAAAAGCGTCAATGGCGCGTTCATCCTTGGCGATCAGCTCCAGCACCCGCCCACCGCCGCGTGCGACACAAGTCAGCGGGTCTTCGGCGACCACCACGTTCAGGCCGGTTTCCTCCATCAGCAGCCGATCAATATCACGCATCAACGCACCGCCACCCGTCAGGACAATGCCGCGATCCGCAACATCAGCAGCCAGTTCCGGCGGCGTCGCTTCCAGGGCCATTTTCACCGCGCTGACGATTCCTGACAGCGGCTCCTGCAAGGCTTCAAGGATTTCGTTGCTGTTTAGAGTGAAACTGCGCGGCACGCCCTCGGCCAGATTGCGCCCCTTGATTTCGATCTCGCGCACTTCAGAGGTCGGATAGGCGCTGCCGATTTCGTGCTTGATCTTTTCCGCGGTCGGTTCGCCGATCAGCACCCCGAAATTGCGCCGCACATAATTAATGATCGCCTCGTCGAAACGGTCGCCGCCAATCCGCACCGCGCCGGCGTAGACGATTCCGTTGAGCGAGATCACCGCCACTTCCGAGGTGCCGCCGCCGATGTCCAGCACCATCGAACCCCGTGCTTCTTCAACCGGAATGCCGGCGCCAATCGCTGCGGCCATCGGCTCGGGAATCAGATACACCACCCGCGCGCCCGCGCCTAATGCGGATTCGCGGATCGCCCGCCGCTCGACCTGGGTGGAGCCACAGGGCACACTGACCAGGACCCGGGGACTGGGATTAAAAAATTTGCGGGAATGGACCTTGCGAATGAAGTGTTGCAGCATCTTCTCGGTCACGGTGAAATCGGCGATCACGCCATCTTTCAGTGGCCGGATGGTAGAGAGGTTGCTGGGCGTGCGGCCCAGCATCCGCTTGGCTTCAGCGCCGACCGCCGCGATAGTGCGGACTCCGCGAACCGGGTCCTGATAAATGGCGACCACCGAGGGTTCGTTGAGGACGATGCCGCCGCCCCGAACGTAAATCAGTGTGTTAGCGGTTCCCAAGTCAATCGACAGATCGCTGGAAAACTTGCCGCGCAACCATTTGAACATGTTATTGAAAGCCCTTGTGGTCAAAAGTGGCGAATGCTAACAAGCAGGGGGGTTGGGAGCAAGCCGGCCAAAAATATGCTAGGTTAGGCGCTTGATTCCGTTGCTTAAGGAGAACTCGTCCGATGTCGTTGGGAGTCGTCGAAGTCGCTAAAATCGCCCATCTGGCGCGATTGGCCATTCGCGCCGAGGATGCGCCAGCTTATGCCCGCAACCTGTCGGCCATTCTGGAACTGGTAGAGCAGATGAATGCCGTGGATACCTCTGGCGTCGCACCAATGGCGCACCCGCTGGATATGGCGCAACGACTGCGCCCCGACGAGGTTGCCGAATCCAACCAGCGCGAACGCTTTCAGGCCATTGCTCCCCGGGTCGAGGCCGGTCTGTATCTGGTGCCCAAGGTGATCGAATGAATCCGTCCACTTCCGCCGCCTTGCATGAACAAACAATTGCCCAACTCAGCGCCGGTCTGGCTGCCGGTCAATTTAGCAGCGAAGAACTGACCTGCGCTTTTCTGCAGCGGATTGGCCGCGATAATCCACAGTTGAATGCCTTTATCACCGTCACCGCCGAATCTGCGCTGGCTCAGGCCCGCGCTGCGGATGAGCGTCGTCGCCAGGGTCAGGCCGGGCTGCTGACCGGTATTCCCATCGCTTATAAGGATATTTTCTGTACGCAAGGTGTGCGCACCTCCTGCGGCTCGCGGATGCTCGACCGGTTTATTGCTCCCTATAACGCAACCGTGGTGGAACGGCTGAATGCTGCCGGCGCAGTGATGCTGGGCAAAACCAATATGGACGAATTTGCGATGGGGTCGTCCAACGAGACCAGTTTTTACGGGTCGGTACATAATCCCTGGGATTTAAACGCTGTGCCGGGTGGTTCTTCGGGCGGGTCGGCGGCGGCGGTCGCGGCGCGCCTGACGCCCGGCGCGACCGGCACCGATACCGGCGGCTCCATCCGTCAGCCGGCGGCTTTGTGCGGAATTACCGGAATTAAACCGACTTATGGCCGGGTCTCGCGCTGGGGGATGATCGCCTATGCCTCCAGCCTGGATCAGGGTGGACCGATGGCGCGTACCGCTGAAGATTGCGCGTTATTGCTGGCGGCGATGGCCGGTTTTGATCCGCGTGATTCAACCTGCGTGGATCGTCCGGTTCCCGATTACGCCGCCGGACTGAATCAGCCGCTGGCCGGACTAAAAATCGGCTTGCCCAAAGAATATTTTGGCGAAGGGCTGGATAGCGCCGTGGCCGCCGCTGTGGAGACCGCGATCGCTGAGTACCGGAAACTGGGTGCGGAAACCATTGAAATCAGCCTGCCTAACAGTCAATTGGCGATTCCGGCTTATTATGTAGTAGCGCCAGCGGAATGTTCGTCGAATCTGGCCCGCTTTGATGGGGTGCGTTACGGCCACCGCTGTGAAAATCCCCAAAACCTGCTGGATTTGTATATCCGATCTCGCGCTGAAGGATTTGGCGCGGAAGTACAGCGCCGGATTCTGGTGGGAACTTTTGCGCTGTCTGCCGGTTATTACGACGCCTATTACCTTAAGGCGCAACAAATCCGCCGGTTGATTAGCGATGATTTCCGCCGGGCGTTTGATCAGGTGGACGTAATTGCCGGGCCAACTTCGCCGACCGTAGCCTTTAATCTGGGCGAAAAAGTGGATGATCCGATCACCATGTACCTGTCCGATATTTACACCATTGCGGTGAATCTGGCGGGCTTGCCGGGATTGTCCTTGCCAGCGGGATTTGTCGGACAACGACCCGTCGGCTTGCAACTGATCGGCAATTACTTTGCCGAGGAGCGACTGCTGAATGTGGCGCATCGCTATCAGCAAGTCACCGATTGGCATAACCGCATCCCCACTGCTTTTGCTTAATTTTCCCGCGCTTTCCTGGAATCAAGCGAGGCGCTTTCAACTCAAGAATGGGCAGGGTCTGTAATGATGGAATGGGAAACTGTGATCGGGCTGGAAATCCACGCCCAACTGGCGACCAAAAGTAAAATTTTTTCCGCTGCTGCGACGGCTTATGGCGCGGAACCCAATACCCAGGCGTGCGCGATTGATCTCGGAATGCCGGGCGTATTGCCGGTGCTGAATCAGGAAGCGGTGCGAATGGCAGCGATGCTAGGCCTGGCGATTGGCGCGAATATCGCCTGCCGCTCGGTCTTCGCCCGCAAGAATTATTTTTATCCCGATTTACCGAAAGGCTACCAGATTAGCCAGTATGAATTGCCGGTCGTCGAGAAAGGCGAGCTGAGCATTGATCTGGAGGATGGATCCAGCAAGGTCATCGGCGTTACCCGCGCCCATCTCGAAGAAGACGCGGGTAAATCCTTGCATGAGGATTTTCACGGCCAGTCCGGGATTGACCTGAACCGCGCAGGAACTCCATTGCTGGAAATTGTCTCGGAGCCGGATTTGCGATCGGCTAAAGAAGCCGTGGCGTATATGAAAAAGCTGCATCAGATGGTGGTGTATCTTGGCATCTGCGACGGCAATATGCAGGAAGGCTCGTTTCGTTGCGACGCCAATGTTTCGGTGCGGCCCAAGGGTCAAGCCCAGTTCGGCACCCGCGCTGAAATCAAGAATCTCAATTCGTTCCGCTTTGTGGAACGGGCGATTGAATTTGAAATAGAGCGGCAGATCGATCGGATTGAATCGGGCGAAAAAATCGTGCAGGAAACCAGGCTGTACGATCCCGACAAGGGTGAAACCCGGCCCATGCGGAGTAAGGAAGAGGCTAATGATTACCGTTACTTCCCTGACCCGGACTTATTGCCGCTGGTTATAGATGAGGCTTTCATTGAAACCGTCCGGGCCAGTCTGCCGGAATTGCCGGAAGCCAAAAAACAGCGGTTCATCGCTCAATATGGCTTGTCGAGTTATGACGCCGGAGTGCTGACCGCTGCCCGAGCGCTCAGCGACTATTACGAAGCGGTAGTTGCGGCGCTGGGCGGTGAGCCGAAACTGTGCGCCAACTGGGTGATGGGCGATTTCTCGGCTTTTCTGAACAGGGACGGCAAAGACTTGGCTGAATCTCCAGTGAGTTCAGCGCAACTGGCCAGTTTACTGCAACGGATTCAGGACCGAACCATCTCCGGTAAAATCGCCAAGGATGTGTTTGAAGCGATGTGGGTGGGCGAAGGCGATACGGACGCCATCATTGAAAAACGCGGCTTGCGACAGATTACCGACACGTCAGCGATTGAAAAAGTGATTGATGAAGTGATGGCGGCCAATCCGGATCAACTCGCCCAATATCGGGCCGGCAAGGACAAGCTGTTTGCTTTTTTTGTTGGGCAGGTGATGAAAGCGTCCAAGGGCAAAGCCAATCCGCAGCAGGTCAATGATCGGTTAGCGGAGAAACTGAAAGGTTAAAGCTAATCTGCGGCGGATGATACCGACATTCCCCGGTATCGTCCAACCACCCTCTCACTTCTCCGATTTCGCCAACACCCGCTGCAACCATTGGGCGACGTCGCGAATTTCCTCCCAGCACACTTCATGACCCATGCCGTAGTCGCTCCATTCCACGGCGTAGCCCAAGCTCCGCAACAAATCGACACTCTGTTGACCATAGCGCATTGGAATGACTGCGTCATAATCACCATGGGTAATAAAGATCGGCGTAGCCTGATTAGCCGACCCGCGCTCATTGCTCAGTCGGGCGGCTAGTGGGATATAGCAGGACAGCGCCAGAATGCCGGCTAACCGCTCGGGATAGCGCAAGCCGGTATGCAAAGCCATCACCCCGCCTTGAGAAAAACCGGCCAGTACTATTCGTTCAGCAGGGATTCCCCGCTGCTTTTCGCGCTCCAGCAGGACATTAATCGCCTGTTCAGAAGCGTAGACGCCCTCGGCATCTTCCTGACGCGGCAAATCGAGACTCAGTACGTTGTACCATGCCCGCATTTGCATCCCGTTATTGATGGTGACCGGGCGGATCGGCGCATTGGGAAAGACAAAGCGAATCCCTAATTCCACCGGCAGCTTTAGTTCCGGGACGATAGGTTCAAAATCACGGGCGCCAGCGCCCAGGCCGTGCATCCAGATTACGCTGGAGTGGGCAGGGCCGGCAGGTTCGATTTCAAGGGTATTCAGTAGTTGCGCAGTCATTTTCGTATGTTCGGTGGAGACTAAGAGATTAACGGCCTACAAAATAGCGGCCTTACCCGGCAAACGGATCGCGCAACACAATTGTATCCAGCCGATCCGGCCCGGTGGAAATAATGTCTACCGGCGTATCGGTCAGTTCCTCCACCCGCCGCAAATAAGCTTTGGCCGCAGACGGCAATTCTTCATAGCGTTGTACCCCCACGGTAGAGGTCCGCCAGCCTGGCATTTCCTCATAAACCGGGGCGCAATCGGCCAGCGCTTCGGCGCCTAGCGGCGCATGATCCAGTTGATCCGGCCCGCATTGATAGCCCACGCACATCTGAATGCTGTCCAGATCGTCCAGGACATCCAGCTTGGTTACGCACAACCCGGAGACGCTGTTATTGAGGATCGACCGACGCAACGCCACCGCATCGAACCAGCCGCAGCGCCGCCGCCGCCCGGTGGTTGCGCCGAATTCATGACCGCGATCCGCCAGATACTCGCCGGTTTCGTCGAACAGTTCCGTCGGGAACGGCCCGCCGCCGACCCGGGTGGTGTAAGCCTTGGTAATGCCCAGCACATAATCCAGATAGCGCGGCCCCAAGCCGGTGCCAGTGGCTGCGCCGCCAGCGGTGGTGTTGGAGGAAGTAACGTAGGGATAGGTGCCGTGGTCAATATCCAGCAACGCGCCCTGGGCGCCCTCGAACAGCAAGTTGTCGCCGCGCCGGCGGTGAACATCGAGCAATGCGGTCACATCCGCTACCAGCGGCCACAGCCGTTCAGCCATGATCAGGGTTTCATCCAGCACCTGCTGAAAATCAACCGGAGCGGTGTGGAAATAGTGTTGCAGCACGAAGTTATGGAAATCCAACACTTCGCCCAGCTTGGCGGCGAACCGTTCGCGGTGGAACAGATCGGCCAATCGCACCGCCCGGCGCGAGATCTTATCTTCATAGGCCGGACCGATGCCGCGCCCGGTAGTGCCAATCGCCCGCTCACCTCGGGCCTTTTCGCGCGCCTGATCGATAGCAACGTGGTAAGGCAGAATCAGCGGACACGCCCCGCTGATTCGCAACCGCGCCATCACATCCACCCCTCGGCGTTCGAGATCGTCAATCTCGGTCAGCAGCGCCGCCGGCGCCAGCACCACCCCGTTACCGATCAGGCATTGCACGCCATCGCGCAAAATCCCGGAGGGAATCAGGTGCAACACGGTTTTCTGGCCGTTAATGACCAAGGTATGCCCGGCGTTATGGCCGCCCTGAAACCGCACCACCGCCGCCGCATTTTCGGTCAGCAGATCGACGACTTTGCCCTTGCCTTCGTCGCCCCATTGCGCGCCAATGACTACTACGTTTTTGCCCATGTCGGTTTCCTGTTGCCTCATCACTGTCAAGCGATATGCGCTGAATCGGGTTCGGCGATTCCCAGTGATAACTGACCTTCGCCGGATGTCGGTAGTGCCTGAATCCAGTAAAAATACTGTTCCTCAAGAGCCAGTTCTTTTGCCAAGGCTTTGAGAGAAACTCTCCGCAAAATCTCAGCGGTAATGGGTCTTTTTTCATCCCAGAAAATCATGGATTCAAGAAATTCACGGGCGGGATATGAAGAAATCAGTTTATAGATAAATTCCACTTCTTCCCTACTGTCAAAGGATAGAAAATAGATGGTATCGTCAAATATAACCGGTCGGTTGTTAATTGGGCCTACCACCATAAAATTCAGTTTTTTATACAGCCCTGAAATAGCGATTTTCCATTTTCTGAAAGCATAAGAACCAATGCCGAATATTGAGAAAAGCGGTTTATTCTTGTAGATTGAACTGGCTCTTTTTTCAAAGTAGCTCCGATGTTCCGACAAATATCGCCAAGTTTTTGGCGCATTTTCAGCAATGGCGCTGGTGCCTTCTCCTACAAATTGCTGAGTGATCAAAACCAGCTTTCGGTTTAATTGAACCCGCCCATTGCCAATATCAGAGCTTTTCAATAATGGATAAAGATAGTCGCTTTCCAAATCAACTCGTTCACCTAACCCATTTTGCAGGCAGTGACCGACTGGCTCCAGTTCCATCACATCTGAACAATCATGCTTTGCCCCTGACCGCCAAATGTAATTTATATCTTGCCCTGCAAGATGTAGCCATCGGTCGTAGGCAGCAACGTCTTTAACCATAAAGCCATTTCTTTCGGCGATAACGGAAGAAGCTTGATAGGAGTCAAGCCCTTCATAAACCTTGCACAGCGAATGCTGATCATCAACCATTATGACGAAAAGACAGGCGTCAACCGCAACGTTAAAATGAGTCTTGGCATCAATCGGATAGATATGACCTGAAAAAAAGTGAGTGCGATTCCGTATGATCTGGCGCATCACTTTCCTGGCTATCGCGCATTTGCATAACACAGCTATCGCACCTTGCCGGTTTGATAGCCAGTCAACGTATCTAAGCAACATCCATTCTGAAATATCAAAGTTGCTGGAGCCGGTGATTGCAGCAATTCCTCGCTGATTCTGAAAGTTGGATTTCAGCGGAAGATTAGCGCTGTTTAGTAGTCCTAATTCACTACTGGTTACCCAGGGCGGGTTGCCGATAATCAGAATATAACCCGGCAGATTCCTGATAAACGCATCCCAATCCATATCAAAAAAATCTGATTGTCTGATTTGAACCTGATTTTTAATTAAATCATACTCTCCATTAAGCGAAGCGTTGGCCTCAGCCACATGGTCAGCATTAATATCAAATCCAAACAGCTTTGCTTTGGTAAGAAAGGTCGCCGCTGCACGGATAAAAGCGCCTTTTCCACAACTGGGTTCAATGATGACATCCGGTTGAACAGCATGGTTTCTATTCAGGGTTTTAATCACGGCTTTAGCGAGATTTTCAGGAGTTTGAAAATCGCCAAATTGCCATTGATCCAGCGCTTTCCTTGCCATGATTATCTAATCCGGGTGATGCCTGAAACAAGATCCGCTTGTTGAATAACACGGCTGTATTGCAGTCGCCACTGTAATGCATTGGAAATCGTTAAGTAACCTTGCAGCGGTGGTGATTCCAAAATGCGCTCTGCGAGCAGATCAGCCCCTATTTCATCGACTGGAAGATTTCGTTCAGCGATGAATGCAATAAGGTCATCTTTATTAGCGTTTCTTTCCAAAATATGGTTCATCGCGGGTTGTTGTGGAATTTGCCCTGTAAAGCCGGTTTTACCCCATCAAGAGGGTTGAAATTTACACTGGGACATTGCCAATCAATAGGTTAGCTAGATCGCCTCGCTGAGGTGGGACTG
>JADLEK010000072.1 GCA_020846135.1 Gammaproteobacteria bacterium
AGCAGGTCAACAAGGCGATCCTGCAAATGGATCAGGTCACCCAGCAGAACGCTGCGCTGGTCGAAGAAACCGCCGCCGCCAGTCAGGCGATGGGTGGCCAGGCTCGCGAACTGCAACAGTTGATGGGCTTTTTCACGCTCGATCAACAGGCGGCAAGACGATAAGGAGTTATTTCAGTGCTTGGAACTCTGGTGAATACCGGCGCGGTCGTGATCGGCGGCGCTATCGGCCTGACTGCGGGAACCCGGTTGCCAGCAGGCATCAAAACTATTCTGATGCAGGCGCTGGGATTGGCGGTAGTCGCCATTGGCCTGCGCATGGCGTTGGAGGCGCAACACGCGCTGCTGGCGATTGCCTGTCTGCTGCTGGGTGGAATCACGGGGGAATTGCTACGGATTGAACGGCGATTGGAAGGGCTGGCGGAAAGCTTGCAGCACCTGCTGCGTTCCGATTCCAGCCGCTTCGTTGAAGGCTTTGTCACCGCGACCCTGCTTTATCTGACCGGAGCGATGACCATTGTCGGTTCGATCCGCGATGGGACGGTGGGCGATCCGAGCGTACTCCTGATCAAATCGCTGCTCGATGGCGTGGCCTCGGTGGCGCTGGCGTCGTCGCTGGGGATTGGCGTGCTGTTCTCGGCCCTGCCGGTGCTGGTGGTGCAAGGTGGCATTACCCTGCTGGCCGGGCAGTTGGCGTTTCTGTCACAACCGGCGGTGCTGGATGCCGTGAATGCGACCGGTGGACTGCTGATCCTCGGGATCGGCATCAACCTGCTGGAGATTGGCCGGATCCGGGTTGGCAATCTGCTGCCGGCGGTGCTGTACGCCATCATGGGTGGGCTGCTGTTTCCCTGATGTCGCTACGGTTTGGGAACTGTCGATGCCCGACCTGTTGAAACGCGCGCTGTCGTTCAGCGCCGTATAGCTGACCCTGATCGCTCCGGTCATTGTTCCCGCTCAGCAAAAGCCGCCTGAACCGCAGCCCATCCCGGTCAGGGCGGTTCCGATCGCTCGTGAGGCGCTCAATGTTGAAGTGACGGCGGTTGGTACCCTGCGCACTGATGAAACGGTCATGGTTCGCCCGGAAATCGCGGGCCTGGTCGCGGCGATTCAGTTCAAGGAAGGTCAGGCCGTGAACGCCGGCGATCCGCGGCGACCAGCGCTGAGGGCCTCGCCGCCGGGCGCAAAGGGTCCCGGATAACCACCGCAGATGATGTGGAAATGGCGCGTTTAGCGCAGCAGCATTTGTGCCGCCAGCCCCATCTGGTATAGCCCGAACAGCAGCACCAGCGTCCCGGCCACCCGACGAATCGCCGGGCGGCGGACGAACCCAGTCAGCGCCGCTGCTGCCGTTCCCATCGCCAGCAACGTCGGCAAAGTCCCCAGTCCGAAACACAGCAGGAGGAGTCCGCCCCGCCCCGCCCCGCCTGCGCCGATCGCCCAGATCAGGACGCTGTAAACCAGTCCGCACGGTAGCCAGCCCCATACCAGGCCGATGCCTAGGGCCTGGAGCGGGGTGCGCACCGGAAAGAAGCGTCGGCCCAGCGGTTCGATCCGCCGCCAGAGCATGCCGCCGGCCCGCTCGACCCCGCTCAAGCCCTGTTGCCAGCCGGCCAGATAGAACCCCAGCAGGATCATGAACAGCCCGGCCAGGATTTGCAGGCTGATCTGGGCATAGCGCACCGATAAACCATGCGCCGCCCAGGACCCGATTCCGCCGGCGAGCATTCCCGCTGCGCCATAACTGGTGAGCCGGCCCAGGTTATAGGTCAGCAGATAGGGCAGGCGCGCCAGCAGGGGGTGGCCGGTTGCGGGTGGCAGACTCAGGGTCAATACGCCGACAATGCCACCACACATGCCGAGGCAATGGACGCCGCCGGTTAACCCAATCAGGAAAGCGGCCAGCAGGCTGGTGGTGAAGTCCATGAGAGAAGGCGCTCAAACAATCTCAATGAAGCGTTCATTCGCAGCCAATGCTTGTTCAATAGCCGGTAACAGTGGCTTGAACCATTCCAGCAATGCTCGTTTGCTGCTATTACCGACGCGATTCCACACAATAACTGGTTTCCGTCCAACTACCGTAGCCCGGATCGAGAAATCTTCATCCTTGGTAATAATCACTGCGCCTACATTGAGCGCATACGTCCAGATTACACTGTCTTCAGCAGCATCCATCCCCAGATCGAAAACATGCTCAGCATCATCTCCCAAGCTGCTTAAATAACGCGCCAGCGCTGGTGGCAACTGGGCATCAACGATAAAGCGCATTGAATTAAGCTGCCTGTAATATGGGATGATCGGATTGCCGAGCAGCAAATTCCAGCGCTGCTGTCAAATCATCGGGTTCCAGATAAGGAAAATCAGCAAGGACTTCCTCTCTGGGTAATCCTGCCGCCATCAATTTCAGTAGATCTTTGACCCGGATGCGCAAACTACGAATGCATGGATGACCACCACATTGATTGGGATTTACCGTGATTCGATGCAATTGGCTCATTTTGCTTTTCTCCAGAATAGTCGATTCTAATGCGAACCTATGAATTCCCATCACTGTACAAAATGCCTATTAGCCTACCGCAATACCACAGTCTTCTTGCCATTCAGAAACACCCGCCGCTCCAAGTGGTAATGCAGCGCCCGGGCCAGCACGATGTTTTCAATGTCGCGGCCCACCGCCGCCAGTTGCTCCGGGGTATGAGCGTGATCGACCCGCTCTACTTCCTGCTCGATGATCGGCCCCTCGTCCAGATTGGCCGTCACAAAATGGGCAGTTGCTCCAATCAGTTTGACTCCCCGGGCATAGGCTTGATGATAGGGTTTCGCGCCCTTGAAGCCGGGCAGGAAGGAATGATGGATATTAATCGCCCGTCCGGCCAGCGCCTGACACAACTCTGGCGACAGGATTTGCATGTAGCGGGCGAGAATGACCAGTTCAGTGCGGGTTTGCGCAACCAGCGCCAGAATTTGCCGCTCCTGTTCCGGCTTGGTCTCCATGGTCACCGGCAAATAGTGATACGGGATCGTGTGCCATTCCGCCAAGTGCGCCAGGTCGCGGTGATTGGAAACGATCGCGGTAATATCCATCGCCAGCGCCCCGGTGCGATGCCGGTACAGCAGATCATTCAGGCAATGTTCGGCGGTGGAGGCCAGAATCATGACCCGGAGCCGACGGCGCGGATCGTAGAGCCGCCAGTCCATGACGAATTCCTGGGCCAGTAGGGAAAAATCCGCCAGCAGGACCGGTTCGGTCGCTTCATCCAGGTCAAACACCAGCCGCATGAAGAACTGACCCGATTCGGTATCGCTGAACTGATCGGATTCGACGATATTGCCGCGATGGGTAGCCAGCAGACCGGATACGGCGGCGACAATGCCTACTCGGTCCGGGCAGGCGATAGTCAAAATATAACGGAAGACAGACATGAACGATCCTTGGAGGATGGTGTGGAACAGCACGGATTGTAAGGCAAGGCGCTCGCCGTTACCCCGCCGGTTCCGGCAGATTCAGCGCCTCGCGCAGTTGGGGCAGGCGTTGCCGCACGCAGTCCAGCCCGGCTTCAATGGCCTCGCCGGCGTGATCAAAATCCATCAGCCCCAGATGCGCCAGCCGTGGCGCCAGCACGATATCCGGCGGATCACCCGCCAGCCGCGCCCGGGTGATGCGGTCCTGCATGATATGGATCGACCCCGCCATCACATCGAACAGACCCGGCGGCTCCTCCTCCGGGGCCGGTTCCGGTCGGTGAGAATTACCCAGCACTGCTTGCCAGCCGGCGCTTAACCGCGCCAATAAGGGATTGGGCAGCGCCAGGCGTGGGGTTCGTCCGCCCAGGCGTCGGCCCACAATGTCGTCATTGAGGTTAACCGCGATCACCCGATCCGCGCCCAGCGCCCGGCACAATGAAACCGGCAACGGATTCACCAGTCCGCCGTCCACCAGCCAGCGCCCCTGATGATGCACCGCGCTGAACAGCCCCGGCAGGGCGATGGAAGCCCGCACCGCTTCCAGCAATGAACCCTCCTGAAACCAGACCTCGCGCCCGGTGTGGAGATCGGTGGCGACCGCCCCAAACGGCCTGGGCAGGCTCTCAATCGGCGCGTCCTCAACCCGCTCCTGAAAAGCCTGCATCAGCCGCTCACCCTCGACCCCGCCGAGGCGCAGGTCCATGTAGCGGATGATCTCCCACCAGTCGATCTGCGCGACCCATTCTTCCAGTGATGCCAGCCGGTTGCTGGCGTAGGCGGCGCCAACCAGTGCGCCGATCGATGCGCCGGAGACCACATCCGGGAAGATGCCGGCCTGCTCCAGCGCCCGCAACACGCCGATGTGCGCCCAGCCACGGGCCGAGCCGCTGCCTAGAGCAATACCGAGTCGAGGTTGATGCATGAGATGGGTTCTCCGGGAAAAATCGTTTTGTATAACCCTGTCTCTACCGTCTTCACCACTCTGCCGCCAGCGCCGCCACGGCTAACACGGCCAGCGGTAGTTGTGCGCCAACCACCGGACGGGTGATCAGCGCATTGGCCTGGTCGCGGACCCCGGCTTTCTTCGCTGTCGCCGCCAGTCGCTCCAGTTCCCGCCGAGCCGTTGGTTCACTCACGTTGCGTCCGGTTTCGTCCAGCAACCGGGTCAGTCGATCCAGAATCAGCGGCAGTTTGCGCGGCGATAACCCGGCCACGCCACTGCCAATAGCCTGTTCCAACGCGAATAATACGATGATCTGCCCCGGATCACCGCCTTCGCCCAGTACGTCCAGCGTCTGTTCCAGGGACGCAAATCCCAGTTCTACATTCCGAATCAGCCCCGCCAGGGTTTGCGCCAGTGCCTGAGGCGTAACCCGGCCATCGCGCAGCCATTGCCTCAGCAAGCCGATCCCCCACTCCCGCTGGGCCGGATGGGCAGAGATCAGACTTTGCGCTGCCAGGATCAGCACCGGCTGCGCTTCGATCAGGGGGTCTGTACCCTGCGCCAGCAAGGCCTGGGCGAAATCATGGTAGTAGTCACCCTTGAACAGCCGGCGGCACAGTCCCGCCTCGAACAGTCGTTGCGCCAGCGCTGGGAACCGGTAAGCGAGATCGACCACCTGTTCCGGTATCCCGACGTGGCTTGGATGAGCCATCAGATAGGGCCAGAGCCACGGAAAAGCAGTATCTCGCCCGAGATAGGACGATCGGCAGGCATGCAGTCGCGCGACCAACGCTTCAGTGACCGGCTCTGGCGCAAACAGCAGTTCGGTAAAAACAACGGCGCTGCTGGCCAGGTTCGTCGCTTCCGGTTTCGAGTCCTGCGGGGATTCAATCCACCGTCGCTGGCTGGAGGCCAGATGGCTCAGCAAGCCTGGCGCCTGCCCGGCGATACCCGCATCACCCAAGCCGAAGCGGCAGCGTAATGCGGCGTTGAACAGCCGGAAAGCAACATTGGCCGGCGCGGCGTGGTCGGCTTGAATGATCCTCATTTGGGGAGCTTCTGGACGACTGCTACTGGTAAAATCCGCAGCCGTATAAAACAGCGGCTCGGTGGGCGATTCGCGCTCGAACTGGACCAGAAACCGGGCCAGCGCAGCTCTGGCCAATGCGTCCGGCCCTAGCGCCAGAGTCAGCGCTGCGCCGCACCCATCTTTAATCCCAACCTTGATCCGCGGCGCCAGCAATGCCCATGCGGCGGACCGTGGCTCAGGCAAGGCGGGCAAACGGTACAGCGCCGCGCCCAGTTCCTCCGGTTCCAGCAGCGCACCCGGCAGGCGGGCGAAGCGCTCGGCGAATACGACCGGCGTCAACCAGCCGGCGGCATGGGTTGGCAGCGACAGCAACGTCGTGGAGCCAGCGTTGAGCAGGTTCAGCACATGGTTAAGCCGCCGCTGCAGGGGCAAGCCAAAGTGCAGATTCAGCATTTGCTCGCCCCGGCTACCCTTGGGAAAGGTGGGGATGCTCCGTTCGCGCCACGCTTGCGCCAGCAGCAGCGCCGGCAATTCCCCGGCCTGCGCCCAGCCCGGCGGAACGCCGGCGGTCAGCGGTTTTTGCCAGAACGCCAGCCGTGCAACCAGCGGCGCAAGCAGGGGACGAACCGGGTCAGCATCGGCGGCATCGGCGAAGCGCAACAGCCCGGCAAACAGCCGATCGTAATCGGCCCAGGCGAACCGCCGGCGCTGGGTCTGGGCCAGATCCAGCGCCAGAGCCTCCGCCGTTTCGTGTTCGACGAAATCGGGTGGCGTCAGCGCGGCAGAGTGATCGGGACTCGTTGCGTCCAGAACCCCGCATTCACCAGCCACGAGCCAGTGATCCAGAAACGCTAGGCGTCGGGATAACAGCACATCATCGGGATCCTGTTCCGCCCATTGTCGGAGGTGGGCAATTCGCGCCGACAGGTTGGCGTGGGCATCCAGCATGGCCGCGGTTGCCGGGGCCGGTGGGGCCGGCATTGACGCTGGAGGTTCAGCCAGCAGCGGTGCAATCGAAATGATCCCGGCGGCGGATAAAGCAATGGTCTGTTCGCGCATTTGCTGCAGAGTCTCCTCATCGAAACTGTGCAGCGGGAACGCCCCCAGCCAGCACCACAGATCGCTCCGCAGCCTAGGGCACGGACTGCCCAGACCGGCAACGGCGACCCTCAAGACCGGCCCGGTCAGTTCCGGCAGCGCCAGGACCTGTTGCTTGAGCAGGCGCAGCGCCATTCCGGCCAGACTGCGCTGCGGGCTGTGCAGCGCGATCCCGAGCGCCGCGATCCGGTCCGCCGCATGGTCGGTCTCGTGAAGCCAATGGGTCTCGATCAGCGCCATCGCCCGTTTGCCGACGGCGGGCGTGGACGCATTGATCAGGGCGATCAGGGCGCTCGCATGGATCTGCAGTTCGACATCAGTCAGCGTGAGCGCTTCAAACAGATCCAGCCAGGGCTTGGCCCCGCCAGAGCGGGGCGGACGGGCCAGTTTGCGTAAAATCAGGGTGATCAGATCAGGGCGCGGCAGACTACCGTCGGTTACCCGTTGTAGGAGCGCCTTCACGACCTCTGAGTCCCGCAACGGCTCAAACCCGGCATCCTGGACCGAAGGTTCATGCTCCAGACCGGCCAGAATCATCGCCGGATCATAGCGCGCCAGCGACCGGTCGAAAAACCCGTCCCGGCGCATCGCCCGGCCCATGCTCGGGGCAAGCGCTTCCACCCACTCGGGATGGCGCTGCAACGCCTCCTGCATTAATTGGGCTACGCCGACTTCGCCGCCACTGAAGCGCGTCCGGCGTGGAAACTCGGCAAACACCCGCACCAGCACTTCCTGCACCCACGGTTCGGGGCGATCCAGCAGAATGCGGCCCGTACCTAGAAAAAACCGCTCGGTGCGGATCGGATAAGACATTCGGTGCTGGAACGCGCCCAACGCTGCGCTTTTCCCGGCTAGTCCGGCAGACAATCCTTGCAGCCGACTGTAGAACTGTTGTAACGCCTTATAGGCGGGTCGCTGCAATACTTCCAGGGTGTGGAGCGCACCAGGCCGATCCAGGGGTGCGGACTGATCGCGCAGAAACGCGGCGGGATTATCATGAATAGCCTGGTAAAGCTGGGGCAGTTTCAGCAGCGGGGCTTCGGGCTGATAGCGACAGGCGCGTTGCAGCGCTTTGAGCAGGTCGCGGAATTCACGGAACAGCGCCTGACGTTCGGACGCCGCCAAGGGTTGCAGGCGGGCGCGCAGTCCCTCGCCATTGCCTTGAAACAGCTCGCGCAACAACGCTTCGAACAGATCGTCGCCCTCATGGGTCATGGCCGCCGCTCCGCGACTACCGTTCTCGCAACCGGGGCAACAATTCCACCAGATTGCAGGGGTGGGTGCGGGCGTCGAGTTGCGGTCGCAGAATCCGATCCCAGCCGGTGCGGCAAGCGCCGGTCGAGCCGGGCAGGCAGAAAATAAAGGTTGCGTTCGCCAATCCGCCCAGCGCCCGCGATTGCAGGGTCGAAGTCCCGATCTCCTCCAGCGACAGGGCGCGGAACAGCTCGCCGAAGCCGTCAATCACCTTGTCCAGCAGGGGCCGGATCGCTTCCGGGGTGCTATCGCGCCCGGTCATGCCGGTGCCGCCGGTGATCAGCACCACTTGCACACCAGGGTCAGCGATCCAGGCCGAAACCACCGCCCGGATCCGGTAAATGTCGTCGGGGACCAAGGCGCGCCCCGCCAGGTGGTGCCCAGCAGTGGTCAACCGTTCGACCAGGGTTTGACCCGAAGCGTCATCGGCCTCAGTGCGGGTGTCGGAAACGGTCAGGACCGCAATCGGCAGCGGTAAAAACTCAGGTTCGCGCATGGGCAAATTCCCGTCGATGGGTAGAAGAAAAACCGGTGGTCCCGCTTGAAATCAGGCGCGGCGACCTTATTTGATAAGCAACATTCAGCCATTTTAGGAGGTTTAGGCCATGAACCCGACCCGTTACGAATCCTGGCGGAATATGCATCACCTGCGCAGCGAACTGGATCGGCTGTTTGAGCCGTACCGCAATCAGGCGGGCGATGATCAATCCAGCGTCGCCACCTGCGACTGGACGCCCGCCGTCGACATCAAGGAGGAGAAGGAGCGCTATGTCTTGCGCGCCGACATTCCCGGCGTTGATCCCAAGGAGATTGAGATTATCGCCGAAAACGGCGTTCTGACCATTCGCGGCAACCGTCCGGGCGAAACGCGTGATAACCGCGCCGGGTATAGCCGGGTCGAACGGCCTTGCGGTACGTTCTATCGCCGCTTTAGTCTGCCCGACACCGCTGATCTGGCGCAAATCAGCGCCCGCAGCGCCAACGGGGTGCTGGAAATCGGCATTCCCAAGCTGACTCACACCTTGTCGCGCACCATCAAGATTGAAGGCTGAACCACCGACCGCCGGCGACATCGATCAACAGTTGATCCCGCCGGCGCCACCGCTGACTACCGGGAACCCGCATGAAATACAAGGACTACTACCAAATCCTCGGGATTGCCCGCGACGCTTCGACGGAAGACATCAAGAAAGTCTACCGCCGACTGGCCCGCAAGTATCACCCGGATGTCAGCAAGGAAGCGCAGGCCGAGGAGCATTTTAAGGAGGTTTCCGAAGCCTATGAGGTGCTGCGCGACCCGGAAAAACGCGCGGCATACGATCAGTTGGGGAGCAACTGGCAGGCCGGGCAGGATTTCCGTCCGCCGCCGAACTGGCAAGGCCGGCAACGTCCCCATGTGGGGCCGGGTGGATTCGGCAGTCAGGATTTCAGCGATTTCTTTGAGTCGCTGTTCGGCGGTTTGGGTGGGCAACCCGGGTTTGCCGGCGGTCGCGGCAGCGCCCGGGGCTTCTCAAGCGCCGGCCAGGATCAGACTGTGCCGCTGGAGATCACGCTGGAGGAAGCCTATCAGGGCGGGCAGCGATCGTTGCAACTGCAAGTCCCGGAGCGCGACGCCAACGGTCATGTGGTCACTCATCCCCGCACCCTCAACGTCAAGATTCCCGCCGGGGTCGGCAACGGCCAGAAAATCCGCCTGACCGGCCAGGGGGGACCCAGTCGGAGTGGCGGTCCCAGCGGCGATCTGTATCTGGAAATCACCATCCGCCATCACCCGCGCTACCGGTTACAGGGCCGCGATCTGACCCTGGAGTTGCCGCTGGCGCCGTGGGAAGCAGCGCTGGGCTGCAAGGTCGAAGTGCCGACCTTGGGCGGACCGGTGACGCTGAACATTCCGGCCAACGCCAAAAACGGCCAGAAGCTGCGGCTGCGCGGGCGCGGCTTGCCCGGCCAGCCGCCCGGCGATCAGTTGGCCGTGTTGCGGATCGTCAATCCGCCGGCTGACAGCGATGCCGCCCGGGAGGCTTTTCAGCGCCTGGAGCGGGAACTGCCGTTTGATCCCCGTGCTTCATGGCATTCGGAAGGTCAAGGTTAAAAGCTAAAGGCGAAAAGGTTATGTGTCCATGAAGATCCAACGCGCTGTGCTGTCCACAACCCTGCTGGCGATGAGTCTCTCCGTCGCCATTCCTGTTTCGGTTCAGGCCGCCTTGCCGGCCATGGTGGATAACCAAGCGCTGCCGTCGCTGGCGCCGATGCTGGAGCGGGCCACGCCGGCGGTCGTCAATATCGCCACCGAAAACCGGGTGGCGTCGCGGCGCAATCCGTTGCTGGAAGACCCGTTCTTCCGCCATTTCTTCAATATCCCCGACCAACCCCGCGAGCGCATGGCGCAAAGTGTCGGGTCCGGGGTAGTAGTGGACACCGAGCGCGGCTATGTCATTACCAATCATCATGTAGTGGAAGGCGCTGACACCATCACCGTCACCCTGCGCGATGGGCGCAGGCTCAATGCCAAGGTCATCGGTTCCGATTCGCAAAGCGATGTGGCGGTGATCCAGATTCCCAGCGGCAATCTGACTGCTCTGCCGCTGGCTGACTCCGACGCGCTGCGGGTGGGGGATTTCGTGGTCGCGGTCGGCAATCCGTTCGGGCTGGGCCAGACCGTGACCTCCGGCATCGTCAGCGCCTTGGGACGCACTGGGCTGGGCATTCAGGGTTATGAGGATTTCATCCAGACCGACGCCTCGATCAATCCCGGCAATTCCGGCGGGGCGCTGGTCAACCTGCGGGGCGAACTGGTGGGCATCAATACCGCGATCATTGCGCCCGGCGGCGGCAATGTCGGGATCGGCTTTGCGATTCCCGCCAACATGGTGGCGCGGCTGATGAACCAGATCGTGTCTCACGGTTTGGTAAAGCGCGGTCAGCTCGGCGTGTCGGTCCAGGACCTGACCCCGGATCTGGCGCGGGCATTCAACATTCCGGCCAGTCAGGGGGCGGTGATTGCCCAAGTCAGTCCCCGCTCCGCTGCGGCCCGCGCCGGGTTGCGCGAGGGCGATGTGGTGCTGAGCATTAATGGCCGTCCGGTGCGCGACAGCGGCGCTTTGCGTAATACCGTCGGCTTGCTGGAAGTCGGCGAGGCGGTGCGGCTGGAGATTCTGCGCGATGGCAAGCCGTTGACCCTGGAGGCCAAAGTGGGTGAGTACGCACCCGCCCGGCTCGATGGCGAAGCGATTAATCCCCGCCTGACGGGCGCGACCCTGGAAGAGATCGGACCTAATTCACCGCTGGCCGGGAAGGTGCTGGGCGTTCTGATTGCCGAGGTCGCATCGCGCAGCCCTGCCGCCCGCGCCGGATTACGCAAGGGCGATGTGATTCTGGCGATCAACCAGCAGCGCGTCGCCAGTCCTGCCGATTTACAACCCTTGGTCGCCAACCGCGATACGCTGCTGATCAATCTGTTGCGTGGGCAGCAAGAACTGGTGCTGGCATTTCGTTGATCGGTCAGGGCGAGGTTGCGGTTGAACCGAATAACTCGTTGAAAAACTGCTGCATCGCCAGCCAGGAGCGTTGATCGGCCTTGGCGTTGTAGGCCGCGCCTTTACTGTTATCGTTGCCATTGGCGGGATTGGTGAAGGCATGGACTGCGCCGCCGTAGGCGATCAACTGCCAGTCCACGTTGGCCTCACGCATTTCCTGCTCGAACGCCGCTACCTGAGCCGCCGGCACCGAAGGATCATCCGCTCCGTGCAGCACCAGCACTTTGGCGCGGATATTTTTCGCGTCCTGGGGCGTCGGCGAATCCAGCCCGCCGTGGAAGCTGACCACCCCAGCCAGATCAGCGCCGCTACGGGCCAGTTCCAGCGCGGCGGTCCCACCAAAGCAGTAGCCGATGGCCACCGTCTTGCCGGGCGCGACCTGCGGTTGCGCTTTCAGGGTCGCCAGTCCGGCGGCGGTTCGCGCTCGTAGCAATGCCCGATCCTTTTTATAGGAACCGGCCAGCGCACCCGCCTCTTTCCGGTCAGCAGCAATCTTGCCGTCGCCATAGATGTCGGCGGCGAACGCCATGTAGCCCAGTTCAGCCAATTGTTCGGTGCGGCGTTTGGCGTAATCGTTCAGCCCCATCCACTCGTGAATA
This sequence comes from Gammaproteobacteria bacterium, assembly GCA_020846135.1. Classification (GTDB taxonomy): domain Bacteria; phylum Pseudomonadota; class Gammaproteobacteria; order Competibacterales; family Competibacteraceae; genus RXIV01. The sequence continues at coordinate 11,925 of JADLEK010000072.1, forward strand.
ACCAATATGCCCGGCAAGGGTACTTTAGCGTCCTTGGGATAGGCCAGATAGCCGACCAGTCGGGTATCGCCCTGCTGGTACTCGACGGTTTTGGTCACAATGGCGGCCTGACTCAGGACGGGAACCAGCAGCGTCAGGATCAGGAGCAGCAGTCTGGACATCGGAAAATCCTTCTGAGGGTTGAGTGAAGAACAGCGCCGGGTTGGAGTGGATTAAAGCGGTCATTGGTTCCCGAAGCCGCCAATTTTCTAGCGCAAGACCCGGATCGCCTCCTGAATCAGTTCCGGTCCGCGATAGATGAAGCCGGTGTAAAGCTGCACCAGACTGGCGCCGGCGACAATCCGATTCGCGGCGTCAGTGCCGCGCATGATGCCGCCGGAAGCGATGATCGGCAGTTCCCCGGCCAGCAGTTCCGCCAGTTGCCGGACCACCGCCGTGGCGCGATCCCGCAAAGGCGCGCCGCTCAGACCGCCGGCTTCCTCCGCATGAGGCAGACCTTCAACCCCGGCGCGGGAAAAGGTAGTGTTGGTGGCAATCACCGCATCGATGCGGTGCCGCCGTAGCGCCTCGGCTACTGTCGGCAGATCCGGATCGGCGATGTCGGGCGCAATCTTGAGCGCCAGTGGGACGTAGCGGCCATAGCTGTCGGTCAGGCGTTGCTGCTCTGCTTTCAATGCCGTCAGTAAATCGTCGAGCGCCGCGCCGTATTGCAGATCGCGCAAGCCGGGCGTGTTGGGCGAAGAAATGTTGACGGTGATGTAACTCGCCCACGGATAGGCCGCCCGCAGACCGATCAGATAATCGTCTACTGCCCGCTCCGCCGGCGTGTCGGCGTTCTTGCCAATGTTGATTCCCAATACCCCCTTGAATCCGGATTGCCGGACCCGCTCGACCAGATAATCCACGCCTTTATTGTTAAACCCCATCCGGTTGATGAGCGCCTCGGCCCGCGTCAGGCGGAACATCCGGGGTTTGGGATTGCCCGACTGGGGGCGGGGCGTGACCGTGCCGATCTCGACAAAGCCAAAGCCCAGCGCCGTCCAGGCGGGAATGCACTCGCCATTCTTGTCCAGTCCCGCCGCCAGCCCGACCGGGTTGGGAAAATCGAGGCCCATGACCCGGCGTGGAACCATCGGCGTTCTGCTGCCAAACAACAGATTCAGTGGCAGTACCGGGGCGGAACGCAACAATTGCAAAGTCAGGTCATGTGCGGTTTCAGGATCAAGCTGGAACAACAGGGTGCGAAGGGGGGGGTAGCACAGGGAAAACATGAGGGGATATCCAGGGTCAGGGAGAAATTTTGCCAGTGTGGCAGCTCGCCGGTTGGCTCCATTTTTAAAACATAGTACTTAAGAAAGTTTCATTTTGACCGTTTTGATGGTCTTGGGCGTATCCTATTTAGAACCCACTCTTAGTCTAATCCTCGGTAAAAATGTCACTATCATCATAAATGCTGGTGACATTGTCAAAATAGCCAAGTAAACTACTCGGATAGCGGATAAACAGTTGAAAACCGCCCATCTGGTTGTTTCCAGTTGTGACTGAATTTCAGCAAGGCGATCCTCAACTTCGGGATCACAATTCTCACTGAGTAGACTTAAGAGATAGTTCGATGCGTAAACTGTTGATTCTAAGTACAGCGCCGGTTGATGAAGCCACTCTCCAGCACATTACGGGGGCTGACTGGGAGATCTATTCGGCTCAGGATGGGGGGATAGCCCGAGCCCTGCTCACTGAGCATTCCTTCGAGGTCGGCCTAGCGGTGCTATTTAGCTGCGAATCCGAGCGTTCCATTCAGTGGTTGCTCGATCTGATGCTGGCGCGGCGCAAAATGCAATGGATCGCAGCGCTTTCTCGCCAATGCATTGATCGTAAACCGTTATCCGATTTTATCGCCGAGTCTTGCTACGATTATCACACCTTACCGATCGACCCGCAGCGACTGGTCGTGACGCTTGGCCATGCCTACGGAATGTCCATCTTGACTGAAAATACGGTTCGTCAGCAGCATGATCTGGAGTCTCAATACGGCTTGATTGGCAACAGCCCCACGATGCAAACCCTGTTTCGGGGTATTCAGAAAGCGGCTGAAGTGGATGTACCGGTCTTGATCACCGGTGAGAGCGGTACCGGCAAGGAGCAGACGGCGCACGCCATTCATGAGTATTCCGCCCGCGCCGCTTCGCCGTTTATCGCTATGAACTGCGCGGCGTTGCCTGCCAATCTGATTCAATCCGAGCTGTTCGGCCATGAGAAAGGCGCTTTTGCGGGCGCCGGGGATGGGGATCGACATATCGGACATATCGAATCAGCCAATGGCGGTACCCTGTTCCTGGATGAAGTTGGCGATCTCGCGCCCGAATTGCAGGCTAACCTGCTGCGCTTCCTGGAGGAAAAGAAAATTCGCCGGATGGGTGGGGCCAAACCGATCCCGGTGAATGTCCGGCTGATTGCGGCCACCAACACCCAGTTGGAGCAGTCCGTGCGCGATGGCCGGTTCCGCGAAGACCTGTACTACCGGCTCAATGTCCTGCATCTGCGGACACCTGGCCTGCGTGAGCGTAAAGGTGATGTTGAACTGCTGGCCCGGCATTTCTTCACCAAATTCGCCGCCGAAACCCGAACCTCCGCTAAGGGCTTCAGCCGCGATGCGCTGGAAGTCATCAACCGTTACGACTGGCCCGGCAACGTCCGCGAGTTAATGAACCGCATCCGCCGGGCAGTGCTGTTGAGTGAAGGTCCGTACATCACGCCGATCGATCTGGAGCTGGAGCGGCGCACGCCAGTGCGGACCTTTGTCACCCTGGACGAGGCCCGGATGGCGGCTGACCGTGAAACCATTCAGGCGACGTTGCTGCGCACCCGCTTCAACATCGCCCGTGCCTCCCAGGAACTTGGAGTGTCGCGGATGACCCTGTACCGGCTGATGGAGAAGTACGACATTCGCCGGGATCTCTGATCCGGAGCGATCCTTGCCGACAGTCATAAGGGATTCGGAACCGGCGGTCGTTGCCGGCTCCGAAACGCCCTCGGCGATGCCCGTCATCGTCACCCCGTTCGATCCCAAAGCTTTTCTCAAAACCCTCACCGCGCTGCCTGGCGTCTACCGGATGCTGGACCAGCGCGGCGAGGTGTTGTACGTCGGCAAGGCCCGCAATCTCAGGCAGCGGGTTTCCAGTTATTTCCGGGAACAGCACGCCTCGGCCAAGACCCGTAGTCTGGTAACCCAAATCCGCGCCATCGAAGTCACGATCACCCACACCGAAACCGAGGCGCTGATTCTGGAAAACACGCTGATCAAGCAGATTCAGCCGCGCTATAACATTCTGCTCCGGGATGACAAGGGCTATCCCTATCTGCACGTCGCTGAAGGCGAATTTCCCCGGCTGACCCTGCATCGCGGCGCCAAGCGAGCGCCAGGTCGCTACTTCGGACCCTATCCCAATGCCACTGCGGTCCGCGATACCCTGAATCTGTTGCAAAAGACCTTTCGTCTGCGCCAGTGCGAAGACAGCTTTTTCCGCGCCCGCAGTCGGCCCTGCCTGCAATATCAAATCAAGCGCTGCACCGCGCCCTGTGTCGGACTGGTGGATGCCGATGGGTATCAGCGCCAGTTGCGCGACGCTGTGCTGTTTCTGGAAGGCAAGAGTAGCCAACTGGTGGATGAACTGGCGCAGCGGATGGAGACGGCAGCGGCAGCGCTGAATTTCGAGTCAGCGGCGATGTATCGCGATCAGATCGCCGAATTGCGCCAGATTCAGCAGCGTCAGCATGTCGAAGGCGACAGCGGTGAACTGGACGTCATCGCCTGCGCCACCGAGGGTGGGCAAGCCTGTGTGCAGGTGCTGATGTTTCGGGAGGATCGGCTGCTCGGTAATCGGGCGTTTTTTCCCCGCTTGCCGGAACATGCGGAGGTCGGCGCGGTGCTGGGCGCATTTCTGGCCCAGTACTATCTCGACAAGGCGATTCCCGCCGAGCTGCTGGTCAGCCATGAGCCGGTTGAGGCAGCGCTTCTGGTCCGGGCGCTTCAGCAACGGACCGGCCGGCGCGTCGTCTTCAATATCCGGGCGCATGGCGAACGGGCGCGATGGCTGGCGATGGCGCAACACAACGCCGATCAGGCCCTGGTGGCCCGGTTGTCCAGTCAGGCTGGAATGCGTCAGCGGTTGGCGGCCTTGCGGGCGGTGCTGGCGATGGAGCGCGAACTCACCCGGATGGAGTGTTTCGACATCAGCCACACCCAGGGTGAGGCGACCGTAGCGTCCTGCGTGGTGTTCGGAGTCGAGGGGCCGCTCAAATCGGATTATCGCCGCTATCACATTGAGGGCGTGGCTCCCGGCGATGACTACGCCGCCCTGCATCAGGCCTTGAGCCGGCGCTATACCCGGCTGCGGGAAGAGCATGGCCCCTTGCCTGACATTCTGTTTATCGACGGCGGCAAAGGGCAGTTGGCGCAGGCGCAAGAAGTCTTGGCCACGCTGGACATCGCCGGCGTCACGCTGATCGGCATCGCCAAGGGTCTAGACCGCAAGCCTGGGCTGGAGACGCTGTACTTGTTGAAGGATCACCGCCCTTCTATACTTCCAGTTGATTCCGCTGCCTTGCATCTGGTGCTACAGATCCGCGATGAGGCTCACCGATTCGCGATTACCGGCCATCGCCGGCGCCGCGCTAAAGCCCGCACCGTTTCCGTGCTTGATGAGATTCCCGGCATCGGTCCCAAGCGTCGCCAGGCGTTACTGCGGCAATTTGGCGGGCTGAGACAGTTGACGCAGGCTGGCGTTGAGGACCTGGCCCAGGTAGATGGCGTCAGCGCTGAACTGGCCCGGCGGATTTATGACGCCTTTCACGGAGAAACCTGAGCGTGCCGCGCACCATGCGTCTGAACGTGCCTACCGGGCTGACCTTGCTGCGGATCGCGCTGATCCCGGTGTTGGCTGGCGTGTTTTTTCTGCCGCTGCCTAGCGCCAACCTGCTGTGCAGCGGGTTGTTCGGGCTAGCGGCGCTCACGGACTGGCTGGACGGCTATCTGGCGCGGCGGCTTGGCCAGACCTCGGCATTCGGGGCGTTTCTGGACCCGGTAGCCGACAAGCTGATGGTGGCGACGGCGCTGGTGCTGCTGGCGCAAGCCATTCCTACCCCATTGATGGCCGTGGCGGCGGTGATCATTATTGGCCGCGAAATCGCCATTTCCGCCTTGCGGGAGTGGATGGCGCAGATCGGTGGCCTTGGGCGGGTGGCGGTGTCGATGATCGGCAAGATCAAAACGACGGCGCAGATGATTGCGGTGCTGCTGCTGTTATACCGTAAGCCGTTATGGGGATTTCCCACCCTGGAAACCGGGCTGGGCTTGCTGGTCATTGCGGCGGTGCTGACGCTGTGGTCGATGCTGCACTACCTAATAGCGGCGTGGCCGTTGCTCCGGCGCGGTCAGGCTTGACGGTTTGGCGTTTTACGCTAGAATAGCCGGCCTACGCAGCGGGAATAGCTCAGTTGGTAGAGCACAACCTTGCCAAGGTTGGGGTCGCGAGTTCGAGTCTCGTTTCCCGCTCCAGTTTCCCAGCCTCGATTCTTTCGAGGCTTTTTTGTCTGCTTCCAAGGCAACTTGGACTCTGTTTTGGCTGGGTGGCAGAGTGGTCATGCAGCGGCCTGCAAAGCCGTCAACGCCGGTTCGATTCCGACCCTAGCCTCCAAACACGATTGATCAACATTCAAATGCTGTAAAGAAGCCCGCCAAGTGCGGGTTTTTTCATGCTTTTAATTTCGGATCTTTGAGTCCTCGGCCCAAGCTCACTCCGCATCATCTCCAGAAGATTGCTGTCGCCATTCAGCATAGGCTACTTCATAGCGGTGCTGAGCCTGGTGATAATAGTCCCACATGCAAAGCTCACAACCACGCTCGCAGCATTCGCCTGGAACCGGCGGTTTCGGCGGAACGGGCGGCGGAATCGGCAAAGCGTCAGGGGAAGACATAACGGGTCAGAGCGCTGGATAACGGGTCAGGGCGCTGGATGACGACCGGAGGGTGATCTAGCGAGACTGCCCGGCTTCGGCCTTGCGCCGCAGCAGCAGCCTGGAGACGAAGACGCCCAGCTCAAACAGCAGCCACATCGGCACTGCCAGCAGGGTCTGCGAGATCACATCCGGCGGGGTCAGCAGCATCCCGATCACGAACGCGCCCACGATAATGTAGGGCCGTTTGGCGACCAGCGCATCCGGCGTCAACACCCCAACCAAGGTCAACAATACGGTCGCGACCGGCACCTCGAAGGCGACTCCGAAAGCGAAAAACATCGTCAGAACGAAGTTGAGATAATGATTAATATCGGTCATCACTGCCACGCCCTCCGGCGCGGTGCCGGTCAGAAAGGCGAAGAACAGCGGCATGATCGCGAAGTAGGCAAACGCCATCCCGGAGTAGAACAGCACGGTGCTGGAAAATACGATCGGCAGGGCCAGCCGCTTTTCCTGCTGATACAACCCCGGCGCGACGAAAGCCCAGACCTGGTAAAGCGTCCACGGCATGGTCAGGAACACCGCCAGAATCAGGCTGAACTTGAGTGGGGTCAGAAACGGCGATAGCACGTCAATCGCGATCATGCTGCTGTGCGCGGGCAAATGCGAAAGCAGCGGATCGGCGAGGGCGGTGTAGATCGGATTCGAGAACGGCGATAGCGCGATGAATACCAGCAGGATGCCACCGACGATCCGCAACAACCGGCTACGCAACTCGATTAAGTGGCTGATGAAGGGTTGTTCGTGATCGGAGTTGGACACGGGGTTTCAATCGGGGCAGAGGGTGGCGGAACAGTGGAAGCCGGTTCAGGCGGCGTGGATGCAGCAACAACAGGCGGCGGTGGGACGATTTCCGGTTTTTGCAACGAAACGGTCATTGGAACTGGAACGGAATCCGGCGGTATCCAGCCGGACGGCGGCGCGTTGACCTGATCCGGTTGCCAACCCGGCGGCGGGCCGGGATCGTCAAACTCAGCCTGCAAATCCTGCTGGATCGCTTTCACTTGGTCGGCCATATCGTGCAAGGGGTTGTGATCGGCAGACTGGCGGATGGATTGCCTGATTTCCTCCAGATGCAATTCCCGGTCGACGTCGGCCTTGACCTCGGCAAACATGCGCCGGGCCTTGCCGATCCACAGACCGGCGGTGCGGGCCAAACCCGGCAACCGCTCGGGGCCGACCACAATCAGCATAACCACGCCGACCATGATCATTTCCCAAAACCCGATTTCAAACATTGGAATGCGATCCGGTCAACCGACTTTGTTGCGATCTTTAGCCAGCGGATCAGGTATCGCCGAGGGTGTCGCGCCGGCTTCGTGGTTTTGGACTGCGGCGGATTCAATTTTCTTGGGGTCTTCCTCGGCGGTTTCCCCTTTAGCGCCTTCTTTCATGGAATCACGAAAGCCGCGAATTGCCGAACCCAGATCGGAACCGAGATTTCTCAGCCGGGTTCCGCCGAACAGCACCAGAACAATGACCAGAATTAACAGTAATTCCCAAACGCTGAAACGCATGATTGATTTGCCTCGGATAACGGGGGCCGGTGGAAAAAGCTTAACCGGCAGGGCGGGCGGCTTTTTCAGCCAGACCGGAAGTGCCGACGCGGCGCTGTAATTCATTCAGCACCGTATCCGGCCCCAAGCCCTGGTGGGCCAGCATGACCAGGGTATGAAACCACAGATCAGCTGTTTCACGCACCAAAGGTCCAGGATCGCCGTTTTTGGCTGCAATTAACGTCTCAGCAGCTTCCTCTCCGACTTTTTTGAGGATGGCGTCCAGCCCTTTGGCATACAACCGGGCGACATAGGAACTGTCGGGATCAGCCAGTTTGCGGGCTTCCAGCACCGCCGCCAGTTCGCGCAGGATCTGGTCGCTCACGAGCCGTACATCTCACGCGGATCTTTGAGAACCGGATCGGTGGCGATCCATTCGCCATTCTGCAATTCCTCGAAAAAGCAGCTTTGCCGTCCGGTATGGCAGGCGATGCCGCCGACCTGTTCAATGCTCAGCAACAACACATCGGCATCGCAATCCAGTCGGATGCTCCTGATCTTTTGGGTATGGCCGGAGGTTTCGCCTTTATGCCAAAGCTGTTGCCGGGAACGGGACCAGTACACCGCTTCGCCACAATCGGCTGTGCGTTGCAAGGATTCGCGGTTCATCCACGCCATCATCAGGATGCGGCCACTGTCGGCATCCTGGGCAATGGCGGGAACCAGTCCGTCTGCCGTCCATTTAATGCGATCCAGCCAGTTACTAGTGGTCACTTCACTCTCCCTAACCCTTTACTAAAGTGGTTATGCTTGGAAGTCGCCAATTTATCACCTCATGGTCTAGGGCGCACATTTTGACCCCTTCATGATGCTGAGGCCAGTGGTTCAGATGTTCTTGAAGAAATAGGCCAGGGCGTCGAGCAGCCGGGCATTTTCAGCCGCAGTCCCGGCGTGATCGAAATGGCCGGTCTGGAGAACGAACAGTTCCCGCGGACCCACCAGCGCGTTGTAAATGGCGAACTGGCCGGGTGGCGGCACCGCTGGATCGAAGCGGGCAGCGGCTATATGTAGCGGGATCTGCAGATAGCGGGCCGCGACCGCTGCATCGAAATAACCCAGCGTCGCCAGCGCCTGACCGGTCTGCTGCTGGTAACGACGCACCGCCTCGCCGCTACCGACGCAAGGCAACCTCAGCCGCAACGGGTGATGGCCGAAACTGGGCACGTTCAGATGGGCGCGGTGAAACCGCTGGTCCCATGGCAAGGCCAGCGCCCCTACCCCGCCGCCAAAGCTGATGCCCAGATAATCCAGCCGTTGCGCCGCCATCGGAAACAGCTCCAGCAGCGCCGAGGCGGCACACCACACTGTATCCGCCGCGCAACCGCCGAGAATGTAGGTTTCGCACCGCTCGATCCCATGCAGGACATGCGCGTCCGGGTTGCCGGGAATATCGCTGCGGGCGCTGCGGGAAATTCCCCGGGCGCAAGGAAAAATCAGCGCCGCCCGCCGGAATGGCAGATGAAAATCCGGTTCCTCCCGTCCGCCATAACCATGACTAACCACCACGCCCCGCTCGACCGGTTCGTGGCGCGGGCGGGTCAGCCAACCACCGATCCGAATCCCGTCGAGAGAGGTAAAGGCGACCTCGAACACCCGGATCTGCGGTTGCGGGCTAGACAACTCTCGTAAGGTTGGCTCAACCTGCGTCGCTTGAGCGCGAGCCTGAAGATCGCGCCAGAATCGGGCGAAATCCGCCGGAGGTTCTGGCGCAGCGACCGCCAGCAGGGCGTCCAGATCGTAACCATAGGCGGGATCAAACGGATAATCGTGGCGGAACATGGGCGTCAACCAGTGGCGGCGGGCAATTGTTATACCGTTTCCTGGCAGGTTTTGTCCTGTTCAGATCAAAAACTACTCTGTTCGTCATACCCGCGAAAGCGGGTATGACGGAAAGTGAGAGCCATCAATGCGAAAACCTACCGAGAATTAATTTACCGGAGACCGGTTTCCGGTTCAAACTGCAACGGTTCGATTAATAATGGCACATAGTCCGGGAAATAGGTCCCACCCGCTACAAAGGGTAAGTCGGGATTAATCAGCGTTTCGGCAATGCCCACCCCATAAGTAATCAACGCCGGGTTTTCCAGATCGATGGGCCGGTCCGTGATCACTTCCCTGGTCTGATAAGGCCGTCCATCCTGATGGGCAAAACCTTCCGCCTCTTCCCGAAAATAGCGGAAGGTCACCGGCGTTTCCGGGAATACATCCTTCCCTTTGACATAACGCTGGGTGACCACCACTTGCCGATAGCGGCGGGCGGCAGCCAGTGCGTCATCCTTGGGCGGATACAGCCACTCGCCGCGAATGGCGCCAGCAGCAGTTAAATGGCCGCCGCGCGCCGTCAACTCGCGTAACAGCCTTTGCCGCAGCGCCTGACTCTGCTGAAATTCTCCGGCGCCGGCGGTATTCAACGCCGGCCAGGCTGCGGAATAGCCATTGGCCGGCTGAATCGTGGCGGCTAAAAACCGCTCAATGGCGGTGGGCATATCGCCGTATAAACTGACACCCACTACGCTATCCAGAAAATGGCGGAATTCGCCTTTATTCAATCCACGATTCAGCGGATCGCCAAGTTGCGCTTCTCCGGGCGTTGCACCCGATTCAGCATCCGTTTTCGCGAGATAGCGCAACATATCCATTTCCTTCCAGCCTAATTCGCCGGGGAACTTGCGCGGCAAGGACCAGGTGGAATCCACCGTATTGCCGACCCCGGAAGTGAATACCGGAAACTCGGTGCTCACCACGCCGCTGTGGCAGCCAATGCACTGCGTCAGTTCTTCGCGAGTCTGGGGGCGGAGTGCGCCATTTTTATCTTCAATGTAGCCGGCCAGAAACCAGCCAACGCCATTATCCACCCAGCCTTGCGCGTCATTGCCATACACCGGTGCGCCTTCTTCCTTGACTCCAGGACGGAACGCAGTCGGAGAGAAGGCTTTCCATTTATACATGTAGCGGACTTCCTTGACTCGCCGGGCGCGGGTGCCGGGATAGGGACTGATTGCTGAATCGCCACCGTCCGCCGCCACATCAACATAGTGCAAGGGATGGGCGATTTCAGTCCCCGCCGGATACAAACCGCGTTCAATCGCCACCGTCCGCGCTGCGCCTTGATAGACCGCGCCATCTTCGGGACGCAGCCGATCCTGAATGGCCCGCTCCAGCAGATCGAGATTCCAGGCGTAAACATTCAGATCGAAATTGCCGTCTTCACGCTGCATGAATGGCTTGGGTAGGCGGAGATAAATCCCGGAAACCGAACCGGTCATTGGCGTAAAAATGCCATAAGGCATGAAGTTAATCGCCCGCCAGCCAGTCATCCAGCGTCCGGCGCTATCCTGGAAAAAGCCATTGCGCGGGGTGTTGGAGCGAACGAAACCATCGCTATCCGCCGGTAAATCCGCCGGGTCCAGACCCGGAAACAGCCGAAACGGCGTTTCTATTCCCCCATCCCAATCCCGTGGATCACCTGGTCGTTGGGCGAATGCCGCCCGCCAATTGTCTTCCCGAATATAGGCTTCCATATCCCAGGCTTGTGGATCAAGGCCGAGCATCGCCACCGCTTCGCGCAATTTTTCCGGAGTCAGGGTGTTTTCCCAGGGATTACGGCTCGGGGATGGGGTAAATGGATTAATCGGGGTAAAGGAGTATTCAAGCTGCAAATTGCCCAGCCGTGGTTCTGCGCCAGCCTGAGGGAAGTTATTACCGAGTCCCGCCCGATAAACGCCGTTGGTGTGGCAGAACAGACAGGCATTTTGGGTCCCTCGTGAGGTTTCAATATGGCACTGGGCCGGAATATGCGCATAGGGATTGCTGAAAGTCAGTGGACTACGGAAATCACCCAAGAGATAACCGACCGCGCTTGATTTGGCAAATACGCCGGTAGCCTGAGTATTGGTCTTGCTCTGACTATCGCTGCATCCACTCAAGATGGCGCTTAATGCCAGAGCAACCGCAACCAGATACCAAATAGGCCGTTGATAGATCATAAATATGCTCCTAACCTTAAAATAAAAAGCCGGCGGTCCAATTAACCGCCGGCCTAATTGCGTTAAACCACCCGCTAATTACAAGCCCGGCATCCCTCCAATATAACCAATCGGCGCGTAGAACTTGTCAATCAACGGCGTGAGTTGCGTCTTGAGATCGGCATTGGTAGTGCTGATAAAATCGCCCCAATGCTGAGAGTTGGCCATGATATAGGCATGACCATTCAGATTTTCTACGACCTGCAACCCATTGGTTTCAGCGCCCGCTGTCACCGTCAGAACCCGGCTTAATTTCTGGGTATCGACGTTATAGGCCCAGATGAAATTACTGACGTGCATCCCGGAATCTTCACCGATAAACAGCGTCCGCATTTTTTCAGAGAAGAACACGTTATCAGTATTGGCGATGGCGTTGACATCGGCGATGTTGCCGAAGGCATCGGCAGCCATCGGCTTGCCGAGCAGTTTCGGCTCCACATACATACTGGTCGCTGCCCACTCGGAATTGATCGCATTGCCCTGGGTGTCTTTGCTTCCGGCCTTCAACTCCAGGGTATAGGTGGCGCCCGCCTTGTTCTCCGGCAACTTGATATGGTCAGCCGGTTCGGTTGAATCGGAACGCATGCTGCTTTCGATCCGCGACATCGCCATATACAGCTTTTTATCCTTGGCGTTGATCGCCAGACCTTCCATCTTGGTCCATTCGGTGGTGCCGCCGAGCAGTGCGGTATAACGGCGCGTTTCCAGAAAAGCAGCGGCTTTCTCCATGCCGGGCTTGAGGCTGATGCATTCGTCGGAGGAGGAACCGGCGCGAATCCGCTGGTAACCCACCGCGCACTGCCCATCGACCGGCGCCACTGCGTTGAAGATATCGCCGAAGGTGAGGCTGTTAGCCAGCGCCCCGATTTCGGCATCGGTGCCATGACCCAGGCGAATCCAAGTCAGATTAGCGCGACCGCCGCCCTGATCGCTAGTCTGGGTCCATTTGGCCGTATACAGTGTACCGGCGGACAGATCAGCGGCTTTGTCGGCCACGAACATGGTCATTTGCACATAAGCGCCGTCATCGCCCAGATAGGCCGTGCGGCTATCCGGCATCACCAGCGCCTGTTCCCAGGTGCCGCGTCCCATCGCGTAGTGCTTGACCACGCTGTAGGAACCATCAGCTTTGACGGTTACTTCAGGGATGATACCGTAGTGATAGGGATTGGCTTCCCGCTCACCCTTGAAATACACCTCGCGCATCGCTTTGAGACCGGCTTCGGTCGTTCCGTAATTCTTGGAATCGAGCGGGTTATAGATCAGGTCGTAGTCTTCCTCGGAACCCAGATGGGTGTTCCACGGCGTCTGCGAACCGAAGCAGGGAATCCAGATGCCATTGACGCCGGCGAAGTCCAGCGGCTTGACTTTGGTGGCGCTTAGCTTGCCGTCGCTGGCTTGGGTAATATCCGCCAGGGTCATCGACATCGGCATCCGGGTGTACCAACCGGGGGTCGAAAAAGCGACCGCGCCATTGCTTAAAATCCAGTCGTATTCATAGTGCGTGACCAGAAACAGTTTGCCATCGACATTAAGCAGACTGTTGGCATCCGGGGTTTCCGCCACCACTGGATTGCCCATTGGATCCAGCAACGGCTCCATCTTGTAGTTATAGAGCTGGCCGACCGGGTGTTTCTTACCATTCACCTCGGCAATCGGATCCTTGACGCTGAACAGGGTATTGTAGGCCAGTGGCCGCTCTTCCACCCGGCCATCCGCATAAGTCACCTTGGCGACAGACTTGGAATAGGTCTTGGCGAATTCTTCCGTCGTAGTCGGCGCTGGGGTGTCGGTAAATTCCACCGATTTCACGACGGTGGAAACATCATCGTCGCTGTCGCTACAGCCAAGTAGGCCCAACGCAGCCAGCACCGCGACCGTCAATAACTTCATTTTCATCGAGAACATCCCCTGAGCAGCAGAAGGTTTGATTTGAAACAGGTATGCTGACGCGCTCAGATTGCAGAAAAATGATTTTTTTATGACAGTTAGCGCGCACAAGCATCGATCCGCCGCCAACCCACCACCCGGCAGCCTTCCCGCTCATAGGCTTCCTCGCCGCCAAAGATGAGGATGGGCGGCAGGGTATGATCGCCGGCCAAGGCGCGCCATTTTTGGGCGGCTTGTAGCCAGTCCGTGGCGAAGGTGCCGCCCGATTTAATTTCCACAGCTTGCAGACCCTGTGGTGTTTCATACAGCACGTCCACTTCATGGCCGACATGATCGCGCCAGAAATACAGGTCGGTGGGTTGGCCGGCATTCAAGCGCTGCTTGACGAGTTCGCTGACCACCCAGGTTTCAAACAGCGCGCCGCGTGAAGCATGCGTTTCGATGCTCGCCGCATCGCGAATTCCCAGCAGCCACGCCATCAAGCCGGCATCCAGAAAATACAGCTTCGGAGTTTTGACCAGCCGCTTGCCAAAATTGCAGTGATACGGCGGCAGCCGTATCGCCAGATAGCTCGCCTCCAGCACGGATAACCACTCGCGCGCCGTCACTGCGGAAACCCCGCAATCAGCGCCCAGAGCGGTCAAATTGAGCATCTGGCCGGATCGCGCCGCGCACATCCGCACAAACCGCTGAAACTGGATCAGATCGCGGATTGCGATCAGTTGCCGGACATCGCGCTCGAGATAGGTAGCGACATAGTTGGGAAACCAGTCGGTGGGCGACAACTCGCGGTCGTACAGCGCCGGGTATCCACCCTGCCAGAGCAGAGTTTCCAGCGCATGCGGTTGTCGATTCACCGCAGCCAGTTCACCGGCGGAGAAGGGGAGTAATTCAATGCGCCCGACGCGGCCCGCAAGGGACTGAGTCACGCCGGACAGCAGATCGAACTGGGCGGAGCCGGTCAGAATGAAATCGCCCATTCGGCCCCGCTCATCGACCAGCACCTGGATCCAGGACAGCAAGGCCGGGCAACGCTGCGCCTCGTCGAGAATGGCCCCTTCGGCAAAGCGTTGCAGAAACCGGCGCGGATCGCACTCGGCAAATTCGCGTTCTTCCGGATTTTCCAGCGAAACGTAGGGCTTGTTCGCGAAGGTCGCCTTCGCCAGTGTGGTTTTGCCGGACTGACGCGGCCCGGTTAGGACGATCACCGGGAAGCCTTTCGCCAGCCGATGCAAAGCGCTGCTTGCCATGCGGGAAATCATGTTTACAAATCCAAAGTAAAGGTATTGATTTGTAATTTTACGCATCGTCCCGCGTATTACACAAGAAAACCAAAGGCGAACGGGGGTAGTTCTTGGCCTGAAAAAGATAAAATCTATCGGGAAACAGTGTTATTCATTCCCTGCCGCCGATCCACAAACAGGGAATTACCCGCCTGGAGTTTCGCCTGATGCTTGGCTTCCGTCGCCCGCATGGCTACTTCATGGTGAGAATGGCACCGCGCCGGATCGGCGGAGTGATGGCGACTCGATGCGCCAGGGTGGCGATTCATGCTGACCCGATCCTGATCGCCGGCCACTGCTCCGGCAGCGCCGGCAACGCCAGATCGATGATTTCCTGGCGGGTTTGCCGCGCCAAGGCATCACGGGAGGGGTATGGCGGGCGGTGAATCCGGCCGAAATGCAATTCCGCATCAATGCCGGGTTCACCCAGCAATCGCCACAGATGCGGCAACAATTCATCGGCGCCGACAAATGGAACCACCGGGTTGATGCCGTCGCCATCGGGATAGCGCAAGGCAATGGCCTGGACTGGACAGCGGGTCAGCAGCGCGGCCTGAAACAGCCGGGGATAGAAATGGCGCACCGTCTCGCCAGTCGTAGACGTTCCCTCCGGAAACACCAGCGCCCGTTCGTTATTCCGCAAGCGCCAGACCAGTTGCTCCATAGCCTCACCCGCGCCGTTGTCGCCGCCGCGCCGGATAAAGGCGGTTCCAGCCCGCCGGCACAACCAGCCGAACAGCGGCCAGTGGACGACCTCCTGCTTGGCGAGAAAATGGGTCGGACAGACGGCGGCGATACAGAAAATGTCCAGCCAGGAGATATGGTTGGCGACAAATAGGGCTGCACCGTCATGAGCGGTTCCCTGAGTCCGCAACCGGATCCCCAGAATCCGGCACAGCCCCCGGCTCCACCACGCCAGCGGACCGGTGGAGACATAGCGGCGGCGCCGGCCTGGCCCCAGCGCGGCGGCGATCAGCACCCCCGCCAGAATATGCGCCAGCAGCAGCGGCAGCCGCCTACACCGCCGACCGGCCCGGACCAGCCGGATTCGCCGGCCTGCCATCATTGATCCCGATCCAGGAAATGCCGGGCGTAACGCCGCTCGATCCGCCGGGTCGCCAGCAGGACAAAGACATCCGCGACGTTGAAATCCGGGTCCAGGCACGGCTCGCCGCCGATTTGCGCCCCCAGCCGCAGATAGGCTTTCAGCAGCGGCGGCAGGGTGTATTCACCACCAGCGACATTGGCGCGGCGTGGCAGCGGCAGATGCGGACTCACCCGCAAGTTCTCCGATACCAGATGACGTTGCGCCAGTTCCGTATAGAGCGCCTGCGCTTCGCTCCCGTTCGCGCCCAGCGGCATACTGGCGCAGCCGATCAGGTAATCGATCCGCTGTTCGGCGATAAATGCCGCCAGTCCGGCCCATAGGGTGTTGATCGCAGCGCCGCTGCGGTAGTCCGGGTGAATGCAGGTGCGACCGATTTCCATGAACCGGCCGGGCAAGTCCAGCACCGGGGTCAGGTCAAACTCGGTCTGCGAGTAGAAACCGCCAGCCCGTTGCGCGGCCTCGGCGGTCAGAATCCGGGTGCAGCCAATGATCCGATCCAGCGGATCACGCACGACCAGGTGCAGGCAGTAGGCATCCAGACGGTCATGATCTAGGCCGGGAATGCGGTTATGCAGCTTCGCACCCATTTCCTCGGCAAAAATGGCATAGCGCAAGCGCTGGGCTGCTTCAACTTCCTGGTGGGAACGGGCAAAGCTGGTCGTCAGCTCAAAATTGAGCGCGTTAGGCGCGGCGACCGACAGGGACGGCGTGGCGGTAAAGCCACGGGCGATGTTGGTGACAATCAGCGACTCAGTACTCAAGGCGGCCTCCACAAGGGGCGGTTCAAGATGCTATCAAGGATAGGGATGTTGCGTTGCAGCAGTTTTACGGGGCCATTAAAACGCCGTGAATAGCTACTCCAATATCGACTTCCGACCGACCTTAAATAATGAGGTCAGGATGGGCAGGGCGGATAAGGCGCTTGCGCCGCATCCGCCAGCGGCCTGATCTGGCGGATGCGCTACGCTGATCCGCCCTACTCCTGTTGGTCGATTCAGCCCAGTTGCAACACTACTGTAGCGCCAGCGCCGCCAGCCCTGCGCCCAATAAGGCTCCGGCTAGAACATCGCTGGGGTAATGCAGACCGAGGACGATGCGAGACAGCGCGACCAGGGTGGCGAACGGCAGCAGCAACCAGGCCAGCAGCGGATAGAAGTAGAGAGCGATCAGGGTGAACGCGGTGGCGTGCAGGGTATGACCGGAGGGGAAGCTGTATTCGTCCAGCGGCGCGACCCGGGGCGAAATCCGCTGATGGCGGGCGCAGGGCCGGGGCCGGATGGTTTTCGCCTTCAGCCACTTGTACAAAACCAGACACACCGCTCCCGCCAGCAACATCCGGCTGACCACCGGAATCGCGGCTGCGCCTTCGATCAGCAGCAGCGCGGCCATCAGCCCATACCAGAACACGCCATCGCCCAGCCGGCTGACGATGGCAAACAGCCGCACTGCCCAGCGCTGTTGCACCGCCTGATGAAAGCGCAGGCACCAGATCAGCTCCCGGTCAGTCAGCCGCGACCAGCGGGCCGCGGTTGAATCCGCTGACTCGGTTACCACACTCAAGTTGCTGTCGTACATGAAGTTTCTCCGGTAATGGCGTTCAGGAACAGGGTTTCCAGCCGGTCGTAAATCCGCTCGCTGTCCACCTGAAGCGTGGCCTGCCGGGCGGTTTCCCCCATGCGCCGGAGGGTGGCAACGTCGGTTGCCAGCGCCGCCGCCTGAGTGATGAACGCCTCGGTATTGCCAAACGGGGCCAGCCAGCCGCTACTGCCCGGAATGACGTGAGCATGGGCCGCAGCGTAGTCGAACGCCGCCACCGCTAGGCCGCTGGCCATGGCCTCCAGCACTACATTGCCGAAGGTTTCGGTCAGGCTGGGAAACAAGAACAGGTCCGCTGAGGCGTAATGCGTCGCCAAATCCACCCCTTGTCTCATCCCGCAGTACACGAAGTCGGGATGAGAGGCGCGTAACCAGGCGGCGAGCGGTCCATCGCCAACCAGAACCAGCCGGGCATCGGGCTGGGTGCGACGGATGGCTTGAAAGGCGGCAATCACCAGCTCCAGATTCTTCTCTGCCGCCAGCCGCCCAACGTATAGCGCAACCAGCGTTTCCGGGGTCGCGCCCCACAGGCGGCGCAGATTAGGATCACGGCGCTGTGGGGAAAAACGGGCGGTATCGACGCCCCGCGCCAATACCTGGGTGTGCTGAAAACCGAAGATCTGGAGCTGTTGCGCCAGTTCGGCGGTAGGCACGAGGGTCTGGATACCCTGATTGTGGAAATGGCGCAGATAGGCCCGGATCGGCGTCGCCAGCCAGCCCAGATGGTAATGGCGGCTGTAGCCGTCAAAATTGGTGTGAAAACTGGTCGAAGCCGGAATCGCCAGTCGGTGCGCCGCTCGCAGTGCCGAGTAGCCCAGCGGCCCTTCGGTGACGACATGAATCAGATCGGGTCGGGTCCGTCGCCAGTGGCCCAGCAAGGCCCGCTGCGCCGGCCAGCCGCCTTGCAACTGCGGATAGCCGGGAATCCGGAAACCGGGCAGTTGCAGAGTCTCCAGCGGATCAGCCGGTTCTGGAGGGTCGCCGTGACCCTGCCTGACCCGAACCAGTTGCACGACATGACCGCGCTGGCGCAGCCCTTCGACCCAGCGGGCGATGGTCAGGGCAACGCCATTGATTTCCGGCGGCCAGGTTTCGGTGACGATGCCGATCTGGAGCCGGCGCCGATCAAATTGGAGAGCGTTTTCAAAGGTCATGCCCCGGATCTTCTGGGTCTGCGGCAACAGAGCAATGACGATTTGATGAAAAAATCAAGACAGTCGGGATGCCCGTCAAATCAAGCCGGGGTAGGGTGGGCGCCAGATGGAACACAACACTGACTCAACACCGGTATGCGCCTTGCCGGAGGAATTGCAGGCGCGGCTGGATAAACTTGATGTTGTGCTGTCCTTAGTCTATCGAGATTGGCTAACCACTACAGGAGTCAATATGCGTCAAGTCAACAGCCATGATGCCAAGACCCGGTTATCGAAGCTCATTGAGCAGGTCAGCCCGGGTGAAGAGGTCATTATCGCCAAGGCCAGGAGGGATTCCGGTGGCGCGGTTGACGGCGATTACGCCAGCCATGCGCGGGCGTCGATTTGGCGCGATGCAGGGGCAAGCGCGGGTGGATGCCCGGTTTTTGAGCCACTGCCGGAAACCGAACTACGCTCCTGGGAGTAGGTCATGCGCCTGTTACTCGATACCCATGCTCTGTTATGGTGGCTTGATGGCGTCGGCAGTTATCCGTACCGGCGCAATCAGCGATCGGCGACGTCAAAAATCAGGTGCGGGTATCCAGTAGTTCAGCAGCGGACTGGATTCCCGCATTCGTGCAGTATGACGACGAAAATGGGTATTACACCTACCGCTTGGCCAGCTTGAAGAACCCCATCAACTGTTGCAGTTCGCGAGCCTGGCCACCCATCGCCTGACTGGCGGCGGCGGTTTCTTCGACCAGCGCAGCGTTCTGCTGGGTGACCTGATCCATTTGCAGGATCGC
>JADLEK010000073.1 GCA_020846135.1 Gammaproteobacteria bacterium
CCGGTTGCGGCGCGGTCACCTGCAAGGTTCCCTTGACGCGCGGATCGACGATGATGGTCTTGCCGCTGATGCCGCCCATGGCCTTGACCACCGCGCCGATTTCGGCATTGACGAAGTTCAGGGTGATTTTTTCGGACGAGGCGCCGGAGGCGACGCCGGCATAGCCCAGCCAGCCGGCGAGGCAGGCCGCAGTGAGCAGGGTTCGGATCTGGCGCGAACGGGGCCGTGGCAGTGCATGCATGATCATTTTCTCGGGAGAGCCGGCGGGGGCGGCACCTTGGACAAACCGGGGCCGGACTTCATTTCAAGCTGCCATTCGGAGCCGTTGCCGCGCAAGGTCACACGATCGGTCGCGACCGCGACCAGCCTCAGCCCGGGATGGATTTCTTCGCCGACCAGGACCAGCCGCGGGCCCTGCGCCGACTGGAACGTGGCAAAGCCCTTGTTGCCGCGCCGGACATAGACACCGGTAAGCTCGAGGTCATCCGCCCGTGTCGCCTGCCCCGCACTCCTTTCAAAGACCTTCAGCACATCCTCCACGGCAACCGGGGACGTCATTCCGGCTGCCGCGGACAATGCCGCAACCGGCCGCGGTGCAGTCAGCTCGGTCAGCCAGCGGGCAGCCAGCATGGCCGCAACGACCAGAAAACCGAACCACAGAAAACGCGGAACCCATACCCACATTTGCAGGGAACGCGCAGGGATTTCAAACATGGCGATCATCTGACTCAATCCGGTACATAGGCTGGAATCAGCCCGACGAATTCGGCCGCGAAACGCTTCAGCCGCGCATCGGCGGCATCCATGCTTTCGCCCGTGCGGAGTTCGGTCACCAGCCGGACCAGGGCGCCGTCGGTGCGATCTTCCAGCAGCGATATGCGTACCAGGTCCAGCCGCGCCAGCAGTTCCTGGCGATAGACCCGCGGCCCCTGTTTCAGCCAGTAATAGGAAATGACCTTGCGCGGACCCAGGGCGGTGACCAGACGATTGACCACGAAGGGGCTGCCCGCCTGCGCCTGGACGGTGGCGGTATCCTGGGTTTCGATGACCCAGCCACCGCCGGGAATGCACACCTTGGGCGAATGCGGGATCTGGCCGTGGCGCTGGTTTTCATAAAAGGAAATATAGGCATTCACCATCTCGCCCGACGCGGTCGAAAAATCGCCGTAAAAATATTCCGAGGCGCCGGCAACTTCCTCTACCAGCGACGGCAAGCGATCCACGCGCGCCGTCCAGTCACCGATCACCACAGGGAAATCGTTCAACGACTTGCGCTCGGGAACCCGCTCCCCACGCCCGGCCAGCCCTATCGAAGCCGCGATGGCGACAAACGTCAGCACGGTAATCGACCACATCGGCTTGCTCGGAAAACGATACGGTTCCGCCGCAGCCCCCGTGGCGCGCGCGGACGTGTCCGTCTGCCAGGACAAGACATCGATCAGGCTCGGTCGCCCCGGCAAGAAGCGGGTCAACAGCCAGATAACCCCCAGCAGCAACCCGGCAGCGACGATGAACACCACCCAGCCCTCGAAGAAATGCAGGAAACCTTCCGTATGCGCGGCACCGCCGCCCGTCACCAGCATGCCCGTGACGGCGATGCGGAAGCTGTTCATGAAGATCGTGATCGGGACCGTCACCAGAAACACCGTCCAGCACATCCACAAGGGTGCGCGCATCATCAATCCGGCAATCGCGCCGAGGCTCATCAGCGGAAACAGGTAGCGCAGCCCGGCGCAGGCTTCCGCCACAAGCAGTTTCGTCCCTGCCCCCATGTCCAGCACGTTGCCCTCGAGAAAGACGCTGCCGCCGAACAGGCGAATGAACCACACCCCGAATTTCGACGAAATCAACTGCAACTCCGCCGTCACCATCGGGCCCAGCGGATTGGGCAGGGGAAACAGCAGCGGCACGATCAGCAGCGGCGCCAGCAGCCTGCGAAAAAAGCCGAAGCCACCCATGGCCATCACGGCTGCCAGGCCGAACAGCCAGAAGCCGTAATACGCGATCAGGGGAATGCCGCCGGTCTGTCCCAGCACTACAGCCACACTTGCCACACACGCCAGAGCAATCGCCACGCCGGGATTTCCGGGCGATGTCGGCCGATACGATGCCCAACGCCGAAGCACCAGATAGGCCAGAACGCCCACCACCATAATGCCGTGGCCGTACTCCTCGCTCTGCGTCCAGATGGTGAGCAGGCCGGACTGATACATCAGGGCAGCGAGACCGAGGCCGAAGGCCGGCCAGAGAATGTCCTTCTCGCTCCGCAGCCAGTCGTGCCAGTCCAGTCGCTGATTCATCCCTTAGCCCAGAGCATGTCGAAAGGCACCTGTGTCTGCTTTCTTCGCCAATTATTGCGACCGGCGGCATCAGGCCGGCCGAAACACCGTCCCGCCAGCGCCGACTTTACAACAAGCCGGTCCCCCTAGCTTCGCGAAGACAAGTCCTTTTCCCATCGATATCCGGACAAGTCCTTGAAGCGTTGCCGGGCCAGCTTCCGCGACACCAGATTCACGTACAGATAAACCAGCACCTTGGGCCATTTCAGGGGGTTGGCGATCAGGCCCCGCAGCGCCCCGGAATAATCCTTTACTTCGTTGGACAGAAGACCGGGAAACTTCATCGCCAGTTCCATCGCCCCCAGCCGGCTGCGCGTCTTGATCTTCATCAGCCAGGCCAGCGAAGCCGGCGCCCGGACCGTCGAGTGGGCGCTTTCCACCCGGCCGCGTTCCGATTCCCTGAACATCGCCCGCACGTAGCCGTCGTCGGCAATCACGGCAGGGAAATCGGCAAAACGCGCCCGCCCGGCTTCGGACAGGGCGTAAACCCCGGCGCCGATCATCCCGCTGCGACAATAAGGCAGCGCCAGCCAGATGTCGTAATACGCCCGCACCGCCCAGCTGGCGCCGTCCAGATTCATCACCGGATCCGGCGACACCGCCAGCCAGCGGCCCGATGCCAGCGCGCGGACAATTTCCGCCAGCGCGCCGTCGCCCAGGACCACATCGGCATCCTGATAGACGCGCGGAAACAAACGCGCCCGGCGATCGCCGAGATTCAGGGCATTCGTCTTCGACGGCACCTCGGTTTCCAGCACGGTCACCCGCGGCTCGAAGCGCCGGGCGACCGCCGCCGTATCATCGCTGCAACCGTTGCAGACGACGATCACCTCGTCGCCCTCGCCCACCTGTCGCAGCAAGCCCTGCAGGGTCTGCCCGATAACCGCTGCCTCGTTATGGGCCGGGATAATGATGGCTGTCATGAAGCGATGCTCACACCAAATTGGGTTCGTTTCGTAATTTTGCCATCAAGATGAAGGCGCACTGTTTCTCAATCCCGGTCTTTGGCAGGATTGACCTGCTCGATCGTTTTCAGGCGATAACTCTGCGCTTCGCGAAAGGCGCGCATGGACTTGTACCACTCGTTATCGAGCGAGGCTTGATAACGCGAGATAAGTGCGGCGGTCACGTTTTTTCGGACAGTCGGATAAGCTAACGCTGACCGATTGAAAGGAACGTGAACCATGGGAACAAAGCGCAAGCAGCACAGCGCGCAATTCAAGGCGCAAGTGGCGATGGCGGCA
>JADLEK010000074.1 GCA_020846135.1 Gammaproteobacteria bacterium
CCAGCGTCATCGATACCTGCCGCCAGCGGGGTCATGACCCTTGGCGCTATCTGGAACGCGCCATTGCGGACCGCCGTGCTGGACTGCCCTTGGCACCCTTGCCTCAGTCAGGGGGATGAACGCGTACCATCAGCGAAGCCGATTATCTCGATTGGGAAGATCGCGCCAAAGACAAGCATGAATATGTTGCCGGCGAAATTTTGGCAATGGCCGGGGCGAGTGAACGCCATAACCAGATTACTGGCAACATCTTCTTTCATCTCCGCCAAGCAACCCATAAACATCCCTGCCGGGTTTTCGTGTCCGATATGAAACTGCGGATTGCAGATCAGCGCAGTTATTACTACCCGGACGTTATGTTGGTTTGTGATGAGCGCGATAACCATCCGATCTACAAGACCGCGCCCTGTTTTATTGCCGAGGTGCTGTCGCCGTCAACCGCGACGATTGACCAGCGTGAAAAGTTGCTGGCTTATCGGAAAATTCCGAGTCTGCGTTATTACCTGCTGGTCGATGCCGAGCGGTTATACGCCCGGCTCTTGACCCGTGAGGAAGGTGACGACTGGACCGAGCAGATGATCGAACGCGAGGATGTCGTCACCATGGCTTGCGACGATCTCCGCATTCAGTGGGGACTGGATGATTTTTACGAGGATACCGGGTTGTTGCTGTGAATAACGCTACAATCGCTCTATCGCCTGCGCCATTTGATTCCCGGTCACACTGTGCGGCGCGCCCTGCAATTCAATGAACTCAAGCCGATCCAGTTGTTTCGCCCGGTACAGAAAGCGAATCACCGAACGCACCGTCACGGTCGGATATTCGCCTTTCAGCCGATCCGCCAGTGGATGATCAGTAAATGTCAGGTTAGCTTTGAACAGCCCGCCGCCAATCCGGGTCAGCCGGTCAATCCTGACCACATCCGGCTGATAACTCTGCATCAGCGGGGATTCCCACACCTCACGACGACTGTTGACCGCGCCATTGGCCAGCGCCGCCGCCGTTAATTCCAGCAGCCATTGATTACTATTCTGAAAATCTGGAGATTGCGGGCGGGCGATGGTGTTATAGCGGGGCTGATGGAGCCGCCAGACCAGGTTGCTCCGCAAGGCTTTGGCCAGGGCTTGCTGCACATCAGGACTCGGCGTTGCAATCACCGCTTCGTAAACGAAGGGATCGTCGAGAAAGAAATTGATCAGGCCCTCGTCATAAAGCAGGGAGTCCTCGGTTCCACAGCGGTTGAGTAAATGAATGACCGTCCACCGTCCCCGGTGATGGTCGCGCACCGCAAACCCGATATGGCTGAAATGCAGGCCATACTTCGCCAAATCCGTTCCCACCCGGCCAAGGACCACGACCTGCGCCCGGTTCGCCTCCAGCGCCTGAAACACCTTCACCCCTAAGCGGGCAGCGTTCGCCAGTCGATCCGGGGTCAGAGGCTTCTGGATGCAGGCTGTTCCCGCCCATGCCGCCGGCAGCGCGAGCAGCAGCCAGACGCCCAGCAGCGCCAGTCCTGGTCCATATCGCCACGACTTCAAGCCGATGATCATTGCGGATGCGGGGCGTGATGCAGCAGTTTTCTGCTGCTTTCATTGGGAATGAAAGCGATGGTTTTTCCGGCGTAGATCAACGAATAACCGGCGGATTCGGTAATAACGGTCACGGTCGCCCCCACCGCTTTCGACAGTTCGCCGGCGATTTCCGGCGTCACCTTGACCGATACGGTCGCTGCGGTGGATGCGCCTTTCAGCACCACCACCGAGCCTTCCGCAACCAGGTTGACCGCCAGCACGGTCAGGGTCGGCGAACCGGCAACCACCTCGACGCTGCCGGCAACCAGCGCCGAAGCGCCTTCCGCCGACAAGGCCGACCCTTGCGAAATGCCGCTGTCGGTCGCCGCCCACGCCCCGGCGCTAACCGTTAGGCTCGCCATCAAAATCAATAATTTGCTCAAGCTCATGTCTTTGCTCCCGATTGAGTAATCCAGTCCTCGAACTGCGCTGCCGGCATCGGTCGGCCAAAATGATAGCCCTGCGCCAGATCGCAGCCCTGTCCAAGCAGAATCTGCCGCTGTTCTTCAGTTTCTACCCCTTCCGCGACCACCGGCAGCCCCAGACTGTGGCCAAGCGCGACGATGGTGGCCGCTAGTGTCCGATCATCGGCATCAGTTTCCAACTCCCGCACGAAGCTTTGATCAATTTTTAGCGCGGTGATCGGCAGGCGCTTGAGATAACCCAGACTCGAATAGCCGGTGCCAAAGTCGTCAATCGCTAGTCCCACCCCCAGGCGGCGCAGCGCTACCAGAGTTTCAATCGTCTGTACGCCGGCTTCCAGCAAGGTCGATTCGGTCAGCTCCAGCTCCAGCGCGTCGGCGGTCAGGCGATGAGTGGTCAGCAGCGTCTGGATGCGCTGGATCAAGCCTGGATCGCGGAAATGACGGGCCGTCAGATTGACCGCCACTGTAAAGATCGGCAAGCCCACCTCCCGCCAGATCGCCTGTTGCTGGCAGACCGCTTCCAGCATCCAGTCTCCAACCGCCACGATCAAATCACTGGCTTCAGCGACCGGGATGAAACGCCCCGGCGGAATCAGACCACATTCGGGATGTTGCCAGCGCACCAGCGCCTCGGCGCCGGCCAGCCCTCCGTCAGCCAGATACACCTTGGGCTGGAAATAGGCGACCAGTTGTCCGCTCTCAATGGCCTGGCGCAGCTCCGATTCCAGCGTCAGCCGCTCCAGCGCGGCGGCATTCATTTCCCGGGCGTAAAACACCCGGGTATTGCGCCCATCCTGCTTGGCTTGATGCAGCGCGGCGTCGGCGTTTTTGAGCAGATCGGCAAAGCAGGCGCCATCGTGCGGGTAGCGGGCGATGCCGATGGAAACCGTCGCTCGTAGGCTGTGACCCACCACCGTGAAGGGGCGACGGAACGCGGCTAGCGTCTGGTCAGCCAGTTGCTTGGCCTCAGTCTGGTCAGCTTCCGGCAGCAGCAGGATGAACTCGTCGCTGCCGAGTCGGCACAAGGTATCGGTTTCCCGGGTTAGCGCCTGCAACCGCGCGGTGGCCTCCGCCAGCAGCGCATCGCCGCCGACATGACCGAGCGAATCGTTGATTTCCTTGAACCGATCCACATCCACAAACAACAGCGCCAGCGGTCGATCCTGCTGCGCCGCCAGCGTCAGCGCCTGTTCCGCCCGCTGAATCAGCAGCGCCCGGTTGGGCAAGCCAGTCAGGGCGTCATAGAAGGCCAGCCGTTCAATATGCTCTTCAGCTTCCTTCTGGCGGGTGATGTCGGTGGCGATGCCAACATAGTGGGTGAGTCGCCCGGCGATATCTCGCACCGCGTTGATCGTGGTCAACGTCACATACCGGACGCCATCCTTGCGCTGATTCCAGAATTCGCCTTGCCATGCGTCTTCCCGCCGCAGGGTTTCCCACAGCGCCGCGTAGAAGGCGGGCGGCTGGTGGCTCGCCTGGAGCAGGTGCGGATTTTTGCCCAGCACTTCCGATTCGGCATATCCGCTGAGCGCAGTAAACGCCGGATTGACCGCGACAATCAGGTTGTTCACGTCTGTGACCATGATCGACTCGCGCGCCGCTTCGAACACCGCACTGGCCAGGCGCTGGCGTTCTTCCGCCCGCCGCCGCTCGGTCAGGTCATAGAGTACGCAGTGAGTCTGCTGGAACTGGCCCGCCGCGTCGCGGCCAATCCGGCTTTCCGCAGAAATCGTGATGCGCCGGCCTGTCCGGTGCAGGAAATCGAGTGTGGCGCTGTGCAGTCGGTCGGTAGCCTTGAACTTGACGAGCTGGACCTGGAGCAGCGGTAATTGATCAGGAGCGAGAAAATCGCCAATCCAGCGGCCGATGACCTCTGCCCGGCTATAACCGAATAATTGCTGCCAGCAGGGATTGACCTCGATAATTCGCCCTTCGGCGTCGATCGATTGATACGCCACCGGCGCTTGCTCGTACAGCAACCGGAAATGTTCCTCGCTAGCCCGCAACTCGACGGTGCGCGCCGCCACCAGCGCCTCGGCCCGTTGCCGCTGGGAGGTCAGAGTGAAGCTGTACAGCGCCGTCAGCAAGGTCAGCAGCACTCCGGCGGCGGGAATCCAGTAGTGCAGATGGTCGGTGTTATCTTCGATAAACAAGGAGTTGGGTTGTACTTCGATCCGCCAGAGCCGGTCGCCCAGCGAAAAATCCTGCCGGTGCCAGAGCAGCGATCCAGCGGCGGGCTGGGGGGCGCCGGTCCGGGGCAGCAAGACATACAAGGCCTGTTGCTCGCCTTCAGCGGACAGATCAAGTAAACGCAGCAACAGTCCCTGCGGTTCAGTCTGAGCCAGGGCGGCTTCAACGACATCGCTGATCCGCATGACCCCCAGCACGAATCCTTTGAGTTGCCGCCGCCGTTCCTCGACCTCGACCTCGATGGTTGGGTCCTGATAAACCGGAGCGAAGGCCAGGATTGAGAAGCGCTGGTTTTGCTCCTGCACCAGTTGATAGCGCCCGGAAAGGGTGATCTGGCCGCTGTCGCGCGCCTGGGCCAGCACTGCGCCCCGGCCCGGGTGCGATGGGTCGGGGGCGAAGCCGAGCGCCGCTTCATTGCCGGCGTAAGGCTCCATGTAATAAACCGGGAAGTATTCAGAGCGATCAGCCGCCGTGACCATAGCGCCCTGGACGTTGCGCTCAGTGAATTGAAATTCGCTCAGGCCATCGTGGCGGGCGTCTGCTTCATAACTGGCCCGTTGTTCCCGCGTCACGCGCGGCAGCCATTCCAGCGCCTGGAACCCGTCATAGTCGAGGATCGGCGTGACGAACTGTCTGAACTCATTCCGGCTGACTAGGAGGGAGCCGTTAAAGAAGCGCCGGATGGCGTCCAGATCCCGCAGGTTGCTTTTGAACCGCTCGATGATGATGCCGGTCCGTTCAGCCGCGGCGTTCTGGAACCGGGTTTTTAACGTTTCCTGGCTGGCGGCGTACAGCGTCCAACTCAAGCTGGCAGTCATCGCCAGCCCGACCAGAACAATGAGAGTGACGATCTGCCATGAATCGACGCTGGCGGCTACAGCCTCGCCACGCTTGAGCCGACCGGCATGGATGGCTCTGCCAATCAGCAGCGCCAGCACGGTCAATCCTAATACGCCCATCAAGGTGTGACTGGCGTGCTGCGCCGTCGCCGAGATTTCCTGACGGATCGGGGTTCGAATCAGCGCGGCGGGCTGACCGTCCAGGCTGGAGAGCGCCTGGTACGAAAATTTTTCTCCCATCCCATCCGCCCGCAGGTGCGGCGCATCCGGCGGCAAGGTTCGCAGCCAGTCCTGTTCCGCTGCGGTCAGGCGCGGGTCGTCAGCGGCAAGCACGGTAAAGCGGACCCGGGTCTGTTCAGCCAGCGCCTCGGTCAGGGACGTATCCAGAAAGCGGCCAAACACCAGTGTGCCCCGCGCCGGTCCGGTTCCGTGCGAAGTCAGAATTGGCCGGGCAGCCAGCAATAGCAATCCGTGTTCGGTGCGCAGCAGACCGGCGCGGTGCTGTTGCTGCGCCAGCACGGGTTGGAGGAGGGACAGGATTGCCGGCTGGTCGCCTGAAAACGCCGACAGACTGATGATGCCACCCAGGTCGGAATCGTAGCCGGCGCTGTACAAAACCTGACCGGCGCGGTTGAGGATCAGACTGAAATTCAGACGGGTGGTTTTTTCCAGGGTCCGCCAGTTGCTGAAATTGGACTCAATAAACGCCGGATCGCGGCTTTCAGAAAAAGCGTAGGCATCATTCCATTCCGCCCAGTCGCCCAGGGTATTGTCGAGTTGCCGCAATTCGTTCTGAATGGCGGCGTCAGCTCGGGCGCTATCTTCCAGCGCCTGTGCGTATTCCAGTTCGTCAAAAGCGGGCTGAATGATCCATTGATTCAGCGCCCAAATCGCCAGCAGGACCGTCAGGAATCCGGCAGTGGTGGACAGGATGGCCTTCGTTCTGGAATTCATCGGTCTCATGGCAGCTTTTCCTCTCACACGGGAATGACTGAGAGAGGTAAGTGAGCGGAAGTCCTGCGGCTTTTGGTGAATAGTAAGGCAGTAACCCATTAAACATAGCAGGCATTAAACATAGCAGGTTGCCACGCCGGATAAGGTCTATGCTTGCAATTTTTCGCTCTATATATTACACTGTTTTATGTCAGTGTTATATTGTTGGCGAAAATCATTATGGCAATGCAATGGCGACTCGATGAACTGGTGCGGCGCAGCCGGCAACTGCTGACGCTACTGCCAGGCGGTGAAGGCGGCTCGCGGCGGGTGCGCTGGCAACCGGATGCGCGGCTGGTGCGTTACTACACCACCCTGGGACTGCTGGATCGTCCGGCGGAATTGCGCGGGCGGACCGCGTATTACCGCGACCGGCATCTGCTGCAACTGCTGGCGATCAAGACCCTGCAGGCCCGGGGGCTGAATCTGCAGACGGTGCAGAGCGAACTAGCCGGAATGCCGAACACCGGGTTAGCGCAGCAGATTGGCCTGCCGCCGGACTGGGCGGAACGGTTGGCGGAGGAGGGCGCAACAGCGCAGGTCGAAAGCCGGGTTACGGAGTTGGCGCCCCCGCCTGCAAGCGCCCGGTTTTGGGAGTGCGCTCCGGCTGAATCAACGCCTGCCGGGTCGCTAGTCCCGGCCTTGCCGATGACTGAACTGCTGGCGATGACTCTCGCGCCCGGCGTGCAATTGCTGGTTGACCACCGCCGCTATCCTCGACTTGATCTGCTGGATCCGAACCACCTGCAGGCCGTAACCCGCGCCTTATGCGACCAGTTGCGGGCCGCCGCCCGATCTGAACAGGAGAATCCCGATGACGATGCTTGATGGAATCACAGTGCTGGATGAAGCGCCCACCCGGCGCGGTGACGATGAGGAAGCCGGTTTTGGCGGGCTGGAGACTGCGCGGGGCGGGTTGCCGCTGCAACGGCTGGCGGTGGGGGGGCGGATCACCGGCCTGCTGTACCGGCTGACGGTGACGCAGACTTTTGTCAATGTGCATAACGAGCCGCTGGAAGCCACCTACATTTTCCCGTTGCCGGCGCGGGCCGGCGTGACCCGGTTCCGTTTGCAGGTCGGGGAACGGGTGATTGACGGGATGTTGAAGGAGCGCAGCGCAGCGCGGGCTGAGTATGACCAGGCGATTCAGCAGGGCCATCGGGCGGCGATTGCCGAGGAAGATCGCCCGGAAGTGTTTACGATGCGGGCTGGCAATATCCCGCCCGGCGAAGCGGTCACGGTGGAGCTGGAACTGGCCGGACCTCTGGCGGTGACCGATGGCGAGACGACGTTCCGCTTTCCGCTGGTGGTTGCGCCGCGCTACATCCCCGGCGCGCCGCTGGAGGGTCCTGGCGTTGGGTTGGGGACGGCGCTGGATACTGACGCGGTGCCCGACGCCAGCCGGATCAGCCCGCCGGTGTTGTTGCCGGGCCAACCGAATCCAGTGCATCTCAGCTTTCGTCTTGAACTCGATTCCGCTGGTTTGCCACTCAGTAATCTGCGGGCCAGCCTGCACGCTTTGCGCCTGAGTCAGAGCGGCGAAGGTTTGCAGGTTGTGGAACTGACGCCAGGCGCAGAACGGCTGGATCGCGATGTGATTCTGCGGTTCCGGGTCGGCGAGCAGCAGATGAGCAGCGGACTGAGCGTTTATCGCCAAGCGGATGGCGAAACGACGGCGCTGCTGACCGTGGTTCCACCCGCCACATTGCCGGCCTCATTCCGGCCCCGCGATGTGGTGGTGGTGCTGGATCGGTCCGGGTCGATGGGCGGCTGGAAAATGACAGCGGCGCGGCGGGCGGCAGGGCGGATCATTGATACCCTGACCGAGCGGGATCGGTTTGGCGTGATCCTGTTCGACGATGAGTTGGAGGAGCCTGCGCCCAGCGCTGGACAACTGGTGGCTGCGACCGACCGGCAGCGGTTCCGGGCGGTAGAGTTTCTGGCCAAGGTTGAGGCGCGCGGCGGTACTGAAATTGCCCCAGCCCTGAAATGCGCCCTCGCTTATTTTCCCAACCCGCCCGATCCGGCTCGTGAACGGATCGTGCTGTTTGTCACCGACGGTCAGGTGGGGAACGAGGATCAGTTGCTGCGCCAGATTGAGCAATCCGCCCAGGGCTGCCGGATTTTCACCGTCGGCATTGATCGGGCGGTGAACATGGCGCTGCTGGAGCGGCTGGCCGGTTACGGCGGTGGGCATTTTGATCTGGTGGAATCCGAGGATCGTCTGGACGAAGTCCTCTGCGCGGTGCATCGCCGGTTAGGCGCGCCCTTGTTGACCGAGGTGCGGCTGGAGCCGGCGTTGAACGACATGGCTCCGGAGGTTGCTGATCTGTTTCCGGGTGTGCCGTTACGGTTGGGCGGATGGTGGCCAGGTTCGCCGTCGGCGCAAGTGACCGTGACCGGACGCACTGCCGACGGTGCGCTGTTTCAGCAGACGTTGACTCCGGTTGAAACGACGGATAACACGCTGCAAACGCTGTGGGCGCGGGCGCGGGTGCTGGATTTGGAGCATCAATTCGCCGCCGGTCATCGCGCTGCCGGTCTGAGCGATGCGATTACCGCCTTTTCGCTGAAATACGGAGTGTTGTGCCGCTTTACCGCGTTCGTGGCGGTGGATCATGCCGAAGTAGTCAATCCCGGCGGCGAACTGCATCAAGTAGCGCAGCCGGTGGAATTGCCGTCCCAGTGGGCGATGCCGATGATGGCGGGAGTCGTGGCTTGTGCGCCCTGCCCGCCGCCCGAGCCAATTACCGGGAGACCCGCCGCTCGACGTGCGAGTCGGAGCTTCATTGCCGGAGCAGCAGAAGATGATTTGGGTTATCTGGATATTCCCGCGTTCCTGCGCCGTTCATCGGGGGATGATGGTAGTGGTGTGAGTGAGCGGAGTGTGCGGATTTTTGAGGCCGAGCCATTGCCCCTGAAATTGTTAATACCCTGGTTTGAACGGTTGGAAACCCTGGCGAGTGCGCCGGTGCTGGATACGGTCGAGTTGTTGGTAGCGATCAAAGAAGCGCTGCCGGAGCTGGAGGCGATGGGCAAATCTGCCGTCAAACTAGTTAAGGAAGGCAAGGATGTGATCCGGTTGCTTGAAGAAGGTTCGAGCGATGCGCCGATCTGGCTGAAGACCTGGCTGGCGCGGGTCAGAGAGGTTCTGGAGCGCAAAGCGGGCGGGAAGCCGCGCTGGGCGTGGTGGAAGTAAGGCAAGGCGCAATAAATACCCTCCTAAGTCGTGGAGAAGTAACCAGCACCGCCGGGAATCGTCGATTCTGCTTGTTGTTATGTACAAAATGACCGGTCATATTGAACAGTATGTATATAAAGACAAGCAGAACATAATCTCCGCCAAGCCTGGGTTTGCCTTGCGAGCTGTTTTTCTGGCGATCACGCACTCAGGCGGAAGTGGATCTGGTGGTGAAAAGCGAAAATGGGCTGCGCGCCTTCGAGATCAAATGGCATCCGCGCCGGGTAGGGAGCGTCGCCTTCCGTACTACCTATGGGGTGGAGGCTGAACTGATTAGTCCCGACAACCCATTTGTTGCTGATCTTCCGGGAGCGTAAGCGTTCGGCGCCCTCTCCCCCATTCATGGGGAGAGGGTCGGCGAGAAAGATGGAGTGCGGGAGTGAGGGGATTCAACCCGGCGCGGGGCGGGGCGATTAAGCAGCCTGGCGCATCGGCAGCGGATGCGTCATGCAGAAATGATCAAACACTTCCCGCCAGTGCGCTGCTTCTTGCGGGTGATCATGCCGGCTAGCTTCTTCAACATCTTCAAGGATGATTTTCTTGATGGACGATTCGCCGCCCAGTTGATGGATCAGGCAACAGCCCAGTTCAGCGGCCACGATCTCCGGCACATGTTCGTGCTGGGCGATCGCTTCGATTTCCTCTTCTTCCAGATCAGTCAGTCCTACACAATCTTCATACGTCAACATCACACACCTCCAGTCCTGTAAACGACCTTTTTTCATCCGGCCTAAGGGCGGATTCACAAGGCGCTAGTCAACCACAGCATCCATGATCGGTGGTGGAAGTGTCTTGTCGGGTTACTGCTTGGAAGCGCCGGTCATTGCGAATTTCCCCATGCAACTTGATACGCTTCCAAGCCAAGAGTGTATCACAAAAAAACCGCTTTTTCAATAAGGCTGTTCAGGAACGGCGGCATCCGGCGTGGCGATCGGCGGCTCCGACTGAGGTTCGGCAGCAGCAGTTTCAGCGGTTTCAACAGCAGTTTCAGCGCCGGTGACCGGCTCTTCCGCCACCGGCGAGTTCAGCGTCGCTGCGACAGCCATCCAGTGCTCGCCTAACAACGCCTTGGCCTCGCCCAGATGCCAGGCGACGCTGTCCAGGTCTGCGTGGGTCTTGTGAACCCATGCTTCCCCCCAATAGAAATTACAACTGGTTTCGGCCCGCAGCAGACGCCAATGCGCTTCACGCAGCACCCGCTCCAGATCGGGACTGGGATCATGGGCTTGCCCAGCTGCCTGGGTCACTTTGTGAAATTCGCGGCTGAGATCATGCACCCGCACCATGGTGTCACGCTGCACCCAGGAGCCTTGCCACTGGTGGAAATCCCAGCCGTGGTGATCGTCAGTATTCCAAGCGCCGCGCCGCACTGTGACCTGGCCGTGCGCGCCGAACCGGTCCAGATAATCGGTAATGAAAGTGGGCCGCATGGTCGAATGGCCCGCGCGGATTTCATCCATCGCCTGCCGGTAGAAATAGGTCCAGAAATTGGCCTTTTCCGACAGGTTGCGGAACCAGCGGCCGTTATCGCCATCGGTGGCGGTGGTCACCAGCGGTGGGAAATCGCACCATTTGGTCCGCTCGTGCAACTCGTGATAGAACCAGCCATAGTCCATTCCGGCCAGTTGCGCATCGGACAGATCGCGGTCGCGGACGATGATCACGATCTGTTCGCCGCCGTATTCAGCGATGTGCGGCCGGTAGCGCAGTTCCTGCCAGTGCATCGAACCAACCGGATCGACATATTCACTGTCCACCAGCACATAGCGATAGCCGGCCCGTTTCAGGTGCGGAATCATCCGCATGTCGAAACCCATCTCCGGTGGCCAGAAACCGTTAAACGGGTTGCGCCACAGCAGGTGGCGGGCGATACCCTGCCAGCGGGCGATCTGTTCGTCCCAGTCGGCTTCCGGGATCAGAGCCAGCACTGGGTGGTAATACCCGGTGCCGATGACTTCAAACAGCCGTTCGTTTTGCAGATGCCAGAGCAGTTTGCCGCAATCAACGCTGCCATAGACCCGATCCTGAAATCCGGGGTTGGACAGTGTCTCCAGCAGCGTCCCGGACAGGGAAAGGTGAACGCGGGCGATGTCCTGATAGTCCCACAGTACCCGTGGCATCCGGTCGTAGGCGAACAGGATTTCCTTGGCTTCCCACTCGTTACTGTCCAGCAGGGCGTCAAGGTTACCGGGGGGCTGGTGCATGTTCAGCACCAGGGCATGGTGAATTTCCTTCATCGCGCGATTCCTCGATTATGGTTTATGAGGCGATGGTGAAACCGGAGGTGGTTGATGCCAAGGATACAACAAAGCGCCTGTTAGGGTTGCGCCATGCGCTCACTGCGATGATCGCGCGGTCGTTGCTGACGGATTGACCATTGATCGGTCTATCCGCACAATTTCTTCTCTTCCCGGAATGGGGGAAATCCGCGAGAATCAGCGTTATTTCCTAATTCCATATTGGTTTCTCTCCACCACTTCTTCATGCGCCATGAACCACCATGAAAATTCTTGAATACAATGATCTCGAGCTGACGAATCTTAAAAAGCAATACAAGAAAGTCATTGGTTTTCTTGAACACGATGATTTTCATATCGTTTACCCTTGCCATTAATCGTGATTGGCCCGGCAGGCAGTGGAAAAACGGCGCTCACTCTGGAAAAGATCTGGAAATTCTGCAACGAATGATGGCCGGAGAAGATACGATTGAACCGAAGAAATAAAATTCCAGCCTATGCCTGAATAGAAGAGGCAAAAGATATATCCAATGCGGTCAGCGCCTGTTCTGCCGCCAGCACCCCACGATAATTCGCTTCTTCAAAGACCGAATAGCCGCTCAGATCAGAATGGGCGAATAAAATTCGATCCTGATTTTGCAATAACTGTTGACGGGCCTGGCTCCAGATAAACCCGGTGCGGGGCCTAACCATGGCATGACCCCACCGAATCAGGTCCAGTCGGCTTGCCTGTTGGCGAATGTCGGGATGGGGCCGCGATAATTCGCCCAGAATCTGTTCGGCCCAGGTCGCCCATGGCGTTTTCAATAACCGCTGGCGCTCTGCATCTGGAGAACCATCGCTGAGCGCGTGATACCAGGTAAACACAGTCTGCTCCTGATGCGCCGCCAATTTCTGATGAGTGGCGACTACATAGCCGAGCGAGTTGCTGTCATACAGCACATTATCCCAACTTAGCGAAGCACCGCGCCGCTCAATGGGAAAGCCACGCAGACTGAGATTGGCGACCAGCCACGGGGCGTATTCAAAGGCGCTGATCGCGGTGGCCAAATCAGGTTTCATCTCCTGAAAAACCAGCGGCGCTTGAAAGACCGGCGCGGCCCAAATCACCATTTTTGCCAGTCGTCGCCCCGAGCGTTTCTCCCGGGTCTGGTAAGCGTCTATCAGTACCGCTCGATCCAGTTCCGATACGCGCCAGGCAATATGATTCGGCAATAAATGTGCCGCCAGTCGCTCCCGCAACTGATTGACCAGCCAGCCATTACCCTCAGGCCAGGTTAATATGTCATCGCTTTCGGCATTGCGGGCCAGAGCATCACGGCTGGCAAAATAATGAATCCCCATCCACGCCGAAGTATCATCATACCGGCAACCGTAATCATCCCGGCAAGCATAATTGACATACCAGTGCAGCGGTTCTGAATCCAGGCCGTTTTGCAATAGAAAGTCGCGCATGGACATCCGATCCAGCGCCAGTAAATCCGGATCGCGGGCGCTAAAATCAATCGGAATGGCAAAGGCTTTACGGCCATCGCTTCCCCGCCGGCGCTGAAAGCGATCCATTAAATCCTGAAAGCGGTGATATTGATCCATATCCTGCTGGCGGACCCCGACTTGCGGCCACAGTCCGTCATGCCAAACCCCATGCGCGTATAACCGCTCCTGCGGGGCAAAGTTGATATGGCGTTCTTCGTAAACCGGCGCTGCGGCATAAGGATCGCCCTGCAGGATGCCGAAGTCCGCCAGTAATTCCCGCACCGCACGGCATTCCTGAGTCGGGAAGGGTAGATAATGCGCGCCCCAGGGATAGGCGCTAATGGTGTTTTGACCGCTGCGGGAATTGCCGCCAACTTCCTGTTCCAGTTCCAGGATCACGAAGTCAGTGAATCCTGCCTTTTGCAGTTTCCAGCCGGCGGATAGTCCGGCAATGCCGCCGCCGACAATCACGACAGGTGTTTTAAGGGTTTCGGTCGGTTCGGGAAATTCCATGCGCCGCAAGCGATGACCAATGGCATTCGATGCGCCAAGAATCTCGCCTAGCGGCAATGGGGGAAATGGTTTGGAGTCGCGTCGCCAAGCGTAAGCACCGCCGGCTGCGGCAGTGGCGGCGCTCAGTGAAACCAGAAAGCGGCGGCGGTTCATCACTGTGTAACCTGCCGCCATTCCTGTTCGTAATAGCGCACCAGAATCTGGTTATTCAGCCGGTTAATTTCAGCATCCACCGGCCCCATATCCGGCGGAAACTGAAATAGCGCCGGAGTAGTCTCCGTGGTCAGAAACCGCAGACCAGGCGGGTAATGGTCAGGCGCTTGCCAAGGCTGACGGGTCGCCAAGGTAAAACCCCATTCGCCAAAGGCCGGGACATAAGCGTGATAGGGCGTGACCGTCAGGCCGACGCTTTCAAGGGTGCGGACGATGCACCAGAACGATTGACGGGCATACAGCGGCGAAGTGGTTTGCACCACTGCCGCACCCTGCGCCGCCAGATGCTTTTCCAGCAGTCGGTAAAATACCGTGCTGTACAACTTGCCCAGCGAATAATTGGTCGGGTCGGGGAAATCCACCACAATGAAATCAAACTGGCCAGGATTTTCCTCCAGCCAGCGCAAGGCATCGGCGTTGATAATTCGCAATTTGGGCGAGTTGAGAGCATTGTTATTAAGCGGCGTCAGCAGGGGATGCTCGGCAAACAGCCGGGTCATCTCCGGATCGAGATCGACCAGGGTGATGGATTCCAGCGAGTCATAGCGGAACATCTCGCGTACCGCCAGCCCGTCGCCGCCGCCCAGCACCAGCGCCCGCCGCGCCCCAGGCGTTGCGCTCAGACCCGGATGCACCAGTGCCTCGTGATAGCGGTATTCGTCGCGGGAGCTGAATTGCAGATTGTTGTTGAGGAACAGCCGCAAGTCGTCTTTCCAGCGGGTCAGGACGATGCGCTGATAAGGCGTGGTGCGGGCCAGGACGATTTCATCGGTGTAAAGATTTTCCTCGGCCAGTTCGGTGATCCGGTCAGCGGCGACAAAACCGGCGACCAGCGCCAGCATGGCGACCAGGCATTGACCCTGGAGCCAGCGCCCTTGCGGCAATTGGTCGCGGAACAGCCACAGCGCCCACGCCGCCACCAGCACATTGAGCAGGCCAAACAGCAGGCTGGTGCGAATCAGCCCCAGATGCGGGGCCAGCAGAATCGGAAACAGCAGCGATACGACCAGCGCGCCCAGATAATCGAAGGTCAGCACCTGCGCCACCAGGTCCTTGAAGACGAACTGCTGTTTCAGAATCCGCATCACCAGCGGGATTTCCAGCCCGACCAGGATGCCGATGATCAGCACCAGTCCATACAGCGCCGGACGGAAGGCGCCCGCCCAGGCGAAGATCAGGAACAGCGCCGGCGCGGAAAATCCCCCCAGAATGCCGACGGCCACTTCAATCTGAATGAAGCGGGCCACCAGTCCCCGGACGATGTAGCGCGACAGCCAGGAGCCAATCCCCATCGCAAACAGATAGGTCCCGATCACAGTGGAAAACTGGGTGACCGAATCGCCGAGCAGATAACTGGCCAGCGCACCAGCGATTAGTTCGTAGACCA
Source organism: Gammaproteobacteria bacterium (assembly GCA_020846135.1). Taxonomy (GTDB): domain Bacteria; phylum Pseudomonadota; class Gammaproteobacteria; order Competibacterales; family Competibacteraceae; genus RXIV01. The sequence goes on from JADLEK010000074.1 coordinate 15,086, forward strand.
GACCGCAGGAGGCGATGACAAAGACGGAGAAGAGCAGGGCGTAGGTCATGGGGCGTATCGAGGTGGCGCAACAGCGGGAAGCCTATTTATGGTAAACCCCCCGCGCCGTGCCTGGCGGGGTTTTCTCCTCACTGGCGCTGAACACGCTCCAGCCCCGGTATTGCGCGTTTGCGAATAGCGCCAGAATCAGAACGCCGCTGATTAGAAAGCTCCGGTATAGCATTGGCTTGATGTCCTTGCAGGCTGCGATTCAATCGTCATCATCGTCGTCCGCCTGACTCTGGCTGGACGCACTGTGATCGCTTTCCGCCCAGCGGCTGCGTTCAAAGGCCCACGCCCGCCAGCGGAACAGCAGCGGGAACAGCAACAGGCCGATCAGCGCCAGAAAGAAATTGCTCCAACTGGGCGCATCGCGGAACACGGTGAAGGTGCAGGCCACCGCTGGCGCTGTCGGGGGCAGTTCAGCTTCGACACTCAGGTAATAGAGGCCGGCGGGAATTTCCGACAGCACCGCCTCGTCGCTGCTATTGCCTTCCGACCAGCGTTCGCCCTCATCCACGCCCTGGTAATAGCTGAGTTCACGGCTAATCGCGAAGCTGGCCCCGGTATCGCGTTCAATCAGCGCCAGCTCCAGATAAATCCAGTTGTTGTTGAGATTGGCCGCAATATCAATCGCCACATTCGAGTTCCGGCCACTGAGGGCGAACGGTTCGGAGGTCAGAGTTTTGTCCTTGGTGCTGGCGTCGAACACCAGGGTTTGCTGATGAACCCGCTGATTCGAGGACAACATGACCGTCACGATCTGCGCACCGATCAACAGCGCTAGGAACAGCCAGAGCAACCGCCGGAATTTGGGCCGCTGTACGTCGTAGGGCGAGGGTTGATTGGCCCCAATCCCGATCCGCGCCGGCAGCAGCGGCTGTTCCAGTTGAAAAGCGGTCTGGATCGTCTCTGGCTCTACATACTCCGCCTGCGACCAGACGATTTCCTTCTCAGTGCGCTCCACGCTGAGCTGGAGCGGCGGGGCAATGTAGTCCACGACTTCGCAGCGCTCGCCGACCTGGACCCTCCAGTAGAACTCGCCCAGCACATAGCTGACTTCCGGTTGGGAAGCCTGAAACGACCGGTAGCGTTGATCCTGGTAAACCGCGACGGCGCTGGCCCCATAGCCGGTCACCAGCGGTGGCTCGGCCAGGGTATGCGCCAGGCTCCAGTGGCCGTTATATTCCACTAGCCAGCGGAAGCCCTGCTCGCGGTGAAACAGCAGGTATTCGCTCCATTCATAATCGATGCCGTCTACCGTGACCCGCCGCCGCAGATAACCAATGGCCTCGTAATCCACGCCTTCAAACGGGCCACGCGAGCCCAGCGGAATCAGGGGCTGGTGCGTGACCTGCGCGTTGAATTGGGACAGGATGCGGAAATTGGGATCGGCGATATCGATGATCGAGCCGCAGGTTCCGCACGCCAGCGTATCGGTATGGCCCTGGCCGCGAATGGTCAGCGAACTGCCGCAGCCGGGACACTGGAAGGATTGGGCCTTGATGCCGGCGTCCGGATTCCAGCCTGCCGGCATGATTTCGCGCAGCCGGGTCAGCTTGAGGTCGTTAAACGGGATCTGCTCGCCAACAAACACCAACGGCGGGTCTTCGCTGTAATCAAGGGTGGCGAATACTCCGCCGCTGGCTTGCAAATCCACCACCGGCGCTTCGTAACCGTGACCCACCCGGATCGGCAATTCACCCTCGCCGGCGATGCAGCGGGCATTCTCGATATTGGCGACCTGGAAAACGCGGCCCTTGAGCGTCACGGTCTGACCGGCCCGGAGTTCCGAAAAGAGTGGCAGCGGCTCAGGGGGTTGAATGATGAAGGTGACCGCGTAATTGCCGAGGGTTTCGCCCAGCCAGCCGCCGCGCTGGTTTTCAAACAGCAGATACCACTCGTTCCAGACGCCCTGGCTGTAGCGCAACTGAATCCGCCCGGCGACCGTGAAGCGGGCTTTGCGATAGACGCCCTCGGTTCCCAGTTGTAGCGGCGAGGCGTCGGGCAGCAATTCCGCCATCTTGCCGACGTTTTCCAGATTCAGATCATGGCGGATCAGGGTGCTTTTGCAGTAGGCGCAGATCGTCAGAATCGAAACGGCCGACTGGAAGGTAATGGCGGCCCCGCAGGACGGGCAATTGGCAGTTTTCATCGGCGTTCCAAAATCGGTTTCATCATCCAACAACGATAGCCGGTTTTAGGCAGGCTGCGCCGCCGATTATCCGCTCAATCATGAACCCGGCGCTTTGAACCGGCCAATAAAATGATACTCTGCAACGAGAAAACCCGGGACGAAATGCGAGGTCGCGGGGTACTCCGCTGGGACACCACTGAAAGAGGTTCATGATGCAAATCCGGGTTGGCTACGAATTAACCTATGACTGCCCGCAGCCGACGCCGATGGTGTTGACGCTGCATGTCCATTTTACCCGGGTCTCCGACCTGATCGTTCCCGATCATCTCATTACCCGGCCGCCGGTGCCCATGACCGCCTATCGGGATGCGTTCGGCAACTGGTGCAGCCGGATTGTCGCCCCAAAAGGCGAGATCCGGATTTCAGCCGATGCGGTGGTCAATGATAGCGGCCAGCCGGATCCGGTAGTGGCCTCGGCGCAGCAGCATCTGGTGCCGGAACTGCCCGAAGAGACGCTGATGTTTCTGCTGGGCAGCCGCTATTGCGAAACCGATTTGCTGTCCGAAGCTGCTTGGAGCCTGTTCGGTAACGCGCCGACCGGCTGGGCGCGGGTTCAGGCCATTTGCGATTTCGTGCATCAGCATATCGTTTTTGGCTATGAACACGCCCGGGCGACCAAAACCGCCCGGGATGCCTTCAATGAGCGGGTCGGCGTCTGTCGCGATTACACCCATCTCGCCATCGCCTTCTGCCGCTGCCTGAACATTCCAGCTCGTTACTGCACGGGCTATTTGAGCGACATCGGCGAGCCACCGCCCTATGCTCCAGGCGATTTCGCCGCCTGGTTTGAAGCCTACCTGGGCGGTCAGTGGCACACCTTTGATCCCCGCAACAACGCGCCGCGCATCGGTCGAGTACTGATTGCGCGGGGCCGCGATGCCGCTGATGTCGCCATCAGCAACACCTTTGGCCCTAACACGCTCAAGAGCTTCAAGGTCTGGACCGATGAGGTGAACGGCAGCGTTCCCTCATGACCCGGATTGATCCTAATGGCCCGGATCAGGCGAGATGGGCCAGATAGATAGGCGCCGGTTCGTTCAGTTCGCTTGCGCCCAAAGCTTCCATCTGACCGACGAAGATTTGCTGGAAGCTGCGGGTATAGATCGAGCCGCGATTGACGGGCCACGGGTCGTTGATATAAGCCCGCCCGCCCTCGAAACCGGTGACCACCCGGATGTGGGGCGCCGGATTCGCGACCCCGGATAACCGAACCAGGCCCGCCAGCCACAGCGGGCCATACTGGGTCAGCAGATCGCTGATGGCTGCCGGGGTGTAGCAGGCCGGCTCCTCTACCGCGAAGCCGTTCCGTTGAAGAATGTAACGATCATTCGGGTTCAGGCCATTGGTGAGAGAGGGGACATAACTGATCCCGCCGGGATTGGCGGCGATCAGGCTGGGGTCAAAGGACGCCTGATTTTTCCATCCTAGAATCATGGCGATGCTGGCGGCCCAGCAGCCCATTCCGGTGCTTTGGGGAATCAACGTCACGTCATAGCGCATGGGTTTTTTCTCCTTTGAGGATGTGGTGTGGGTTCGTGATCTGGCACTTGCGCCGTCTTCTGACTATAGACAAAGCGAAGCGGTTTGGATCGCGATGGCTGTGCGAGGCTGGTTTAAGCTGATTTTTATTTTATACCATCTTCTTAGAACCAGCCTTCGCGCCAAGTTTCTTACACATCAAACCAATGCTGACAGGCATAGGGAACCGGATTCAAGCGATTGGCAAACCAGCCTATCGGCCACCAGTCCAGTTTTGGATTGGAAATGCTCATACCGGTCGCCGGATCATTAATCAGCACTTCGGCATCGTCGCCCGATCCCTGTACTCCATACAACACCACAATATGCTTATGGCCTTTAGCATAGGTCCCGGAAACCCAGATCGGCCCATAACTCTGGAGTTTGCCTGCAATGGCGTCAGCGTCGCGGAAGCCGGTGTAACTACTGGATAACAAGCCGAGCGCCTGGCGGCAGGCCAGAAACTGACCATCCAGGATTCCATCCTGGCGCATGACTTGATGATTGGGAAGCTGTTCGGCCAATGCCTGAGGCTTTCCCTTCCAGCCCAGCATCATCTTGTACGATGCCAGCCAGCAGGTTTCATAAGTCGTCTGGGCCACATAAGGCACATTTTTTACGATGTAGTCACTCATAAATTCTCTCCAGAAGTCACGGCTAAAATACGGGAAAACCGGCTAACACTATCGCTTGGCGGAAAGTCCACCAATACTAATTAGCATAGCAGTTAAAAGGGAGCATTCTGATGAAACACCAACGGAAGCGCATTGTTCCAATGGCATTAACCAAATGACTGGAGGCAATCCTTGAAAATTCTTGGTATTAGCGGCTGGAGCGGTTGCGGCAAAACAACCCTGATTGTCGCTCTGATTCCCCGGCTACAGGCGCGAGGGCTAACCGTTTCCGCACTCAAACACGCCCATCATGAGATCGATCTAGACACGCCGAGCAAGGATACTTGGCGCTATCGGGAAGCTGGCGCTCAGGAAGTGATTCTGGCGACTGGCCAACGCTGGGCATTGCTACGCGAGTTGCACGGCGATCCGGAACCGACATTGGCTGAACTGTTGACCCGGTTGCAACCGGTGGATTTGACACTGGTGGAAGGCTGGAAAACGGACACTTACCCCAAGCTGGAAATCTGGCGACCCAGCGCTTCGGATCAGCCGCCCCGCTTCCCGGAGGATCCCGCGATTATTGCGGTCGCCAGCGATGCGCGGTTTGACCCGGCCCAGTACGGTCGCCCCAATCTGCCGGTATTCCTGCCCACTGATCTAGAGGGCATCGCCGCTTTCATCCTCCAGTTCGCTGGCGTCGCTGAACCCATTGCTTGAACAAGAAAACAGGTCGCCTTGCCCTGCCCATATCCTGAGCCTAGGGTTTTATACGCGGCGAGTTGGAAGGATAATGTCCTATCGGCTACCGGAGTTCTGCGCATGATGATCAACAGGTTTGCCCTGAATACGCCTCATCCGCGCTGGATTGCAGCGATTTTACTCGCGGTGAGTATGAACGGGATCGCAGAGGACATTCAGCCGGGACTGTGGCGAATCACGTTAGAATCCCGAGTCGCGGCTACACCGGATTGGAACCCTGAGCCGTTTCAACTTAGCCAATGCCTTACGACGGCGGATGCTCAAAACCCGGAGCAGCTACTCGTTGGCTTGAGTACTAGCGGGGTGTCCGGCTGTGAGTTTCTGAACCGGCAAGCATCGGGCCAGCGTTTGCAATTCGAGGTTCGATGCGGCGGGGCGCTGGGGATTCAGGGTCAGGGGACGGTGGATTTCACCGCCACGACAGTCGCGGGCGTTCTGAATGCCCACTTTGCAGCTACCGATGACGCCGCCGAAGCGGTAGAGATGCAGAATCAGCTTCAGGCGGTGTATGTGGGGCCGTGTCCAGCGGGTGGTGGAACGCCTTAGGGGGCCATTTGCTGTGCAAGCCTCATCCTGATTAGCAAGATACTTTAGCCTGCCGAAGCCAACGGGCAGGGCGCGGTCCGATGGCAGCGGCAGTGACGAGCAGGCGGGCCGGAAGGGTGTCGAGGTGAACCGCCGCCATCAGGTTTTGGTTCAACGCGATCGACCATTCATCGTCACCGAGTACGGCAAAGCCACCCGCCGGCGCGCTGGAGCCGCCCAGGACATTCACGATGATGTCGATCCCGCCCAACTGCTCCAGCGCCGCGTTGATAATGGCGGTACAGCCCGCCGCCGTCGAAAGGTCTGCCGCGACGAAAAGAACACCCTCGGGGGCAAGCTGCTACGGTTCTCCGACCTCGAACGCGCGATCCCGCCAGCCATCTCGCAAAAGATGCTGATCCAGCAACTGCGTCAGATGGAGAAAGACGGGGTTGTCCGGCGGATCGTCCATCACCAGGTGCCGCCGAAGGTGGAATATGGATTGACCGATTGGGGCCAAGCACTTTGTCCAGCGCTCGATGCGCTACTGAAATGGGCGATTCTGCGCGAAAGCGGCGTCGATACCGGCTGACACGACCTTGCCCGAAGTGCATAAGCGTTCTCGCGGGCTAGCGTTCAAGGTCAGGGGGGCTGCGCGACGCTTTATCGCGCAGCATCCCCTGCACCGCAGGGTTAGGTGGTACTACGCCCCCATTAAAGATCGACTCTTGGACCGTTCCGTACAGCGCATGAGCGCTTGCTGTGGAGAACGCCCAGTACTGATCTCCATAAGAGAAGTGCCACCATTCTCTGGGATAGTTGACGAATCCTTCTACAGCCAGTGTCTCCACCAAGAGCCGTCTATTGTTCGCTGCCGAGTTCGTGATTTCATCGAACCGCGTAGCGCACAGGTCAGGTGGAACAACATCCCAATCACTCAGTTTCATACCAAAATCCAGGGGACGAAGAGGCCGATCAAGTTGCCATGCGTGCTCGAAGCGACAGTCGGGGGTGCGGTGCGGAACCACCGGTTCATGTTAGGCACGACGTTGAGCGTTCATTCTGGCTTCGTCCTGCGGTAAACCTCCCACGCGGTAGCCTACTTTCATCGTCGGGGGTGTCAAGACCTGACATGACTGTTAGGCCGGTTGCTAAAAGCAGCCAAACCCTACTTGGCTTTGTCGGGTCATTAGCCAATGATTTGGTCGTATTCCGCATGACTTCCAATCCAAAACCATTGGATACCTTCGGGAACAGGAACGCCTAATGCCCGATAATGTAAACCTACCCGAACACTTCTGAAACGTCCTGAACAAACAAACTTGAATTGAAGTGATGGATGTGCAGGATTTTTCTTGAGCAAATCGTAATTGTAACGTGCAAGTTGCCGCACTTCATGTGGCAATGCCTGAAAGCATTTCCAAAATTTACGAGAAACAAAATGCCTCACAATTCCCGCGCCTGACCATTGTAGTATTCAGCTAGTGCTTCTGCGGCCAGTGCATCAAGCTTACCCGCAGCGGCATCGGCTTCAATCTGCGCGTCCCAAGCATCAGCGTCGAATTGGGCATACCAGCGACGGAACTTGGCAAGCTCTTCAAATGGTAGTTGTTCTACAGATTTTTCAACGAATTCTGCTGTAAGCATTTTTATCTCCAAGTATCAAATTCACTCTGAAAGCCACGACTCGCCATCCTTTGCATTATCCACAACATCCAATGGCGCAGTCTCCGGTGCAGCAGCCAGTTGCCATGAAAGTATAGGCGAATGAAGGCCAGACCACCCCCTCGCCGCCTCCGCGACGATTTTTTACGCGGTCGATGCGAACTCAGGCCATCTTGGGCAGATAGCCGAATTTCCGCAACTGCTTGATCCAGCGTAGCGTGTTCCGCTTTACCGCCAGCGCTTCATAGTCGACCGTGGAATCGTGATAAGGCACCTGGCGCGACAGCAGCACGAACACCGTCTTGAGGACTTTATGGCCGATGGCGACGATCGCCTTCTTGGTCCCC
>JADLEK010000075.1 GCA_020846135.1 Gammaproteobacteria bacterium
ATTAACAGGATTTTAACCAAGCTGGAGCCTTTCTTGACCGGTGGTTTGGCATCGTCTTTCGCAGCCATGATCGTTCTCGGTGTTGGTCGGGTGAGTAGCTATCAGGCAAGCAAGTAACACGCCATCCGCATGGAATAAAATTATCAATCCCTTTCAATGAATTAACAACCAATGGCATCGATGCGTGGCATCAGTAGCGATCACCACCGTCAAAGTTCCGGCGCGGCGACTTGACGGGATCGGATTGCTAGGCCGAGCGTTGACGGCGATTTTGGTTGATGCGCTTGCCGTTTGCAGTTCGATGGGCTGTCCAGCAAACGGGCGAAGGCAACGAAGCAGGAAGGTGGACTCAGATCACCAGCAGCGATAAACCGCCAACCCCATAGCGCGGCACATTGATGATGAAGTCGGCATGGCCTTTCATTGTGCTTAACGCGACCTTGGCGTCAGCCGGTAATTTGCCCAGATCGGGATATAAGGTGGCCAGTTTCAGGTGTGGGGTGCGCTCATCCATGAGCAGCGTAGACAAAATATTCATGACCTCATAGAGATTATCGAGCATGGTTTGTTCGAGTTTTTTGGTCTTGATCGCATCCTTAGCCGCGCCGACCGGCATCATGGATAACGCACAGCCCCCGTTGGCGGCGAACGGAATGTCACAGAGGAGGGCAGCCACCGGTTTGTCATCGTCATCAATATAGATTGCGATCAGATTGCCGGAACTGGCCTTGGTATCCAGCGGTTTTCCGGGCGTCACTTTGGCGTCCTCTCCAAAGAGCATGGCAACGGTTTCCTTCATGGCGGCGGCATTAGGCAGGGCATAAACAGGCATGGCGCTTTCTCCTTTGGCAAGGTCAGGGAATCTGGAGATTGTTGGCGTGGGCAACCTCCATACATTGGTTTTTCGGTCAATAATGACCTACTTGATATAGGCTTCCAGTACCTTGGTGAAAGTCTCTACAGTAAACGGCTTTGATATCAGGAATTTGGCTCCGGCTTGAGTAGCCTTGGCGCGCATTTCAGCGGTGGCCTCGGTAGTCACGAAACCGAATGGAATTTTGTAGCCCTCCTCTTTAAGCGCTTCGAGGAATTCCAACCCGGACTTGTTGGGCATATTCCAGTCCGAGAAAATTAGGTCAGGCGGATCCTTGCGGACCACGTCCAGAGCCTGGTTGCCATCTCCAGCTTGCAGCACTTCAAGATGACCGTAGCCCGCTTCGCGCAGAGTTCGCCGGACGATCATGCGCATGGCGCTGCTGTCGTCAACGATTAAAATTTTCATCACTGCTTCTCCTGTTCAAATAAAGTCATCGGTAAAATCTGGGCTTCGTAAGGTAACAAAAAATAACCAACTGTCTTTTAGTAATCTGGCCCATTGTATCCTGTGGCGACCTCCAATGGGGAGAGATCGGAGAGCGTAGGCAGCAGGATTTTTACAGTCAGCGTTATGGATTTTTTGCCGAGCGTAGCTTATAGCATACAGTCTTGCCCGTCGAAACCGGCTCGAAGGCGGCGTCCAGGTTGAGGGTGGTTTCCGAAGTACCCAGAAACAGATATCCATCCGGTTTCAGGAGGGTGCGAATCCGCGCTAATATGGATTTCTTGGTTTCCAGACCGAAATAAATTAATACGTTACGCATGAAGATCATATCCATCGGTGGCATCGGCGGCCAAGGTTCAGCCAGATTGCTCTGCTGGAATTCCACCATGCGCCGGATATCCGACTTAATCCGCCAATGTAGACCCTGCTTGTCGAAATGCTTGGCCAGCAGCGCTGGCGGCAGACCGCGATTGACTTCAATTTGGCTGTATAACCCTTCGCGCGCGCGCGCTAGGATAGCGCTGGACAAATCGGTGGCGATAATCCGTAGCCGCCCTCCGACCAAAGCGGGAAAGGATTCGTGCAGAAGCATGGCGATGCTGAAAGGTTCCTGCCCACTGGAACAGGCTGCACACCACATCGTCAGGTTCTGAGCGGGCCGCCGCTTGGCGAGCAGATCGGGCAGAACTTGCGTTTTGAGCGTATCAAAGGGATGCAGATCGCGGAAGAATGAGGTTTCGTGGGTCGTGATCGCTTCCACCACCTTGGGCAGAAGACCATTCGCTGGATTGCTGCGCAGCGCAGCGATCAGTTCCTGCAACGAGGCAAACCCGGCCTGCTGCACCAAGGGCGCCAGCCGGGTTTCGATCAGATAGGCCTTATCCGGCTCCAGCACAATGGCAGAGTGGCGCCGCACCAGATCGCGGACGTAGGTCATATCGCGCGGACTGATGGCGTTCATCGGGAGTGGGAGTTGTTTAGCAAGATCAAAGGATTAGCGTGCAGCCCGCACCCGGGCTAGAATTTCCCCAGCCAGATGGGGCAATGCAATCTGCGCATCCGCCAAGCCGGCTTTAGCGACAAAACCGGGCATTCCCCAGACCACAGAACTGGCTTCGTCCTGAACCAGGATTTGGCCGCCAGCCTTGCGAATCGCCTCGCATCCTTTCAAGCCGTCATTGCCCATGCCGGTCAGGATCACGGCCAGGGTATTGCCTCGGTAGGTTTCCGCCACCGACCGGAACAGCACATTGACCGCCGGACGACAGGAGTTTTCAGGCGCGTCCTGATTCAAGCGCAGGCGAACTTGAGTTCCCTGCCGCTCCAGCGCCATGTGCGAACCGCCAGGGGCCAGCCAGACCTGGCCAGGGTGTAACACATCGCCGGCAGCGCCCTCAACGATGGGCAGCGCAGACTGAGCGGACAGTCGTTCAGCCAGCAACCGGGTGAAGATCGGCGGCATGTGCTGGACAATCAGAATCGGTGCCGGGAACTGGGCCGGCAACTGAGGCAGCAGCACCGTCAGCGCGTTGGGTCCGCCAGTGGATACGCCGATCACCAGGATATCAACCCGTTGGCGCAGGCGCGGCGCGACCATGATGGGTGCAGATTCAGGTTTGGGCGGGGGTTTTGGCGCAGGCATACGTTCAGGCGCTACCGGTGTGAGAACTGGAGCAGGGCGATGACGACAGAAAGTTTTAATGCGAGGAATCAGTTCATCCCGGACTCGTTGCAACGAGAGGTTCATGTTGCCGGTGTTGGAAGGCTTGGTGACATAGTCGTTAGCGCCGAGTCCGAGCGCTTCCAGGGTGACCGCAGCCCCTCGTTCGGTGATCGAACTGAACATGATGACGGGCAGGCGCGGCTGGCGCTTGCGCAGTTCGGTCAGCGTTTCCAGACCGTCCATTTCCGGCATTTCCACATCCAGAATGACGATGTCAGGCTTGAGTGACGCTAGTTTTGCCAGAGCAATCCGGCCATTGGCGGCGGTATCAGCGATTTCGAGCGCCGGATCGCTGGAGAGGACATCCGTCAGCAAGCGGCGGATCACTGCTGAATCATCAACCAGCAGGATGCGGATTTTAGGGGCCAGGGTCATGTTTGCGTCATTCCCAGAATTTGGAGTTTGGCCGAACACTACATCGCGGGTGAATGGCTTCAGCAGATATTCATCAGCGCCAACGATCAGCGCCGCGGCAATCGACCCGACCTCCGATTTAGCGGCAACCATCCATCAAGCATAGATGAAATAGTGTGCAGGATTGACGCAGACAACGCGGTTCAACGAGATCAGGGGACAGGCCCCCATCTTAGAGCGTCGCCCGCATCCCGGTCCGGGTTGATCGCATCCCGGCGTGGGAAGAGCCGGCTTCATAGCGGAAGCGATCGACCAGTTGCTGCAACTCGGACGCCATCCGCGCCATTTCACTGGAGGCGTTATGGACATCATTGGCGCTACTGAGCGTACTCTGAGTCGCTTGAGCTACGTTAGTGATGTTCTGGGCGATCTCGGCGCTGCCCTGCGCCGCGTCGGCGACGCTGCGGCCGATTTCGTTAGTGGTGGCGGTCTGCTCTTCGACGGCGCTGGCGATCGTAATTTGAATATCGTGGATCTGGTTGATGATGGTGCTGATGCCGCCAATCGCCTCGACCGCGCCACCGGTATCCATCTGGATCGCTTCAATCTTGCGGCCAATTTCTTCGGTAGCCTTGGCGGTCTCCTTGGCCAGTTCCTTGACTTCGTTGGCGACAACCGCAAACCCCTTACCCGCCTCACCGGCGCGCGCCGCTTCGATGGTGGCGTTCAGCGCCAGCAGATGGGTCTGCTCGGCAATGGAAGTGATCACCTTGATGATATTACCAATGCCGGCGCTGCTTTCGCCCAGTTTACGGACAATGGCGTTGGCGTTCTGAGCCATGGTGACTGCCGAGGTCACTACCCGGGCGGCTTCAGCGGCGTTCTGGGCAATCTCGCGGATGCTGGCGCCCATTTCTTCGGTCGCGGTGGCGACCGCCTCGACATTGGCGCTGACCTGATCAGCGGCGGACGCAGCGATGGTGGCTTTAGTGGAAGCCGATTCGGCATTGCCGCCCATCTGATGACTGACCATGGTCAGCTCCTCGGCAGCTCCCGCCAGGGTTTTAGCGGTCTGGCCGATGCGGGCCATGCTGTCGCGCAAGGTAGCCAGCAGTTGATCCAGACCCTGACCCATCCGATCAATGGCGTCAGCGCTGGCAACGCCGGCCCCTGCCAATTCCTGGGTCAGATCGCCTTCCGCCGCCGCGCTGACCACCTTGAGCATCCGGTCAACTTTGGTCTGCAAGAGCTGGGTCTGTTCTTTTTCACGGTCGAAGGCATCCTTGACGGCGCGTTCGTTGCGAAGTCTTTCGGTGGCGATTTCCCAAGTGATCATCGGCCCCATATAAGCGCCATCGCGATCATGCACCGCGCTGAAATACAACTCGCAAAAATCATTACCCAAAGTGATCATCGCTTTGTGCGGGAGGTGGGCCGGATCGGCGACTACCCGTCGCAACTCCGGCTGCTGGCGGAAGAACAGATCAACGGGTTGACCGATTAATTCGTTCATGGCGACCGGCAGATGTTGCTCCAGTCCGCGCAGGGTGCGCTCCATGGCTGGATTCAGGTAGCGCAGCCGCAGATTGCGGTCGGCAGCCATAATGTTGGACGGTGCGCTTTGCACCATGGACATGACCCAACCCACCTGCTTGCGCTGTTCCGCGACTTCTTTCCAGTCAATCTTCTCAGTCTGAAACGCGGCGCGGATGCCTTCCACGGCTTGATTGAGGGACTGGGCCATGTCACCCAGTTCGTCCCGGGAAATCACGGTGGCCTGGTGGGAAAGATCGCCGGCCGCCAGGCTGTGCGCTAGGTCGAGGACACTGTTGACGCTGACGATGATGCCCCGCGCCAGCCAAAACGACAGCACGAGTAAAGGAATCAGCAGCGCGATGACGATCAACCCTTCGCGCAGGGCGGAGTTAAGGAAGTTAGCGCGCAGTTCATCGACATAAACGCCGGTGGTGATGACCCAATCCCAAGGGGTAAATTCCCGGGCATAGGCGATTTTGGGCACCGGTTTGTTCGCCCCGGGCCGCGGCCAGTCGTAGCTGACGAAACCGCTGCCCTCCTGCCGGGCGACTCTGGACAAATCACCGAGAATGGCGGCCAGATTGCCGGCCTCGCGCCCACCGTGGGATGGCTGGTTTTCCAGTTCCGGGCGGGCGGCATGCAACAGCACCCGTTCATCCGGTCCTAATACCGCGAAGTAGAAATCCTGATAGCGCATATTGCGCAGCGTTTCGATCGCGAGCTTCTGGGCCTGTTCGCGGGTCAACGACCCGGCCTGCTCCTGCTTCTGGTAACGCTCGACGACGCCGCTGGCGGTTTCCACCAGGCTGAGCGCCAGCGTTTTAGGTTCTTCGAGCAATTGCTGCCAGCGGGGGTACAGCGACAGGGTGGTCAGCAACACCATACTGGCGACGGCCCAGCCGACGATCAGGGCCAGCTTGCTGTGCAGGCTCATATTTTTTAGGAAACTCATGGATGTGTTTCTCCTCGAAGCGTTCTCAGCCAAGGACGGCGCTTGGTTTCAATGACTCGCCGTCCGACGCTGGCGGTTCAGGATGGCCGGACTGAACAGTTTTTCGACGTTCAGCAGCAGCAACAGGCGACCTTGCAGTTTGTAGGCGCCCTGAATCAGTTCCCGGGCGATGCCTTCCAGCGTATCCGGCGGATGTTCGAAGCAGCTCTGGTCCACTTCCAGCACGTCGCCGATCCGGTCCACCAGCAGGCTGAAAATACCTTGCCAGGTCTGAAACACGATGTTGATCGGCAAGCGATCAGCCAGGGTGTCCTCAACTTGCAGCAAGCGGCGCAGATCGATGGCGGTGACGATTTGGCCGCGCAGGTTGATTAAGCCGCGCACCACCGGCGGAGCCAGCGGCACCGGGGTAATGATTTGATACCGGATCACTTCCTGGACCTTTTCGACGTCAACGCCAAAAAACCGGTCATCCAGAAAAAAGGTGCAGAACTGGCGGCGCAGGTCAGCCATGGCTCAGGCCTCCTCGGCCAGCGTCAGCAACGGCGCAACTTGGCGCAGGAAGCCCTGCACATCGAACAATTCCGTGACCCGACCCTGGATAACCAGGGTGCCGGCGACGCCGTTGCGGGTCGATCGGCCTTTGATTTCAAAGATATCCTGGACGATATCGATGATTTCATCGACCGCCAGTCCGACCCGACGAATACCATCGCCAAAGACAATGACTTGCAGCAAATTGGAGGCGGAAACCTCCGCTTCGTCGTGAGCCAGACGATCGAGGGTGCGCCGTTCGCTGAGAATGTCCTGGAGGCGAACCAGGGGCAGTATCTGGCCCCGATACTGGATGACATCGACTTCACCCGCGCTTTCCACCTGATCGGATGGGAATTCTTCCAGCCGCGACACCGGGGCCAGCGGAATCGCCAACCGGCCATTGCCTGGCGAGCGCACCAGCAACAGGGTCTGGCGTTCGCCAGCACGATCGCGCGCCTCGTGCTGCTGAGCCGCGACATTATGGTCATGGCTGTCGTTGAGAATCCGGGCCTGCTGGGCGACGCCTAGCACATCGAGAATCAACGCTACCCGGCCATCGCCCATAATGGTGGCTCCAGCGAACACGGGTACATCCTGTAACACCTTATCGAGTGGTTTGACCACGATCTCCTGGGTATCGTTGATCTGATCGACCACCAGTCCGAACTGATGCTGACCGGCTTGCAGAACGACGATATTGACGGCGTTGGAGCGACCCGGGGTCAACTCCAGTTCCCGGTTGATATGGACGATGGGCAGCAGTTTGCCGCGCAGTCGGTAGACGGGATTGCTGTGAACGTATTCAATCGCTGCGCCGCGTTGTTCCTCATTGATCCGGATCAGTTCCAGCAGGTTGACTTGGGGAATGGCGAAGCGCTCGCCGCCGCTGGTGATGATCAGCGCCGGGACGATGGCCAAGGTCAGGGGAATGCGAATCTTGAAGGTCGAACCCCGGCCCAGTTCGCTTTCCAGGTCAATCACGCCGCCGATCTTTTCGATGTTGGTCTTGACCACATCCATGCCAACGCCTCGCCCGGAGATGTTGGTAATCTTTTCGGCGGTGGAGAACCCGGCTAGAAAGATCAGCCGGCGCAAGTCCTGATCACTCATGGCCGCCGCGCGCTCCGGGGTGATCAAGCCCTTTTCCAGCGCCTTGTTACGCAGTTTGACCGGATTAATGCCGGCCCCGTCGTCAGAGATTTCAATGTGTACCTGGCCACCTTCGTGATAGGCGCGCATCAGTAGGCAACCTTCTTCCGGTTTGCCGGCGCTGCGGCGGCTGGCGGGCAGTTCGACGCCATGGTCGACGGCGTTGCGCACCAGGTGAGTGAGCGGGTCTTTCATGGCCTCGATTAGGCTCTTGTCGAGTTCGGTCTCCTTGCCTTCCATGTCCACCCGCACCTGCTTGCCGCAACTGACCGCCAGGTCGCGCACCACCCGGGGGAATTTGGCCCAAATGTTGTTGATGGGCTGCATGCGGGTGCGCATGATGCCTTCCTGAAGCTCACTGGTGATCAGGTTCAGTCGTTGCGAAGCGGCCTGTAGCGGAGGGTTTTCTTGGAGGAGGGTGTATTCAAGAATCTGATTGCGGGCCAGAACCAGTTCTCCGACCAGGTTCATCAGCTTGTCCAGCAGCGGCACATCAACCCGGATCGAGCTTTCGGCGATTGCCGGCGAACCGGCCGGGGAAGACGCCGGTGGAGCGGCGGGGCGTTCGGGTGGAGTGGGCGCTGGTTCGCGTGAGACGGTTGATTTGGTAGCCGGTTCTGGCTGCGGAGCGGATTCAGGCAGCGCCGTCAATGTCGTCAGAAACGGTTCTGGCGCAGGGTCAGATGACAGATTGGTTGCAGCGGGCGGCACAACGGGTTCAGGTTCCAGCGGTGGAGCAGGCGCGAGAAGAAATGGGGTGACTGGCGGCGCTGATTTGGCGACGCCGACTTCCTTGAGGAGGTGCAACGTCTCGATCAGACCGGCATAACTTTCTTCGCCATCGCCTTCAGTGCGCTCGACCTCGGTGAGCATGGTGCGCACCGCATCCAGCATGGCTAACAGGGCGCTCGCCATGTCCTGGTTAAAGCTCAGTTTACCGTCGCGCAACAGCGACAGCAGATTCTCGCCAGCGTGAGTCAGTTTTTCGAGGTGGCCGAAGCCCAGAAAACCGCAGGTGCCTTTGATAGTATGGACGGTGCGGAAAATGCTGGCGAGCGTATCCCGATCATTGGGGTTCTGTTCGAGGGCTACGAATTTGGTGTCAAGCTGATCGAGGCCTTCCAGGCTTTCGGTCAGGAACTCTTTGATGATTTCATCCATAGCCGCGAGATCGCTTAACGCTCGTCCAGGGGGGTCTGCCGAGTGAAAGTTGATTTTAGTTGAGTTATGCCTGAAATGTTAGGCGCACAGCGATATTAGGCGCACAGCGATATTCGCCCGTCGCCGGGCGAACGTTGCTGATTAAAAACATCGGCAAAAGTCTGGTTCACTATAATTCTGACTGTTAGCTACTTACCTGGGAGGAGAATCTCATGTCCAAGGCGATTCGCATTCATCAGTATGGCGGCCCCGAAGTGCTGTGTTGGGAAGACGTTGACGTGGGCGATCCCGGCCCTGGCCAGCTCCGGATTCGACACGGCGCGGTCGGTCTCAACTATATCGATGTCTACCACCGCACCGGGCTGTATCCATTGCCGTCATTGCCCTGGATTCTGGGCATGGAAGGCGCGGGTCGGGTGGAAGCAGTCGGCGATGGCGTAACCGAGTTCAAGATTGGCGACCGGGTGGCTTATGCCAGTCCGCCGGTGGGAGCTTATGCCGAAGTCCGGCTGATTGCCGCCGACCGGGTGGTGGCGCTACCCGAGGCGATTGACGACCGCACTGCCGCTGCGATGATGCTGCAAGGGATGACCGCGCAGTACCTGTTGCGGCGCACCTATCGGGTTCAGCCCGGCGATGTCATTCTGTTGCACGCTGCTGCGGGCGGGGTCGGGCTAATCGCTAGTCAGTGGGCGCGACAGCTTGGCGCTACGGTCATTGGCACGGTGGGCAGCGACGACAAGGCCGAACTGGCTCGCGCCCACGGTTGCCGCCATGTCATCGTCTACACCCGGGAAAATTTTGTGGAGCGGGTCCGCGAACTCACGGATGGGCGTGGCGTAGCGGTGGTTTACGACTCGGTTGGGCAAGCCACGTTCATGGGTTCGCTGGACTGCCTGCGCCCGTTGGGGATGATGGTCAGTTTCGGCAATGCGTCCGGGCCAGTTCCGCCGTTCGATCCGGGTCTGCTGGCCGCCAAGGGGTCGCTGTTCCTGACCCGGCCCACGCTGATGACCTATACCGCGCAACGGGCGGATCTGGTCGCCAGCGCCGCTGAACTATTTGAGGTGATCGCCAGTGGCGCGGTGAAAGTCGAGATTCATCAAACCTACCCCCTGGCCGAAGCGGCTCAGGCGCATCGTGATCTGGAAGCGCGCCGGACCACGGGTTCCACCGTGCTGTTGCCCTGATGCGGATGATTTGATGGGCGCGGCTGTCGCTATTCCGGTAGCCGCAACCTTGAAAGTAGGGACAAAATCAGCCTTTCAGAGGCCAGCGGCGTTTCTTTTGGCCTTCTGCCGCTCCAGGATGTTTTTAACCAGGGATCGCTGCGCCGCCTTGGGTGCTTCCATCAGCGCTTTCACATGGGCAGCGACACTGGTGGCCAGCGCCGGCAGGTTGTAACCGCCCTCCAGTAACGACACAACCCGGCCTTCGCAGTAATCGGCCGCTACCGCCAAAATTTGCCCGGTTAACCAGGCGTAATCATCTTCGTTGAAATTCAGCTCGGCCAGAGGGTCCAGATAATGGGCGTCGAAGCCGGCTGAGATCACGATCAATTGTGGCTGAAACTCGCGCAGCGCCGGTTCGATGTCTTGCCGCCAGACATGGCGCAAGTCCGCCGAGCCGCTATTCGCCATGAGCGGCAGATTGACGATATTGCCGACCCCGCATTCGTTACGGCGACCGGTGCCGGGGTAGATATGGGCCTGATGGGTGGAGATATAGAGGTAGCCGGCATCCTGCTCAACCGCTGCCTGAGTGCCATTACCGTGATGCACGTCGAAATCAATAATGGCCACCCGCTCCAGTCCGTGAGCAGCACGCGCGTGAGCAGCGCCAATCGCCGTGTTACCAAACAGGCAAAACCCCATGGCTTGCCTGGGTTCAGCATGGTGACCCGGCGGGCGGATGGCGCAAAAGGCGTTGTTGGCTTCACCGTTCAGCACCGCATCTACCGCAGCGCAGGCTGCGCCCGCCGCCCGCAAGGCTGCTTCGCCCGATCCTGGCGACAGGATGGTGTCGCCGTCAATGGCGTGATGTCCCTGCCGGGGAACTTGGGCCAACAGCCGTTCAACATGGGCTTGCGGATGAATCCGGGTCAGTTGGGCGATCTCCGCTGCCGGGGCATCGCGCCATTCCAGAGCGGCAAACGGCGACCGGCGCAGGACATTCAGAATCGCGGTGAGCCGGGCCGGGCATTCCGGGTGGCCGAAGCCAGTATCGTGTTCCAGACAGGCCGGATGGGTGTAGAGCAGGGTGGTCATGGCGATGACTCCGCATGAACCGGGAGTTCGTGCTGGAGGGTGGCGCGGCGCAAGGCTTTGAGAACGTCCTCGCGGGCAATGATCCCCACCAGTCGGCCATTGTCCACCACGGGCAGGCTTTTGGTATGCATCTCCACCAGTTTTTGCAGCAAGCGGCTGAGCGGCAGGTGCTGATCAACACTGACCGGGTCGCGGGTCATCACCGCCTCGGCTGGTTGCTCCATGATCTGGTCGTAATGGGGAACCAGGGTGTGGGAATCGAAGCTGAACGCCTTGAGCAAATCAAACTTGGTCAGCACCCCAATCAGGTGATGATGACCATCCACTACCGGCACCCCATTGAAATCGTGGGCCTCGAATAACGCTTCGACCTCGCGCAACGTGGCGTCGGGGCCGATAGCGATTGGGTCGGCGGTCATGGCGTCGCGAACCTGGTATTGCAGAAACTCATACATGGCAGGGCGATCCTCAGTGGGTTAAGCGCCGCTATGATAGGACAAGGTTGACCGGGGATGCTTGCCGGGACCGGTCGCAATGGCGGTTTGGAGTTACGACTCAGCGACCTGTTGCAGCGCTGCTTCCAGCGTCCCGGTTCCCGCCCCAGGCCGGCAGGCGTGTTCGCTGAGATAGCGTCGCCAGGCCCGCGCTCCCGGTACTCCCTGAAACAGGCCCAGAATATGCCGGGTCATGCAATGCAATGGCGTTCCTTGCTGCAACTGGATTTCGACATAGGGCAACAAGGCCCGGATCGCTTGATGCCGGGTGAGCGGCGGGGTGGCGGTTCCAAACAATCGCTGATCGGCTTCTGCTAACAGATACGGGTTTTCATAAGCCGCTCGCCCGATCATCGTGCCATCGACCTGGCGTAATTGCTCCGCAACCTGATCAAGGCTGGTCAGCCCGCCATTGAGAACGATGGTGAGCGCCGGAAAATCCTGCTTCAACCGATAAACCACGTCATGGCGCAACGGTGGAATTTCCCGGTTCTCCTTGGGACTGAGGCCCTTCAACCAGGCTTTGCGGGCGTGAATGATGAAGACAGCGCAACCACCCGCGGCAACCGTTCCGACAAACTGGGCCAGTTCCGCATAGGAATCATGGTCATCAATCCCGATCCGGGTTTTCACCGTGACCGGTAGCGTGGTTGTTGCCTGCATCGCCGCCACGCACTCGGCCACCAAATCCGGTTCGGCCATCAAACAGGCGCCGAACCGGCCGGATTGCACCCGGTCGCTGGGGCAACCGACATTCAGATTCACCTCGTCGTAATTCCATTCAGCGGCGATCCGGGCGCACTCAGCCAGATGAGCAGGGTCGCTGCCACCGAGTTGCAATGCCAAGGGTCGTTCCGCTGGATCGTAAGCCAGCAAGCGTTGCTGATCGCCGCGCAGCACCGCGCCGGTGGTGACCATTTCCGTGTACAACAAAGTTTGTCGAGTCAGCAGCCGTAAAAAGCGCCGATAATGCCGATCAGTTAAATCCAGCATCGGCGCGACGGACAAGCGCCGGTTCAGCTTTGTTGTCATTTTTGAATTTATCGCCATGTCCATGCAAAAATCCAGTTTGCCCATCGAAAACTGCCGTTCGCTACATCATGCCTATGCCCTTGCAAGCCCGTCATATCCCCAATCTCATTACTGGTCTGCGGATCCTGCTGGTCGCGCCCTTTCTGTGGCTGTTGCTGGAAGAACGCTATGGTCCCGCTCTGGCGCTGTTCGTGATCGCCGGCGTTTCCGATGCGCTGGATGGCTTTCTGGCCAAGTACTTCGGCTGGACCAGCGAATTAGGCGGACTGCTTGACCCAATCGCCGATAAACTGCTGTTGCTCGGGACCATGCTGGCGCTGGGCTGGTTGAATGAATTGCCAGGCTGGTTGGTGGCGCTGGTGGTGGCGCGGGATCTGATCATCATGGTCGGCGCACTCAGCTACCATCTGTTGATTGAACGACTCACCGCTGCGCCCTTGCTGATCAGCAAGTTAAACACCCTGCTGCAACTGACGCTGGCCTTCGCGGTGATCTTCCACTATGGAATGACGCCATTGCCGAGCTGGCTACTGACCGGGCTGATTCAGTTGACGGCCTTGACCACAGTCTGGAGTGGCGTGGCCTATGTCTGGCAATGGGGCCGGCGCGCCTGGCGTCGTTAGCGGGTCAAATCCGGGAGCGATGCCTGACGGCCCACGCCGGCGGCGTTCAACTCTTGAGTAATCAGCCCTTAAGTAATTAGCCCTTAAGTAACTCGTAACTCGCCCGGTAGGCTTCGGCCAGCGCCGTCAGATAAGCATCATTGATCTGGCTGGAATCCAGGCCCAGGGTGTCCAGCGCTTCCCAGTCACAGCGTTCATAGGCCAGGGTGCAGGCCAGAATCCGCCCCAACGGCCCCTCGTGTTTCAACAGCGCCAAGTTCACTTCCTCGTCCAGCGGCAGCGCCGCCAGAATCGCCTCCATCGGCGCCTGGGTCATCGCATCGAGTACCGACAACAGACCAATGGTGAAGCCGGTTTCCTTCTGCTTGAAACCGGTTGCTTCAGCCAGTAGTTCACACATCTTGGCCCGTTCCAAGGCGACCGTAATCAAATCGCTGCGATGATCGTCGACATTGGATAGCGAAATCAGTGTGGCCCAGGAGCGGATATTCTTCAGGCCCAGCAGCATGATCGCGCGCTGGATGGATTCGACCCGCCGGGGCAGGCAGAAGTACGCGGAATTGATGTAGCGCAGCAGTTTGTAGGTCAGGGCGACATCCTGGCTGATCAGTGTTTCGATGCTCTTGATTTCAATCTTAGGATCGTAAATTTTACTTAGCAACTGCAACACTGATAACTGGTTGGTCGGCACACTGTTGAATTTGAGCAGCTTGGGCTGGGAAAAGTGGTAGCCCTGGAAATAGTCAAATTCGAGGGATTGGCAAAAATCCTGAATTGACTGGGTCTCAATCCGTTCAGCCATCAAGGCGACCTGATGCTGGCGCAATAGCGGAACCAGGCGCCGTACCTCGTCTTCCGGAGTGGTCAGCATGTCGATCTTGACGTAATCGGCAATGTCCAGCATCGCCCGATAGGCTTCATTGTCCTCATAATCATCGAGGACAAAATGGTAGCCTTGTTGACGCAGATCGCGTAGCGCCTGAATCAAGGGTTCGTCAATCGCGATATCGCCGGCGACCTCGAATACCAGTTGCGGTAACTGAAAGTTGGTCAGATGACCGCCCAGCACGAAATCCCGGGCGACGTTGATAAACGCCTTTTGCGTCCCGACCACACGCTCCAGACCCACCTCGGTCACTGTATTCATGACAACTTGGGAGGTCGCTACTTCGGCATCCAGAAACTGCGCGGAGGTATCCCCCTCGGCATGCCGGTAAAACAGTTCATAACCGGCGATTTGCAGCTTGCGATCATAGATCGGTTGCCGGGCAAAATAGATTTCCTTCATCAGAATCTCCGCGCGAGACCCCGGCCTTCAGTCCGGGGAGGGAGTGCGGGCCGAACGAAGTTCGGCTTCTTTTTGGTTAAGCTGTTGCGAATATCCATAACCACTGCTCCGCTGAATTTTAAGGTGCCGGTCTTTCCCGGCGGTCAGCTTGTAAGCGCATGGTGATAGAGCCTTGCGGCTCGCTCCCCTCGCCCATGTTGGGTACCGGCATCGCGTCCCGATCCGTTTCGTGCTTACTCGGTCGCGGGTCTGCAACCGGGACTTTCAGATCTTGGAGTTGAGGAGGCGCTCCAAGGTGAGTCTTGAACCTGTACATAATATAGCTGAATGGTTACGACTTGGGCTGGTCAACCCAGGCTTGCATCAAGATGTCTCATAATTGAGTTATGGTTGGTGCCGTAAAACTATAACAGAACATTCTTGCGAATATAGCGCAGAGTCCATTGTGAATATGTTGAGTTGCCTGTTTATGGGGTGGTTCGAACCGCTACCGTGGACGATTCGTTGATTGAAGATGATTATAATGCCAATCAGGATTTATAGCCCTGAACGATCTGCCGCGCGCTTGGCAAAGGCCCTTTTTTCCATGCTGGAGTTCAGAGTGGACTCGAACCGTGAAAAGATGCCAGTGACGTTTTAATTAATTGAAAAAATGTAATTTTGGAGAAATTCCGATGCCAAATACCAGCGTGAAAACCACCCCCTTTTCCGAGTTCAAACCGGGGAACTATAGCGACGGGAGTCCGTTCGATGAGGTTCAGTATCTCGAGTGCAAGATCATCCTGAAGCCTGATCGCTTCACCTCAGTCAAGAGCTTCAAGGACTACAGCGAGATCGTGCGGCGGGCAGCCGACGAGTTTAAAGTTGGTTTTTCCACGGCGGGGACGGCGGGTCAGAAGCCCCAGATCAGAGAAATCATCTTTCTCGACACCGCCGACTTCAAGCTCTACAACAACGCGTTTATCCTTCGTCGGCGGATCGCCTATGAAGATGGCTTCCCGGTCGGCGACCCGGAAATTGTCTTCAAATTTCGGCACCCGGATCTGCAAAAAGCTGCGGCAATGGATGTGCGGCCCAATATCGCTGGCAACTATCGCATCAAGTTCAAGCAGGAAGCCCTGCCGTTGCGCGATCAAGTTGGCGGCTACCGCTTGCTGTTCTCGCACAATGCGCAATTTGGCTTAAGCCAGGCCCCGGAAGGCGATCGCCAGTCATTTGCCGCCATCGCGCGCGCACTCCCGGCCTTGGAAACCCTGAAAGCGTCAGAAAATGAACGGATCGAACTGGTGAACCAGACCTTCGTTGAAGAAGTGTTGCAGGATCTGGGGACGCTAGACTTTGGTAAAGGGATTACCGCCAAGGCGAACTCAGCGTTATGGCGTTCCCGGAGCGATCACAAGCCACTGGTAGGCGAATTTTCGTTCCAGTGCAAGTTCCAGCGCAGAAATGAATTGCATGTCAAGGCGGTCGAGCGCGGCAGGCAGTTTTTTATTGCACTCCAGCAGGTTGGACGCGACTGGGTTTCGCTCGGAACGACTAAGACCGGGATCGTTTATCACCTCAAAGGTAATCCTCCGCAGAGCCATGAATGACGCCCCTCCGAATGACGCCCCCGCAGCCGGCGACAACCTGCCGCCACCGGGCCGCGTCACCCTCATCCAGATTTTCAGCGCCTTCCTGTTGATTGGCGCAACCAGCGTCGGGGGTGGCGTGGTCGCTTACTTGCGCAGCAGTCTGGTCGTTAAGCATCGCTGGATCGACGATCCGACCTTCGTGCAAATGCTGTCGATCAGCCAAACCCTGCCCGGCCTCAATGCTACCAACATGGCGATACTGGTAGGGGATCGGCTGCGCGGCGTTCCCGGCGCTTTGGTTGCGATTGTTGCAATCTGCCTGCCGGGCGGGCTGATCATGTTTCAGGTGGGCATGGCCTATGGCCTCCACAGCGAGAAACCCTTCGTGACCGCCATGTTTCAAGGGATCGCAGCGGCAGCGGTCGGACTGGTGCTGGCGGTCACGGTTCAGCTCGGCCAAAAGTCTCTCAAGTATCGGGATGATCTGATTTTTGTCGCGCTGACCGTGATTGGCGTAAACGTATTTCACCTGTCGGTGCTGTATGTATTGCTCGGGGTTGGAGCATTTGCGGTCTGGTGGCGACGGCCTCGCCCTGATCAAAAGGAGCCATTGCTATGAATCCACAACTTCTCGAATTGATTGCAGTATTCGGGTATTTATCACTGCTGACGGTAGGGGGCGGGATGGCGGCGTTTCCCGAACTTAAGACCCTGACCGTCGATGTCCACCATTGGGTGACGGCGCAGGAACTGATCCACTTTTACAGCGTGGGGCAGATGGCGCCCGGCCCCAACATGATGATGGTGACCGCGATTGGGGAACGGGTGGCCGGCGTGCTGGGCGCGTTGGTGGTGGTCATTGCCTTCTTCATGCCCACTGGGCTGATTACTTTTGGGGTAGGGCGGCTCTGGGTCAAGCTGGAAGGCTGGCCCTGGCGGGATGCGATTCAACACGGGCTGGCGCCGGTCTCGGTCGGCCTGATTCTGGCCGGTTCCATTAGCATGGCCAAGGAAGTGCTGGCTGACGGATTGGCTATCGCGATCGCGGCGGCGGTGTTGGGCTTGTTGCTGCGCACCCGGATCAATCCGGCCCTGCTGATCCTGTGCGGCGCGCTGATCGGCGCGATAGCGTTTGTCTGCCGTTGATCACTACGGAGCGTAAACCCGGATGGACCTCATCAAGGATCGCAAATCGCAAACCCGCTTCTGGCTGATCTTCGGCGCGGCCGCCATTGGCGGACTCTACCTGCTGGCCCCGGTGTTGACCCCCTTTGTGTTCTCCGCCCTGCTGGCCTATCTGGGCGATCCGCTGATCGACCGGCTCGAAGCCCGCAAAATCTCCCGATCCTGGGCGGTGACGCTGGTGTTCGGCGCGATCATTCTGGGGTTGCTGCTGTTGATGTTGCTGCTGATTCCGCTTTCGGCGCATCAATTCCGGGGATTGATGCAGCGATTTCCGACTTACCTCGACTGGCTGCAAACCAGCGTGGTGCCCTGGCTACACGATACGCTCGGCGCTGATCCGGAAATGTTTAACCTGGCCAGCCTGCGCATCCACTTGCTGAATTATGCTCAGGAAATCGGCGATCTAGCCGGCGGCCTGTTCAAATCACTCGAAGCATCATCGACCGTTATCTTTGGCTGGATCGCGGATTTGATTCTGGTGCCGGTGGTGACGTTTTACCTGTTGCGCGACTGGGATCTGCTAGTGGCGCGGGTCCATGACTTGTTGCCGCGCCGCATTGAGCCGACCGTCAGCAAGCTGGCGCGGGAATCGGATGAAGTGATCGGAGCGTTCCTGCGTGGCCAGTTCATCGTGATGGCGGCGCTGGGGGTGATCTACTCGGTCGGGTTGGCGATCATCGGTTTGGAGTTTTCACTGCTGATCGGGCTGATCGCCGGTCTGGTGAGTTTCGTGCCCTATCTGGGGCTGATCCTCGGCATCTTGGTCGCCAGCATCGTCGCCATTTTGCAATTCCATAGCCTCGCGAGCGTGATTCCGGTCTTGTTCGTGTTTGGTATCGGTCAATTGATCAGTGATCTGGCGCTGACCCCGGCGCTGGTCGGCGACCGCATCGGCCTGCATCCGGTAGCGGTATTATTCGCAGTGCTGGCGGGCGGCCACCTGTTCGGGTTCTTCGGCATTTTGTTGGCTTTGCCGGTCGCTGCGGTGATCGCGGTGCTGTTGCGCCATGCCCAGGACGAGTATTTACAAAGTACGTTTTACGACCATTGACCGGGCGCAAGGCTCGGAATACTGAGTTAACTGAGTTTTCCCCTGCCTGCCTCCCCATTCGCCGTTCTCAGGCGTCACTGCTCTCGTTTAGAGCCGGGGTGGCGGATCGGGCTGTGGCTGCAAGGCTGCGCTTTGGCCTGCCCCGGTTGTGTTGCGCAGGCCACTACACGCAACAGGTGATCGGCGAAACCCTGGCGGAACTGGGCTACGAGGTGGAAACCGGCTTTGCTATCCTGTCTGTTGAAGGCGGCGTGGCGCACATCCAGCGACCGGACTAGGGCGATTACTACGTCCGGCTGCGGGTCAAGCCCGATGCCGGCGATTTGAATCTGAACTGTGGTGCGGGTCAGTGCAGACCGCGCCGCACCCTCCAACGAACCGGCCCAGCGCGATAGAGAGATGGAAGAACGCTGGTGCGCCGCCCATCGGGAATTGCTGCGCCAGTTGGAGCAACGCGGCATGCCAGTCAACCGCTGCGTACTCATGCGCCGGGGGAATTATCGGTGCAATGGGTTCAACCGGATGCTGTTCAACACGCCCCTCAGGTGCGTGTGCGGCGAATAGGCGGACGGTTGCGGGAGCGTTGATTCTGGTGCTTCCTACGTTCAAAAATCACAGATTAGCCGCCCGATCCGGAAGGTTGCATAATACGCAGGAAACCTACCAGTCAGTTTGAACGTGTAAAGGAGACCTTAATGAAGCCATTCCGTTTAATTGTTAGTGGGTTAGCGCTTTGCCTGGCGCAAAGCCTTTCTCCCGCATTGGCGAGCGATGAATCTTACGGTTGTTGCCTGATTAAAACCGAGGACAATGCCGCTAATATTTGGGAATATGAAAATGATGTTCCTTTTGTGGACTGTTACCGGTCAGCCAAGCTGATCGGCAATCCGTTTGAATTTCTGCGGGACCGGAAATATGAGTTTTACACCGGCAAGAAGTGCTCTTCGCTGCCCACTCAGCATGAGCTGATTCCCGTCCAGTGGGGGCTGGAATACCGCACTGGCTAACGTCGGAAGCCTTGCTCAGTAGCGCTTGCCATGACCCAGCAGGCGCTACAACGCATACAAATCACGGTCTTTTAGCACCCGCAAGCCCTGTTCAGTCATCAGTCGGGTGGCTTCCGCCAGATCGGCGATGGTCATGCACCAGATCGCCTGCCGGCTCGGCGCGACTACGAAACCGTAAGCGTCCAGCACATTGATCTGATGCGCGGCCAGGATTTCCAGCAGGTCATGCAGTCCGCCGGGCCGATCTTCAATCGCTACCGCCAGCACCGGTTGCAGCGCCACCGCGAAGCCGTGTTCCGCTAACGCCTGTTGCGCCAGCGCCGGGTCGCTGACCAGCAGTTTGGCGACGCCGAAATCCCGGTGATCGGCAATGGTCATCGCCCGGATATTGATCTGCTGATCGCGCAAAATCCCCGTCACGGCATTCAGCCGCCCCGGCCGGTTGTCGATGAACACGCTCAGTTGTTCCGCCATCATCTGCTCCTCTTTGCCTGTTCAGAATACGGGCCGCAGGTCCACGACCCGTTTAGCCTTGCCCTCGGAGACCGGCAAACTGCCCGGTTCATGCAATTCCACCGCCGGCTTGACCAGAATGGCCGAGCGCAACAGTTCGCTGATCCGTTCGCGCAAATCATCCAGCGCGCGCGGGTTGCCGGTGAATAGCCGGGCGTCAATTTCGGTTTTGACCGCCAGTCGATCCATCGCTCCCCGCTTTTCAACCTGAATCAGATAATTGGTGCTGACCTCCGGCACTTTCATCAGCACCTCCTCGATCTGCGAGGGGAAGATGTTGACGCCATTGATGATCAACATATCATCGCTGCGGCCCTTGATTCGCGCCAGTCGGCGGTGACTGCGACCACAGCGGCAATGGCCGCCGACCAGGTGGGACAGATCACGGGTGCGGTAGCGCAACAACGGGGTGGCTTGCCGCTGCAGGGTGGTCAGCACGATCTCGCCGTTTTCTTCCTCGGCGCAGGGTTGCAGGCTGCGCGGATCGATGATTTCCAGCAGGTAGGCGTCTTCCCAGAGATGCAGGCCGGTCTGGTAGACGCACTCGAAGGCGACTCCGGGACCGTTCATCTCGCTCAGGCCATAGGAGTTATAAGCCTTGATTTGGAACAGATCTTCGATCTTGCAGCGGGTCTGTTCCGAATGCGGCTCGGCCCCGATGAAGGCTTTTTGCAGCCGCAACTGGTCGAGACCGACGCCTTCCAGCGTCAGCGCCGCATGAAGATGGAGCAGGTAGCTGGGGGTAGCGTGAACCACCGTCGTGCGGAAATTTCGCATCAATTGAATCTGCCGGCTGGTATTGCCGGAACTGGCCGGAATCACCAGCATCCCCACTCGTTCCGCCCCGTAATGCAGACCCAGCCCACCGGTGAACAGCCCGTAATTGGTCATGTTCTGGAACACGTCATGGGCGGTCGCGCCAGTGGCGACGATGCAGCGGGCCACTAGTTCGGTCCAGCCATCGAGATCGCGCCGGGTGTGGTAAACCACGGTCGGGGTGCCGGTGGTGCCGCTGGAGGTGTGCAGCCGCACCGCCTGCTCCAGATTGACCGCCAGCATCCCATAAGGGTAGGCCTCGCGCAGATCATCCTTAGTGGTATAGGGCAGATGCCGCAGATCGCCCAGACTGGCGATGTCTTTGGAATCTGTCAGCCCGACGGCAGCCAATCGACGCTGATAAAACGGCGTTTTCAACGCCTGCGCCACGGTTTGGCGCAACTGGGCGAGTTGCCGCTGTTCCAACGCCTCCCGCTCCATGAATTCCACCGCCGGGTTCCAGGCCGGTACGTTCATCAGTTCCTCCACGAGAAACCCCGGCATTCATGCCGGGGAGGGCGTGCGGGCCGAACAAAGTCCGGCTTCTTTTTCGGATGTGCTGATATGTAAATAACCTTAACCGTAAGCACCTTGAATTACCCCGATCAATTTTGTAATGCTGGCTTCTTGACAACCGGATGAAGAAGGATTCAGCAGCAGCCCGTCCATCGCCGCTATTTGCGGCAGGGGTCGCCAGTCGCTACTCTTCATCAATGTCATCCCTATGCGTAGAGATCAATTCATGACCAGTCTGCCCCTGCTTGCCCTGGTTGTTGCTGCTTATACCGCATTGGCGCTGGTTGCGCCGGGCTGGCTGGAAAGCGTGCTATTCAGTCTGCCGCTGCTGTCCGGGACGACCTTACTCCTCCGAGGCAATGATCTGCTGCTGGTGATCAGCCTGGTCCTGCTCGGCATCGAAATTTCCCGCGCCACCAGCAGTTCATCCGCTGCCATTCTCAATCATGTGCTGTCGCTGGTGGTGTTTATCGTCGCCCTGATCGACTTCATTGTCATGCCGCAACTGGGCAATACCACCTTTTTCCTGATCCTGCTGATGACCCTGATCGATGTTATCACCGGCTTCACCGTGACCATTACCGCCGCCCGCCGCAATGTGAGCTATGACGAGTAGCTTATGCCCCTCTCGGAATTTTCTCTGATTGACCGCTATTTCACTGGCCACAGCCGGCATCGTTCTGATGTGGCGCTGGGGATTGGCGACGATTGCGCCCTGCTGGACCCGCCACTGGGGCAACAACTGGCGGTGACGCTGGACACCCTGATCGCCGATGTCCACTTTTTCGCCAACGCCGACCCGGAAGGCATCGGCCACAAGGCGCTGGCGGTCAACCTGAGCGATCTGGCGGCGATGGGCGCACTGCCGGCTTGGGCGACCCTGGCGCTGACCTTGCCCAAAATTGATGAAGACTGGCTGGCGCAGTTCTGCCGGGGCTTGTTCGCGCTGGCCGAGGATCGTGGCGTAGAACTGGTCGGCGGCGACACCACCCACGGTCCGACTACCGTGATCACGATTCAGGCGATGGGTTTTGTCCCACCGGGAGAAGCGCTGCGCCGGGATGGGGCCAAACCGGGGGATGTGATTTATGTCACCGGGACGCCGGGCGATGCCGGGCTGGCGCTGGCCGCGGCGTTCGGACAGGCGACCGTGGCGCCTGAATACAGGGCTGACGTGCAAGACCGGCTGGAGCGCCCGCAACCACGGATTGCCCAAGGCTTGGCGTTGCGGGGCGTCGCCAGCGCTGCCATTGACGTATCCGACGGGCTGGCCCAGGACCTCGGCCATATTCTGGAGCGCAGTGGCGTCGGGGCGCGGCTGACGGTGGATCGCCTGCCATTGTCGCCGGCGCTCACCGCCAGTCTGAAACGGGACGCCGCGCGGCGGATGGCGCTGACCGGCGGCGATGATTACGAGCTGTGTTTCACCGTGCCCTCAAAAAAGACGACCCGGCTGGAGAAGCTGGCGGTAGCCTGGCGTTGCCGTTGTACTCGGATTGGCGTGATTGAAGCCGAACCGGGGTTGCGGCTGGTTCGCGCCAATGGTTCGACTTTCTCTCTGGAGCGGTTAGGCTATAACCACTTCGGTTGATCGCCCTGGTTGGTTTCAGCCCGGCATCGCCATTGAAAAACCGCTGGACAGCCCATAAATCCAGTGGCAATAACACCCTATTTGCTTTCCAACCCTTGAGGTGATCGCCATGCCGATCTACGAATACCGTTGCCAGTCCTGCAACCACGAACTGGAAGTACTGCAAAAACTGAGCGATCCCGAACTGAGCGACTGTCCCAGTTGCCACCAGCCGGAACTGAAAAAGCTGATTTCAGCGGTTGGCTTCCGGCTCAAGGGCAGCGGCTGGTATGAGACCGATTTCAAGAGCGGTAACCAGAAAAATATCGCCAAGAGCGATGCCGCTTCCGCCAGCGACAGCGCCGCCAGCAGCGCCTGTGAGAGCGCCAGCAGTTGTAGCGCTTGTCCGGCGGTGGCTTGAAGTGATGCGAGGACATTCGCTCGCCACCGGATGGCGGGATTGACTTCGCGGTTGCGGCTATCGGCCTGACTCCGTACCATTTCCGCCCTTGCCGGCCCTTCCGCCCGCCGGCCTTCCCGTTGTTCCCGCCTCACCCTGCCCCACGGAACCCAGACGCCATGCGCAGCCATTATTGCGGCCAAGTCACTGAGACCCTTTTGGATCAAGATGTTACCCTTTGTGGTTGGGCGCACCGCCGCCGCGATCATGGTGGCGTGATCTTCATTGACCTGCGCGACCGCGAGGGTTTGGTGCAAGTGGTCATCGATCCCGACACCCCGGAAGCGTTCGCCACTGCCGAGCGGGTTCGCAATGAATATGTGTTGCGGATCGTCGGCCGGGTGCGCCGTCGCCCGCCTGGCACTGAGAATCCCAATCTGCCTACCGGCGCGGTCGAAGTGCTGGCCCGCGAGGTCGAGATTCTCAACCGTTCCGAACCGTTGCCGTTCCAGTTGGACGATGACGACACTTCCGAGGAAGTGCGGCTGCGCTACCGCTATCTCGATCTGCGCCGTCCGGAAATGCAAAGCCGGCTGCGGCTGCGGACCCAGACCATCAGCGCGTTGCGCGGGTTTCTGGAGCAGCACGGGTTCATGGACATCGAAACTCCGATGCTGACCAAGGCCACTCCGGAAGGCGCTCGCGATTACCTGGTGCCGAGTCGCACTCATCCCGGCAGCTTTTTCGCCCTGCCGCAGTCGCCGCAGTTGTTCAAGCAATTGCTGATGATGGCCGGGCTGGATCGCTACTACCAGGTGGTGCGCTGCTTCCGCGACGAAGATTTGCGGGCTGACCGCCAGCCGGAATTTACCCAGCTCGATATTGAAACCTCGTTCATGGATGAGTCGTCGATCATTGATTTGATGGAAGAAATGATCCGGCAGATGTTCAAGTTGGTGCAGGGCGTGGATTTACCCAACCCGTTTCCGCGGATGCCCTACGACATCGCGATGCAGCGCTACGGCTCTGACAAGCCCGATTTGCGTATTCCGCTGGAATTGACTGAGTTATCGGACTTGATGGCGGGGGTGGAATTCAAGGTGTTTTCCGAAGCGGCCACCGATCCGAATGGCCGGGTGGCGGCCTTGAGGGTGCCGGGTGGCGGGTCGCTCAGCCGGCGCGAGATCGACGGTTACACCGAATTTGTCGGGCGTTACGGAGCGAAAGGGCTGGCCTATATCAAGGTCAATGACGCCGCAGCCGGGCGTGAGGGTCTGCAAGCGCCCATTGTGAAATTTATGGCTGATGAAACCCTGGCCAAGATTCTCACCCGCACCGGCGCGGAAAGCGGCGATTTAATCTTCTTTGGCGCGGATGCGACCAAGGTGGTCAACGATGCGCTCGGCGCGTTGCGGGTCAAACTCGGTCATGATCTCAAGCTGCTGAAAAGCGAGTGGGCGCCGTTGTGGGTGGTCAACTTCCCGATGTTTGAGTGGGACGAGACCGAACGGCGCTGGAATGCCCTGCATCATCCGTTTACCGCCCCGCGTACCGAAGACCCCGACGAAGTGCGGGCCAATCCGCAGCAGTGCTTATCGCGGGCTTACGATATGGTGCTGAACGGCACTGAAATCGGCGGCGGGTCGGTGCGTATCCACCGCCAGGAAATGCAAAGCATGGTGTTTGACCTGCTCGGCATCGCCCCCGACGAGGCGCGGGCCAAGTTCGGCTTCCTGCTGGATGCGCTCAAGTTCGGCTGTCCGCCGCATGGCGGGATCGCGTTTGGGCTGGATCGGCTGGTGATGCTGATGGCCGGGGCCAAGTCGATCCGCGAGGTGATGGCCTTCCCCAAGACCCAGACCGCCGCCTGTCTGTTGACCCAGGCCCCGGCCCCGGTCACTGAGGCGCAATTGCGCGATCTCAATATCCGCCTGCGCCGGACACCGTGACGCCCTCATCCCCGGCCCCGCTCCCGCATCCCGGCGAGGGGCAATGGAAACGCCCAGCGTCGGTGCTGGTGGTGGTGTACACGGCGGCGGATGAGGTGTTGGTGATGCGTCGCCGCCAGCCGCCCGACTTCTGGCAATCGGTGACCGGTAGTCTGGAATGGTCGGAAACCGAGTCCTTGGTGGCGGCACAGCGGGAATTGCAGGAGGAAACCGGTCTGAGCGGCGTTGATATTATCGCTTGCGGTGTGACCAACCGCTTCCCGATTCTGCCTGCCTGGCAGCATCATTACCCGCCGGAGGTGGTGGAAAATGTCGAGCAGGTCTTCCAGGTCCGGCTGCCGGTTCGAAAGCCGATCACCTTGAATCCCGCTGAACATGATCACTATGAGTGGTTGCCGCGCGAACTGGCGGCGGCGCGGGTCTCCTCCTGGACCAACCGGGCCGCTATTCTGAATTTGCCTTCATGAACACCCTGCGTAACCGGCTCCTCTCCTGCGGGCAGGCGCGGAGTTCCCCTATGGCTTTCAAGAGGCTTCCGTAATGGCCGTTTATGCGCTGGGCGACATTCAAGGCTGCTACGAGCCGTTGCGGCGGTTGCTCGACCTGCTGAACTTCGATCCGGCGATTGATCGCTTGTGGCTGGTCGGTGATCTGGTCAATCGCGGCCCGCAGTCGGTGGATGTATTGCGGCTGGTTTGCGGACTGGGCGAACAGGCGGTCACGGTGCTGGGCAATCATGATTTGACCTTGCTGGCGGTCGCCGCCGGCCAGGTCAAACCGAAGCGCAAGGATACCTTCCACAGCGTTCTCGACGCGCCCGATGCGGCTGAATTGCTGGACTGGCTGCGTCAGCGTCCGCTGTTGTATCACGATGCCGAGCTGGGCTTTACCCTGGTTCACGCCGGGTTGCCGCCACAGTGGGATTTGCCGCTGGCGCAACACAGCGCGGCGGAACTGGAAACCGTATTGCGCGGCCCGGAGGGGGCGAAGTTCCTGGGGCGGATGTTTGGCGGCGAACCACGGCGCTGGCGGAGTGATTTAAGCGGGGATGACCGGTTGCGCTTCATCGTCAATGCCCTGACCCGGATTCGGTTTTGCACGGCGGAAGGAGCGCTGTCCCTGGCTGAGAATGGGCCGCCGGGCAGCCAGAGCAAGGGTTTGTTGCCGTGGTTTGCCGTACCAGGCCGGCGCAGCGCCAACCTGAAAATCATCTTCGGCCACTGGGCGGCGCTGGGCTACTACCGGGTGCCGGGCATCTACGCCCTGGACAGCGGCTGCGTGTGGGGTAACCGGCTCACCGCCATTCGCCTCGATGCCCCCGATGTTCCGGCGTTCAGCGTCCCGGCCATGCCGATGCCTTTGCCATGACTGTGCGGCTCACCTTGATCGCCGCTTTGGCCTGCAACCGGGTGATCGGTCGCGATAACGCGCTGCCGTGGCGACTGCCGGCGGATTTGCGGTTTTTCAAACAGACCACGATGGGTAAGCCACTGCTCATGGGCCGGCGCACCTGGGAGTCGATTGGCCGACCGTTGCCGGGGCGACAGATGATCGTTCTGAGCGGCCATCCCGGCTATCTGGCGGCCGATTGCAAGGTCGCCTGCTCGCTGCCTGATGCCTTGACCTTGGCCGGGGATGCGCCCGAACTGATGGTGATTGGCGGCGCAACGCTGTATGAGCAGACTTTACCGCTGGCCAGCCGGTTGATTTTGACCCGGATTGAAGCGGAAATCGCCGGCGATGTCTGTTTTCCGGAATGGACTGAGCGGGACTGGCGGCTGGTCTGGGAAGAAGCTCATGCCGCTGAGGCCGATCAGGCTTGGCCGTACCGGTTTCAGCGCTGGGAACGGGTTGGTTGATGCCGGCCAGCGCCGTCGCTCAGAACCTTAACCGCAGCAGAGTAAAGTCATCCGGCAGCGCGGCAGTACCGGCGAGAGACTTGACCCAGTTAAAGATCCGTTCCGGATGATCGCCGTCGGGAGCCGTGACGAACTCCAGGAACTCGTTGAATTCCAGCGGAACCCCGGGCGCCTTCTCAATCTCGTACACGCCGTCGCTCAATACCAGCAAGCAGTCTCCAGACGCTAACTCAGTCACCGCAGACGGGTAGTGAACGTTGGGCATTACGCCGATAGCCATGCCGGGCGTCGCCAGTTCCCGGGCTTGCCGGATGCCATCCTCGGCAGTGCGCAGCAGGATCGCCGGGGGATGCCCACCGCTCGCATAATGCAGCAACCGGCTCGAGTGCTGGTAGACCCCGTACCAGATCGTGAAATACATGTCGTTCTGCCTTTCCATCGGGAACGTTTCGTTCAGCGCGGCAAGGACTGCGGCAGGGTCGCAGAAATCAGTGTTCGTCAACGCCGCCGACCGCAGCACATTGATCACCGTGACCGACAATAGCGCCGCGCCCACGCCGTGCCCGCACACATCGAGCAGATAGATCGCCAGGCGGTCGGCATCGACCTCATGGTAACCAAAACTGTCGCCGCCCAACTCGGTCGATGGCACAAAATGCCAGTCGGTGCCTGGAACCTCAACGCGGCGCGCCGGCAGAATTCCCATGATGTACTTCTCGGCCTCCGCCAGTTCCTCATTCAAGCGGCGCTGAGTCTGCTGCAGGAGGATGTTGCTCTCCGCCAACTGATCCTCGACCGCCTCGCCATGCTCAATCGTCCCCTGGTAGAGCATCTGCAGATCATCCAGTTCGCTATTCAGGCGGGCGATTTCGGCGCGGGCTGCGACGATTTCGGCCAGCAAATCCCGCTCGGCGGCAGTGGCTGGATTGGTTGGATTGGTTGGGTCAGTCATGCGGTTCTCTGAGATCGGGGGCGCTGCTTTAGCCCGAATAGGCTGGTGCGAAATAGCGACCTAAAGTACACTTTCGAGCTAAATAGCGTCAACGACGCTGAATTTTCAACGTGCGCCATCTTCGTCAGATGCTGAGGTTGTTATGTCTGCAAGCTACGAAAGCACTGCCCAGAACCGGGTGTTCGACATAGTCATCGGCGCCGATTTGTTCGCCTCGGACTGGTCGAATTGCGACCGGATCTCCAACTATATCGGTAATCTGGTCAGCCAGCGGCGCACCGATTCGCTGCGCTACGCCAACCTGTTTTCCTCGGTTCTCAACGAACTGCTCGAAACTGCGTTTCGGCGTCATCATGCTCCGGGCGAGATCGCCTGCACCGTTTACCGGGGCGCGCCGGGCGACAGCATTAAACTCAGCGTACCCTGCGATGCTGCGACCCGGACCTTCTACGAGTCGGCTGTTGCTGAAGCCTGCCGCGCCGATGTCGCGGATCGTTTCGTCACCATGATGCTCGCTGAACAGCCGTTCGACCCGCAAATCGGCCTGATGGCGCTGGCCGCCGACTACCAGGCCAAGGTCGCCCTCGACGCGAGCCATAGCGATCGGGTGACGATTACCGTCGACTTCGTGATCGACGAACTGGCTCGCTGATTCCGACGCACTCACGGGCGGTTGCCGATGCCTTCCTCTCGGGCAGAATGCGCGTGAGTATGTTGTCGGTGCTGGAACGCAGGAGCGGACCAAATTTGGCGTTCCGGTTCAGATCAAACAACACCAGTTCACTGCCGTTCGCAGGGAGATGAGCATACAACGCGGAAATAATCGCCCGGGTGCTGACCGTAAAGTCCACCACGGACTGAAAAGTCAGGATGGGCGGCAACTCAGCCAGCCGACCTTCCGCTGCGTATTGCGCGATCTGTTGTTGCAGGACCCGCGCTATCAGCGAGGATTGCCGCGCCCCATTGACGGGGAACGAGTTGTATTTAAAGGGATTGAACTCCGGCACCACGCCGAGCCACGCTGCTTTCGCAAAGGCAGGAAATACTGCCGACCAGCCGAACACCCCGGCGAACCGGGCGAGGCTGGTGATCCCGATCATGGGCGAAATCAGCACAACCCGGTTGGGCCGCGTCAATTGAGGGTCACTCATGGCGTCGAGCGCGTACTTCATCGCGAGCGCTCCACCGTTGGAGAACCCAATCATCAGATGCAAGGGCGCTGATGACCCTACCCGCCGCCGCGCTTCTCTGACCGCCAGGCGCGTCGCTTCGACCCAT
Source organism: Gammaproteobacteria bacterium (assembly GCA_020846135.1). Classification (GTDB taxonomy): domain Bacteria; phylum Pseudomonadota; class Gammaproteobacteria; order Competibacterales; family Competibacteraceae; genus RXIV01. The sequence continues at coordinate 29,108 of JADLEK010000075.1, forward strand.
TGCTCCCATTCGGCGTCGGTCAGGCCGCTCGGCACGGTGCCATGACCAGGCAGCCTGATGGCGACCGAGACATAACCGTCTTGCCGGTAGCGCCGGGCGAGGTGGCGCAGATTGTAGGGCGAATCGGTCAGTTCTGCGTTACCTCCGCCCGCACTTCATCGAAAATCGTGTTTTCAGCCGCCAGGTACGCCGCCCAATCCGCCTTGCTGATCTCCGTGGCGGTCAACTCGTGGGGGACGTAGGTGTGCCAGAGTTCCAGCGGAGGACCCGTCTGCGAATCATAGGCGCGTACTGCCAGCAGCGTCGTGATGCTCACGGCCAGCAGCACCACCCCCCACTTTAATAGCTTGACGAGCTTTGATCCCATGACTTCAATCCTCTGCTTTGTTGCTCGGCTTCTTCATGCGTTACGGAGGGCTGCCGACCGATAAGGGTTCGCCGCATCAACATGCGACAGACCACGAAGCCCGCCACTGCGGCAGCCAGATGTTTGAGAGTGTGGCCGCTGACCAGATTCCCCAGCGCCAGAAACTCGCGATCAAACAGCTCCAGGAGCTTTGCGAGGACATACGCCGCGAAGACCCAGTAGATATCGTTGCCCCGGGTGTAACGCGATGGTTTCAATACGGCCATCAAGATCAGGATCGCCACTGTATAACCTTGCAAAATTCCGTAAGGGATGACGTTACCGGCGCCAGCCCGTTCGGTGGCCCGCCAATAGAGGACGGATGCTGCCCCGACCAGCAGCATCGGGACCAGAAGAACCAGTCCTGCTCTCGCGTTGATGCGATCCGCCACCTGGGCTGCGATCAACGACATGAACGCGACCGTCATGGGCAACCGATCCCAGAACAGCCGCTCGTTGTCCGGCGTCAGGTGATAGTAGGCAGAACCGGCCGCAGTCAGCAGCATTCCCAAAAAGAAGAGGGCATACGGCCAGCGCTCGCGGGCGAACGCGAACGGTGTACGCGGGCGCATGACCACGACGAGACCGGCGAGGCCGGCCAGCAGAAAAAAGAGGTTGGAGGTCGCATCGAGAAAATTGACGACCCCGAACAGGGTCCGGTCATCAGCGAAGCGGTGGTACTCAACCGACTGCGGCATGGTCGGCAGCAGAAAAGCTGCGGCGATGCACAGCGCTGTGAAAGCAATGAGGTATCCAGTGCGTTTCGCCATCGTGTTCTACTGGGCTTTGAATAAAGCAGCCAGCGCGCCCTGGTCAGTACGCAACTCCAGTTGGTTGCCCTGGAGGGTATAAGTGGCGGCGGTCGTCAGCGCCTTGAGGTACTCCCGCTCTTGCTGCATCACGCCAGCGGGCTGGGTACAGGCCTTGCGCGTACTGCTCGGCGTCTGGATCGTCATCGACGAGTCCTTAGCGACATAGGCAGCCCGGTAACGATTGCAGCCGGACGACCCGTTCAGTACGCCGTCGGTTCCAAAGGTCGCCGTGATCTCACTGCCGTCAATTAACGAGACGGCGGCAGCGCGGTCGTTGTTGTAAACGGTCGCCCGCCAGGCGACGCCCTTCAGCGTTACCGGTTGCCACACCTTGAAGGTCGCGATCTTTTGCCCTCCGGCATCCAGCAAGCTGAGTTGGCCATCCTCGATTTTGTAAGCCATCGTCGTCGCCAACGCCGCCATGAACGGCATTTCGACGTCCGCCTGGGGTTCGGGGCACGCCATCATCGTACTCGCCGCCATACCGATGGTCAGCTTGCCATCAGCCACGGTGTAACTAGCGGTGTAACGATTGCAGCTGCCGCTGCCGCTTACCGAGCCATTGGCAAAGGTTGCAGTGGTCTCGACGCTATCTGGAACGGCGTGAAGCTGACTATCCGGATGAGCGACGCTCGCCAAACGCCAGAGCGCGCCTTCAAGCGCCGTCCCGTCCACTTCGCCAGCCAGCGCCAGAACGGGCGCCATCCAAAGGATCAGCAGTCCCAAAAAGCGTGCATTTGCCATCTTCCATCCTTCCTTCTCGTCATTGTGCGGGAGCTGGAGGAAGCTCTGCGGAAACTTGCATCGTGCGGAACAGGAGCCAGAGACTCAGAATCAACACGACCAACTCGGCGAAAACGAAGAGGCTTAAGGCCATCAAACTCATCATGTCGACGGCGGACACCCAACCGGTCGCGCCAGCGCCGGACATTTGGAGTACGGGAACACCCCCTTGAGGCGCTGCCAGGAAATAAAACAGCAGATGTCCGGTTTCGATCACCATCACTGTCATCGAAAACAGCAGCCCAATACTACTAGCCACTAATCCCATCGAGACCGCTCGAATGATCGAAGATGCTGGCGGACACGCTTGCGGATCCGCAATCCGGTTAGCCAGGCGGGTATGCCGATGAAACCAGACGATGGTGAAAATCAGGATCAGTAAACTGGCTAACGTCAGGTATTCAACGACGGCCAGACCGGCGCGCGGACCGGAAGGAGAGCGGGTGAAGATGAAGGCATAGGCCATCAAGAGAACGGGAATGGACCCCACCACGATCTGCACCCAAAAACCGACCCGGCCCAGACGGGAAAAGGTTTTGGCAAGGTTCTCGGTTCCCGACCGTTGCAGACTTTCCATGAGTTTTTTTAGCATGTTCATTCCTGCCTGTTTAGTGTTTGCTCTTGGAAGATATGAGCGGGAAATACCCACTCGATAAAACAACTGCGCCGTCGGCCTAATCTGGCGAACGGCAAGGCTAAATGGGTTTCATTGTTAGGTAATCCTTCAGTTTGAAGGATGAATCTCAACCGTGGCGCCACCGGCTCAATGTCGTCCGCCGAACATCACTCCGCCCAGGATGAGGATCAGCATCAACAGCGACAAGCTCGCTACCGGCCATTGTCGCAGTCCGCCTTCCACCTGTTCCAGAGCATCTTCCCATCGGACAATGACGCGCATGGCGGGTTGACCCACGACCACGATGTCGCCTTCCGGTACCCGTGGCAGATATCGTCCCCAGCGCCAAAGCCCGAGCGCCAGTCCGGCACTGATTAAAAGGGGCCATAGCGCCGTCCGGAGAACCCCGGGTTGGAGCGCATCGGACCGCGTGCCGATTCCGGTTGCCAAATACAGTATCCAGGGAACCACGAGAGCGGCAACAAACACCAACATCCAAGGTAAAGCGATTCCCCAAGGCGCTGCCGCCGCTGAATTCGGCGCAGCGCTCGCCGCCAGCCGGTGGAGGAAATGCAGCATCATCAATAGGGTAGTCCCGATTGCCGACAAGGTCGCGAGCAGTTCCACCCATCCATCGCCTAAAACCGGTTTCACGACCAGTTTCGCCAAAGCGCCGCCGGTCAGGGGCAACCCGCCGATCCCCAAGGCCAGAATCGCCGCCAGCGCCAGTACCCACCAGAGACGACGCGAACCAGTGGCGGCCACTACGCCCACAGCAAGAAAGAGCGCGCCCTCCTCTGGGCGTCGAGACGTAGAAGGTTCGACCGGACCCGCCGATTCGCCCGGCGTTCGTAGAAATACATGCCGAAGGTGACGATGCACGCGGCGGCGGCGTAGCCCAGCGCCCAGTCCAGCTCCAGCTCACGTCCGCCCGCCAGAATGCTGCCGACCGCGTTGATGAATGCGTACAAGCACAGGAACATCAGCACGCTGCCGTTGAATGCCAGCACGATCGGTTCGATATGCCAGTAGCCGTACTGAAAGTGGCGGTCGCCTTCGCTCTGCGCCGGCCGCGCCGCGGTCAGCGCCAGCATCAGCACTAGGGTATCGGTGACCGAGAATAAGCCGTCAAAAACGATCGACTGTGATCCCGACAGCAGGCCGAGCAGAATCCTGGAACTGGCGAAGACCATAGTGATCGCTATCTCTCGTTTGAGAACCCTTTGCTCGATCTCAGACGAGGCCACGCGGTTCGACCTCCAAAGGTGGAGCGTCTTTCAGCAAGGTTTTCAACGTGGTCGATCATGACCGCTCGCTCGTTAGGCCTCATTCAAAACGCTACTTCGGTAGATTCGCTGGTGGCGGTGCTCCGATCTGCTCCTGGAGGTAGATAAGCGGTTGCTGGCTGATCGTGAGGAATCCCTCACGCGGTCGGTCGAGATCGACCACGAGAGTAATGACCGCGCCAAGGACGATCACCAGCCCGACGGCGGTGAGGGGGCTGCGCCGCAGGGTGAGACCCGCGTTGTAACCCACCATCGCCAGCGTCAGCATCGAGCAGAGGAGAAGCAGGATGAGGATCGTTTCGGGAACGCGCGCGTACAGGCCCGCAATGACCCGTGTCTGGTGCAGGTCGATCATCTCGTTCAGTGAAGCGATGTAGATGGCCAGGACCTGAGAGTTGGGCGTGGCGCGGGCCAATTTTTCAGCGATCGCCCAGAGCTTATCCTGAATCTCGACCGAACGGGCGATCCTCGCCCGAACGTCCGTGAGATCGTCGGTCAGGATGCGCAGGGGCACATATTCGCGGAGCAGAGCCTTGGTTTCGCTCGAAGCCGGCTCCGGCAGGTAGCCGGCCCGGAGATAGGTAGTACCCACCGAGTTCGCCTCGTCGAGTACGACCGTGCGGCGCGCGTTGAAGCGATCGGAGGCCATCCCCATCGTAATCGCGAGGAGGAACGCCATCAGGGCCAGAAGCGAACCCACGATCATGGCCGTGGGACCCTCCTTCTCGTCGGACGTTCGCTTCTGCCACCAGCGCCCGAGGCGGTAACCAAACTCGGCCGTGATCAGCGCGAAGATCACGAACGCCACGAAGAAGCCGACTATCGGCAATGAATCGATCAACTGCTGGAAACGCATCATTCCTCCCTCACTCTTGAGGTCGTCGTCAGGCTCGCCAGATGTCGCGAGCAGTCGTCAGGCTTTATATTAAACGGCTCGATCCCTGGATGCGCCGCTCATCCGCGCTCCCCGGCGAGATGGCTGCGGCGGGCGGAACTCCCTTGAACCAGGTGACGTAGAGCGTCGGCAGGAAGACCAGCGTGAGCAGCGACGCCACTAGCAGACCGCCCATGATCGCGTAGGCCATGGAACCCCAGAAGACAGTGGGCGCGATTGGGATCATGCCGAGTACGGTCGACAGGGCGGTCAGCATGATCGGCCGAAAGCGCGAAATGATGGCCTCCACCCGACCGGGGGGCCGAGTTCGAGCGGCGCGACGTTCCCGACTACTTGGGGAAACTCCTCCGCCAGCAGGCGTTCCAGTCGCGGCCGCAGGAGTTCTCGGGCCACGATGTCCTTCGACACGATCACCGCCTGCGCGAAGAAGGGATTGGCTAACTGCACATCGAGGGGCAGATAGAAGCGGATGGCGCCCTGGCCGATGTAAGCGCTCCAGCGCTCGATCCCGGAAGCCAGCTCGGGATCATCGCGCAGAAACTGCTCGAAGCGATTGACGAGCTGTTCGGTCGCATGGATCGAGGCGTTCTGCGGCAGCCGGAGATCGACCAGGAGTTCAGGCCGGTCCGAGGCGGGAAAGAACTGGCGCGGCACCTGACCCAGCGCCGCCAGGGACGCGATGAAGGCCCCGACCGTCACCGCGATGGTGACCCAGCGGGCGCGCATGGCCAGCGTCAGGAAGCTTCGATAAAGCTGGGTTACGCGGCTCGGCTTGTCGGCCTGATCGGCCTTTGGCGGCCGTAGCAGCACCATGCCGATCAAGGGGGCGAACACCATCGCGACGAACCAGGAAGCCAGGAATGCGATGCCAACGACGGCGAAGATCGAGAAGGTATACTCGCCGGCCGAACTCTGGGCGAAGCCGACGGGCACGAAGCCGGCGATGGTGACCAGAGTCCCGGTCAGCATGGCGAAGGCGAGATGGCGATAGGCATAGATGCCGGCGCTCACTCTGTCATCGCCGGCGGCTAGGCGTCGGCTCATGGCGTCGATGGTGGTCATGGCGTCATCGACCATGAGGGCCAGAGCGATGATTAGGGCGCCGAGCGAGATGCGCTGGAGGTCGATGTTGGCCAGGTCCATGATCGGGAAAACCACGGCCAGCGTGAGCGGAATGGCCACGACCGTGCCGGCTCGCACCCCCAGGGCGATGAAACTGACCATGAGTACGATGGCGATCGCCTGCCACAGGGAGGTGGTGAATTCGTTGAGCGCCAGATCGACCGTCAGGGGTTGATCCACCACCAGGCGGGCCTCGATGTTATTTCTGAGCCTCGACCAGTCGCGCTCGCGCGGCAGTGAGTTCCGCACGGGCCGATCGCAGCGCGTTGCGCGGGGTTTCCGATTCCAGTCGGGCGACTACAGTGCGAATAACCCGGTGGTTAGCGCGCTGGCGGTTGTGTAGACTGTTGTTTCAAGCGGCGCGAACATATTACCTTTTCCAATGGGGAATCCCCGGCGGATTTTATGCGTAAATGATGTTAGTCCAAATTGAGGTCGTTTCCCATTGCGCTCCAGCCGCTCTTGATCAGCCCCACGCTTTAGGTTGGATGTGGTGGTGGGCTATACTCGCGCCGCACCGGATTGCCCCCTATTCGCACCTTGGGACACCGTCTGACTGATAACTGTATTTGATCTGTGCTTTATGAGTAATTTCTGGGATGTTCTGTGGCTGATCGCCTCAGCCTTCTTTTTTGTGGCGTACCTTATCGTCCTGTTTCAAGTGGTTATTGACCTGTTTCGGGACGCCGAACTGGGCGGGGGATCCAAGGTTCTTTGGCTGGTCGGTCTCATCTTTCCGCCGATGTTGACCGCGCTTTATATTCTGGTTCGCGGCAGTGGAACGGCAGCGGGCCGCGCTGTAGCGGGCCAAGACCGATACCGATGCCTACATCCGGGAAGTGGCGGGAAAATCACCCGCCGACCACATCGCCGACGCCAAGGCGCTGCTCGATGCCGGCGTCATCAACCCGGAGGAATTCGCCAGGCTCAAGGCCAAGGCGCTGGCGTAACCCGAAATTCAGGGAAGCCGCACTGCACTGTGTTGTTTCCAGACTGTTCAATTTTTTGGCTTTAATTTAAGGAGTTGACATGGCCCCCAATATCCTTGTAGCGGCGCACTCGGATCGCGATGTCGTCCTGATTGATCTCGGCTTGCAAGGCGGCGGCTCGCACGGCGCGTTCACCTGGGGCGTACTCGACCGCCTGCTTGAGGTGCCCTGGCTGCGCTTCGACGGGATTTCCGCCACCTCAGCTGGTGCCATGAATGCGGTAGTGATGGCTGACGGTTATGCGGCAGGTAACCCCGAGGGCGCACGGGCCGCACTCGAAAAATTCTGGAAACGGGTTTCTGACGGAGCGCTGCTCAGTCCCCTGCGCCGTGGCCCCCTCAGAAATTCTGACCGGCCTGTGGACCCTCGATTACTCGCCTGTCTATCTAGCCACTGATACTCGCCTGTCTATCTAGCCACTGAACGAAATCACCTTTAACTAAAACTTGATCAAAGAGTTGCATGCAGGAGTTGCTACGGCAGGTGGCCGACCCCGGTCATTGCGAGGGTGCGGTCTGGGCCAAAATGCGCATTCACCGGATCGCCAGCGAAGAAATGACCCAACTCAGTTCCTCCTCAAAGGTTCTGGCCGAGTGGGAGTTTTTTTGTCGGCTCCGCGAGAAGGGCCGCCGCGCCGCCGAAGCGTTTCTGGACGCTCACGGGGCCGATCTGGGCGTGCGGTCAACGATCGACCTCGACGAACTGTTGGAGGGTATTTAACTCATGGAATTGTTAGGGATTCTGCTGGGCCTCGGCGTTCTCATCTGGCTGTCGTTTCGAGGCTGGAACATTCTGGTTCTCGCGCCAGCGGCGGCATTGATCGCTGCCCTCGCCGCAGGCGAACCCCTACTGGCGCACTGGACCCAGACCTTCATGATTTCGGCGAGCGGGTTTCTCGCCCAGTTCTTTCCGCTGTTCCTCCTTGGCGCGGTGTTCGGGAAGCTCATGGACGACAGCGGTTCGGTCTCGACCATCGCCCGCTTTATGACCGAACGGCTCGGGCCGCGCCGGGCCATACTGGCGGTCGTGCTGGCGGGCGCATTGGTCACTTACGGCGGCGTGAGCCTGTTCGTCGCCTTCTTTGTGATCGGACCGATGGCCCAGGCCCTGTTTCGGGCGGCTGATATCCCGAATCGTCTGATGCCGGCTGCCATTGCCTTGGGTGCCTCGACCTTCACCATGTCCGCCTTGCCGGGTACGCCGGCGATCCAGAACGCGATCCCCATGCCGTTCTTCGGCACCACGCCCTTCGCCGCACCGGGGTTGGGCATCATCGCAGCGATCATCATGCTGGGTTTCGGCCTGTGGTGGCTGGCGCGCGCCGAAGCCGTTGCCCGCTGCAGGGGAGAAGGCTATGGCGACGCTCTTGTTGCTGCCGATGCCGCCGCAGACGATCCGCTGGTGCGCGAACGGGCCACGACCGCCGGTGCGTTCGACCCGGCCGAGGTGCATCACGGCCAGCATGGTAAGCAGGGTCCCGGCATCCTGGTGGCGATCCTCCCGCTGGTCGTGGTGATCCTCGTCAATCTCACTATGTCCATGCTGGTGTTGCCGCAGCTCGATACGAGTTTTCTGGCCGAAGCGCGTTGGGGCGGGACCTCGTTCACGGCGGTGAGTGGGGTCTGGTCGGTGATCGTGGCGCTGATCTCGGCCATCGTGATCCTGGTCGCATTCAATTACCAGCGGCTGCTGGCGCTGCGTGATACGGTCGACGCCGGGGCTAACCTCAGCCCTGCCCCGGTGCTGAACGTGGCCAGCCTGGTGGGGTTTGGAGCCGTCGTGGCCGCCGTGCCGGCGTTCGAGATCGTGCGTGATTGGGTACTGTCCATCGAAGGCGGGCCACTGGTTTCTCTGGCCCTGTCCACCAACATCCTCTCCGCGTTGACCGGTTCGGCGTCGGGCGGGATGACCATTGCCCTGGATGCGCTCGGCGCAACCTACCTGCAAATGGCGGCGGAGTTGGGCAGTGACCCGGCGTTGCTGCACCGTGTGGCGGTGATCAGCGCGGGTACTCTCGACAACCTGCCGCACAACGGCGCTGTCGTCACGCTGCTGGCCGTCTGTGGCTCCACCCATTGGGACAGCTATTTCGACATCGTCATGGTGGGCATTGTCGGCACCATGCTCGCGCTAGTGGCGGTCATTGGCCTTGGTGCCGCCTTCGGTTCCTTCTGAGGCGATTTCCGTGAAAGCCACCGTCGTGCAAATCTTTTTCAATTACGCAAACTGAAGGTGCCTGCGCATGTCGTTCACCGTCCGCTTCGACCCGAATAACCAGGAAATCGTGTTGGCTGGGGCCATTCGTCCCCACAGCGGCGTGGAACTCAGCGAAGTGCGGCAGACCCTGGATCATGCCCTCAACTCGGTCAGCGGCGCCCTGTACCTGAACGCCAAGCGGCTGGCGCAGTTAAACAATGCCGGATTTCACGAAATCGTCACGTTCATCCGCAGGGCCTGCCGGCAAAAACCCGACCTCAAAATCATCGCCATCACCTCCAGTTATGTCGGCTGGCAGGAGCGTAAGTTTGCGCTGCTCCGCCAGCTCAGCAGCAACGTTGCCGTCGAGCAGTATGACAAGGCGTTCTATCCCGGTCAGTCGGTGTTGGAGGATTCCCGTTTCATCCCGGTCCTGCGCACCCAGACCAAGCTGACCTGGCGTCATGAGCGCAAAATACTCCCACGCCACGGTTTGCGACCAGGTATGGCGGTTGCGGACATCTGCTGCGGTATCGGCGATTTCGCCGCGCTGCTCTACAAGGAATTCCAGCCGGCGCGACTTCTGGCGATTGACCATGCCCCGCAAAGCCTTGCCTACGCCCGTCAGGTGGCCGCCGACTTTGGGATTGACGCGATTGAATATGTGCAGGGCGATGCCGCAAACCTGCTGATCGGGGACAACCAGTTTGATTTTGTGACCTGCCGCCACTCGGTGCAGGTCTTCGACCGGCCGGGACTGATCCTCAGGGAGCTGTACCGGATTTGCAAACCGGGCGGTCGCGTCTACATCACCAATGAGAAGAACTCCCACTGTCTGGGGGAGCCGCGCGCCGAAAGCATCCAGTGGACCTATAACGAAGTCGCCCGCCTCTGGGCGTACTTCAAGGGGGACATTGAGTTCGGCCCGAAGAGCCGCCGTTATCTGTACGATGCCGGTTTCGATGACATCCGCATGGAGAGTTTCATGGTCACGAACCTGGATGGCGATCCGCAGGATTTCGCCGACGTGGTTGCCGCCTGGGAAGGCTTTTTTGCCGGACAAATGGCGGTGCAGCGCGGCGACAGCGCCGAATTCATCGCCCGCTTCCGGCAGGGTTTCCAGGACCACATCTTCGCCGCATTGCACCCGAAGGGCTACGCCGGATGGCCGATCTGGGCGGCCTCGGCGCGTAAGCCGCGCTGACGGCTGTTACAGGTCGGCCAGTATTCGCCCATGAAGTTCCTGCGCCCCAAAACATTCCGTGGCAAATTCATCCTGACGGTGGGAATCGTCGTCCTCGTCAGTATGCTGGTTTCCACCGTGCTGGCGCTGCGTAACGCCAAACTGCTGGCCAGCAACGCTACCGCCGAGATCCGGAACGGCCTGACGCGGGCGAGCCAGGAATACCTGACCAACTACATTCAGACCACCGCACTGCGCGTCGACGCCGTCATCAACGAGACGCACGCCGAGGTCATCGCGCTGGCGGCCACCATGCAGGATCTAATCGACCGACCGCAGATAGCGAGTGCGCTCGGCAGGGCCATCACCAGCGATGTGCAGCCCAGCACTCCGCTCCAGTATGACCCGGTGGGCAAGTGGGCGCAGAACGCGAAAGGCGCGCCATCGGTCCTCAGCGTCTGGGGTTATCTGCTCGGCCGTGACAAGAAACCGCGATCCGACGTTCAGCGCCTGATTCGCGACACTGCCGTGTTCGATCTCGTCAGCCGGAGCCTGATGACTGGCGGGGCGCGCAAGCTGCAGTTCTACTACGTCGGCCCGAAGGACCGGCCGATCATGCGCACCACGCCCTACGCCGACCAGGCGCAGACCTACGACAAGCTGTATCCGGGGCACAATGACGCCAATTTCTGGGACTTCTTCTTCCCGGGGGTCTACGAGAGTTGGCAGGCGTGGCTCAAGGATCCGGGCCTGATTCCGGTCAAGGACAGTTACATTACGGCAACCGCGCCCTATGTCGACGCGACTACTGCGGCGTTGATCGTCAGCTATTTTTATCCGCTGTGGACCAAGGATCGCAGCGATGTGGCCGGGATGACGGCGGTAGACATTACTCTCGATCAACTGGCCGAAATCGTTCAGAGCGTGAAGGTGGCTGACACCGGTTTCGCCTTTCTCGCGATGGAAAACGGCAACGTGCTGGCGGTCAGACCGGAAGGGGAAGCAGTGCTGGGATTGGTGACCGCTAATGCCGCGTCTGGCCAGGGCGTCACCGGCGTCGACCGGACCCTGACCAAGAGCAGTCAGGCCGAGATTCGGTCGTTGGCGATGCCGAACGATAACCGTATCTGGATTACGCACGTCAATCTCACGCAAAACGGTGGTTCCGCGCCATATATCGTCGCTTTGCAGCGGCTTAGCAAGCGTAATCTCTGGGATGGCAAAATCATCGTCGGCAGTCAGCTTGTCCTCGGCTTTGTGATCCCGGAATCCGAGATCTACGCCGCGATGACCGCAGCCCAAGCGTCGGTGGACCGATCACTGGAGCGCATTTTGCAAAGCGCTGCGATCACGGGCGTACTGACCCTGCTGGTCCTCCTGATCGTGATCGTAGCGATTTCAAAGCCGATCTCGGCTGGCCTGCAGGAACTTGCCGCCGCCGCCCGGCGTTTGAAGGACAAGGACTACTCGGTACGGATCGCTCACCCTTCCGACGATGAGGTGGGGGAAGTGGGCGTCGCTTTCAACCGCATGGCCGCAGATATCAGTTACCACACCGAGAATCTCGAACAACGGGTGCGGGACCGCACCAGCGAACTGGCGGCGGCCAGCCAGGAAATTTTCCTGCTGAACGAACGGCTGAAGCAGGAAAATGTTCGTCTGGGTTCGGAGGTGGACGTCGCACGCCGCATGCAGATGATGGTGTTGCCGAAAAGCAGCGAGCTGGCGGCGGTGCTGCATCTGGACATCGCGACCTTCATGGAGCCTGCCGCAGAAGTGGGGGGCGACTACTATGACGTCTTGCAGAGCTGTGGAAATGTCAAAGTCGGCATTGGCGACGTCACCGGACATGGGCTTGAAAGCGGGGTGTTGATGCTGATGGTGCAGTCGGTGGCGCGCGCCCTTGAAGAACAGGGCGAGAGCGACCCGGTACTGTTCCTCAGTGTCCTTAACCGCGTGATCTACAAGAACATCGTCCGCACCCAGACCGACAAATATCTAACCCTGGCGTTTGTCGACTTCCGCGAAGACGGCAAGGTGATCCTGTCCGGCCAGCATGAGGAAGTTCTGATCGTCCGCAATGGCGGGGTAGTGGAGCGCATTGATACCGGCGACCTCGGTTTTCCGGTTGGCCTGGAGCCGGATATTTCCAGTTTCGTAGCCACGCGCTCGCTGCGCCTCGCCGGCAGGGATGTGCTGATCCTGCACACTGATGGTATTACGGAAGCGGAGAATCCAGTGGGAGAGCTGTACGGCATCGAAAGGTTGTGCGAAAGCGCGGCGCGGTACGCCAACGGTTCGGCTGAGTCGATCAAGACGGGCATCATCGGCGACCTGATGGCGTACATTGCGAATCAGAAGATTCACGATGACATCACCCTCGTCGTGGTAAAGCAGAGGTAAGCATGATGAAAGCAAGCTTTGGCGCGCAACGACCGGACGCAGCCGCTCCGGGACACTGGACCAGCCGGCTGATCCTGCATGGTTCGCTGCCGGTGGTCTGGGCGCATTGCGGCGCGACTGCGGAACTGCTCGGCGAGCTTTACTCCGGGCAGGCCGCACGCACGGGCAAGGACGCGAATGAGGCGCAGCACGGGATCAACTACCTGACCAACGAGCTGCTGGAGAATGCAGTGAAGTTTCGTCATGCCACGGCGGACTCCATCGAACTGGATGCGAGTTTCACCGATGGCGTGTTCGAAGTTCGGGTGCGCAATCACGCCGAAGCAGAGGTCGCTGCGCGGTTCGGGCAACTGCTGGAACAACTGACCGCCAGCGATCCTAATGAACTCCTGCTGGAGCGCATTGAGGCGAACGCGATGGGCGATTCGCCCTCAGCCTCCGGCTTGGGCATTCTGACGCTGATGAGCGACTATGGCGCCGAGTTTACCTGGCGATTCGAGCAGCCGGCGGCGGCTGCGCCGGTCATGATTCAAACGCACGCCAGTCTCCGACTGTAGTGCCGATACGGGGAAATTCAGAGTGGAAATCAAGACAAATGATTATCGGGTCTGGGCTGACGGCAACACGATTTACTATGAGGGGACGATGCGCCTGTCGAGTCCGGAGGATTACGCGCCGATCCAGGCCCTGATGAAACAGGTGCTGGAGGCAGCGGAGGCCAATGCGGGTCGCGTTGATCTGGACCTGATGGGGCTTGAATTCCTCAACAGCTCGGGAATCAACCTGTTTGCGAAATTCACGATTGAGGTGCGCAATCGCGGCGGGGTGGGCCTCGGGGTGCGCGGAACCGCGCGGATTCCATGGCACGCCAAGTCGCTGCCGAATTTGAAGAAGCTGTTTCCGGCCCTGGATTTGCAGATTCTCTGAGGCTGATTGAGCATCGCCGGCTACCGATATGAGGTTTGGCCGACTTCGGACAAAGAAAATACCAGCCGGGCGGCGCGGTTCTAAGAGAAAATACCAGCCGGGCGGCGCGGTTCTAAGGGTCTATCACAAGGTGGGCGGTCTCAGAGCATTTGCCGCTCGGCCAAGCGGGCGAAGGGGCCGTTAGCCTGAATTAACTCGGCGTAATGGCCCACCTCGATGATGCGCCCGGCCTCGAAGACATAGATTCGATCGGCGTTGACGACGGTGCTGAGGCGGTGGGCCACGACGACCCGCGTCACCCGCAGCCGGTCCAAACTCTCGGTCACTACCGCCTGGGTGCGATTATCGAGGGCGCTGGTCGCTTCGTCGAGCAGCAGGATCTTGGGCCGGCCCACAATGGCGCGGGCGATCATCAACCGCTGCATCTGCCCGCCCGATAGCGCGCCGCCGCCTTCGAGAATCACGGTCTGCATCCCCATCGGCATCTGACGGATATCCTCGGCCAGCCCCACCTGGGCCGCCGCCTCCCAGGCATTCTTCAGGGCGCCGCTGCCCGTACCGAGAATATTGTCGTACAGGGAGCGCGGCATGAGCTGGGCGTTTTGCATCACCACCCCCATCTGGCGGCGCACCGCAGTGGCGTCGATGCCGGCCAGATCCTGGCCGTCAAAGAGAATGCCACCCGCTTCCGGTTGCTCAAAACCCAGCAGCAGGCGTAGCAGAGTCGATTTCCCCGAGCCGGACGCCCCGACCAGGGCGACGAACTCCCCCGGGGCGATTTCCAGCGACACATTGTCCAGGATTAGCGGACCCTCCGGCGCATAGCGGAAGCTCAGATGTGAGACCTCGATCGCCCCGGACAACGACCCCGGATCGGCCTTCTCTTCCCCGATCTCCGGCGCGGCATCCAGCAACGGCCGGGCGCGCTCGATCTGAGGCTGAATCGCGATCAGTCCGGTCGTGACCATAATCATCATGGCGAGGCTGGCGGCGAAACTTTGGAAGGCCACCAACAGGGCAGCGAAAGCGCCAATGGCGATCAGATCGACATTCTCCGCAGGCTTGCCGATCAGCACTACAAACAACAGGAGTCCAGACAGAGTCAGAACCTGGTTAAGGGCCGCTTGCCAGGCCCCGAGCCGTTGCGAGGCCAGTTGATAGCGACGGCCTTGGGCAAAGAGGCTGGCCCAGCGGGCGAAGGCGCGATCTTCGCCCGCAGCGAGACGAATCTTGGCGACGCCGAGGATCAGTTGTAGCAGGGTGTTGTTCAGCTTCCCAGTCAGGGCGGCCAGGGGGCGCTCTTGGCGCAGGCGCAGATAACTCAGCACGAGGCTGAGGACCAGATAAACCAGGGTCAGCAGCGCCGCCCAGAGCGCCAGGCGGACGTCATAGAAAAACATCAGCCCGAAGCTGAAGATGCCGAAGATCCCGCCCAGGATCGCATTGACGCTGGAGGTGGACAGCAGGGTCTGGATCTGGGTGATCGCCATGACCCGGGTCGCCAGATCGCCGGCGGAATAGTTTTGAAAAAAGCTCATCGGCAAGCGCAGCACCCGATCCATGATCCCGGATTGCACCGCCCGGCCCATGCAGCTCTCGGCGCGGGTGAAGGCCAGGGTGCTGACATAGTTTACGACAAAGGCTGTGCCGCCCAGCACCGCCAGCGCCAGGCCGAGTTCGATCAGGTGGCCGCCCTCATGGTTGGGGATCACGCTATCGATGATGTAGGCGGTCGCTATCGGCGTCATCAAGCCCAGCAGTCCGAGGATCGCCCCCATCGCCAGCATGGGGATGAGGTCGCGCCAGCCCTGCGTCAGAGCGAATCCCAGCAGTTCCCGAAAGTTGATGGCCCGGAATGGCAACGGTGCGGTCAGTTCAAAAGCCGTCGGGGCCAGACGCTCCCGCGCTTCGTCGAACCGTAATTCCTCACCTTGGGCCGGGTCGATCAGCCGGGGTTGATCCTGGGCACCGAGGAGCGCAAGAGGCTGCTTCGTGTTCTGGTCGAGCGCCAGCAGAGACCCGAAGTCATACTTCCACCAGCCATCCCGCAACGTGATCGTGCGCAGCCGCAGGCCGCTGGCGCGAGCGATCTCCTCCAGTGTGGGGGTATCCCCCGGTTTCAGGTTAGCCGGGGGCCGAACCTCGAAGCCCTCGGCCCGACCTATCAGGCGTAAGGCTCCCATCAGCGGGCTGTCTCCCCGCACCGGCGCGACATCAATCCGGGAACCTGTTGCCGTCACTGACTGCAGCGCTTTGAAAGCGAGATCGCGCTCGGCTTCGGTGGCCGTCCGCCGCGCTTTCAGCCGGTTATATTCATCGACATTGGCCAGCCGCAGATTCAGGCTCGCGGTCTCGAACAGGATTTGGTGCAGGTTCGCAACGCCGGCCCAGGCATCGCCATCGACCAATGCGGCAGCGGTAGGCCGAGAATGGAGTTCCAGCGCGGCGCTGGCCAGCAGCCAGGCTTCCGGGGCCAGCGGGAAGGTCAGTTCGCCGTCGGTGGGCGGCAAGTCCTGGATGTCAAGAAAGATGCTCGTCTCTGGTTTCAACCGGACCCAGGCCAGGGCGTGCTGGCCACTGCAGCGCCGGTCGGCAGGGACCGCCAGGGTCTCCGCCACGCCGAGGCCATAGTCGATATGGGGGCGCGGGGTCGCCCAGCGGGCCATGCCGCTGCTCAGGGCGCGCAACCAGATCTCCAGCGCCGGGGCCAGAGCCGGAATGACATCGGCAGCGCTGGATTCAGTCGCGAGCACAGCGAAGGGTAATTCCAGCAACTCGGTATCGACATGGGGCACGGCCAGCAGGGCGAAATCCGCCAGCCCATCGGCGGCGATGCCCAACAGCAGGCCGCCGGTGGTTACGGTCGCCAAGTGGTGACGCGCGCCCTCGGCCCTATCCTCCGCCAGATTAACCAGAAACAGTTCGATCTGACCCTCGCGCACTAGCCAGGCTTGATTGGGATCGTCGAGCCGCAGAGGCTGGTTGCCGCCCCGGCGTTGAATCTGGCCTTGGGCGGTCAGGCGTTTCGGCCAAGGGCCTTGGGGACTGGTCTGCTCGGTTGTTGCGATCAAAGCCAATGTTCCACCCCCTCAATAGCCCACCGCCAGTCCGCCAGACCGCCGGGTGTCAGCAAAGCCGTACAGTCCTTGGGGGGTGCGAACGATGCTCTGCGTATTACCCATCGCCTCTTTGATCACAACCTGATGGCCCCATCCCGTCAGCAACCGCACGGTATCCGGGCTAATCCCCTCTTCGATGCGCAACTCGTCTGGCAGCCACTGATGGTGGATGCGGGGGGCGACCGTGGCTTCAGCGATGTTCATCTGGTGGTCGAGGACGTTCAGTATAATTTGCAGCACCGTTGTGATAATCCGGCTGCCGCCCGGGCTACCGGTGATCAGCACCGGCTGACCTGTCTTGAACACCAGGGTTGGGGTCATGGAACTGAGCGGGCGTTTGCCGGGGCTGACCGCATTGGCGTCGCCGCCGATCAGCCCGAACGCATTGGGAACGCCCGGCTTGGCGGCGAAATCATCCATCTCGTTATTCAACAGGATGCCGGTTCCTGCAGCAACTGCCCCGGATCCATAAGCCAGATTGAGGGTGTAGGTCACGGCGACCGCGTTGCCGTCCTGGTCGGCCACCGAGTAATGGGTCGTCTGATCGCTTTCATACCGCTGCGGCTGGCCGGGTTTGATGGCGGTCGCCGGCTGCGCCCGATTCGGGTCAATTCGCGCCGCCAGTTCCCTGGCGTAGGCTTTAGCGGTCAGGCCGGCGACCGGTACTTTAACGAAATCGGGATCACCCAGATATTCGCTGCGGTCGGCATAGGCCAGTTTCATCGCCTCGGCCATGCGATGCAGGGTAACGGCGCTGGCCGGTCCTGATTCGGCTAGAGGCCAGGTTTCCAGAATGTTCAGGATCTGGATGAGATGCACCCCGCCGGAACTGGGCGGCGGCATGGAGACGATCTCATAGCCGCGATAGACGCCTCGCACCGGGGTCCGGACCACCGCCCGGTAGTTTTTGAGATCAGCCAGGGTGATCAACCCCTGGTGAGCCGCCATATCGGCAATCAGTTTTTCTGCGATCGCGCCCTCGTAGAACGCTTTAGGACCCTGCTCGGCGATCAGGCGGAGCGAAGCGGCCAAATCGGGCTGCGCCAGGGTTTCGCCCGCTTGATAAGCGACCCCGTCCGCCTTGAAAAAGATCTTCATGCTGGCCGGCCACGGCGTCATCGACTTACGCGCTTCCTGGAGCGATTGCGCCAGTTCAGCGCTGATCGGAAAACCCTCGGCCAGGCGAATCGCCGGCTCGATCAGCGTTTTCCAGGGCAGGCGGCCGTGGCGTTGGTGGGCCAGCGCCAGTCCGGCCACCGTTCCTGGCGTTCCGGACGCCTGATGGCTGTAGCGAATCCGCGCTTCATCGACCTCGCCTTTGGCACTCAGAAAAAAGTCCCGGCTGGCGGCGGCCGGCGCAGTTTCACGAAAATCGATCGCTTCACTCTGCCGTTGGGCAGCGTCGTAAGTCAGCAGGAACCCACCACCACCCAGATTGCCGGCTTGGGGCAAGGTCACCGCCAGCGCAAAACCAATGGCGACTGCGGCATCGATCGCGTTGCCGCCCTGCCGGAGAATGTCCAGCCCGGCCTGACTGGCTAAGGCATCCTGGGTTGAGACCATACCGTTACGAGCGAAGGTCGGGTGAATCCGGTCCCGGGCGTTGTAAACTGCGGGTTCTGCCCACGCGGGCTGGATGGACGGCAACAAGCCGCATATGCTCAGCAGCAATAGCAGTAGCAGGCCAAAAGCGTGATTGCGAAAACAGCGGCGCATGAGGATCTCCGGGAAATACGGGATGGGGATCAGGCTGTGGAACCAGCACAAACACAAACGCCCGCCCGGCGGATCAAGCCGGACGGGCGTGAGGCGGAAGCTTCAGAACAGTTTAAGAATGGAACCGACAATTGCAGCGCCGGCGGCCAGCAAGGCGATAACGCCAACCACCAGCGCTGCCGTGGCGCGGGACTGGCCGGGAACGCCCCCCTGCGTCGCCAGATTGGCCATAGCCTGCTGAATCGAGCGATCCGCCGCTTCCCGGGCGATGGTTTCGATCACCGGCTGGATGCCGCCCCGGACCATCTGAATGACTTGTTGCTTGAATTCGGGAGTCCCGGTCGCCATGACCACAGCTTCCTGAGTTTGATGCTTGACCTGGGTTTCGATGTCCTTGAGCAACTCGTCGCGGTTCATCTCCAGACCCCGGGCGATATTGCGCTGCGAAACGCCCTCGCTAACTTCACGCGCGGCCACCTCAGCAACTGCCCGAGCGCTTTCCTGGGCGGCGGTGCGGGCGGTGCGCTCGGCGGTGCCCCGGGCGATTTCGGTAGCGACCTGCTTGGCAGCTTCCTGCGCAGCGCGCACCGCAGCATGCGCCGCCCGGCGGCCCAGATCCTCGGAGATCGTCCGCGCCGCCTGGGTGGAGGCTTCCCGCGCCAGGTTGGGAACCAGTTCCTGGACAAGGTCGCGGGCCACTTTTTCCGCTGCCGCCCAGGCAGCCCGTTCGGCAATCTGCTCGACATCCGCTACCGACAATCCGGGTGGGCTAACGGCAGACGGAGCGCTGATCTGTGGCTCGATGGCCGGGATAACCGGTTTTTCGGCAGGCAGCGGTTTTTCGACCACGATCGGTTTGGGAATGACCGACGCGGCAGTGGCCAGCGGTTCCATGGAGATAGTCGCAATCCCGGCGCTGACCTTATTCAATACCTCATCAAGCTGCTCAGGGGTATAAGGTTTGGAGAGGAACCCGACTGCGCCGCTGTCTCTGGCGTCACGCTTGTCCTCGTCCGTGGCATTGGCGGAACACATGATAATGGGGGCAAAGTCCGGATGGCCGCTGGTAATGGTTCGGCTGGTCTCAAACCCGTCCATACCCGGCATCATGACGTCCATAAAGATGATTTGGGGCTTCTTAGTCTCTAGGTACTTGATACAGTCCTCGCCGGATCCCACCCAGTCCACTTCGATGCCGCGTTCAGTCAGTAGCTTGCGTAAAGTGAGGTGGGCGACCTTGGAGTCATCCACCACCAGCGCCTTTTTGATATTCATGCAGAGGTCTCCTACGGCATGAGAGTACGACTATTTGGATCCGGTTACGGGGAAACGTGGATTTCCGAGATTCCGCTGGATTCGCCGCATAACCAACTGGCTATAACTATAGCGCATCATGCCGGGATGCCACATCCAATCGAATTTCAGGGCCGATTATCGGCGGTTTCCTTAGCGTGCGGCAACAAATCCTCGCGGCTGATGCCCAGATACAAGGCAGTAGCCCCGGCGATGTAAATTGACGAGTAGGTGCCAACCGCAATCCCGACGATCATGGCGATCGAGAAGCCGTGCATCACCGTGCCGCCGAAGAAGTACATCACGATCACCGACAGCAGGGTGACGAAACTGGTCATGGTGGTGCGCGACAGGGTTTCGTTGATCGACAGATTCATGATCTCCACAACACTACCCTTGCGCCGCTTGCGAAAATTTTCGCGAATCCGGTCCAGCACCACCACGGTGTCGTTGACCGAGTAGCCGATCACCGCCAGCACCGCCGCCAGCACGGTCAAATCAAATTCCAGTTGGAACAGTGAAAACCAGCCCACCGTAAACAGTACGTCATGGATGGTCGCAGCAATGGTGCCGACCGCCAGCCGCCATTCAAAGCGGAACATCACATAGACCAGAATCCCGAACAACGCGCCCAGCGCCGCCAGTCCACCCTGTTCGACCAGTTCCTTGCCGACTTGCGGCCCGACGAATTCGGCCCGGGCCAGCGTGACCCCGGCTCCGCCTTCCGCGCCCTGCAAGGCGGTCAACACCTGATTATTCAAGGTGGCTGCGTTGATCTGCTCACGCGGCGGAATACGGATCAGCACATCGTGCGAAGTGCCGAAATGCTGGGTCTGGGCGTCGCCGTAGCCAGCCTTGACCAGGGTTTCCCGCACCTCCGGAATCGCGACCGGATGGGGGTATTGCACCTCGATCACGGTGCCGCCGGTGAAGTCCAGACCAAGGTTCATCCCGCGAAACAGCAGCGAACCGAGCGCGATCAGCAGCACAATAATCGACCAGGCCATCGCCAGTTTGCGCCAGCGCAGAAAATCGATCTTGGTGTTGTAGAAATCAAATTGCCAGAGAGCCAGTTTCATCCGCGCCACTCAAACCGATAGTTGTTGCAGCTTGCGGCCGCCGTAAATGAGATTGACCAGCGCCCGCGACCCGGTGACCGCGGTAAACATCGAGGTCACGATACCGATGCTGAGGGTGACGGCGAAGCCCTTGATTGGGCCGGTGCCGAATCCGAACAGCATGATCGCCGCGATCAGGGTGGTCAGGTTGGAGTCGAGAATGGTGTCAAAGGCCCGGTCAAACCCGGCGTGAATGGCCGCCTGCGGACTGTTACCATTGCGCATTTCCTCACGGATGCGCTCGTAAATCAGCACGTTGGCGTCGACCGCCATGCCCATGGTCAGCACGATGCCGGCGATGCCAGGCAAGGTGAGTGTGGCTTGCAGCATCGACAAGGCGGCGATGAGCAGCACCACATTAGCCGCCAGCGCAGCAGTAGAGATCAGCCCAAAGTTCTTGTAGCGCCAGGTCATGAACACCGCAATAACCAGCAGGGCAATCGCCGCCGCCCGGAAACCCTGGGCGATGTTTTCCTTGCCGGCGCTCGGCCCGACCGTGCGCTCTTCGATAATCTCAATCGGGCTGACCAAGGCTCCGGCCCGCAGCAGCAAAGCCAGATCGCGGGCTTCGCGGGTGCTGTCCAGTCCGGTGATTTGAAACCGCCGGCCCAGCCGGTCGCGGATGGTGGCGACATTGATGACTTCCTCAACGGTGTAGGAGGTCTTTTTCAATTGGTCGCCAACCCGCTTGGTTTCAGTCTTGTTCTCGATGAACACCACGCCCATCCGCTTGCCGATATTGTCCTTGGTGGCGTCTTCAAAGCGTTTGGCGCCCTTGCCGTCGAGACTGACGAACACGGTTGGCCCGCCGTTCTGCTGATCGATCCCGGAAGAAGCATCCACGATGGAATCGCCCGTCAGCATCACCCGCTTTTGTAGCAGCACCGGACGGCCATTGCGATCCTTGTACAACCGGGAATTGAGCGGAGCGCGGCCCGTAGCTGAGGCCTGATTCCAGTCGTTTTCCTCGTCAGCCAGCCGGAATTCCAGAGTCGCGGTCGCGCCGAGAATTTCCTTGGCGCGGGCGGTGTCCTGGACGCCGGGAAGCTGGACCACAATCCGGTCGGTTCCCTGCTGCTGAATGATCGGTTCCGCAACGCCCAGTTCATTGACCCGGTTGCGCAGGGTGGTG
The DNA here is from genome assembly GCA_020846135.1 of Gammaproteobacteria bacterium. GTDB lineage: Bacteria > Pseudomonadota > Gammaproteobacteria > Competibacterales > Competibacteraceae > RXIV01. The sequence goes on from JADLEK010000075.1 coordinate 51,104, forward strand.
ATGTTCTGTTGCAGGGCGAAGTCGCGTTTTTCCTTAATCTCGCGCTCGCTGAGGGTGAACTTCAAAGTCAGCGGCCCCGGCTCCGACGCTTGCAAGGCGGGCAGACTCTTCCGTAATAACTGGGCGGCCTTGTCGCGTTCAGCGGCGTCCTTGAACTCGACCTGCACCCCACCGCCGCTGGCGCGGCCCACCGAACTGTATTGAATCTTGTCGGTGCGGAGCTGGGCGCGAATCTCATCAACGTAGCTGTCTTCAACCTGCTTGATGGTGGCGTCCATATCGACCTGCATCAGGAAGTGAACGCCGCCCCGCAGATCGAGGCCGAGGTACATGGGATTTAGCCCCATCGCCCGCAAGAATCCGGGGGCCGCTGAGGCGAGATTGAGCGCGACGATATAATCGCGGCCCAGCCGACCCTTGAGGATGTCGGCGGTCTTGAGTTGTTCTTCCGAGTCGGCGAAACGAATCAGCAGCCGGTCGCCGTCCAGTTCCACCCGACGATGCGGGAGTTTATCGGCGTCCAGCAGGGCCACGACGCGGTTCTGAAAGGCGGCATCGACGGTGATGTTGGCCCGGGCGCCGGAAATCTGCACTGCCGGGTCTTCGCCGAACAGGTTGGGCAAGGCGAAGATCAGGCCCCAGAGCATGACCAGGCCGATCAGCAGATATTTCCACCAGGGATATTGATTGAGGGAATGCGGGGTAGGCATGGATCAGGGATTTCCGATGGCGGGCGGCGCGATTCAGGGACTGCCCTTGAGAGTGCCCTTGGGCATCAGCGAGCTGACGGCCTGCTTTTGGACCTTGATCTGGACGCCTTCGGCGATTTCGACCTGAATAAAGTTCTCGCCAATTTCGGTGATCCGCCCCAGGACACCGCCGCCGGTCACCACTTCATCGCCCTTCTTGAGCGATTCGACCATTTGCTTGTGTTCCTTGGCGCGTTTGGTTTGCGGGCGGATCAGCAGGAAATAGAACGCGCCGATCAGGATGATCGGGAACAGCAGGTTCATCAGTCCCATGTCGCCACCGGGCGCGCCGGCGGTTTGGGCGGCGGCGTCCCGGATCAGGAAGTTCAGAATGCTTTCCATTGGAATTCCTCAGAATTTGACCAGGCGCGCCACATGCCAAAGCGTGGCTGACGCAAACCCGGTAGCCTTTTCAAAGGGCGGCATTATACACAGGCGGCGGTTTTTGCCCTCGTTTTTCATAAAACCCGGCGGTGAAGGCCTCCAGTCGCCGTTCTGCAATCGCTTCCCGCAGGTCGCGCATCAAATCCTGGTAGTAATGCAGGTTATGAATGGTGTTCAACCGTGCCCCCAGAATTTCCCGGCATTGATCGAGGTGGCGCAGGTAGGCGCGGCTGTAGTGCCGGCAGGTATAGCAACTGCATGTTTCGTCGAGGGGCTGGGTATCGGTGCGATAGCGGCTGTTGCGAATGCGGATGTCGCCGTGATGAGTGAACAGGTGACCGTTGCGGGCGTTACGAGTGGGCATGACGCAATCGAACATATCGATACCCCGTCGCACTGCTTCAACGATGTCTTCCGGCTTGCCAACCCCCATCAGGTAACGTGGCGCAGCTTCCGGCAACAAGGGCGCCGTGTAGTCCAGCATCGCCAGTCGCTCCGCCACCGGTTCGCCGACCGCCAGCCCGCCAATGGCATAACCGTCAAAGCCGATCTCGCATAATCCCTCAACTGAACGGCGGCGCAAGTCGGGGTAGACGCCGCCCTGCACGATGCCAAACAAGGCTGAAGGGTTATCGGCGTGGGCGATTTTGCTGCGCCGCGCCCAGCGCAAGGACAACTCCATGGACTGGCGCGCTTCAGCTTCCGTCGCCGGGTAAGGAGTGCATTCGTCGAAGATCATGACGATATCGGAACCGAGCGCCCGCTGCACCGCCATCGATTCTTCCGGACCCAGGAACACGGTACTGCCATCAATCGGCGAGCGGAATTTCACCCCGGCTTCGGTGATTTTGCGCATCGCCGCCAGGCTGAACACCTGAAAGCCGCCCGAATCGGTGAGGATCGGGCCAGCCCAGTGCATGAAGCTGTGTAGGCCGCCATGCTGTTCGATGATGGCGGTTCCGGGTCGCAGCAGCAGGTGAAAGGTATTGCCGAGGATGATTTCGGCCCCGCTGGCGCGAACTTCCTCCGAGGTCATGGCCTTGACCGTGCCGTAGGTACCGACCGGCATGAAGGCCGGGGTTTCCACCGCGCCACATGGGAAGGTCAGCCGACCCCGGCGGGCGCAGCCGTCAGTTTCGGCGAGTTGGAAATGCATGAGGGTACGATAAAGCGGACATGGGTCGGATGGGGTCTGGGCTGGGCCGTTTCTGGTCGTTGATAGGGTTGTTTGCCTGATTCTGGTAGATAATACCCGTTCATTGCTGGTTGTTGGCGGTCCGATGGACGCGTCGGCATTGTGGAGGCAATGGAGAATTAGGAGGGACTCGGCTAAAAACCTGTTTTTCCAGGTTAGCGAGATGGGGCGCGGCGGCGGCAGTGAACTGGATCTGCAACAACCGGACGGAACGCGGATCCCGGTGGAATTTTCCGCCAAGGCGCTGATCCTGGATGACCGGGTCTATGAGCAAAACATTAGCCGCGACCTCACCGAGCGCCAGCAGCGGGTGGAGCGTGTCGCCGATCAAGAATGTCGCGCCTAGCGAGAGATCAGTCATGTTATCAACGCAAAAATCCATCGTATCGTTGTTCTGGTTGATCGCGTTGGCGGTCAATGTCGCAATGGCTTTCAACCGTGGCCAGGTCACGGTGGGTCCGGCGACCTTTCAGGTGGAAATCGCGCAGACCACGGCTGAACGCCGGCAGGGGTTAATGTTCCGCCGCGAATTGCCCCCCGATCAGGGGATGTTGTTCGTTCAGCCGCCGGGTCCGGCGCTGTTCTGGATGAAAAACACCACCATTCCTTTGGATCTGCTGTACTTCGACCCTGAGGGTCGATTGCTCCAGATCATGGCCGAAGCGCCGCCCTGCAAAACGCCCGACTGTCCGATCTATTCCAGCACCGCCGCGACCGTGCGCTACATTCTGGAAATCAACGCTGGCGAAGCTGCCCGGCGCGGTATTCAACTCGGCGATCGGCTTTGGCTGAGCGACCGTTCTCTCCATTCTGGAAATTAACCCGATGAACCAAGCGCGACCTGATTTCATCCGGTGTGGCCGGGCGATCTGCGGCGATTTGCTCCAAGCTGAACGCCGCGAATGGTGGGTGACGAATGGCTTGGGCGGCTATGCCGCCGGCACCGTCGCCGGTTCGCTGACCCGGGGTTATCACGGCCTGCTGATTGCGCCGCTGCAACCGCCGCTCAAGCGCCGGCTGGTGTTCGCCAAAGCTGACCCGATCCTGGTCGATGGCGACCGCGAGATTTCCCTGTTCAGCAATCGCTGGGCCGGCGGCGTGGTCAGCCCCAACGGCTACGTTCATCTCGAATCCTTCCACCTGGAAGGACGAATGCCGGTCTGGCGGTTTGCGGTCGGCGACCTGATTCTGGAACAGCGCATCTGGCTGGAGCCGGGTGCCAATACCAGCTATGTCGCCTGGCGATGGATGGCGACGGCTAGCGCCTACCCGTTGCAACTCCGGGTTCACCTGCTGGTGAACTGGCGCGACCATCACGCCCGGACCCGGATGGCTGATTTTCAACCGGTGCTGGAAGCACCCCATCCGGCCTTGCGCCTGGTCGAAACCGACGATGGCGCCCTGCGGTTGTGGACCTGCGGCGGCATCATCCGGGACGGGGTGAGCTGGTTTGAGAACTTCGATTTGCCGGTCGAACATGAACGCGGCCTGGCGCACCGCGACCACCATTTTTGTCTGGGCGAGGCGTTGCTGGAGTTGCGGCCCGGGGTCTGGACCGGGGTCGTCGCCAGTCTGGATGAAGTCGCCGATCTGGATCTGAATGCGGCTATGCAGCGGTTCATGCAGCGGGATCGGGCGCTGCTGGCTCAGGCTGAGTCACAGCATCCCGAATGGCGTTTGGCTCCGGACTGGGCGCGGCAACTGGTGCTGGCGGCCGACAGCTTTATCGTGGCCCGGCCCCTGGCCGATGGTTCAGAAGGCCAGTCCGTGATCGCCGGTTATCCCTGGTTTGGCGACTGGGGCCGCGACACGATGATCGCCTTGCCCGGACTGACCCTGGCGACGGGTCGCACCGACCTGGCCCGCCGGATTCTGCTGACCTATGCCCGCTTTCTCGATCAGGGCATGCTCCCCAATCAACTCCCCGCCGCCGGTGAAGTTCCCGGTTACAACACTGTAGATGCCGCGCTCTGGTATATCGAAGCCTGGCGGGCAGTTCTGGAGGCGGGCGCCGATGCCGAAACCCTAGCGACTGCTTTTCCGCTGGTGCAGGAAATCATCGCCTGGCATGTCGCCGGAACCCGCTATGGGATTGGCATGGACGCCAGCGACGCCCTGTTGCGGGCCGGCGAACCGGGAACCCAACTGACCTGGATGGACGCCAAGATCGAGGACTGGGTGGTGACGCCACGGCTGGGCAAGCCGGTGGAAATTAACGCGCTCTGGTACAACGCACTGTGCAGCGCGGCCGATCTTGCCCGGCGACTGGGCCAATCGCCGGCCTTCTACGCGGATTTGGCCGATCAGGTTCGCCACGGCTTCCGCCGCTTCATCCGCCCCGACGGCGAGGGGTTGTATGACCTGCTGGACGGGCCGGATGGCCACGACGCCCAAATTCGCCCCAACCAGATTTTCGCGGTCAGTCTGGCGCACAGCCCCCTGGACCCGACGACCCAGCAAACCGTCGTGCAGGTCTGTGGGCGGGAACTGCTGACCTCCTATGGGCTGCGCTCTTTGGCTCCCTGTTGCGCCGAGTTCCGGCCCTACTACCTCGGCGATGTCCAGGAGCGCGACAGCAGCTATCACCAGGGGCCGGTCTGGGCCTGGCTGCTCGGCCATTACGCGCTGGCCGATTATCGGGTCTCCAGCGATGCGGCGGCGGCGCAAGCCTGGCTGGAGCCGATTTGCGATCATCTGGCCGACGCCGGACTGGGCGCAGTCAGCGAGATTTTCGACGGCGCGCCGCCGCATCAGCCCCGCGGCGCGCCCGTTCAGGCGTGGTCGGTAGCCTGTATCCTGGCCGCCTGGCAACGGCTGGAGCGACTGAAAAGCCGATGAACTTTCGCCTCAATCTGAACAGCATTACCACCCCGATCGAATCCGTAAAGCATAAATCATGCTGACTTTGAATATCGATCGGAATTGCTATGGGGCATGGCGAGTCCTCGCCGGATCAATGACTGATTGCCGCCGATGAAGCGATGTATCGAGCCAAGGCAAAGGGCTGCGGGCATTTTTGCTGGACGAATGATTGACTGCTGTATGGTTGAAACGGTTGACTAAGCTGCCGCTTCTGCGCCCTTTGTCACTTCCACCGGCGGCAATAGGCTGATCAATATCCAGCCGGGACCGGGTTGCAGGGTTTCTCGGGTTGAAAAGACCCGTAACAGGTTCTTGGGATCGAGCGCAAACAGCAGGATCGCCTGCTCGCCCCATTTGTTGCGAAAGGCGGCAAAATCAAAATTGGTCGTCAGTGGGGTAGCGTGGATGGCATGGCCTTGATCCAGCCGTTCCTGGAGCCGGTTGAGCGTGACCTGCTCGCCAAACAGGCGGGCAGTACGGTAGGAATGCACAATGCGGACCCGGTCGGCATCATCGCGCTCCTCATCCAGCCGCAGGGTATAAATCTGGTCGGGGCCGAACAGCGGTCGGTAGTACAGCCCGGTAAGCGTATTGCGTTCCGGCCACAGCGACAGGGCCAGCAACTTGCCGATCCCGGTCAAGTCCAGATAGGTGTCCGCGTGTTCTGACAGCACGTTACCGTGGTAGATCGGCACCCCGGCCATCCGGGCAGCGCGCACATTCCGCCAAAGCGGATCGGCCAGAATCACTGGAATCTCCCGTTCGTGCAGCGCCTGCGCAACAGCTCGGGCGACCGGATTACCGCCCACGATTAAAACCCCACGGGGCGGCGGGGCAGCCATTCCCAGTTTCTGCACCACGATCCGGGCGGTCAGGCTTTGCAGAGTCACGGTCACTACAATCACCAGAAAGGTCAGCGCCGCCAGGGTCCGGGCTTCGCTATAGCCCAGGCGCTCCAGTTGCAGGGCAAACAGGGCGGACACCGCCGCCGCGACGATCCCGCGTGGGGCGATCCAGGCCAACACCGCCTTTTGCCGCCAGTTGAGCGTAGAGCCAATCGCCGCTAGCCAGACCGCCGTTGGCCGGGCAATGAACAGGATCGCCAGCAGGACGCCAACCGCGCCCCAGCCCATCCCGGAGAAGGTATGGGGATCGATCCGCGCCGCCAGCACGATGAACAGCACCGAAATCAGCAGCAGGGTCAAGGTTTCCTTGAAATCCAGAATATCCTCAATGACTAGATCACGGGTGTTAGCCAGCCGAATCCCCATGGCTGTCACCGCCAGCAGGCCGGATTCGGCGGCCAGCGCGTTGGCAAAGGTGAACACGCCAAGCACCAGCGCCAGACTGACGACTCGGTGCAGGTATTCAGGCAGCCATTGCCGGCGCATCAGGGTCGCCAGCAGCCAGGCGCCCGCCAGACCAAGCAGGGCGCCGGTAATCACGGTCACGCCAAACATCAGAATGGTATGTTGATACTGCTCGGAGACGGTGAACTCGAACACCAGCACCGCCAGCAAGGCACCGATGGGATCAATCAGGATGCTTTCCCAGTGCAGGATGTTAGCCAGTTCCTGTTGCGGGCGGACACTGCGCAACAAGGGCGCCACCACCGTAGGCCCGGTGACGGTAACCAGTGCGCCAAACAGCAGCGCCAGCGACCAGGGCAGGTTCATGCACAGGCGGGCGGCCAGAGCGATGAGCAGTCCATTCAGCAGTACGCCGAACGAAACCAGATTGCGGACCATTCGCGCCTGGCCCCGCAGTTTGGCAAAGCGCAGAGTGAGCGCACCTTCAAACAGGATGACGGCGACTCCGAGCGAGACCATCGGGAACAGCAGATTGCCAAACAGCTGGTCTGGAGTGAGCCAGCCGGCGATAGGACCTGCCACCAGGCCAACGGCAAGCAGTGGCAGGATGGCGGGCAAGCGCAGCCACCAAGCCAGCCACTGTGCGCCCATGCCGGCCAGCAGAATAAGCGAGAGAGTCAGGGGAATAGCGTCATGCATGGCGAGGCGCTCGAAGTGGATGACGGGAGAGCCGGGCGTTGGGAACCCGCCCCGGTTCGGTCGGAGTCACAACGTCATGATGTGTTTGGCCCGTGTGTTCCTGTACTAGAATAAGGGTTTTCCAGCAGGCGTAAACAGCGGTTAACGTCTGCCCACGCAAGGCCATCTTATCTGGATGAACACTGAAGCTTGGCTGTCCCGTTTGCAACTGATGGGTTCGTTGGCGCTGGTTCTCGCGCTGGCGCTGGCCTTGGGAGGCTATTTTGTCAGGCAGGACATCCGCCTGTTTGAGAGCAACCTGCAAGCGATGGAGCAGGGATTCCTGCGTAATCACCGCGAACTGCTGGAACGCGAAGCCACCAACGTCAAGGGCTATCTGGATCATCTGCTGAACCGCTCTGAACTGCTGCTTAAAGAGCGGATTCGAGCCGAAGTCGATCAAGCGATGCAGATCGTCGAGACCCTCTACCAGCATGAACAAGGGCGGCGCGACGCAGCAGACATCCGGCACTTGATCGTTGAAACCCTGCGGCCCTTACGCTTTTTCGACGGGCGGGGCTACTTCTTCATCGATGATCTGGAGGGCAACTGCATCCTGTTGCCGATCCAGCCAGAGCGGGAAGGCAGCTCGCTATGGGACAACCAGGACGATACCGGACATTACATCATGCGCGATCTGGCGCGGGCAGCCCAGGAACCGGCTGGTGAAGGTTTCTCGCACTATCGCTGGTATGCACCCAACGACAATACCCAAATGGCCGACAAGGTCGCCTATGTGCGGCGGTTTGAACCTTACGGCTGGATCATCGGCGCTGGCGAGTATCTGGGCGTCTTCCGGGCTGATTTGCAGCGAGAGGCGCTGGACTGGATTCGCACTATCCGTTTCAGTACGGACGGTTACGTCGCGATCATCGCCAATGATGGCACCCTGCTGGTTTCGCCCACCGTGTCGGACATGGAAGGCCAGAATTATCAGGCGTTGCGCGATCCCAGGATGCGGGAGGTGACCGCCAGCATCCTGGCGTTCAGTGGCGAGGGCGGCGGTTTTCTCACTTATCCGTGGATCCGGCCCACTGATCCGACGCAGACCCTGCTGCCCAAGATGGCTTACGTCATCCGCTTGCCTGGCTGGAACTGGACGCTGGTGACCGGCCTGTATCTCAATGATCTGGACACCGTGCTGAACCAGCGACGGGCGGCCTTGCAGGAGAGCATGCGCGAGCGGATTTGGCACACCATCCTGATGGTGCTGCTGGCCGCTGCAGCGACCGTGGCGCTCTCGGTGCTGTATGCCCGCTGGGTGGGCGGTGTAGTCGCGGGGTATCGGCGGGACCTCGGCGAACGCACCACCGCGCTGCAAAAAACAGCCAGGGCGCTGGATCAGGCGCAATCTGCGGTAGATCACGCAATCGATGAACGCAAGATCGCTGAGGAGCAGTTGCGGCATCTCTCCGAATACGACGAGTTGACCGGTCTGCCCAATCGCGCCTCGTTGCGAAATCACCTGCGCCAGGCCGTGTCCGTTGCAGCACGAAGCGGACATGGCCTAGCGGTGCTGTTCCTCAATCTGGATCGGTTCAAGACGGTCAATGATTCACTGGGTTATCCACATGGTGATCAAGTGTTGCAGGAAATGGCCCGACGATTACGGTTGGCCATCCGCGCCAGCGATACCCTGAGCCGACATGGTGGAGATGAGTTCGTCGCGCTGTTGCCGGAACTCCTGCACCGCCATCAAGCGGAAGCAGTAGCCGAAAAACTGATGCGGGCGATGGCGGAACCATACCGGTTGGACGATCAACCGGAGGAACTGGTCATCACCCTCAGCATCGGGATCAGCATGTACCCGGACGATGGCCGGGATGTCGATAGCCTGTTGCACAATGCGGCGGTCGCCTTGAGCAAGGCCAAGCAGGAGGGACGCAATAACTACCGCTTCTTCACTTCGGACATGGACGCCTACGGTCATGCCCGGTTGTCGCTGGAAAACCGGCTACGGCGAGCGTTGGAGCACGGCGAGTTTGCGCTGCATTACCAGCCGCAATTCCAGATCGCCGATGGCCGGCTGATCGGTTACGAAGCGCTGGTGCGCTGGTCAAGCGATGACGGGCTGATTTCGCCGGCCCAGTTCATTCCGGTTGCCGAGGAGTGTGGCTTAATCCTGCCATTGGGTGCTTGGGTGCTGAAAGAGGCTTGCCGGCAAAACCAGCACTGGCGGGACCAGGGACTGGCGATTCAACCGGTGGCGGTGAATCTGTCGCCGGTGCAATTCCGGCGACAGACAGTGGGCGCGACGGTGATTGAGGCCTTACAGGCCAGCAGCCTGGATCCGGGCTACCTGGAATTGGAATTGACCGAAGGCGTGTTGATGGAGAATCCGGAACAGGCCAGCGCCGTATTAAGCGAATTGAAAGCGATGGGGGTCAGGCTGGTGATTGATGACTTCGGCACCGGCTACTCCAGCCTGAGCTATCTGAAACGCTTTCCGCTGGACACGCTCAAAATCGATCGCGCCTTCGTTCAGGGTTTGCCGGCGGATCGGGATGATGCGGCGATCACCACCGCTATTATCTGGTTGGCCAAGAGCCTGGACTTGACCACGATAGCGGAAGGGGTGGAAAGCGAAGCGCAACGCGCCTTTCTGCTGGCGGAAGGCTGCGACCGTCTGCAAGGCTTTCTGTGGAGCCGGCCGCTGCCGGCGGTGGAGTTGGAAGCGCTATTGCGGGGGGGCAGTTCCGGTGCGCTGCCGGATTAACGCTTGTCCGGTCTGGTAGGTTACCGGACAATGCCGGGCCATTCCCAGCCCGACTCAACACCATAACCAGCGAGGTCAATACAAAATGAAACGGCAAATACGCAAGGCGGTTTTCCCGGTTGCAGGTCTCGGTACGCGGTTCCTGCCGGCGACCAAGGCCAGCCCGAAGGAAATGCTGCCGATTGTTGATAAGCCATTGATTCAATACGGTGTCGAAGAAGCGGTAGCGGCGGGCGTCAATACGCTGATTTTTATCATTGGCCGCACCAAAAACGCCATCGCCGATCATTTTGACAAAGCCTACGAACTCGAAGTGGAACTGGAAGCGCGGGGCAAAACCGAACTGCTCCAGATGGTGCGTAACATCGTGCCCAAGGGGGTGGAATGCGTCTATGTTCGCCAGGCCGAGGCGCTGGGGCTGGGCCATGCGGTGCTGTGCGCCCGTCCGGTGGTGGGCAACGAACCGTTTGCGGTGATCCTGGCCGATGATTTGATCGAGGAAGACGCTAGTGAAGGCGGCACCCTTACGCAAATGACCCGGTGCTTCAACAAGTATCAGTGTTCGATTCTGGGCGTGGAGCGGGTGCCGAAAGAGGAAACCAACAAGTACGGCATTGTTCATCCCTTGCCCTTCGCCAACCGCCTGAGCAATGTCGACAGCATCGTCGAAAAGCCCAAGCCGGAAAACGCCCCGTCCAATCTGGCGGTGGTCGGACGCTATATTCTGACCTCGCGGATTTTCGACCTGCTGGAACACATCCCGCGCGGGGCCGGCAACGAAATTCAGCTTACCGACGGCATCGCCGCACTGCTGGGTGAAGAACAGGTGCTGGCCTATGAGTTTTCTGGGCGGCGTCATGATTGCGGCAGCAAACTGGGCTATCTGGTCGCCACCGTCGAATATGGCCTGCGCCATCCTGAACTAGGCAGCGATTTTCAACGCTATTTGCAGGAAAAAACACAGGCTGAAGGCTAAAGGTAGCTATTCAGACACCCTACCCCATTTAATCAGGTTTTTGCTGAAAATTGCTCAAGAGGCTTGGTCTTTAACCTTATCTTCTGTGGCTTCGATTTTTAAATTCTTTCGAGGAAACAACCATGTCCCAAGGACTATTGGTTATTAATGCCGGTTCGTCCAGCATCAAGTTTTCAGTATTCGCTCTGCCCGACAATGGCGGCGAACTGACGCTGGTCTGTCGTGGTTTGCAGGAAAATATCGGCGAGGACAATCCGCATTTCAAGGCGTTTGATCACGCCGATCAGGTGCTGGCGGATGTGCATCCGACCCCGCAGAGCGGACTCTATCGTAAATCGGGGCCAGAGCATCACCGCCGCGCCGCCGATGCCGTCGCGCCGCCGCCACCGGTCGAGCCAGCGCAGGTGGCGATTTACGATCATCAGACAGCGCTGCGCGATCTATTGGGCTGGCTGGCCCAGACTCCCGGCTTACCGGAAGTGATCGCGGCGGGTCACCGGGTGGTGCATGGCGGCGAGGAGTTCAGCGATCCACAAGTGCTGACCCCGGCGATCATGGCCCGGCTGGAAACCTTCATCCCGCTGGCTCCGCTGCATCAGCCACACAATCTGGCCGGCATCCGCGCCGTGAGCGCAGTACGGCCCGATCTGCCGCAGGTGGGCTGTTTTGACACCGCTTTCCACCACGGTCAGCCGGAACTGGCGAAACTGTTCGCCTTGCCGAAAGCCTATCGGGCGGAGGGGGTTCGGCGTTACGGCTTCCATGGCCTGTCCTATGAATACGTCGCTGGGGCGTTGGCCGAGATCATGAGAACGCCGGCTACCGGGCGGGTGGTGGTCGCCCATCTCGGCAACGGCGCCAGCATGTGCGCGATCCGCGATGGCCGAAGCATGGCCAGCACCATGGGGTTCACCGCCGTCGAAGGGTTGCCGATGGGAACCCGCACCGGTTCGCTCGATCCCGGCGTCATCCTGTATCTGATTGAACGGCACGGGATGGGGGTCAAGGACCTGACCAATCTGCTCTACAAACAGTCCGGTCTGCTCGGCTTGTCGGGATTTAGCAACGACATGCGCGAACTGCTGGCCAGTCCTGATCCCAATGCGAAACTGGCGGTGGACTATTTCTGCTACCGGATCGCCCGCGAACTCGGTTCGCTGACGGCGGCATTGGGTGGACTGGATGCCCTGATCTTCACCGGCGGCATCGGTGAACACGCGGCGGCGGTGCGTGAGCAGGTGTGCGGGCTTTCCAGTTGGCTGGGGATCGACATGGATGCAACGGCCAATGCGGCTAACCGGCAACGGATTGACCGGGCCGGCAGCCGGACCGCGGTGTGGGTGGTGCCGACCAATGAGGAACTGGTGATCGCCCGCCATACCCGGCGACTGGTGCTGAAAGGCTAATTCAACGATGAAAATTACCATTTTTGGCTCCGGCTATGTCGGGCTGGTGACTGGGGCCTGCTTCGCCGAAGTGGGCAACGATGTGCTGTGTGTGGATGTGGATGAGCGCAAAGTGGCGATGCTGCAGGGTGGCCAGATTCCGATTCACGAACCCGGTCTGGATGAGGTGGTTCGGCGCAACAGCGCCAGCGGCCGGCTGCAATTCACTACCGACATCGCTGAAGGCGTCGTGCACGGGCTGTTTCAGTTCATCGCAGTCGGTACGCCGCCCGACGAGGATGGCTCCGCCGATCTGCAACATGTTCGCGCCGTCGCCCGCGCCATCGGCCAGCATCTCGATGCTTACCGGGTAGTGGTGAACAAGTCCACTGTGCCGGTCGGCACCGCCGATGTGGTGCGGGAAACCATCGCCGCCACTCTGGCCGAACGCGGCCAGACGATTCCATTCTCGGTGGTTTCCAACCCGGAATTTCTCAAGGAAGGGGTCGCGGTCGCCGACTTCATGCGTCCGGATCGGATCGTGGTCGGTTGCGACGATGAACGGGCCATTCTGCTGCTGCGCAATTTGTACGCGCCATTCAATCGCAACCGCGACCGGCTGATCGAAATGGACGTGCGCTCGGCGGAGCTGACCAAGTACGCCGCCAACGCCATGCTGGCGGTCAAAATCAGCTTTATGAACGAAATCGCCAATCTGGCCGAACGGTTGGGCGCGGACATCGAAAAAGTCCGGATCGGGATCGGCGCTGATCCGCGCATCGGCTACCACTTTATCTATCCGGGCGCTGGTTACGGGGGTAGCTGCTTTCCCAAGGACGTTAAAGCCCTGGAATACACCGCCCGGTCGGTGAATTACGACGCGGCATTGCTCCAGGCGGTGGAGGCGGTCAACGAGCGGCAGAAAACCGTGCTGTTCGCCAAGATTCAGCGCCATTTCGGGGATGACCTGCGCGGACGGACCTTCGCCCTGTGGGGGCTGGCGTTCAAGCCCGGCACCGACGACATGCGCGAAGCGCCCAGTCGCAATCTGCTGGAGGCGTTGTGGCAGGCCGGTTGCACCGTGCAGGCCTTTGATCCCGCAGCGATGAATGAGGCGCGGCGGATTTACGGCGACCGGCCGGATTTGCAATTGCGCGCGCGACCGCAGGATGCGCTACAGAACGCTGATGCGCTGGTGATCATCACGGAATGGAGTCTGTTCCGCAGTCCCGATTTCGACGCGATCCGCCAGGCGCTGAAACAGCCGCTGATCTTCGATGGCCGCAATCTTTACGATCCCGAATTCATGCGGGAATCGGGCTTCATCTACTACGCCATTGGCCGGGGAGAAACTCCATGATCGTTCCGGTGATTCTGTCCGGCGGCAGTGGCAGCCGGTTGTGGCCGCTGTCGCGCGAGACCTATCCCAAACAGTTCCTGCCCTTGGCCGATGAAGACACCCTGCTGCAAAACACTGCACTGCGGATCGCCGAATTGAGCGACGTTGGGCCGCTGTTGGTGGTGTGCAATCAGGAACATCGGTTCATGGTCGCCGAGCAGTTGCGGGCGGTAGATACGCCCCCGGCGGCGGTGATTCTGGAGCCGGTCGGTCGCAACACCGGGCCAGCGGTCGCGGTCGCGGCGCTGTACGCTCAGCGCGACGGGGCTGATCCGGTGCTGTTGATTCTGCCCGCAGATCATGTGATTGTCGATCCCGCCGGCTTTCGCGCCGCCGTAGTACAGGCGGCGCTCTATGCTGAACAGGGTCGGCTGGTCACCTTTGGCATCGTGCCGACTGCGCCGGAAACTGGCTATGGCTACATCAAGGCCGGCGCGCCACTGGATGATTCCGGTTCCGGGGTCAGCGCCGTGGACTGTTTTGTCGAAAAACCGGATCTGGCGACCGCTCAGAACTATCTGAACCTCGGACATTATTATTGGAACAGCGGCATGTTCCTGTTCCGCGCCTCGGCGTTTCTGGCCGAACTGGAGCGGTTCGCTCCTGCAATGCTGGCCGCCTGCCAACAGGCGCTAACCGCAGCCGGACCGAGCGAGCGAGGGTTCCTGTGGCTGGATCGTGAGGCCTTCGCCGCTGGCCCCAGTAACTCCATCGACTACGCGGTGATGGAGAAAACCGCTCAGGCGGTGGTCATGCCGCTGGCGGTAGGCTGGAACGATGTCGGTTCCTGGGCGGCGCTGTGGGAGATCGGCGAGCGCGACCCAGACGGCAATATCCGGCGTGGCGATGTGATCGCGGTAGATACCCACGATACCTATGTGGACGCCACCAGCCGGTTGGTAGCGACGGTGGGCGTGGAAAATCTGGTGGTGGTCGAAACCGCCGATGCGGTGCTGGTCGCCAGCAAGGAACGGGTGCAGGACGTCAAGGCGGTGGTGGATCGGTTGAAAGCCAGTCAGCGCCCGGAAGGCCGCAATCATCGTCAGGTCTACCGACCGTGGGGCAGCTATGATCTGGTGGATTGCGCTGCCCGCTTTCAGGTCAAGCGGATCACCGTGACCCCTGGCGCCAGCCTGTCCTCGCAGATGCATCACCATCGCGCCGAACACTGGGTGGTGGTGCGTGGCGTCGCCCGGGTGACTCGTGGCGAAGAGACCTTCCTGCTGACTGAAAATCAGTCGACCTACATCCCGGTCGGGGTTCGCCACCGGCTGGAAAATCCCGGCAAGATTCCGCTGGAGATCGTTGAGGTGCAGTCGGGCAGTTATCTCGGCGAGGACGACATCGTGCGTTACGACGATATCTATGGGCGGGAGCGGTGAGGTTTTAGGTGCCTGATCATTCCGGAAGCCGGCCACGGAAAAACACGAAACACACTGAAAAATAAAAATTTTCCGTGCTTTTTCGTGGCTAATCTTTAGATTGGGGTGTGCGGCGGGGGCGGCTGCGGTCAATCGCCGCCCGCGCCAGTTGATCGACCCGCTCATTGTCGGGGTGACCGCTGTGACCGCGCACCCATTGCCATTCGACCTGGTGCGAGGCCAGCGCCGCTTCTAGCCGTTGCCATAAATCCACATTTTTGACCGGTTGCCGGTCGGCGGTTTTCCAGCCGCGCCGCTTCCACCCCGCCAGCCATTCGGTCATGCCCTTCATCACATACTGGCTGTCGGTATAAATCTGCACCTGCGCCGGTCGCTTTAACGCTTCCAAGCCATTAATCACGGCCAGCATTTCCATCCGGTTGTTGGTGGTCGCCGGTTCACCGCCGGACAATTCCTTTTCATGGGTTCCATAGCGCAACAGCGCTCCCCAGCCGCCGGGACCGGGATTGCCGGAACAAGCGCCGTCGGTGAACAGGATGACCCGGCTCTGCTCAGGGTCTGGTTGGTCGGTGTTGTTGTTGTCGCTCAATGGAATAAGCCTGGATGTTTTCGGTATAGATGTCGCACTTCGTTGAAGCTGCTGGTGAACGATACATCAGTCCGCACACGGCCCTTGGATCGTTTCGGCTTCGGCGTTAGCCGCACCCAAGCGCGACAACAAGATCGCCCAGTTGGATTATTGAAGACTTCTTCCCAGTGTCAGTTAGTGGGTCACTACTTGATGCCATCCAGAAGAATCAGCCGCTTTTGCGCTTCAACTGACATTGTTCAGCTATTAATAAAAAAATAAATTTTCAAAATTATTACCGTGATTGCGTACCTCCTCTCAAATAACATATTGATTTTTAAATTTATTGTGTTTTGCAACCTTTGTTGGCATGAAAATTAACGCGAAAATAATCAAAATCTTACGGAGGGGTGAGCAAAGTCAG
>JADLEK010000076.1 GCA_020846135.1 Gammaproteobacteria bacterium
AGGTCAGCGGTAGTTTTCGCACCGTTGCAGGGGCTTGCGTCTATGCCCGCCTTCAGGCCGTCATCTCCACCTTTCGCAAACAAGGCGAGGGCGTCTTTGCACGGTTGCGTGAATTATTCTCGCCCCCGCTGCTACAACGGCATGCGCTGGTAGGTAGTAGGTAGTTACGTTAATTTTAATGAGAATTATTTTTGCTACCGCACAAAATATGCTAAGGATATCACATTCGCCCTGCAACCCGGCCCACACCGTCGCCTGATCGAAGCGATCTAATGATGCGCTGATCAAGAGCGACTTTACCGCGCTGGCCGGACCGATGGCCGAGCTGTCCGACATCCTGTTTTATCTGGAGTCGTAATGGAGCGTTGCCCCATCTGCCGCCCGGTTCAAGGATGAACCGATCTGCTATCGCTGTGGCGCGGATCTGGGTCCGGTACTGGCGATTGAGGCTGAAGCCGCCGCGCTGGAGGAACAGGCGGTGGCGCTGGCCGATGCCGGGCAATGGCTGGACCCCCGCCAGGCTGCCGAACAAGCGCTGGCGTTGCAATACCGGCTGCTGACGTTCGCGGTGCGCGGGTTTGCCCGGCGCGAGGCCATCGCCGGCGAAACCCGGCGCTGGGAGCAGTTGTTGCGCTGACCGGCGCGGATCAGGCGCGCATGGCACTTTGTCCGGGTGTGGATTAACCTTAAGGAAACAAAGGGCGCTGCGTCATTGCTGATGGGCGTGGCCACTAAAATTCCTGAGAGTCCGTACTCGCCGCCATGGAAATCTTTGTCTATCACACCCCCGATCAAGTCCCCGATTTAAGTCCGAAAGCCCGTAAGGGTGGCCTCAGTCTCAATTTACCCGCCTGCGCTATTGTGATTGACGTTCTCCGCGCCACGACCACCATGGCGACCGCGCTGCAATCCGGTGCGGAGGCGATTCAGGTCTTCGCCGACATTGATGAACTGTTCAAGACCAGTAAACGCTGGCCGAAAGACCAGCGCTTGCTGGCCGGCGAGCGTGGCGGCGAAAAACTGGAAGGGTTCGATCTCGGCAATTCGCCCACGGAATGCACTCCCGACCGGGTTGGCGGCAAGCGCTTGTTTATGAGTACCACCAATGGCACCCGCGCTCTGGAGCGGGTGCAAAAGGTTCCGATTCTGATGAGCGCGTCGCTGACCAATCGCGCCGCTGTGGTACGTTACTTGCTTGAGGAACAACCGCATACGATCTGGATCGTCGCGGCGGGCTGGCGCGGCGGGTTCTCGCTGGAAGATACGATTTGCGCCGGGGCGATTGCCTGCGCGTTGCGGGTTGAACGCGACAGCGACTGCGCCGGGGATGATGAATCGATTGCGGCAATGGCCCTGTTTGAGCAATGGCAAACCCGCCTGCCGCAGTTGCTGCGCTACGCTCATCATGGACGGGGGCTGGCGGCGCTGGGTTGTGACGAAGATTTGGATTACTGCGCCCAACTCGACAGCGTCAACGTCGTACCGCTGCAAACTGAGCCGGGCGTGTTAAAGCCGGTGGTGATGAATTAAGGCGGAGCTGAATTCGCCAACTAAGAGGGATCTATCGTGCGTCTGTTGCATACCTCGGATTGGCATCTCGGCCAGACCTTGCATGACTTTGAGCGGGATTACGAGCATCAAGCTTTTCTGGACTGGCTGCTCGACACTCTCGCAACCGAACAAGTTGATGTCCTGCTGATCGCCGGCGACATCTTCGATAATTCCAATCCGTCCGCCGCCGCCCAGAAGCAGTTCTACCGTTTTCTCACTGCCGCCAAGCAGCGTATTCCGCACCTGAATATCGTCATCATCGCCGGCAATCACGACTCGCCGGGCCGACTGGAAGCGCCCGCGCCGCTGTTTGCCGCGTTTGATGCCACTGCCGTCGGTTATGTCACCCGCGATGCCCATGGCGATATTGACCTCGACCGACTGGTGACGCCGCTGCGGAATCGCACAGGCGAGATTGCTGCTTGGGCGCTGGCGATTCCGTTCCTGCGACCCGGCGATGTGCCGTCGGTGGAAGCCGAGGGCGATCGCTACCTCAAAGGCGTCGAATTGCTCTACCGGCAGGCGCTGGATCAGGCGGTGAGTCGCCGGGAACCGGGGCAGGCGATTATCGCGCTGGGCCATTGCCACATGAGCGGCGGACAGACTTCGGAAGATTCGGAGCGGCGCATTATCGTCGGCGGCACTGAGGCGTTGCCGGTGGAAATTTTCGATCCGGCCATCGCCTATGCCGCCTTGGGCCATTTGCACCGCGCCCAGAAGGTTGGCGGTCAGGAGCGGGTGCGCTATTCCGGTAGTCCATTGCCGATGTCCTTCACCGAGATGAACTATCCGCATCAGGTAATTCGGATTGATTTGGACGGTGAAGCGGTGCAGAGCATCACCCCGATCCGGGTGCCGCGTTTCGTCGAATTGTTGCGAATCCCTGAACAACCCGCTCCGGTTGACGAAGTATTAGCATTACTGGCGGCGTTGAATTTGCCTGATACGCCCTTCAATGCCCGGCCTTATCTGGAAGTGCAAGTGCAGTTGACCGGCCCGGAGCCGGGGTTGGCCGTCCGGATTGATGCCGCACTGGATGGCAAGCCGGTGCGCCGGGCTAAAATTAAGACGTTCAGCACCCATACTCGCGGCGAGACCGGAACCGGTCCGCAATCGCTGGATGATCTGGGCCGACTGCAACCTGACGACATTTTTCGCAAACTGCATCAAGGCCGTTATGGCGAAGAACCCTCTGCGGCGCTGCTGGCGGCATTCGTGGAACTGCTGCGCGACTCGGGCAAGGAGACCGCGCCATGAAAATTCTCGCGATTCGCGGCAAGAATCTGGCGTCGCTGGCGGGTGAGTTTGAGATTCAGTTTCATCAGGAACCCTTGGCGTCCGCCGGGCTGTTCGCCATTGCCGGGCCGACCGGATCGGGCAAAAGCACCCTGCTCGATGCTTTATGTCTGGCGTTGTACGACGAAACTCCGCGCCTGACCCGCGCTGCCGTCAAAGGCGTCAGTCTGCCTGACGTGGGCGATGACACCATCACTCCGCAAGATCCGCGCAACCTGCTCAGGCGCGGCGCGGGCGAAGCACTGGCCGAGGTCGATTTTGTCGGCAATGACGGTATTGGATACCGCGCCCGCTGGAGTGTGCGCCGCGCTCGTGGCAAGGCCAACGGCAAACTGCAAAACACCGAAATGCTGCTGCAAACCCTCGTTGGCGAACAGCGAATCGGCGGGGTGAAAAATGAAGTCCAGCAGGCGATCCGGGAACGATTGGGGTTGTCCTTTACCCAGTTCACCCGTGCGGTGCTTCTAGCCCAGAACGAGTTTTCTGCCTTCCTGAAAGCCAACGACAATGACCGGGCGGAACTGCTTGAAACCCTGACCGGGCTGGATGTTTACACCGGGATTTCAATGCGCACCTACGAACGGGCCAAGGCTGAACAGCAGGCGTTGCAAGCCTTGATCGATCAATGTGCCGGTCAGCAACCGCTTCCTGCCGAGGCTCGTGCGCAATTGGAGCAGGGTTTGAACACCGCCAAGGCGGAAGCGGCGCAACTGGAACAGGGCAAGACCGAACTGGATCGGCAACTCCAGTGGCATCAGGCGTGGGAAAAGCTGAAACAGGCGGAACAACAGGCCGTTGAAACCGTCCAGCAAACCCGCGCCGCCCAGAATGATGCTGCGCCCCGAACCGCCTATCTCGCCCAAGTGGAAGCGGTGCGGGATTCCCGTTCACTGCTGGACGAAATGGATCGGGCTGCCGGGGCCGTTGAGAAAAATCGTCAGGCCGTTAGTGATGCCGAAAGAAAGCGGGATGACACTCAACGAAGCCAGCAACAGGCCGATGAGGGATGGGAAAAAGCGCAACAACGAGTTGCCGACGCCGAGCAAGCCAGGCTTGCCGCCAGTCCTGATCTGGATCGCGCTAAGGAACTTGAGGCGGAAATTAGAACACTGGTCCACTCTCATGCTGATGCCCTGAAAAACCGCAATGACGCTCGCGATGCTGAAACCAGGGCGCAGCACACGCTCGCCGGCAAACAGTCCGAGCACCAGAAAACCACCCACGCTCTGCAAACCGCCCAGGATTGGCTGGCGGCGCATGAACCGTTGCGGGTTTTGGCCGAGGGCTGGCCGCGCTGGGAAGTGTTATTTGATGAAGCTGCCACTGCGCAAGCCCGGTTGTGCGCCATCGAGCGGAATATCGCGGTCCACCGGCAGGATGAACAGCAAAAACAGCAGGCGCGGGATCAGGCCGGCATTGTGCTGACTAAGGCAGAAACCGCTTTTCAGGCTACAGAAGCGCAACTGCAAACGGTGATTCAGGCATTGTCCGGCTGTGATGGCGAAGCGTTGGCGATGCGCCGCGCTACAACCGAACGCCGCCGTGACCAGCTTGCCGAGGCTGAAAAACTCTGGACTCAATTAGCTCATACGCTCAGTCGCCGACAGGAGCTGAATACTGAAACCAGCATCATGCAGGACAAGATCGCTCAGGCGGAAACCGCATTGGCGCAGCTCCGCGCTGAACAGCCAGCGACGATGGCCCGACTGGAACAGGCCGAAAAATCGTTGAAAATTGCCGAAATCGCCTGCGCCAAAAATGTTGAAACCTTGCGCGCTGCTTTGGAAACCGGATCACCCTGTCCGGTTTGCGGCGCCATCGATCATCCTTATGCCACTGGCAATGCGCCTTCCCGCACCCTGTTGGCTAGTCTCAATACCGAAGTAGACCAGTCCCGAAAAGCGCGGGATACCTTGGTCGAACAGGAAGCGATTCATCAGACGATTCTTGATAGCAGTCGGCAGCGGTTGGCGACCATTGATAAAGAGCGTGGACCGTTGCTCGCTGCCATTGCCCGAAATACCGCGCTATGGAATGTCCAACCGCTGGCTGCGGAATTAACCGCCGTGGCGAATGAGGATCGCCTGGCCTGGTTCGCCACGCAAAATCAGCAGATTCGACAACAGATTGAGGTCATCTCCGGGCAGGAAAATGTCCAACGCCAGGCTATTAAAATCAGGGATAAGGCGCAACAGGATCGGGATAAAGCTCAACAGCAGCATTCCGCAGCGCGAGATACTTGCAATGCCGCACTCACTGCATTGGATCAAGTCACTGCTCAAATTACAGTTGCTTTGGATCGG
Source organism: Gammaproteobacteria bacterium (assembly GCA_020846135.1). Taxonomy (GTDB): domain Bacteria; phylum Pseudomonadota; class Gammaproteobacteria; order Competibacterales; family Competibacteraceae; genus RXIV01. The sequence continues at coordinate 5,151 of JADLEK010000076.1, forward strand.
CAAACTGAAGCTGTCCACCAACTCAATAACCGACTGACTAATCTTAATCCAGCATTATCTGGTATGGATTGGCGGCCAGCCTGGGAAAAAGATTCCAGCGCTTTTTATCAGCACCAACAACAGCAAGCAACGCAGTGGAGCAAGCAGCGCAAACAGGCTGAAGAACTGCAAGGCCGTCTCGATAATCTCGCTATTGAGATTAACAATCTCGGTGAAATTGCTGCTGACAAAACTACGGAACTGCAACGCGCCACTGCTAATTTTGAGGAAGCTGACCGTTATCTTCAAGACAAGCGCCAGCAACGGCAAAGCCTGTTTAACGGACGTCCAGTTGCAGAGATTGAGAAATCGCTCGAAAAGGCAATGACAGATGCTAGGACATTGCTTAAACAACAAGAACAGGTGGCGCAAAAAGCGAGAGATGATAATACCCAAGCAGTGACAGCCCTGGATACTGTGCGGCAGCATCTTGCGGAAGCAGTCAACACCGTAGAGAAAGTCAGTATCGCCTTGAATAGTTGGATGGTGGCGTTCAACACTGATCATCCAGGAAAACCACTGGATTTAAACCAGCTCCGTGCTCTGCTTCATCACAACAATGAATGGATTCAACAAGAGCGTCGGGCATTGCAAAAACTGATTGCCGATGTGCAGAACGCGGAAGCAACGCTCAAGGAACGGCAGTCGCAACGACAGGATCATGAACGGCAACGCGCCGGTTCCGATTCCCTGGAAGCGGTGCAAACCGCGCAACAGCACAGCAGCGATGCCTTGAAAGTTGCGATGAGTCGCCAGACTGAAGCGGCGCTTGATCTACGCCGGGATGATGATCGCAAAAAGACTACTGCCGCCTTGCAGGAAAAAATCGCCAAACAAGAAGCGAAGACTGAAATCTGGTGCAAACTGGATGACCTGATTGGTTCTGCCAACGGTAAGAAATTCCGCAATTACGCCCAGCAATTGACGCTGGATGTCCTGCTCCGCTCCGCCAATCATCATTTAGCCGGCCTGTCCCGTCGTTACCGGTTGGAGCGAGTCAAGGATACCCTGGCGCTGATGGTCGTCGATCAGGATATGGGCGATGAAATTCGCTCGGTGCATTCCCTGTCCGGCGGCGAGTCATTTCTGGTTTCGCTGGCCCTGGCGCTCGGTCTGGCTTCGCTGTCCTCCAATCTGGTGCGCGTTGAATCGCTGTTCATTGACGAAGGCTTTGGCAGTCTCGATGCCGACACCTTGCGCGTAGCAATGGACACGCTGGACCATTTGCAATCCCAGGGCCGCAAAGTGGGCGTTATTTCCCATGTCCAGGAAATGACCGAGCGCATTAGCGTACAGATTCAGGTGCAGCGCCAGTCCGGCGGTCAGAGCCGGGTTGAAGTGCGGGGTTTCTAACCCTGTTGCAGAGTCGCAAAAATCCAATTGATCAGGAGCATCGGCGATGAGAAGCGCCAGGCGTCATTCCCCAAAATCGCACCCGGCTAAACCGGTTTCAAGCATCGTGGTAGGTAAGGAAACTGTTGAACTCAAGCGGTTGGAAAAGCGGATCGGTCGGGTGCATTTACAGCAGCGGATCGGGATTGAAGCTGATCACGCCACCCAGGTCTTTGGGCGAGGCCGGACCTTTTTCCATATCGAAAACTGGTATTCCATTCATACTCTGATTCGTCTGGCCTTGCGCTGCACTGGACTTTATGGCCGAGGGTTACGCAATGCCACCAATCTCCAGATTCGCCATAATGAGGTGGTGATTCCGCATTTGCCCGACGAGTTTGACGGTTTTACCCTACTGCATCTCAGCGACCTGCATTTGGACATGGATACGGCTTATCCGGTGACGCTGATTGAGCGGTTGCAGCAGGTGGATTACGACATTTGCGTGATAACTGGCGATTTTCGGGCTAAAACCCACGGCCCTTACGATGCAGCGATTGCCGCTTTGGCGCAAGTGTGTTCGTATCTGCAAAAGCCGGTTTACGCCATTCTCGGCAACCACGATTCCATTCGGATGATTTCGGGGATCGAAGCACTGGGAATTACCCTGCTGATTAACGAATCGCTCACGCTGGAGCGTAATGGCGCGGTCATTTATCTAGCCGGCATTGACGATCCGCATTACTTCCAAGTGGACAATTTTGATAAGGCTGCCCAGCACATTCCGCCGGACGCCACTGCCATTTTGCTGTCGCATTCCCCGGAACCGTACCGCCTGGCGGCGCACGCCGGGTTTGATCTGATGCTCAGCGGTCATACCCACGGTGGCCAGATTTGTCTGCCGGGCGGGATTGCAGTGATGACCAATGCCGCGTGCCCGCGCCTATTCTGCAAAGGCGCGTGGCGTTACCACGCCATGCAAGGCTACACCTCGGTCGGATCGGGGTCGTCGGTGGTTGGCGTCCGGTTCAACTGTCTGCCGGAAATCACCCTGCATCACTTGCGGATAGCGCCGGCTCAATAAGGCCGGTTGCGGACGCCCAGCCGAAACAGCACCTGCGACAACGCCAGTTCTGCTACGACAAACCCGAGGGTGATCAGAATGATCGTGGTCCAGGTCAGCCCAAATTCGCCCGCTACCGCCAGCAGTGGCAATAACGATTCAGGAATTTGATCCAGCCCCAGCGCCATGCTGCTGGAGGCCATGCCCAACCGCCGCTTAATGAAGCTGGATAGCAGATCGCCCGCCATCGCCGCCGCACCGATAATGATGCCAATCTGCGCCGGCAATCCCAGCGCCGACGCCGCCAAACTGGTGACTGATAACGCCAGCAACAGCCCCCGCCAGGTTTTGGAATCGCCCCACAGCCGCTGCCCATCGTCCAATCTCCGCCCGCCATCCAGTGTGCGAGCGCCCCGCTGACCACAAATTGCGGTTGCGATTACGGGAATGCCGTTAGCGATCAGAATCAGCAACAGCAATTTCAATTCAATGGGCAGCATCGGGTCATTCGCTCCATTGTGGCCAGTCTGTGCCAGGCAAGCGCAAGCAGCTCATCCTACAATCATTCAACCACCCTGCGACGGTGGAAACCACCCAGAATCGAGGAGAACCCGAAATGAAACTGACCCCTTTCAGCGCCGGATTCGGCGCACTGTGCGGAATGTTGCTGATGGTCTCGGCGCAAGCCGCTGATCCCGATTCGCCGGTCGGAAAATGGAAGACCATCGACAAGGACTCCGGCAAGCCGAAAAGCATTGTCCAGATCACGGAAAATAATGGCGTACTGACTGGCAAGATTGTGGAACTGCTGGAAGGAGCCAACGAGAAAACCTGTAGCAAGTGCGAAGGCGATCTGAAAGACAAGCCGCTGGTGGGGATGAAGATCGTGTGGGACTTGAAGAAAGAGGGCGATGAATGGACCGGCGGCAAAATTTTCAACCCGGCGGACGGCGGCACTTACGACAGCAAAGCCAAAGTGATTGACGGCGGCAAAACCCTGGAAGTCACCGGAAAGTGGATGTTCATCAGCAAGCAGCAACAGTGGCAACGGGTGAATTGACGCAAAACTTTTCCCAGTGTCGTCATACCCGCGAAAGCGGGTATCCAGTTGTTCAGCGGCTGACCGGATTCCCGCATCCGCGGGAATGACGGAAAGAAAATCGCCTTATCCCGCCGCCGGTTTGACCTCGGGAACCGGAATGCCGTGTTGCCGACAGGCCGCAGTCAGGGTGTTGAGCAGCAGGCAGGCAATGGTCATCGGCCCCACCCCGCCCGGCACCGGCGTGATCGCCCCCGCCACCTCCACTGCTGCGGCAAAATCCACATCGCCGACCAGCCGGCCCTTGCCGTCCGGGGTGGGAATCCGGTTGATCCCGACATCGATCACCGTCGCCCCCGGCTTAATCCAGTCGCCCTTGACCATCTGCGCCTTGCCCACTGCTGCGACCAGGATATCCGCCCGCCGACACTCTTCAGCCAGATCACGGGTGCGAGAATGAGCGAGGGTGACGGTGCAATGCTCGCGCAGCAGCAGCGCCGCCAGCGGTTTGCCGACGATGTTGGACCGTCCCAGCACCACCGCCCGCAGTCCGGCCAGATTCCCTACCTGCGCCTTAATCAGCATCAGGCAACCGAGCGGGGTGCAGGGAACCATCGCGGTTCCACCCACCGCCAGCAGACCGGCGTTGAGCGGATGAAACCCGTCGACATCCTTGCTGACCGTAATCGCTCCAATCACCGGCTGCGGATCAATCTGCGGGGGCAACGGCAATTGCACCAGAATGCCGTTGATCGCCGGATCGCGGTTCAATTCCGCAATCCGGGCCAACAACCCGGTTTGAGTCACGGTCACTGGCGGGCGGTATTCAAAGGAATTCATGCCCGCCTCCCGCGCCTGCAAACCCTTGTTGCGGACATAGATTTGACTGGCGGGATCGTCGCCGGCCAGCACCACCGCCAAACCAGGGGTGATGCCGTGATCGGCCTTGAGTTGGGCAACGTGAACGGCGATGCTGGCGCGTAGCCGGGCAGCGAACTGTTTACCATCGATGAGAGTAGCCGTAGCCATGAGCGTCCTCGTAAGCGCTGAACTGAATCGGTGAATGCTACTACAACCCGCCTGCGGTGAGCCCTTGCCTTGTCCGCGCCTTGTCCGTACCCTTGCGCGCTTTCCTACAATTCAACCGGAGCGCGTCAGCCGTGTCGAGCCAGAACCAGCAGATCATGTTCGTCTTTCCGGGGCAAGGCTCCCAGTACGTCGGAATGGGCAGCGACCTGATCCGGGATTTTCCGGTCGCCCAACGACGCTACGAACAGGCCAACGCCATTCTCGGCTATGACCTGGTCAAGCTCTGCCTGGAAGGGCCGGAAGAGCGGCTGCGCCTGACGCGTCACACCCAGCCCGCTTTGCTGACCCACTCGCTGATCTGTCTCGAAATTTTCCGCGAACTCACCGAGGGGCAAGTCCAGCCGGTGCTGGCCGCCGGTCATAGCCTTGGCGAATACTGCGCCCTGGTCGCCGCCGACGCGCTGGATTTCGAGACCGCCCTGCGCCTCGTCCAGCAACGCGGCGAGTGCATGGGAACCTACGGCGAAGGCGAAATGCTGGCCTTCCCGCTACATCTGGACAATGTGCGTCCGCTGGCGGAAAAACACTTCTGCGCGATCGCGGCCTGCAACCTGCCAGATCAAACGGTGGTCGGCGGGCGCGGTCCCGACCTCGACCGGCTGACTGAAGAAGCGCTGACCCACTTCCCGCGCAAGAAGCCGACCCGGCTCAAAACCGAAGGCGCATTCCACACCTTCTACATGATCGCCGCCGCGCTGCATTTCCGCCCGACCCTGGACACCGCCGCAATGCAAGCCCCCGCCATCCGGGTGTTATCCAACTACACCGGGACCCACCACGATCCCGATCCTGCAACGATTAAAACCCGGCTGTTCTTCCAGCTCTTTCATCCAGTCAACTGGATGGGCAACCTGGAAACCGCCTTTCACGATGAAATCACCACCATTGTTGAATTTGGCGGCGGTCTGGGCAGCGGCCCTAATCCCGAAGACAAGCGCCCTAATCTGGAAAGCATGGTCAAAAAAGCGCTGCGCGGCTCGGATTACAGCGTTCACTACCATGCCGCAATCAACAGCCAGACCCTGCGCAACGCAGCCAAGGCGCTGCGGTCATGACTCGTCCCCCCAGCCCGGCCCAACACGCCCGCCGCCAGCTCAATCAGGTCGCCATGCAACATTTACATCGCCGTTGTGAAGCGATCCGGGTGCTGCCGGCGGAGGAACCGCCAGCTCAGACCCTGCGATCCGGCGAGAACGTCGCTTTGCAGTCCGAAGACATGGCGGCGGAACGACCCATTTACCGTTAACGGCTGACCAAGGCTAAAGGCAAGGCGCCGCCTGTTAGCGGCTAAACCTGCGCAAGCAGGCCAGACTGTAGGCCAGCGCCTTGCTCATATCCCGTTGCCGCCGCAGATAAAACCGGGCGGCGGAATCGGGATGCCAACCCACCCGAATCCCCAGAATGTCGGGATGCTCCAGGCGGAAGACCGCTTCATCGGTGTCATCATCGCCAAAGAAGATCGCCCGGCCAACGCCCTGTTCCGCCATGAGCCGCAGCAAGGCGCTGCCTTTGTTGGTCTCGGTATCGGGGAACAGGTTAACCACCCGTTTGCCACCGCTGACCTGCGGGGCCGGCTGTAATCCGGCTACGGCGGCGGTGACTGCCGCCAGCGCCTGATCGGGATCGGCCACGTTGCGGTAGTGCAGCGTCAGGGTGTACTGCTTGTCCTCGACCCACACCCCCGGCAGATCAACCTGCCCCCCGCTCCAGCGCCGGGACCAGCCCGCCGGGGCGACCGTCGGCAAGGGCGCGACCTGCAATTGCTCCAGCCAGCCGTTCACCAGGTTCTGCGCCCGTTGCAATTCGGGGCGGGTCGGATCGCCCCAGTCCAGCCCGTGATTGCCGATCATGAAATCGACGTCCACCCCATCCAGCAGGGTTGCCAGTTCGGGCCGATGCCGCCCGGACAGGATCGCCACCGGGACGTATTGGCGCAGGCGGCGCACCAGCGTCTGGATATTCGCGGCCAGCAGCGCCTCGCGGGGATCGTTGGCCAGCGTGGTCAACGTGCCGTCATAGTCCAGGGCGAACAGCGGACGCTGGCGACACCATTCGCGCAAGGCCGCGATGCCGGTTTTGGAAAAAAAAGGTTGCACGAACGATGTCCCGTAGATGGCAAAGAGATTCAGGAGGGTTCTTTGAGTAGCGGCGCATTCGCGCCCAGGCTGGACAGCTTGAGGGCGAAGCGGTTTTTCCGACGCACCGCCGCCGCATCAAGCAACATCCGCCCGGCCCAGCGGAAGATATTAAATTCACTGACATAACTCCGCATGGCGTGCATCCGTTCCCGCTGTTCAGTTTCGGGCATGGACAAGGCGACATGCAGCGCCTCGGCGCATTGCTCAATATCGTAAGGATTCACGATCAGCGCCTCGGTCAGTTCCCGCGAGGCCCCGGCAAACATGCTGAGAATCAACACACCTTGCTCATCATCGCGAGCGGACAGATATTCCTTGGCGACCAGATTCATCCCGTCATGCAGGCTGCTGACCAGGCACAGCACGGCGGCGCGGAAATACTGAAACACATCAACCGGCTCATGGTGTTCGATCTTGAGGATGATCGGCAGATAACGGCCATCGCCATACTTGATATTGACCTGCTCGGCCATGGCCCGCACCTCGGCGTCAAAGTGCTGATAGGCCGGCAGCGAGGAGCGTGACGGCGCGGCAATCTGGACAAAAGCAAACTGCCCAATCCATTCCGGGTGTTTCTCCAGCAACCGTTCGATGGCGCGGAATCGTTCGACAATGCCCTTGGTGTAGTCGAGCCGGTCAACCCCGACCCCGATCCGGACGCCGTCAGGAATGTTGTCGCGGGCATGAATCCGCAGGCGGCAGTCCGGGCCGGGCGGCACCTCGGCCAGCCAGCGCGGCGGCCATTCAATCGAGATCGGGTAGGGCCGCACTAGGGTCATTTTGCCGTTGTAGGAGATCGATGAGGTCTCCCGTTCGATCCGCGATTCCAGAAACCGATCTACCGTGTCGATGAAATTGTTGGCGTGATAGCGGGTATGGAAGCCCATGATGGTGCTGCCGAGCAGTCCTTCCAGAATCGCTTCCCGCCACGGGCAGATGCCGAAAACTTCCTGATTCGGCCAGGGAATGTGCCAGAAGGTGATAATGGTCGCCTGTGGCAACTGAGCGCGAATCATCTGCGGCAATAGCGCAAAGTGGTAATCCTGAATCAGCACCACCGGGTCGGCGCTCCGCGCATCCCGCACCACCGCATCAGCGAATTTCTGGTTGACCTTGATGTATTCCTCCCAGTCCGAACCCCGGAAAACCGGACGGGTATGGGCGATATGGCACAGCGGCCACAACCCCTCGTTGGAAAAGCCGTAGTAGTAACCCAGTTCCTCGTCCTTGCTCAGCCACACCCGGTGAATTTCATACTGCGGATCATCGGGTGGCACCCGGACCCGGTCGCGTTCATCGACCACCTCACGGTCAGCCGAGCCGTTGCCATGCGCCACCCACACCCCGGAACAGGCGCGAACAATCGGCTCCATCGCCGTCACCAGCCCGCTGGCCGGAAAATGAACCTCAATCGTGTTGCCGACCCGGCTGTGGATGTAGGGCTGGCGGTTGGACACCACAATCACTTCATCGCCGGACAGTTCGTTGGACAGGATTTCACGCAGTTTTTGCGGGGTCCAGTGCAGTTGCAGGTCATCGCGGATGGCGCGGTTATCTTCCAGATCCCGCATCAGGTTTTTGATGTCGCGCAGGATCGGCTGAAATTCCCGATGCTGGGGCGCCACCGGATCATTCGCGGCGCTGGGTTTACGCGCCTCGTTAAGCAAGGTTCGCATCGAGTTCATCCATTCCCGGCGACTCCAGCGCACCATGATCAGCGCTACCAGCGAGGTGACAACCCCAATGATCAGGATCAACGCGATCAGGTAATTGCGGGTGTCGGCGCTGCGCCGGGCGGCTACGCTCAGATCATGGACCATGATTAACTGGCCCAGGATCGCAGCCGGCGCGGCGGCGTCCGTACCAGCGGTTTCCTCAGCGGCCATTGGCGCTACCCACATGGTGTCGGTAGTGAAATGATAGGTTTGGCCCTTGATGGTTTTGACGATCAGATTCAGGGTTTCATCATCAGTCGCCTGATCGGCCACCTTAACGGAGGGATCCGGTGTAGGCAGGCTCTGACAGCTCAGGTCGGCGGGAAACAGCACCGTCTTGAATTCCAGAACCTGATTGGCGTTGCAATAGCCCATCGCCAGAATCCGTTCATCCTGAGCCACCTTGTCCAGCAGCGCCTGAATAATGGTTTTGCGTTCCCGCCCTTTCAGCAACAGCAAGGGCCGCAGGCTTTCCTGAAGGGTGCCGAGCACCAGTTGGCTGCGCCGTTCCAGATCACTGACAAACCAGCGCCGGGTGATCAGGTCAACCGCGGGAACCAGCAGCGCACCGCCGATCCCTAAGACTACGATCAGCGGGATCACGAATTTCAGCATCAGTTTCACCAAGCCTCCTACCGCATAATTTGGAGTGGATGTTCAGCCTCCAGCAACACACATGTCCCGCTGTATATACGACTTACCGCAGTCCTACCGCATAATTTGGAGTGGATGTTCAGCCTCCAGCAACCCTTCAGACCCGGAGCCAACCGCCATGTATCCCTACGCCATCATCGGCAATTGCCAGGTCAGCGCCCTGGTGAGCGAACAGGCCAGCATTGACTGGTACTGCGCGCCGCGCCCGGATTCGGAACCGCTGTTTGGTCGGCTGCTCGATCCGGCTGGCGGTCATTTTACCTTGGCGGCGCCCCATCCCGATCAGGTCGTCCAAAGTTATATCGAGAATACCTAATGTGCTGGAGACCCGGTTTACCGACGCCGCAGGCAACAGCCTGGCGGTGATCGATTTTGCGCCCTGCTTTGAACAGTACGGGCGGATGTACCGGCCCACCCTGCTGATTCGCATCATCCGCCCGCTCAACGGCGCGCCGCAGGTGGTGGCCTCCTGCCAGCCGGTGCGCGGCTGGAGCAAGCAGCCGCTACAACCCCGGCGCGGCAACAGTCATCTCGATTTTCCCGGACTGAGCGATGAACTGCGCCTGACCACCACCATGCCGCTGACCTATTTGCTGGACGGCGCGCCGGTGGTCGTCACCCAGCCGCTTTATTTCGCCTTCACCTGGGGGATTCCGGTGCAGGACGATCTGCCGTTCGTTTGCGAATCGTTTCTGCAAAAGACCATCCAGCACTGGCGCTACTGGGTCAAGCACTGCTCGATTCCCAGCCAGTTCCAGCGCGAAGTGATCCGCTCGGCGCTGACCCTGAAACTGCACTGCTATGAGGAAACCGGGGCGATTCTGGCGGCGATCACCACCAGTCTGCCGGAGGAAATCGGTGGGGTTCGCAACTGGGATTACCGCTACTGCTGGCTGCGCGATGCCTGCTTCATCGTCTCGGCGTTCTACCGCCTGGGGCATTTTGCCGAACTGGAAGGGCTGTTGCTGTTCCTGCTCAATGTGTTGCAACGCGACGACGGCCAACGGCTCCATCCGGTCTACAAGGTGGACGGCAGCTTGCCGCTGCCGGAACTGAGCCTGGATCACTGGGAAGGTTATCAGCACAGCCGCCCGGTGCGGGTGGGCAATCAGGCGGCGGAACATATCCAGAATGATGTGTACGGCGAAGTGCTGCTGACCCTGGCCCCGCTGTATTTCGATGACCGTTTTTCCTATCTGCGCTCGGAACGGTACGCCGCCATTTTCCACCGGCTGGCAGCGCAGGCGTATCAGGCGCTGACCGAACCGGACGCCGGGTTGTGGGAACAGCGCGATGGCTGGAAAGTGCATTCCTTCACGCTGCTGATGTCCTGGGCGGGCCTGGATCGGTATGTACGACTGCTGGAGGAACAGCGGATCAGCGGCGATCTGGCCGAGGCGACCGGCTGGCGCGACGCCGCTTATCAGGCGCTGTTGCAGGCCGCGCATCAGGGCGTCATCACCAATAGCCCCAGCGATCCCAGCCCGGACGCTTCGCTGTTGCTGTTGCCGGGGGTGCGGTTCCCGGTGACCGCGATCAACCGCGATACAGTGGCGGCGATTCAGGCGCAGTTGGGAGCTGATTCGGACCATGCGGAACTGCCGGCTTTTCTGTACCGCTATCGGCGTCAGGACGATTTTGGCCGCCCGGCGCACGCTTTTCTGATCTGCACCTACTGGCTGGTTGAGGCGCTGGCGCAGCTGGGCGAGCCGGATCAGGCGCGGGACATCCTGCAACGCTCCCTGGCGGCCAATCGGCTGGGGTTGTGTGCCGAGCATTTTGACCCGGCCCACCAGCAGCAGACCGACAACTTCCCGCAGTGTTATTCGCACGTCGGCCTGATCAACGGCGCGTTTGCGGTCAGCCCGCCGTGGGCCGACATTCTCTGAACGGGGCAATCTGCAATCCCCGGCTATCGCGTTTGACCGGATTTCGACTACCCTTAAACGGCGACGCATCGCCGGAACGGGCCTTTGTGGGCGGAGCAGGCATTGGTGCCCGCTGCTGTTCGCCTATCCATCCCAGCGATTTCCCCCGTACATAATGATCATTATCCGCCCGCGTTACCCGGATGCGGGCCGGCGGGGAACTGTTGACCGTCCATTCGATTATCCACTTCAAGACCACGAGGTAAGGTTCATGATCGCTGAGAAACATCTCGATATCCTGCATGAACGTCGCGCCAAGGTACTGGCCGGCGGCGGCGAGGACAAAATTCAGGAGCGCCACGCCAAAGGATTGCTGGGCGCCCGCGAACGGTTGCTGGCGCTGTTTCAGCCCGATACCTTTCAGGAAATCGGCACCCACGCCAAACACGCCGGCAAGCATTTCGGGCTGGCCGACAAGGAACTGCCTTCGGACGGCGTCGTGGTCGGCACCGGCTTTGTCGATGGTCGGCCGGTCGCGGCGTTCAGCCAGGATTTCACCGTGATGGGCGGCACCCTGGGGAAGATGCACGCCAAAAAGATCGTCCAGTCCCTGCAAATGGCGCTGAAGATTGGCGTGCCGGTGGTGGCGTTCAAGGATTCCGCCGGCGCCCGAATTCAGGAAGGGGTCGATGCCCTGTCCGGCTATGGCGAGGTGTTCTACAACAACGTGCTGTTGTCGGGGGTGGTGCCGCAGATCGCGATCATCGCCGGACCCTGTGCGGGCGGCGCGGCGTATTCGCCGGCCTTGATGGATTACATCATCATGACCCGCAATGACGCCTACATGTTTATCACCGGCCCGGAAGTGATCAAGGCGGTGACCGGGCGCACCACCAGTCTGGAGGATGTCGGCAGCGCCCAGATGCACGCTACGGTCAGCGGCAATGTTCACTTTGTCGCTGAAGATGACCGCCACGCGGTGCAGATCGCCAAGGCGCTGCTGAGCTATCTACCGTCCAATAACACCGAAGACCCGCCGCACCGGCCCTATCCCGATCTCGATCTGTCGCCGGACGAGGGGATCAACACGCTGATCCCGGAAACTTCGTCGGAGCCGATGGACGTGCAGCCGATCATCAAGCGGTTGCTGGACAACGGCCAGTTTCTGGAAGTCCACGCCGGCTGGGCGGGCAATATCGTGGTCGGCTTCGGTCGGGTGCAAGGCATTGTGGTGGGCCTGATCGCCAATCAGTCGATGGTCCGGGCCGGTGCAATGGATATTGACGCTTCTGACAAGGGCGCTCGCTTTATCCGCTTCTGCAACGCTTTTAATATCCCACTGGTGACGCTGGTGGATGTGCCCGGCTTCCTGCCCGGCATCGAGCAGGAACGCGGCGGCATCATTCGCCATGGCGCGAAGATGCTCTACACCTACGCCTCCGCCACGGTGCCGAAGATCACCATCATTCTGCGCAAGGCGTATGGCGGTTCCTATCTGGCGATGTGCGCTCAGGAAATGGGCGCGGATATGGTGTTCGCCTGGCCGACCGCTGAAATCGCGGTGATGGGCGCAGAGGGCGCGGTCAACATTCTCTATCGCAGCGAACTCAAGGGCGCGGAGGATCGCAAGGCCATGGCTAAGGAGCTGGCCGATGAATACCGCGCCAAGTTCGCCTCGCCGTACATGTCGGCTTCACGCGGCTACATCACCGATGTCATCGAACCCGCCGATACCCGCGCCACCATTACGCTGGCGTTGCGGAAGTTGTTGACCAAGCGTGAATTGCGTCCGGCCAAGAAGCACGGCGATATTCCACTGTGATCTGTTCAGGCCCCTCACCGGAAACACACCGATGACCTACACCACACTCAACGCCGTCCGCGACATTCTCATTATCTACGGCATCGTGATTGTCGTTTCGATGCTGGTCGCGCTGGTCATTCGCGGCATCGTCATGGTGCTGTCGCGGCATGCTGAAAAAGAAGCGGCCAATGCCCCGGCCAAGCCAGCGCCGGTCGCACCGGCGCCGATGATCACCGGCATTCCCCACGAACATCTGGCAGTGATAACCGCTGCCATTGCCACCATGCTGGGATCGCACCGGATTATCCGGATTGAAACTCCGGAACGCGGCTTCGGCTGGACGGCTGAAGCGCGCACCACTCATCACACCTCCCATGCACCCCGCGGATCGCACTGATTTAAACCCCTTTCTCCCTTATCCCTTGTTACGAGAACAGCACCCATGGAAAAGAAATTCCGCATCACCGTCGAAGGCAAGCAGTACATCGTCGCAGTTGAAGACATCTCCGTTGACAGCGGCCAGAACCTCTATCCCGAGCCGGGCAGCATGGGCGCTACACCCGTCGCTCCGGTCGCCGCACCCGTGATCGCAGCGGCCCCGGCCGCAGCGGCCCCGATTGGCGCTGCCGGGCCGGGCGATGAACTCGCGCCCTTGGGCGGGGTGGTGCAGACCATTCATGTCAGCGTCGGCCAAATCGTCAATGAGGGCGATAAAGTGGTGTCGCTGGAAGCGATGAAGATGGTCACTCACGTTGTCGCCCGCCGGGGCGGCAAAGTCATCAGCATCGCGGTGAAGCCGGGCGATCCGGTGGACGCCGGACAGACTTTGCTGACGATCGGCTGAGGCCGGGGAGCGTTCCATTATGGAATCCCTCAACTTTCTCGACATCTTCCAGGGCCTTAACACCCTGGTGCAAGGATTCTCGACCGACCCGAAGATTGCGTTTGGCCGGATTTTCCTGATGGTGCTGGGCGTGGTGTTGCTCTATCTGGGCCGCAAGGGGGTGCTGGAAGCCCTGCTGATGATCCCGATGGGGCTGGGCATGGCGACCATTAACGCGGGGGTGATGTTCTTCTCCGCCTATGACCCGGCGACCGGCATGAACATCGCCGCCGGTCAGGCCGCACAATTGCCGGGTACGCTGTTTGTCGCTCCGCTGGCTTCGAACACCGACGCACTGGTCAACATCCTCCAGATCAACTGGCTGCAACCGATCTACACCTTCATGTTCAGCAATGGTCTGATCGCCTGTCTGGTGTTCATGGGGATCGGCACCCTGCTGGACGTGGGTTTCGTGATGGCCCGGCCTTTCCAGAGCATGATCATCGCCCTGTTCGCCGAACTGGGGACAGTGTTTGTGTTCCCGCTGGCGGTGGCGCTGGGGCTGAATCCGGGTCAGGCGGCGTCGGTAGCAACGATTGGCGGCGCGGACGGGCCGATGGTGCTGTTCACCTCGCTGCAACTGGCGCGGGATTTGTTCGTGCCGATCACGGTGGTGGCCTATCTGTATCTGGGCCTGACCTACGGTGGCTATCCGTACCTGATCAAGCTGCTGATTCCGGCCAACCTGCGGGCGTTGCCGATGCCGGTGGAGAAAACCCGACCGATCACCTCCAATGAAAAGCTGGTGTTCGCGGTCATTGCCTGCGTCCTGCTCAGCTTGCTGTTTCCGGTGGCTTCGCCGCTGTTTCTGTCGCTGTTCATCGGGGTCGTGGTTCGGGAAAGCGAACTCACCTACTTCTTTGACTTGTTCTCGAACACGGTGCTGTACGGCTCGACCTTCTTTTTGGGGCTGTTGCTGGGAGTGTTGTGCGAAGCCGGTACGATCCTGAATCCGATCGTGCTGAAACTGCTGATTCTGGGCATTCTGGCGCTGCTGATTTCCGGGATTGGCGGGATTCTGGGCGGCTATGTGCTGTATTACTGGTCAGGTAAAAAGTACAACCCGGTGATTGGCATTGCCGGGGTGAGCTGCGTTCCCACCTGCGCCAAGGTGGCGCAGAAATCGGTGGGTCCCGGGGTCGTTGTCCTGCCGCACGCCTTGGGCGCCAGCATCAGTGGCGTGATCACCAGCGCCATTTTTGCGGCAACCTTTATCGCGTTGCTGATGCCGGTGATGGCAAAGCTGCCCAAAGGCTGATTCCACTTAACCCGGCGGGCTGCAGCGGATGCAGCCCGCCGGGTTCTGGATTAGAGATACCGCCAGTACAGATAGACCGTGCAGATCGCGATCGACATGAGCATCAGCGGGAACGCGGTCAGCAGAAAGGGCACGAAGCGGATGGGCTGACCCGCGCGTTCGGCGAAACCGGCAACCACCAGATTGGCGCTGGCCCCGATCAAGGTGCCGTTGCCGCCCAGACATGCGCCCAGCGACAGCGCCCACCACAATGGCATCAATCCCTCCGGGCCGCCGAAGGTCGGAGCCATGGCTTTGATCAGCGGAATCATGGTCGCGACGAACGGAATATTGTCCACGAACGCCGAGAGCACGGCTGAAGACCACAGGATCGTCATCACTGTGGCGTTCAGGTCGCCACCGGTCAGGGTCAGTAAATGGTCGGCCAGCAGTTTGAGCAGACCGGTGCTGTCCAGGCCATGCACCACGATAAACAGTCCGACGAAGAAGAAAATGGTGATCCATTCGGTCTCGGTGAAGGCATGGGTCACCAGCTTGGATTGCTCGTCGGCGCCGTGCGGCCAGCATTGCAGCAGCAGCAGGGCAGCAGCGCCAAACAGACCAATGGTGGCGGCTTCCAATCCCAGGGAGCGGGCGAAGACGAACGACAGCACCACCACCCCGATCACCGCCAGACACTTTTTCAGCAGCATTGGGTCGGTGATCGCCTCGCGCTCGTTAAAATCCATCACCCGCTTGCGGTCCTCGGCGGCGGCGGTGAGATGCCGGCCCCAGATGAAATAAATCGGGATCAAGGTAGCGGCCATGACCACGACGACAACTGGCGCTAAATTCACCACGAAATCGTTGAAGGTCAGCCCGATTGCCGAACCGATCATGATGTTGGGCGGATCGCCAATCAGGGTCGCGGTGCCGCCGATGTTCGAGGAAATGATCATCGAGAACAGGTAGGGATACGCCTTGACCTTGAGTTCTTCCGTGATCAGCAGGGCGACCGGCACGATCAGTAGCACGGTGGTGACGTTATCCAAGAGCGCCGAGACCACGGCGGTGACCACCGACAGCATCGCCAGAATGCCCCAGGGGCTGGCGTTGACCTTCTTGGCCGACCAGATCGCCAGATACTGAAACACGCCGGACTGACGGGTAATGGCGACGATTACCATCATCCCGATCAACAGGCCGATGGTGTTGAAGTCGATGCCGCGAACGGCGGCTTCCTGATTCAGCACCCCACCGAAGATCATCAGTCCGGCAGCGAGCAAAGCCACGATGGCGCGATTGATCCGCTCGGTCATGATCACCACATAGGTGAAGATGAACAGGATCGCGGCGTACCACATCGGGTTCATGCCGAAGATGACCGTGCTGGCCAGTTGCGTTTCGGAACCATGCATTCAGGCGTTCTCCCCCAGCAGCTTTTCCAGCACGTCCCAGAAGGAAACGATGCCCTCCAGCCGACCGCTCTCCTTATCCACCACCGGTACGCTGGTGGTGCGGCCATGCAGCATCAGCAGCATGACCTCCATCGCGGGCGTATCGGGATGCGCCACTTCGTGCTGGTTCAGCCAGTTTTGCACCGGTTCCTGACCGCGTCCGCCCAGGCGCCGGGCCAGATCGCTGACGTGTTCGGTCACGAAGGACACATTATCGAGTCCGTGTTTATCCAGCACCGCCTTGGGCAAGGTCAGTTGCAGCAGCGAATAAATGCTAAACGTGCCCAGATAGCGCCCATGCTCGTTCACGATCGGCAGATGGCGCAGGTGGTGTTCAAGAATGTAATCGGCGGCAGTCGCTACCGTATCCGACGGACGCAGCGTCTTCGGATCGGGGTTCATCAGGGTTCTTGCAGTCATGAAAAGTCCTTAAGGTTTTGAAAAAGATTGCGTTGTCACTGACGGCCAGCCCATTGCCGCTGGCCCCAAAACATCTCGCGTCTGGCCGGAAGCCCCGCAACGCGGTAGGCAACGCTTCGCTTTTGCCGACTACAGCATAGGTTTTTTGTCAGGCAGGATCTATGCGGGATACATCTATAGGAATCCGATCTGAGGTGTGGAATCGCCGCTTCAAACCACCTCAGCCCCTAACGGGGACCCCTCCTTGGCTAAGGAGGGGGCGCGAAGCGCCGGGGTGGTTCGCTCATCTATACTTGCCTGCTGACGCCAAACAAGACTGGTTTTGATCGAGAACTGTTCAATCCTGACGCTGAGGAGCCATCGCCCATAGGATGAACAACTAACCATTCTGGTGCTTAAAATTGGCCATCGTAGCGATGATTTATCAAAAACTACCCGAACCGTGAGGACTCGTGAACCAAACTCCATAATCCCTCCCTCTCGTCATCAGCTTCCAGGCGCATCCCCATGGAATCACGCATCGCTGACATCACCCACGTTATCCAGCTTTCAGTAGCCCCGGCGTTTTTGCTGGTCGCCATCGGCAATCTGCTCATGATTCTGAGCGCGCGGTTGGGGCGGATCGTGGATCGTCGGCGGGTCCTTGAAGACCGGTTAGGCGGACTCAGCGGTGACGCAGCCGCCGGGATCGAGACGGAACTGGCGCATTTGAACCGGCGAGCTGCTTTGATCTACTTCGCTACCCTATCTGCGGTGCTGGGGGCGCTGGCGGTATGCCTGGTCGTGGCGGGCGCGTTTCTCGGGGCGCTGCTGGAGGTGGAGATGAAACTGGCCGAAGGGGTAGCCGGCCTGTTCGTGCTGGCCATGATCTCGATGCTCGTCTCCTGGAGCCTGCTGCTGCGCGAGGTCTATCTCACCATCCGGGTCGGCGCTGCTCGCCTTCACCGGTAGCGCCGTCATTTTCACTAACTCCGAATATGCCCCGCATACCTTCTGTCAGAGTCCGATCTGAATTAACCGAGGAGACAACCATGACTCGCCAGTATTACCCGCTGACTCATCCTCAAAAACGCATCTGGTTTGGTGAGAAATTAACGCCCGGCTATGACTTCGCGACCATTGCCGGACGCATCACCATTCAGGGTCCGGCCAGTGCGACCTTGCTGAGTCAGGCGCTGAACCGGATTCTGGAAAAAAACGCCGGTTTACGCTTACGTTTTGTCGAGCTTGAGGGTGAAGGCGACGCCTTTACCAATACCCGGCAATATGTCGCCGATTACCAGCCAGTTAAAATTTTAATTCTTGACTTTTCCCATGCGTCTCTGGCTGAAGTGGATGACTGGTGCCTGGCGGAAAGCGCCAAACCTTTTCAGTTACTGGATGCCGATTTATATCAGTTCGCCATTCTGAAAACCGCTGACAGCACCACGCTCTTTCTGAAATTTCATCATCTGATTGCCGATGGACTGAGTTGCTGGGGACCGTTTCTTGAACAACTGATCAGCTTTTACACCAGTCTGATTAACAAGGTCGGCTTTGAAGACAAGCCTATCGTTTCCTATCTGAATTTTATTGAAGAAGAAGCGGCTTATCAGGAATCTGCGCTGTTCGCTGAAGATCGCCAGTTCTGGCTGGAAAAATTTGCCGATCCTCTGGAAGAACAACCCTTTTATCTGGATAAAGGCCCGGCCAGCGATCTTTCCGTACAATCCTTGACCTGTCATATCCCGGATGAGTTATGGCAAGCCTTAAAACAATTCAGTCGCGAGAATAAAACCCCGCCCTTCCGCCTGTTATTAACCGGGTTGTATCTCTATTTCGCCCGCATCGGTCAACACTATGATCAGGTGCTGGATCTGGCTCATCACAATCGCAACCAGAAAGCGGATTTACAGACCATCGGCATGTTTGTCAGTACTGTGCCACTGCGCCTGACGCTGGATCCCGAAACCTCGTTCCTGGACGCACTGCGCATTGTCAGTCAGGAACTGGAAACGGTGCTGAAAGGCCCGCAACGCTTCCCCTATAACCTGCTGGTCGAGGCGTTGCGCACCCGGCACGGAACCGGCCTGAACAGCGCCTGTTCGATTTCCCAGGTTCGCCTGCCCAGCCTGCCCGGCATGGACTTTCGGCATTATCAGAACACCTCCGCCACCGAGCCATTGAGCCTGTTTATCTATCCCAATGGCGATTTCGGCTTTCTGTTTCAACGGGCCTGTTTCAGCGCCGCCGATATCGAGGCGCTGTTTAACCGGCTGTTGACGCTGTTGCAAGATGCGCTGACCCAGCCGGAGCGGCCGCTCTGGCAACTGAATCTGCTGCCGGCGGTGGAGCAACAACAGCTTTTGCAGGACTTCAACGCGACGGCACTGCCGGTTCCCACCGACCGCACCTTCCCGGAACTGTTCGCCGAGCAAGTCGCCCGGACTCCAGACCGGCTGGCGCTGGTCTATCGGGATGAGCGTTATACCTATCAGCAACTCGACGCCAAAACCAACGCGCTGGCGCGGGTGCTGCGGGATCGCGGGGTTCAGCCCGACGCTATTGTGCCGATCCTGCTGCATCGGTCGGCGGAAATGCTGATTGCCGCCTTGGCGATCATGAAGGCGGGCGGCGCGTATTTGCCGGTTGACGCTGATTATCCCCAGCCGCGCATTGATTTCATGCTGGCCGACAGCGGCGCGACGCTGTTGGTGTCCCAGATCGAATTGCGCGAGAAAGCCGGCGCATTTACCGGCCTCTGGCTGGATATTCACGACCAGGCCCTCTATGCCGGCGGCGATTTGCCCCTGTGGACCGGCAGCCGCCCGGAGCGTCTGGCCTACGTCATCTATACCTCCGGCTCCACCGGCCAGCCCAAGGGCGTCCTGATCGAGCAGCGCAATCTGGTCAACGTGTGCTTCAGTGAAAACCGGGACAACGCGCTGACCGCCGAAGACGCCTTCGCCAATTTTGCCAGCTTCAGCTTCGATACCTCGGTCACTTGCCTGTTTCCGCCGTTGCTGGTAGGCGCGGCAGTGCATATCGCGCCGGAAGAATTGCGGCTGGCCCCGGAACTGCTCAGCGCCTGGTTTGAAGAGCAGGGCATCACCCTCTGCGACTTTCCAACCCAGTTCGGTGAGCAATTCATGCAGTTGACCCGGAACCGGTCGCTGCGCCTGCTGATCGTGGGCGGCGACCAGTTGAAAGGGGTCACTCCCCAGTCCTACACGCTGGTCAATGAATACGGTCCGACTGAATGCACGGTCGTCACGACCCGTTTTCAGGTTGACCCGACCGATGTCGCCAACATCCCGATTGGCCGGCCCGTCGCGAACACCCAAGCGTATGTGGTCGATGCCCACGGCCAGTTGCAACCGATTGGCGTCCCCGGCGAATTGTGGCTGGGCGGGGCGCAAGTGGCGCGCGGCTACTGGAATCGCCCGGAATTGACGGCTGAGAAGTTTATTGCCGATCCCTTCGCCTCCCCTCTCCCCGTGGGAGAGGGGCCGGGGGCGAGGTCGTCCCGCGTCTACCGCACTGGCGACATCGTGCGCTGGCGGGCGGATGGGAATCTGGAGTTCATTGGCCGGCGCGATTTTCAGATCAAGATTCGCGGCTTCCGGGTGGAACTGGGCGATATTGAAGCCGCCTTGCGCCAGCATCCGGAGGTGGCCGATGCGGCGGTGATCAGCGGTCAAAATGCCGGCGGCACCGCGTTCATTGCCGCTTATGCGGTGTTGCGCGATAGCCAAGGCGCGACCGATCAGGACGATTTGCGCCGCTTCCTGGCGGAGCGCTTGCCCGATTACATGGTCCCGGCCCGCCTTGGCCTGGTCCCACACCTCCCGATGACCACTCACGGCAAACTGGATCGGCAGGCGCTACTGGCGACCCTGCCGCCGGAAACCACCGTGGACCGGATCACGCCACGCAATGACCGGGAGCAAATCCTGGCGGACATCTGGCAGGAAGTTCTCAGGCTGGAGGAAGTGGGCGTCACTGAAAACTTCTTCCATCTGGGCGGCGACTCGATCATGAGCATCCAGATTCTGTCGCGGGCGCGCAGTCGGGGACTGGGGATCAAGGGAGCGCACTTTTTCGCTCATCCCACCATTGCCGGGCTGGCCGAAGTTGCCGAAACCCTGGCTCCGGCGAGCAGCGACCATCCGGCTGAGGGTCTGGCTCAGTTGTTGCCGATTCAGCGCTGGTTCTTCGCCCTGGCTTCGCCGGAACCGCATTACTTCAATCAGTCCTTTTGCCTGAAACCCCGGCAACCGCTGACGGCGGCGTTCCTTGAGCAGGCGCTGGAGTGCGTGGGCCGTCATCACGACGCGCTGCGGCTACGCTTTCAACCCTTGGCGGACGGGGCTTGGGAGCAGCGCTACGCCGCCCTCGATACCCCGATCTTCCGGTTTACCGAAGTCGATTTGCGCCCGGTTGCCGAGTCCGAGCGCACCGCCCGACAAGCCCGCCTCCTTGATCAATTACAACACGGATTTGATCTGCAACACGGACCGCTGGCCGCTGCAATCCTGGCTCATGGCTGGACGGCGGGCGAACAGCGTCTGCTGATCGCCGCGCATCACTTGGTGGTGGATGTGGTCTCCTGGCGGATTCTGCTGGAAGACCTGGAAAGCGCTTATTCGGCGCTTGAACGGGGTCAGGCGCCGGCGCTGCCGCCTCGGACCGCCGCCTATGCCGAATGGGGCGCGGCTTTACAGCGCTATGCCCAAAGTCCGGCTTTAGCCGAAATTCAACCGTACTGGACGCGGATCAGCGAGAACCCGCCGCCCTTAAAGCGGGATCGCGACGCGCCGTTGCCGGTCCTGCGCGACACCGCAACGCTGACCTTGCATCTGCCGATGGGGCAAACCGCGCCCTTGCTGGAAAAACCCTTTGGCCTGTACCGCGCCCGCGCCAACGATGTGCTGCTGACCGCGCTGACCCTGGCGATCTTCCGCTGGAGCGGCGCCCGCGAGTGGCGGCTCGACCTGGAGGGGCATGGCCGCGAGGAAGAGATCGGCCAACTCGACGTGTCCCGCACCGTCGGCTGGTTCACCAGCCTGTTCCCGGTACGGCTGCGCTTGCCCGAACACTTCACTGCCGATCCAGCCCCGACTGATCTGGTCCGGGCGCTGCTGACGATCAAGGAAACGCTGCGTGGCATTCCCGGCAATGGCATCAGTTACGGCGTCCTGCGCTACCTAGGTGCGGGCATCGTCCACAGCCCCGACCCGGAGGTCAGTTTCAATTACCTGGGCAGTCTGGCCGGCGACCCACGCGCCTTTCTCGCGTTCAGCGATGAAGCCAGTGGTGAGCCGGTCGCGCCGGATACCCCGCTGGCGCATCTGCTGGAAATTGACGGCTGGGAGTCAGGGGGCGAACTGACCTTTCTGCTTCGCTACAGCCTGAAGCATTTCGACCCGGCGACGATCCAGGCGCTGGCCGCCGCTTTCCAGTCCAGTCTGGAACACTTGTCGGCGCTGTTCGCTCCCGCCGTCACCCGCGCCTTCTCGCCTGCGGACTTCCCTCATACCGGCCTCAGCCAGTCGCAACTCGACCAACTCGCTGCTACCGGGGACATCGAGGACATTTACCGGTTGACGCCCCTGCAGGAAGGGATTTTGTTCCATACCTGCCTGCATCCCGAAGCGGGTGAATACCTGACCCAGACCCATTGGCGCTTCCTCGATCCAGTGGATTTGCCGGCGCTGCGCCAGGCGTGGACCGCGACGATGCGCCATCACCCGGTGTTTCGCACCGCTTTTGCCTGGGAAGATCTGCCCGCTCCGGTTCAGATCGTGTACGCCACCGTTGATTTTGAATGGGTGGAACTGGACTGGCGGGAGATTCCCGAAGATCAGTTCCCCGCTCAATTTCAGACCCTCCTCGACGACGATCGCCGCCGGGGCTTTGATCTGCGGCGACCGGGACTGACCCGGGTGATCCTGATCCGGCGGCCCGAAGGCGACCGGCTGGTCTGGACCGATCACCACATTCTGACCGACGGCTGGTGTCTGCCCCTGCTGCTTGGCGAGCTGAATGAACGCACTGTGGCGCTGCGTGAACACCGCGCTCCCCGCCTGGAATCCGCGCCACCCTTTGCGCGAATGATCGACTGGCTGTTCCAGCAGGATCGCAGCGAAGCCGAGCAGTTCTGGCGACAACAGGTCGGCGATCTGGAAGCGCCCTCCCGGCTGGGCATCGAGAAAGCCGGCGTCAACCTGGCGGATCGGACCCTGGCGGCGCAGATGCAGGAACGCGAGCAGCGCTTATCGGTCGCCCTGACCGCCCGCTGCACCGAATTTGCCCGCCAGATGGGTTGCACGATCAACACGCTGCTGCAAACCGCCTGGGCGATGAGTCTGGCGGTGAGCAGCGGCCAAGATGATCTCACCTTTGGCATGGTGTCTTCGGGCCGCCCCGGAGAGTTGCCGGGGGTGGAAAAAATCATCGGCCTGTTTATCAGCAGCGCGCCGATGCGGATTCGCCTGGATGACCCCAGGCCGGTCCGTGAGGCGATTCAGGCGATTGCCCAGACTGGCCGCGAGGTCAACCGGCTCAGTTTCATTGGTCTGGAGCAGATTCGCGCCCTGAGCAGGGTTCGCCCACCGGAGCCGCTGTTTCATAGCATTTTCGCGTTTGAAAATTATCCGGTCACCGAATACTGCGACCGCTCCGACGGGCTGCGACTGGGCGACATCGCCTCGCTGGAACGGGCCGATATGCCGCTGGCGCTGGTGATTTTCCCCGGCGAAGGCATCACGGTGCGGGCCGCGTTCAACGACCGTCTGATCGAAGCGGTGGGAATTGAACAGTTGCTGGAGCTGTATCCACAGGCCATTGAGGGCCTGCTGAACCACCCGGAGCGTTCACTCAGCGCCTTGGTGGATGAACTGGCGCAGGCAGCGTATCCGGATCGGCGGCGCGGCCCGCTGGCTTTACTGTCCGCCGAGGAACAGCAACGAATTCTGGTGGATTTCAACGCCAATAGCCTGCCCGTACCGACTGAACGCACCTTCCCAGACCTGTTCGCCGAACAGGTCGCGAAAACCCCGGATCGGCTGGCGCTGGCCTACCAGGAGGATCGCTATACCTATCAGCAACTCGACGCCAAAACCAATGCCCTGGCGCGAGTGCTGCGGGATCAGGGTGTTCAACCTGACGCTATCGTGCCGATCATGCTCCACCGGTCGGCGGAAATACTGATCGCCGCGCTGGCGATCATGAAAGCGGGCGGGGCCTATTTGCCGGTTGATCCAGACTACCCGCAGACCCGCATTGATTTCATGCTGGCCGACAGCGGCGCAACCCTGCTGCTGTCGGAAACCGCGTTGCGCGAGAAGGCCGGCGCATTCACCGGCGCGTGGCTGGATCTGCGTGACCCGGCGCTGTATGCCGGTCCTGGAACGCCGCTCAAACCGCGCAGTCGCCCGGAGCATCTGGCCTATGTGATTTATACCTCCGGCTCTACCGGCCAGCCCAAGGGCGTCCTCATCGAACAGCGCAATCTGGTCAACATGTGCTTCGTCGAAAACCGGGAAAATGCGCTCACGGCTGAGGACGCCTTTGCGATCTACGCCAGTTTCGGTTTCGACTCCTCGGTGATTGGCCTGTTTTCACCGTTGCTGGGCGGCGCGGCGGTCCATATCGTTCCTGAAGAACTGCGGCTGGCGCCCGAAGCCCTCAGCGCCTGGTTTGAAGAACACCACGTCACCTTGACCATCCTGCCCACCCAGTTCGGTGAGCAGTTCATGCAACTGACCCGGAACCAGTCGTTGCGTATGTTGATCATGGGTGGCGAGAAGCTGAAGCTGGTCACGCCGCAGTCGTACCGGGTGATGAATGAATACGGTCCGACGGAATGTACGGTGGTGGCGACCCGTTTTCAGGTTGACCCGACCGATGTCGCCAACATCCCGATTGGCCGACCGCTGGCGAACACGCAAGCGTATGTGGTTAATCCACAGGGTCAATTACAGCCGATCGGCGTCCCCGGCGAACTGTGGCTGGGCGGGGCGCAGGTGGCGCGGGGCTATTGGAATCGGCCTGAACTGACTGCCGAAAAGTTCATAGCTAATCCCTTTGACTCGCCTCGCCCGGAGGGAGATGGGTCGGGGGCGAGGGCGTCTTGCGTCTATCGCACCGGCGACATCGTGCGCTGGCTGCCGGATGGCAATCTGGAATTCATTGGCCGGCGCGATTTTCAGATCAAGATTCGCGGCTTCCGGGTGGAGTTGGGCGAAATCGATCAGGCCCTGATCCAGCATCCCGCTGTCCACGATGCCATCGTCATCGCCCGCGAAGACCCCAGCGGCGGGCATTATCTATGCGGCTACTACGTCAGCGCCCCGCCAGTAGAGCCTGCGGAAATCAAGGCGTTCCTGGGCTGCGACCTGCCCGCTTACATGATCCCCGCCTTTCTGATGCCGCTACCCGCCTTGCCGGTCAATACTCATGGCAAAGTGGATCGCAAGGCGTTACCCGACCCGCATCAGGGCGTGGAACGACCCTATCTGGCCCCGCGCAACGAGACCGAAGAACAGATCGCCGCGATTTGGCAGGACCTCCTGCATCCTGGACGCAGTCTGAGCCTGGATGATGATTTCTTCGCCTTGGGTGGCAACTCGCTCAAGGTCATGGCGCTGGCGGCGCGGCTGGAGAAAGCCTTCGGGGTCAAACTGGCTCTGGCGGATCTGTTCAATCGGCCGATTTTGCAGGATTTGGCGGCGGACATGACGCAGCGCGCCCGGCGGCAGCGCTATACGCCGATTGCGCCGTTGCCGGAGCGCGACTATTACCCGACTTCGGCGGTGCAGAAACGGATGTATGTGCTGCAAAGCCTGCCAGGGGTTGGCTCGACCTACAACATTCCCCAGACCTTGCTGCTGGAAGGCCCGCTGGATAGCGCCCGCTTGGCGGAAACCCTGGATCGGCTGGTGGAGCGCCATGAAATCCTGCGCACCCGGTTCACCTTGATCAACGGCGACATCGTCCAGCAGGCGCAGCTGCAACTGCGCTACAAAAAGCTGTTCAAGGAAGTCCCGGAAGCCGATTTGGCGGAAGCGCTCAATGAATTTTGCCAGCCCTTTGATCTGAGCGAAGCGCCGCTGTTCCGCATGGGGCTGTTCAAACTCGCGCCGGAGCGCCATCTGCTGATCATCGACATGCACCACAGCATCAGCGATGGCGCTTCCTCGCTGATTCTGTTCGACGAGTTGTTCACCCTGTACGAAGGCGGCGCGTTGCCGCCGATGCCGATCCAGTACCGGGATTTTGCCGCCTGGCAAAATCAGTTGCTGGATTCCCCGGTCATGCAGACCCATGAAGCGTACTGGTTGACGACGCTGGCTGGTGAATTGCCGGTGCTGCAATTACCCACGGATCGCCCCCGCCCGGCCCACCAGCAGTTTTCCGGGGCCAGCATCGAGTTCGCGCTGGACGAGGCGCTGGTGGCGCAACTGACTGGGATCGCGCAGCGCACTGGCGGCACCCTGTTTATGATGATGCTGGCCGCCTATCAGGTTTTATTGAGCAAATATGCCGGGCAGGAAGACCTTATCATCGGTACGGTCGCCTCCGGGCGAACCCATCCCGATACGGAAAACCTGATCGGCATGTTTGTCACTACGTTGCCGATTCGGAGTTTCCCCCAGGCCGACAAACCGTTCGTCCAGTACCTGCATGAGGTCCGTCAGGCGGTGTTGGACGCGCTGGAGCATCAGGATTATCCGTTTGACCGGATCGTTGAAAACCTGCATCTGCCCCGCGATCCCAGCCGCAACCCGCTGTTCACCGCCTCGTTTGGCCTGCTGGCGGCGGAATCGATTCAGCAAGCCGCCCAGCTCACCATCCGCCCCTATCCAATCGCCTCGACGGCTTCCCATTTTGATTTAAGCCTGGATATTGGGGTACAAACCGACCGTATCGACGGTTATTTCAACTACGCAACCCACCTGTTTGACGCCGCCACCATTGAGCGCATGGCCGGCCATTTCGTTCGGCTGTTGCAGCAGATCGCGGCGGATCCGGAGCTGCGACTGGGCGAGATTGAGCTGATGTCCGCCGAGGAACGGCAGCGCCTTCTGGTTGATTTCAACGCTACCGGGTGGCCGGTTCCCACGGATCGCACCTTCCCGGAATTGTTTGCCGAGCAGGCTGCAAAAACGCCGGATCGTCCGGCGTTGGTCTATCGGGACCAGCGTTATACCTATCAGCAACTCGACGCCAAAACCAATGCCTTGGCGCGGGTATTGCGGGATCGCGGGGTTCGGCCCGACGCCATTGTGCCGATTCTGCTGCAGCGTTCCGCCGAAATGCTGATCGCGGCGCTGGCGATTATGAAAGCGGGCGGCGCGTATTTGCCGGTCGATCCGGAGTACCCACAGGCTCGCATTGACTTCATGCTGGCCGACAGCGGCGCAACGCTGTTGCTGTCCGAAACTGCGTTGCGCGCGAAGGTCGGCGCGTTTACCGGCGCATGGCTGGATGTCCACGATCCGGCGCTGGATGCCGGACCCGAGACGCCGCTGGAGCCGCTGGCCGGTCCTGAACATCTGGCCTACGTCATCTACACCTCCGGCTCCACCGGTCAGCCCAAGGGTGTGCTGATCGAGCAACGCAACCTGGTCAACCTCTGCATCGGGGAAAACGCCGCCAACGCCACGACTGCCGAGGACGCGGTCGCTAATCACTACAGTTTCAGCTTCGATTCGGCGGTTAGTTGCCTGTTTCCGCCCCTGCTGGTCGGTGCTGCGGTCCATCTGATTCCCGACGAACTGCGCTTGGCTCCGGACGCCCTCAGCGCCTATTTTGAAGCGCAGGGCATCACCATCACCGACTTCCCGACCCAGTTTGGCGAGCAGTTCATGCAACTGACCCGCAACCAGTCGCTGCGGCTGTTGCTGATGGGTGGCGAGCGGCTGAAAACCGCCGCGCTCCAGCCTTACACGCTCATCAACGCCTACGGTCCGACGGAATGCACGGTCACCGCGACCCGATTCATCATTGACCGGGCGGATTACGCCAACATCCCGATTGGCCGGCCCGTCGCGAACACTCAGGCGTATGTGGTCAATGCGCGTGGTCAGTTGCAGCCGATTGGCGTTCCGGGGGAACTGTGGCTGGGTGGGGCGCAAGTAGCGCGGGGCTATTGGAATCGGCCCGAATTGACGGCGGAGAAATTCATCGACAATCCGTTTGCAGCCGCCAATACCCCCCACCCCACCCCTCCCCCCGCGGGGGTGAGGGCGTCCCGCGTCTACCGCACCGGCGACATCGTGCGCTGGAGGCCTGATGGCACACTGGAGTTCTCTGCCCGGCAGGATCATCAAGTCAAGATTCGCGGCTTCCGAGTGGAACTGGGCGAGATCGAACAGGTGATCCTCAGTTTGCCCGCCGTCCGGGAAACCGTGGTCGTGGCGCTGGATGACGACCACGGCAATCAATATCTGGCCGGGTATCTGGTCGCCGAACCGCCAACGCTGGAACTGGATCTGCCTGCGTTGCGCCAAACCCTGCAAAAAACCCTGCCGGACTATCTGATCCCGGCGCATTTCGTCCAGTTGGAACACTTGCCCCTGACCGTGAATGGCAAGGTTGATACCCGCGCCTTGCCCAAACCGAGCGCCACCACCGAGGAGATCGTCCGGGGCTATATCGCCCCGCGTAATGAGCTGGAACAGACCCTGGCGACGGTTTGGGCTGCGGTGCTGGGGGTCAAAAACGTCGGGATTCACGACAACTTCTTTGCCCTCGGCGGCAACTCCCTGCAAGCGATTACCCTCATTGCCCGGCTGCAAAAGCACTTCGTAGTCACCATCAACGATCTCTACCAATGGCAGACCATCGCTGAACTGGCGCCGAAGATCAAACCCCGGCAGGACTATCTGAACCTGTTCCTGAA
The DNA here is from genome assembly GCA_020846135.1 of Gammaproteobacteria bacterium. GTDB lineage: Bacteria > Pseudomonadota > Gammaproteobacteria > Competibacterales > Competibacteraceae > RXIV01. The sequence continues at coordinate 33,776 of JADLEK010000076.1, forward strand.
TGAACTGAAGGAGAATCCCGAAGCCTGGGCCGATCCGCTGGCGGCGAATCCGGGGTTCCAGGCGCAGCTTGGAAAAGCGCAACAGCAGTACCGGCAAACCTGGGCGCGCTATGAACATCTGGATTTGACGGCCCGGCGTCGCTATCAAAACTTGTTACTGACCGGCGCGACCGGGTTCTTGGGCGCGTATCTGCTCCATGAACTGCTGCGGCAACCGGAGACCAGCGGGCTGGTCGTGATCGTTCGGGGCGCGGATCAGGCTGATGCGGCGGCGCGGTTGCGCAGCAAGTTCGCGTACTACTTCGGCGCCGCCGCCTGGGATGATTTGCAGGTTCCCGACCGGATTACCGTGCTGTGCGGCGACCTGAGCCAGCCGCAATTTGGCCTCAGCGCCGACGAGTATCAGCACTGGACGCAACAGATTGACGGGATTCTTAATTCCGCCGCCAATGTCCGCCACTACGGCCATTATCAGGAGTTCTATCAGGCCAACGTGCAGTCGGTCATCAACCTGATCGACTTCGCCCAGACCGGGGTTCCCAAGGACCTGCACCATATTTCCACGCTGTCGGTGGCGTCAGGCGCATTCCCCGACCGTGATTATGTGGTGTTCACCGAAGATAACGCCGATGAAGGCCAGGTCAGCGGCAATCATTACCTCACCACCAAACTGGCGGCGGAAAAGCTGCTGATCGACCGTCGGGCGGATGGGCTGAACGCCAGCATTTACCGGGTCGGCAACATCGTGTTCAGCGAAAAAACCGGGCGCTATCAGGAGAACATCGAGGACAACGCCTTCTTCAGTCAGATGCAATCCTTCGTCAATCTCGGCGTCACCCCGGCGATGAAAGACGACATCGATTTCACCTATGTGGACAGTCTGGCCCAGGCGATTCTGCGGCTGATGTACGCTACAGCGTTGCGCAATGAAACCTGGCACCTGGCCAATCCCCGGCGGTTAAGACTGTCCGAGGTGTTGAACGACCCCGGTCTGGGTCTGGCGGTTAGCACCGTACCGTTTGCCGATTTCGTCGATACTCTGCTCAACCACCTCGAACAATGGGGTTTTAGCCACCACATTGAAAATATCCTCACCCACATGGGCTGGCTGGGCGGCGAGCTGGAACAACAAACCCTGGTTACCCCGCTGGCGGATCGCACCGAGTTCCTGCTGGAGCGGCTGGGCTTCAACTGGCCGGCGCTGACCCTGCCCAATCTGCTGCCGATGCTCCACCAAGCGCTGGCCGAGCGGATCGCTTTCATGGCGCAAACCCCACTGTTTGCCCAGTTAACCCCCGAACAACAGGCCATCCTGGCCGGTCAGGCCACCATGACCGCCTTCCGCAATGAAAAACCGCTGGTCTGGGAAGGCGATCCGTCCGATGCGCTCTACCTGGTGATGAACGGCTATCTGGAAATTTCCAGCACCTCGACCAGCGGCTGGACCGGCACTCTCGGCGTCATGGGCGAGAAGGACTTCATTGGCGAGGAAAGTCTGTTCCCCGGCAAGCGCGCAATCCTGACTGCCGAAGCGCTGTTGGGCGATGTAGTGGCGCTGCAATTCCCGGGGGCGATACTCCGGGCGATGATTCAGCAGCATCCGCAACTGGCGCTGAATCTGATCGAGGCGCTGGAAACCCGGTTGCAGCGGCTGGCCAAGCTGGTGATCAGCATCAGTTGACCGGAACTTGAGAGAAAACCCGCGACGCGCTGTTGACGATCCGCCCGTACTCGACTCGGACGTTCTCGATCAATTCATCACGGTCTGGAGCGAGGCGACGGGGCCGGAGCGGGCCAATTATCAGTTGTTTCTGACCGGATTCGCCGTCCTGGCCGTACCGCCGCCCGAACCTGCCAGCGATGATCCGGCCCGGAATGCCTACGTTTTCGAGCGGCGGGTCGAGATTCGCCATCCCGACGGCAATGTCACCAAGGGCTATATCGATCTGTACCTCCAGCATTTTGTGCTGGAGGTCAAGCAGACTGGCCAGGCGCTGGAGACGCCGGGTTGGAGTCAGGCGATGCTGGCGGCGCATCATCAGGCTGACCGCTATGTGCGCAATCTGCCGCCCGAGGAGGGGCGTCCGCCGTTCCTCATTTTGACCGACGTGGGCCGGGTGCTGGAGCTGTATGCCGAGTTCAGCGGCTCCGGGGGGATTTATACGCCGTTCCCGGACCCCGGCCATCACCGGATTCGCCTGGAGGATTTGCGCGATCCAGCGATTCAGCAGCGGCTGCGGCAGGTGTGGCGGGACCCGCTAAGTTTGGATCCCAGTCGTTATGCGGCGCGAGTGACGCGGGAAATCAGCGCGGCTTTGGCGAATCTGGCGCGGTCGCTGGAAGCGCAAGGGTATGCCGTTGAACGGGTGGCCGGATTTCTGATGCAGTGCCTGTTCACGATGTTCGCCGAGGATGTGGAGTTGTTGTCAGCAGACGGCTTTACCCGGTTACTGGAGTGGTTGCAGGCGCAACCGGCGTCGTTTGTCGATGCGGTGTCGGCGCTGTGGCGGAATATGGACGCCGGGGGTTACGACGGACAGTTGATGGTGAAGGTCAAGCGCTTCAACGGTGGGTTGTTCCACACGATTGACCCGCTGCCGCTGACCGCCGGGCAGATTGGGCAGTTGCTCGAAGCGGCCCGGCAGGATTGGCGGTTCGTGGAACCGGCGATTTTCGGGACCTTGCTGGAACGCGCGATCAATCCCCGCGAACGGCACAAACTTGGCGCATATTACACGCCCCGCGCTTATGTGGAACGACTGGTGATGCCGACGGTGATTGAACCGCTGCGCCGGGAATGGAGTTTGGTACAGGTTGCGGCGGCGGCCTGGGTACGGCAGAACCAGTTGGATGGGGCGCTGGCCGAAGTGCAGACCTTTCATCATCGGTTGTGCAGTCTGCGGATTCTCGACCCGGCCTGTGGCAGCGGCAATTTCCTCTATGTGACGCTGGAGCATTTGAAACGGCTGGAGGGGGAAGTGCTGAACCTGCTGTGCGAACTGAGTAGCGGGCAGGAGGCGCTGGATACAAGCGGGCTGACGGTCGATCCGCATCAGTTTCTCGGTCTGGAGCGCAATCCCCGGGCGGCGGCGATTGCCGAAATGGTGCTGTGGATTGGCTATCTGCAATGGCATTACCGGATTCATCGGCGGCTGGATTTGCCAGAGCCGATCCTGCGCGATTGCCACAACATCGAAGGTCGGGACGCCCTGATCGCGTTTGATGGGTGTGAACCGGAATTGGACGATCACGGCCAGCCGGTGACGCGCCGGGATGGCGTGAGTTTCAAACCCAGTCTGATCACCGGCGAACCGCTCCCGGATGAGAACCGGCGCATTCCCCAGGAACGCTCTGTCAATCCCCGCCCGGCGGTGTGGCCTGCAGCGGATGCGGATTATGTGGTGGGCAATCCACCGTTTATTGGCGCTTCGGCGATGCGTCGGGCGCTGGGCGATGGCTATGTGGATGCGGTGCGGGCGGCGTGGCCGGCGGTTCCGGAATCGGCGGATTTTGTGATGTACTGGTGGCAGATCGCCGCGACCGCAGTCCGGCAGGGTGAATTGCAACAGTTCGGTTTCATCACCACCAATTCGATCCGGCAGGCCTTCAATCGGCGGGTGATGGAAGCGCATTTAGCGCCCCGCAATGGGGAGTCATTATCTCTGGTCTTCGCCATTCCCGATCATCCCTGGGTCGATGCCGGCGATGGCGCGGCGGTGCGGATCGCCATGACCGTGGCGGAAGCCGGGGAACGGGAGGGCGTGTTGCAGACGGTGCGCCGGGAAATGGCCTGTGAGGAAGACGCCCGCGCTGTCGAGTTGACCACCCGCACCGGCCGACTCCATGCCGATTTGACCATCGGGGCGAATGTGGCAGGGTCTAAGATTCTGTTAGCCAATGCAAATTTGAGTAATCGTGGCGTCAGCTTGTTTGGGTCCGGGTTTATCGTTTCTCCAGCGGAGGCCATCACGCTGGGATTAGGCGCGATACCCGGTCTTGAACAACACATCCGTCACTACCGCAATGGCCGTGATCTCACCCAAAACTCACGCGGCGCGATGGTGATTGATCTTCTTGGTCTCACCCTCGCCGAGGTACGGCAACATTTCCCGGAGGTCTGCCAATGGGTACTGGAGCGGGTTAAACCGGAGCGCGATCAAAATAACCGGGAAAGCCGTCGCCGCAATTGGTGGTTGTTTGGCGAAACCAATCCGAAGTTGCGTCACCAGTTAGCGAGTCTCTCCCGCTATATCGCCACCGTAGAAACCACGAAACATCGTATTTTCCAGTTCCTCGATGCCGACATTCTGCCGGATAACAAGCTCATTAATATCGCCTTGAATGAAGTCTTTTACCTCGGTGTTTTATCAAGCCGCGTTCATTTGGTCTGGGCTACAGCTAATTCAGCATCTCCAAGCGCTTATAAAGGCGATGTGGTTTATGTAAAAACCCGCTGCTTTGAAACCTTCCCTTTCCCGGATGCCCCCGCCGAATCCGCTGCCTGTATCCGCGACTTGGCCGAACAACTCGATGCCCACCGCAAGCGTCAGCAGGCGCAATCTCCCGGCTTGACCCTGACCGGGATGTACAACGTCCTGGAGCAACTGCGCGCCGGCCAATCCCTGAACGCTAAAGAGCAGGCCATTCACCAGCAGGGTCTGATCTCCCTGCTGCAGGAACTGCACGACGATCTGGATCGCGCGGTATTCGCCGCCTACGGCTGGGCGGATCTCGCCGATGCCCTGGTCGGGCAACCCGGCGCGACGACACCCCTTCCCGATAAACCCGCCGCCCAGCAGGAAGCCGAGGAAGAGCTGCTGCGCCGACTGTTCGATCTCAACACCCAACGCGCCCGCGAAGAAGCGCAGGGGCACATCCGCTGGCTGCGTCCCGCCTGGCAACAGCCGACCGCGACGACTGAACAACGCTTGGCGCAGCAGGAACCACTCACCGATCTGGAAACCGACGTTGCCCCGGAACCTGCCGCCAAACAGCCCTGGCCGAAAGCCATGCGCGACCAGATTGAGGCGGTCCGCGAACGACTAGGTGTCGGTCCACGAACCGTTGATCAACTCGCCGCCCGGTTCCAGCGCAAACCGGTCAAAGCGGTACAGATGGTGCTGGATACCCTGGAGGCCATGAATCTGGCCCAGCGGATCGTTGACCATTGGCAGTTGAACCACATTCAAATTTGCTCCCGGATGATGAGTTGAAAAAGGACCTCATGGCGCTACGCATCCTGTTATTAGGCAAACGCGGCAGCCTGGTGCTGTGGCTCGAAAATCTGCAATGCGCCTGTGTTCAACTGGGCCATTGTGCGCAGGCGTTCGCCGTTAACGGCGATACCCTCGCCTCGCGGTTGCGGGTCAAATGGCAGGGCCGCTCTTCAATGAATGCGGGCTGGATGCTGGCCCGATTTGAGCGAACCTTGCGCCAGTTTCAGCCGGATTTAGTGATCGTTGCGGGAGTCTTCGGAGTTCCGCTGGATTATTACCGGTTATTACACGCTTGGCCGCGCCGGCCAGTGATCGCCGGATTGATTGGCGACCGGTTCTCACCAGACAGTCGGGAGCGGGCTAATCATTGCGACCGGCTGTATTTTACCGATACCCGGTTTTTCGCTGCGGCGGAAGCTGCTGGTTTTACCGTTCCCAGTCATTATTTACCGCTGGCGGTAGACCCGGAGCTGTTTACGCCCGGTCATCAACCGCGCCATTCCGAGCTACTGTTTGTCGCCAGCCGCACCGAGTTTCGGGAAAGCATCGTGCGGGGTTTGACCACGCCAGCCCGGATCATTGGCACCGATTGGAGCGAGTTGGCGCAGGATCGGTTTCATTCCGTGCAAAACCGTAAAATCAGCCGCACCGCGTTGATCCAGCTTTATCAACGTTATGGCGCGGTGCTGAATGTGCGTAATGAGGCGAATGTGGACGATGGGCTGAATCAACGCAGTTTTGAACCACTGGCCTGTGGCGCAGTGGTCTTGAATGATGATCTAGCTGACCTGCCGCGCTGTTTCGAGCCGGGTCGGGAAATTCTGGTTTATCGGGATATTAACGAATTGAATGGGTTGATTGAGCGACTGCAACGAGAGCCGGCTTTTGGGGCAAAAATTGTGGAACAAGGGCGACAGCGGATTCTGGCTGAGCATACCTATCAACATCGGGTCCGATTTATTCTTAACGACTTGGGATTGCAGCCATGACCGCGCCGGTATTGCGAACCGTGATTGCGCCGATTCAGGCTGGGCGGTTGATGATTACTCTTCAGCACGAGGAATTACCGCTTGAAGAGTGCCTGACTTTTGCTACCCGCCAGAATCCCCGCCGCCTGTACCTTTTCGTCAGCAAGGTGCTGGGCAAACATTGGCCAGTGCGTCCCAGCGTTATGCATGATGTGCATCGCCGACTTGCGGCTAAAATAGCTGATTTACCGGGACCATTATTAGTCATTGGTCTGGCAGAAACCGCGACGGCATTGGGGCGCGGCGTTGCTGAAGAAGCGGCATTATTAACCGGGCGCGATGATATTCTGTATGTGCAAACCACCCGCTACCGGTTAAATCGCCCCCTGGCGTTCGGCTTTGATGAATCTCACAGCCACGCCCCGGAACATGCAGTTTATCGCCCAGATTCCGCGTTGCAACCGTTATTCAATGCAGCGCAGAGTCTGATTCTGGTTGATGATGAAATCTCCACAGGCCGCACCCTGGCTGAATTAGTCAAGGCTTATCTGGCGATCAATCCCAGCGTTGAGCAGATCGCATTCGCCTGCATAACGAACTGGTTAAATCCGGCGCATCGGGAAGCCTTGGCAAGGCAACTGGAGCGGTCATTATTATTTCCGGCGCTGATTGAAGGCGGTTTCCAGTTTGAACCCGATCCCACATTTCCACCACCGGTGCTGCCCCTGGTTGTCGCTGATTCCACCCGGAATCACGATCATCTGGTCGCTGATCCAGCGCGAACCGGATTAATAGCCGGGTCTGCGATAACTACCCATCTCCCCCTTTTTAAAAATGGGGGCGCGGGGGATTTCGCGCCGGTTAATCCGATCGCGGTGATTGGCACTGGGGAATATGCTTACACACCATTTCGCATTGCGCTGGCATTGGAAGAAGCCGGCCACGACGTGCTGTTTCAATCGACCACTCGTTCACCAATTCTGGTCGGCAATGCTATTGCCAACCGCCGGGAGTTTCTGGATAACTATGGCGACAGTATTCCTAATTATCTCTATAACTTGGATTCAAACCGGTCGCCGATGGTGATTTACGAACATTCAGCCATGCTGGCCAACCACTCGCTGGCTAATGACTTGAACGGGTTGGCTCTGCATGGAGAAGTATCATGCCGCGTATCGTAATCTTTCTCGATCTGGACGACACTATTTTACAAACTGCGCCTAAATGTCCAACCGATCAGGCATTAACTCCAGCCGCATTTAATCACACGGGTGAGGTATTGTCGTTCATGACTCCCGCCCAACGGCGTTTACTGGAATTCTGGCGGGAACAGGCGACAGTCATTCCAGTGACCGGACGCACGGACAGCGCCTTAGACCGGGTGGCGATTAGCTTCACCTCCTGGCGGATTACCTATCATGGCGCGCTGATTCGCCAGCCTGACGGTACATTACCCGTCTGGTGGCATAACGAAATTCAGCCCTTATTAAATACAGCGCGGCCATTATTAAATGAATACGCCGCCTGGTTAAATGCCAATGCTGCGGCAGGCGGTTATCGAGTCAGCGATCATGCTGTTGAAGAGTGCCTGACCTATATTTCAGTTAAATCAGAAGATGATGGCGCTGCATTAACCCGATTACAAACGCAATTACTTTCCACCGGATTGCCGCCGGAACTGGCGCTGCATTGCAATGGCAACAATCTGGCGCTGATGGTCAAAGGCGCGCAAAAACATGATGCAGTGCGGCGAGTCACAGCGGAACTAAAGCAGGACGGGCCACTGGTCACGATTGGCGCTGGCGATAGTCTGACTGACCTTCCCTTCATGCAAATCTGTGATTTCGCACTCGTGCCGCAAGCCAGTCAGATTCAGACCGAAACCTGGAGCCAATACACGCCATGACGCCTTTTTCCGGCAGTTATTCGCCTGAAGACGTTATCTTTCTGCTCAAACCCATGGCATTGGCGATGGTGGACATTGCTAATAAAGAGCGGCTGATTCAGTCCGGCGCTTGCCATTACAGCGAACTGCTGTCCCCTGAACAGATGCCGGGACCAAGCTATCTGCAACTGTTCGAGGCGCTAACGGCTCGTTACGCCCCGCGACTGGCTTTAGAAATCATGGCCTTGGCGCGGCATCTAATCGAAACCCGGCCCCAGCCCATCACCATCGTTTCACTGGCCCGCGCTGGAACGCCCATTGGCGCATTGCTGGTGCGGGCCTTGCGCAAATTAGGCCAGACCGATGCCCGTCATTATTCAATCTCGATTATTCGCGACCGGGGCATTGATCAAAATGCGTTGGTGTTTATTCTTCGTCAGGAACAGCGGGAACCGGCAGGCTTGGCGTTTGTGGATGGCTGGACCGCGAAAGGCGCCATTGCCGGGGAATTGCGGCAGGCGATCCGGGACTGGAATGCCCGCCAGCCGGAATTATTGGATGAAGCGCTATATGTTGTTTCCGACATTGGCGGCGTGGCTGATGTCGCGGCAACTGATGATGATTACGCGATTCCCAGCGGGATTCTGAACGCCACCGTTTCCGGACTAACCAGCCGCTCCATTCTCAATGCCGAAATTGGCCCGGACGATTTTCATGGCTGCGTATTTTATGAGCAATTCCAGCCGCAGGATTGTTCGCAATGGTTTCTCGATCAAGTGAGCGCACACTTTACCGGGGTTATTTCCAAGCCGATCTACAGCGATTCGGATCAGCGCCTGGAGCGCCGTCAGGCCATGCTGGATTTTCTGGCCAAGATTCATAAACATTATCTGATTAACAATCAGAATTTTATTAAACCCGGTGTTGCCGAAGCGACGCGAGTGCTACTGCGCCGCCTGCCGGATTTATTGTTACTACGCGATCCTGCGCATCCTGATGTTGAACATTTGCAATTACTGGCCAGAGAAAAAAATATTCCCATGATCATTGATTCGACCATGCCGATTCAAGCTGCCACCTTGATCAAGGATCTGTTATGAGCGTGATACCGGTCTGTTTCCGCACTTTTCTGCAGGACTCGCCGGATGGTTTTTATCCCCAGTATCCTCAGATAAAACCAGCATTATCGGCGATTTACTTGGGAGCATCCCTGTATGCGCCCGCCCATCGCGCTGATTTAGCGGAAATTGCCAGTGGCTATAAATTTCCACAGTTGCGGTCGATCATTTTATGCACTGAAGATGCGGTCCACGAGCAGGATTTGCCGCTGGCGCTGGCTAATTTGGCGGCGCTATTGCCGGCATTGGAGCCGGGACCGCTGTTGCGCTTCATTCGCCCGCGTAATCCGGCAGTTTTGCAGAAATTGTTGCAAATGGATGGAATTGAGCAGATTCAGGGTTTTGTCCTGCCCAAGTTTGGCCTGCATGGTTTAACCGACTGGCTGCGGGTCTGGGATAACCGGCATCGCCATTGGCTGATGCCGATTCTGGAAACCGCTGAAGCTTTTGATCGGCGCAAGATGGAACTGCTGCGTGACCGACTGGAAGAATACGGCTGGCGCGATCAAGTGTTGTGTTTACGCATTGGCGGCAATGATCTGTTGAATCTGCTGGGCATCCGGCGGGGGCGCACTGCGACGGTTTACGATACGCCATTGCGAAATGTCATTGCCGATCTGGCCTGTATTTTTCTGCCCGCTGGACACCAGCTTAGCGCCCCGGTTTTCGAGTATCTCGATGCGCCAGAGACTTTAGCCCGGGAAGTAGAACTTGATTTGCTTCACGGACTGATGGGCAAAACTGCGATTCATCCCGCCCAGATTTCAGTGATCGAAAACGGCTACCGTGTGGGTCATGATGATTATGAAATGGCTACGGCTGTATTAGCGCACGATGCGGCAGCGGTATTCAGGTTGCACGATACTTTTTGCGAGCCAGCGACTCATCGGCGCTGGGCTGCGGGAGTGCTGGAGCGGGCGCGAGTGTTCGGGGTGGCTTAAAGAATATCGGGCGCATTTTCCAATCCGTCCAGAACCGCTTTCAACTGTTCGCGCAACCAGCGGTGACCCAAATCGGACGTCATTTCCCGATGCCAGATGAGGTGGCTTCTGAGCGGCGGCACGTCAATCGGCAGCCGGTAATAGCGGATGCCGTGGATTTCCCGGAACCGCTCGGCCAGCCGGCGGTGGGTCAGGACCAGCAAATCGGTTTGATCAAAGGCGTGAGTGATCACCAGCGGACTGGTGACTTCCAGAACGGTGCGTTCCCGAATGTCCTCAAGAAATGTGTTCAGCGCCTCATCATGGGCGCGGTCCAGCAGATTGATCGAGCAAACGAATTTTTCCTCAAGACAGGCTTCCAGCGTGGGGGTTTCCCGGATGCGCGGATGGTCGGCCCGCACCATGATGATCAGTTCATCTTCCGCGAACACCGGTTGCTCCAGCGCCGGATCGTCAAATCGCCCATGACGGATGGCGAGATCCAGCCGACGCTCACGCAACAGGCCAGGCATCTGCTCTTCCGGATCGATGGTGCGAATCTTCAGCCGGGCCTGAGGCGCTTGCTGCTGCATTCGCTCATAGAGCAACGGGCCATAGAACAGGCCAGTGCTGGAGGCCACCCCAATCGCAAAAGTCCGAAAACAGGCCGACGGCTCGAAATCCGCCTGCGTCCCCAGCGCCTCCCGGATGCCATCCAAGGCCCGATGAATCTCCTGGTAAACCTGATCGGCGCGGGGCGTGGACGACAGCCCCCGGGTTCGACCCCGGAACAGCGGATCGGCCAGCAGATGCCGCAAGCGCGCCAGGGCGTTGCTGACAGCCGGTTGAGTCATGCCCAGCCGCTCGGAGGCTTTTACCTGACTGCGTTCCTGATAGACGGCTTCAAAAACGGTTAGGAGGTTGAGATCGATGCTGCGGAGGTTCATGGAAACACTCTGGATATTCAGGAGAAACAGTCTCAAACCGGATGGTGGCCAGAAGATCCATCTTACGTTTTTGTCATTGGACGGGGTAGCAATAAGCCGCTTAGGGTAGCGGCTTCAACCCCGAACCTATCCATCATCCATGACGGAAAGGAGAATCTGATGAAAACCCGCTTGCCTCATTGGCTGAAGATGGTCCTGCTTATGCTGGCCCCGCTGTCCGCCCAGGCTTTTTCGGTCGATCAGGGCGCGATCCACGACACGTCCGGCCGGGCCGTCCAGTTGCGCGGCGTCAACTGGTTCGGCTTTGAAACCGCCGACCACATTGTCCATGGCCTCTGGGCGCGCAACTGGAAGGACATGATCGCCCAGATCAAGGCGGTAGGCTTCAATGCCGTGCGCATTCCAATTTGCCCCGCCACCCTGGCTGGCGCAGAGGTCAACAGCGTGAATGCAGCGCTGAATCCCGATCTGACCGGCAAAAACTCGTTGCAAGTGTTGGATGCCGTACTCGGCGAATTCGACCGGCAAGGATTGTATATCCTGCTCGATCATCATCGGCTGGATTGCAACGGCGAGATTACCGAACTCTGGTACAACCCGACGTACCCGGAATCACAGTGGATCAACGATCTGGCATTCATGGCGGGGCGCTACAAGAATCTGCCGCATTTCATCGGTATTGATCTGAAGAATGAGCCGCATGGCGCGGCGACCTGGGGGCTGGGCAACCCCGCCACCGACTGGAATAGCGCAGCGGAAAAAGCCGCCCGCGCCGTGCTAAACGCCGCGCCCGAGACGCTGATCTTCGTCGAAGGAATTCAGGACAACCCGACCTGCAGCGGGCCGGTCAATCACTGGTGGGGCGGCAATCTGGAGCCGCTAGCCTGTACTCCGCTGACGATCCCGGCCAACCGGCTGGTCCTGTCGCCGCATGTCTACGGGCCGGACGTCTACAACCAGCCGTATTTCAACGCGGCGGATTTCCCCAAGAACCTCCCGGCCATCTGGGACGCGCATTTCGGCCAGTTCCGCGCCGCCGGCTACGCCATTGCCATCGGCGAAACCGGCGGACGCTATGGCCATGGCGGCGATCCCAAGGACCGGATTTGGCAGGACGCCCTGATTGATTTCCTGATCCAGCGCGATATTCAGCACCTGTTCTACTGGTCATGGAACCCGAACAGCGGCGACACCGGCGGCATCCTCCAGGATGACTGGAAATCGGTCTGGCCGGACAAGATCGACCTGCTGAACCGCCTCTGGGGCGGAACGTCCACGCCGGCCGCTTGCGCCGATGACGTTGATAATGATGGCGATGGGCTGACTGACTACCCGTCCGATCCCGGCTGTAGTGCGGCTAACGACCATGACGAGAGCAATCTGGTCCCGCCTTCCGGCCTGAATTTGCCGGCGAAACTCACGATCAGCAGCGATTGGGGCGTGGGCTACTGCGCCGATGCGACTGTCGTCAATACCACCACCGCGACCGGAAAGTGGAACACCAGCTTCACGGTCCAGGGCCGCATCAATAACCTCTGGAATGCTGTATACGCGCAGAGTGGCGATCAGGTGACGGCTTCGGGCGCGGGCTGGAATGACATTCTGGCGCCCGGCGCTACCGCCCGCTTTGGCTTCTGCGCCGACCGCCCGAAACCACAAGCGGCTTGCAGCGATGGACTCGATAACGACGGCGATGGCCGCATCGACTATCCCGCAGACCGGGGTTGCAACTCCGCTACCGACAGCGACGAAACCGATCCCGCCAGGGGCGGCGTTACGGCCAGCCTGAGCCTCCGCTCCGACTGGGGCAGCGGCTATTGCGCCGACGTCGCCGTCAGCAACCCCACGGCGCAGCCGGTCGAGTGGCAGGTCAACCTGACGGTTGATGGCCGGATCGACAACCTCTGGAACGCGGTCTACACCCAGACCGGCACCACCCTGACAGCCCGGGGACTGGACTGGAACCGGCTCGCGCCCGCCAACGGCAAGGTCCAGTTCGGCTTCTGCGCCCAGCGTTGAATCGTCGAACGATAGCCATCCGGTTGGAGCTATGGAAATTCCCCTCCTTGGACAAGGAGGGGTGGCGCGAAGCGCCGGGGTGGTTCGAAGTAGCGCGGATGCCATTTAGGGTTGGTTGGATCATGGGGATTCGCACGGATGATCAAACGCTACCAGTACGGCGGCGCATCCGCCCCGGCGAAATTGACCGGCACCAGCACCGTATCCCGCACCGGCGCGGTTGCGCTGGCCTGCGGATAATCCAGGCTGTAATGCAGCCCCCGGCTTTCCTTGCGGGCCAGGGCGCAGCGGATAATCAGGTCCGCGACCTGCGCCAGATTGCGCAGCTCCACCAGATTGCCGCTGATTCGGAAATTGCCGTAGTACTCGGCGATCTCCCGCAACAGCAAGTCCACCCGGTGCTGGGCGCGTTGCAACCGCTTGTTGGTGCGAACGATCCCAACGTAATCCCACATAAATTGCCGCAATTCCGCCCAGTTATGGCTCACCACCACTTCCTCATCGGAATCGGTGACCCGGCTCTCGTCCCAGTCGGGCAAGGCCGGCAGGGGCGAGGCGCGATCCAGTTGCGGACGAATCTGCTCCGCCGCCGCCGCCGCAAAGACCAAGCATTCCAGCAGTGAGTTGCTGGCCATGCGATTCGCGCCATGCAGCCCGGTAAACGCGACTTCACCCACGGCATACAGCCCTTCCACATCGGTCCGCCCGTGCAGATCGGTCAGCACGCCACCGCAGGTATAGTGCGCCGCCGGCACCACCGGAATCGGCTGACGGGTCATATCGAAGCCAAACTCCAGGCATTTGGCGTAAATATTCGGGAAATGCTCCTGAATAAACGCCGCCGGCTTATAGCTGATGTCCAGATACACACATTCCGCGCCTAGCCGCTTCATTTCGTGGTCAATGGCCCGGGCCACGATGTCACGCGGGGCCAGTTCCATCCGCACGTCGAAATTGCGCATAAACCGGGTTCCGTCCGGCAACAGCAAATAACCACCTTCGCCGCGCACTGCCTCGGAAATCAGGAAATTCTTGGCCTGCGGGTGATAGAGACAGGTCGGATGAAACTGCATGAACTCCAGATTCCCGACCCGGCAGCCGGCCCGCCAGGCCATTGCAATCCCATCGCCGGTCGAGCCGTCGGGATTGCTGGAATAGAGATAAACCCGGCTGGCCCCGCCGGTCGCCAGCACGGTAAACCGCGCCGCCAGCGGCTCCACCCGGCCACTGCGCCGATCCAGGATATAAGCCCCCAGACAGCGGTTGCTGGCCAGACCCAGTTTGCGTCCGGTCAGCAAATCCACCGCGATATGCTGTTCCAGCAAGGTGATATTGGGGTGGTTCCGGGCGCGTTCATCGAGGGTGGTCTGAATCGCCCGCCCGGTGGCGTCAGCGACATGGGCCACCCGCCGGTGGCTGTGACCGCCCTCGCGGGTCAGGTGATAATCGGCGCCGGGTTCGCGGGTGAACGGCACCCCCTGCGCGCTGAGCCACTCGATCACCGCCCGGCCATGCTCAACCGTAAACTGCACCGCATCGGCATGGCACAAACCCGCCCCGGCGATTAGCGTATCCTCAATATGCGAGGCGGTGGAATCGGCAGCGTCCAGCACCGCCGACACCCCGCCCTGGGCATAGTAGGTGCTGCCCTCATGCAGCGGCCCTTTGGTCAGGACCGTGACCTGGGCGGCGTCGGCCAGCCGCAGCGCCAAACTGAGGCCGGCAGCGCCGCCGCCCAGGATCAAAACGTCAGTGGAAACCGGGGGGGTCGTCATCGCTTTGAGCAACTCCGCGAATAGGCTATTTTGAGGGTAATGTTGAGTACAATAGGTCAAGTACAATGGCGTTGCCGGACGCCGGACTCAGGGAATTAGAGAACAAACGGACTCTCCGCCGCCGGTTTAACACTATAACCATATCCCGGCGACCCTGCGAACTAACGGAACCGACCCCGGTCTACCGTGCTTGCAGGGATTCGCCATTGCCTGATTGATAAAGTAAGGGGTCTGCCCGGATGGGCGAAGGTCATCTGGATCGCGATCTGGTGCTACGGGTCCAAAAGGGCGATAAAGGCGCGTTTGATCTGCTGGTGCTGAAGTACCAGCACAAGATCATCAAGCTGATCTCCCGTTATGTGCATGATCCCAGCGAAGCCCTGGATGTGTCCCAAGAGGCGTTTCTCAAAGCCTACCGGGCCTTGCCGGCGTTTCGTGGCGACAGTGCGTTCTATACCTGGCTGTACCGGATCGCCATTAACACCGCCAAGAACTATCTGGTCGCCCAGGGTCGGCGGCCGCCAGGTTCCGACATCGACGCCCAGGAAGCCGAGCAGTACGAAGGCGCGGCGGCGCTCAAGGAATACGAGACCCCCGAACGGTTGCTGCTCAAGGACGAAATCGCCGCGACGATCTTCAAGGCGATCGAGGATCTGCCCGAGGACCTGCGGACCGCGATCACCCTGCGCGAACTCGAAGGGATGAGTTATGAAGAAATTGCCCAAACCATGGGGTGTCCAATCGGCACCGTGCGTTCCCGGATTTTCCGGGCGCGGGAAGCGATTGACGCCAAATTGCGTCCACTATTGAGCTAGTTTCGAGATACAGTCATGGCTGAACAGACGGCTGAACAACTTTCGGCTCCGGTCGCTGCCGATGCAAACATCGAACTCGCGGCCAGCCAGCTTTCGGCGCTGGTCGATGAACAACTCGACACGATGGAAATCAACCTGGCTTTGCGCCGCCTGAGCCGGGATCGCGGGTTGCAGGCCCGCTGGGAGCGCTATCATCTGATTAGCGACACGCTCCAGGGCCATCTGCCCGACGTGGTGGATCCCGCCTTCGCCGCCCGCCTCCATGAGGCCATTGTCAACGAATCCTTGCCGCAGCAACCCGCCATCAAATCATTGCCCGCGTGGTACAAACCGGTCACCGGCTTCGGCCTGGCCGCCTCGGTCGCCCTGGCCGCTTTGGTTGGGATGCAGATGAATGCGCCCGACCTGGCATCCGTTCCGACCGCGCTGACCGCTGTTTCCTCTACCCCCGCCGTTGCCTTTGCCGCCGCGCCTGCCCGTGCAACCGGCATCCCGGTTCGAATCGCCGCGCTGAACCCACTGCCGGCCAACGATCCCGCCCAGGCCCGTCTGAACCGTTACCTGGTCAACCACAACGGCTACGCCTCCATGAACAGCGTCCAGGGCGTCTTACCCTATGTGCGCATGGTCGGCTACCAGACCGGTTCCAGCAACCGCTAACGCGCCGCATGAAGCAAACGCTGATCCATGGCGCCATCCTGGCGCTCGCTGTCGGCTACTGGTCTGCCGCCGGTGCGACTCCACCCGATACCGCCTCGGCCAGACAATGGCTGGAACGGATGATCCAGGCGACTCAGACCCTCAATTACGAAGGCGTCTTCATCTATGTTCAGGGTCCACATATTGAAGCGATGCGCATCGTGCATGGCGGCGGTCCTGAAGGCGAACGCCAGCGATTGTTCTCGCTGAGCGGGCCAAGCCGGGAAATCGTGGTCGCCAATAACAGCGTGATCTGCCGGTCGGCGGATCCACAAGCCAACCCTGCCGGCGATCACTACCCGCGTTCCCCCTTTCCGGTTTCCATTCCCAGCGAACTGGGCCGGCTGGAAGGCCATTACGACTTTACCCTGTTGGGTGAAGATCGGGTCGCCGGGCTGGATACCCAGATCATCGCCATCCAGCCTCGGGATCATTGGCGGTTCGGCTATCGGCTGTGGCTGGATCGGAACACCGGCATGGTGCTGCGTTCAGCGCTGCTGGATGAAAAGGGCCACCCGGTGGAACAACTGATGTTCACCGACTTCCAGATTAAACCGCAGATCGATGAAGCTGAATTCAAGGCTCCAGCCGCATCGCCAGCTAACCCGACTGGCGATCCGGCGCAGGCGACCTCCGGCGAGCCGGTGACGCAATCGTTTTGGCGGGTCGAGCAAATTCCGGCGGGCTTCGCCCAAGTGCTGCATAACCGCTTTGCCAAGACTGCCGACCGGCGGCAGACCGAACATCTGGTCTTCGCCGACGGGCTGGCCACCATTTCCGTATTTCTGGAAAAGCTGGATGGAACCCCGGCGCTGTTGCAGGGCGCGTCTCAACTCGGCTCGATGAACGCTTTTGGAACCACAGTCGAGGGCTATCAGGTGCTGGTGGTCGGCGAAGCGCCGGCGGCGACGGTAGCGCGGATCGCGACCGCCATTCACCGCGCTGATGAGGTCGCCAAGCCATGATCGAAGAACGCGCGGTGGTCGCGGAAGCCGGTCCCGGCTATGCCTGGCTGGACATTCAGCGCCAGTCGGCCTGCGGTTCCTGCCACGCCAGCGCCGGGTGCGGGACGGCAGCGCTGGCCAAGGTTTGGGGCGGGAAATCGACCCGGGTGCGGGCGATCTCGGAGTTGCCATTGCAAGCCGGCGATGCCGTGATCGTGGGCCTGGCTGATGGCGTGTTGCTGCGCGGGGCGCTGCTGGCCTATCTGCTGCCGGTGGTGCTGTTGCTGACCGGCGCGGTGCTGGGCGAGTCCGCTTTCGCCGGGGCCGGTGAAGAACCGGTGATCCTGCTCGGGGCGCTGGGTCTGGGACTGGGCTTTCTGGTGGTGCGCCTCCGGTCCCGCCGCTTGCGGAATGATCCTCGCTATCAACCCGTAGTGCTGCGCCGTTTACTGTCGGAGGCTGCGTCCGGCGGTGTGCTTTCCAAATGCTGATCCCGCTATAATCCCCGCCCTGGTTTTTGCCCGCCGCAATGACTCATCCACGGGAACCGGAGTTGATCCGCCGGCAAAGCCACTCCTTCGCCCCTTTTGCAGCATCGCGCCTTTTTCCAAGAGAATCCGGATTGAAACAGGACACCGTTCGCAATTTTTCCATTATTGCCCACATCGATCACGGCAAATCAACGCTCGCTGATCGATTCATCCAGATTTGCGGCGGCCTCAGCGAACGGGAAATGGCCGATCAGGTGCTTGACTCGATGGACTTGGAGCGAGAGCGCGGCATCACCATCAAGGCGCAGAGCGTCTCGTTGCGCTACCCGGCTCACGACGGTCAGACTTACCAGTTGAATTTCATCGACACCCCGGGCCATGTGGACTTTTCCTACGAAGTCTCCCGCTCGCTGGCCGCCTGTGAAGGCGCATTGCTGGTGGTGGACGCCGCCCAGGGGGTCGAGGCGCAGAGCGTCGCCAACTGCTATACCGCGATGGAGCAGGGTCTGGAAGTGCTGCCGGTGCTGAACAAGATCGACCTGCCCTCGGCGGACCCGGAGCGGGCGGCGCATGAAATCGGCGACATCATCGGCCTGGACGCCAGCCATGCCCTGCGGGTCAGCGCTAAAAGCGGCCTGGGCGTTCCTGAGCTACTCGAAGAAATTATCGCCCGCATCCCAGCTCCCGAAGGCGATCCGGACGGCCCGCTCAAGGCGCTGATTATCGACTCCTGGTTCGATAACTTTGTCGGCGTGATCTCGCTGGTGCGGGTCATGGATGGCCGGATCACCCCCAAACAGAAGCTACAAGTGATGTCGACTGGGCGCAATTTCCAGGTCGAATCGGTCGGTATTTTCACCCCCAAGCGTACCGATCAGCCGGTGTTGAATGCCGGCGAGGTTGGCTACGTCATTGCCGGGATCAAGGACATTGACGGCGCACCGGTCGGCGATACCTTCACCAGCACGGATCGACCGGCGACCGAGCCGTTGCCGGGGTTTCAGAAAATCCAGCCGCGGGTATTCGCCGGGCTGTTTCCGGTCGAGTCTGATGATTTCGGTAACCTGCGTGAAGCCTTGCAGAAGCTGCGACTGAATGATGCCTCCCTGTATTTCGAGCCGGAAACTTCACAGGCGATGGGCTTTGGCTTCCGCTGCGGCTTTCTAGGTCTGCTGCACATGGAAATCGTGCAGGAACGGCTGGAGCGGGAATATCAACTGGATCTGATCACCACCGCGCCGACCGTGATCTACCAGGTGCTGACCACCGGCAATGAAACGCTGACGATTGATAATCCCGCCAAATTACCGCCGGTTAATGAAATCGCTGAAGTGCGCGAACCGATCATCATCGCCCACATCCTGACCCCGCAGGAACATCTGGGGCCGATCATTACCCTGTGCATCGAAAAGCGCGGGGTGCAGCGCAGCCTGCATTACACCAGCAGCCAGGTCCAACTGAGTTTTGAACTGCCGATGAGCGAAGTCGTCATGGACTTTTTCGACCGGCTAAAATCAGTCAGTCGCGGCTTTGCCTCTTTTGAATACAGCTTCGAACGCTTCCAGGCTGCGCCACTGGTCCGGCTGGACGTGCTGATCAATGGTGAGAAGCTGGACGCGCTATCAGCCATCGTCCACCGCGACCAGGCCCAACGCCGGGGTCATGAGCTGGCGGTCAAGCTCAAGCAACTGATTCCTCAACAGATGTTTGAAGTTGCGATTCAGGCGGCGATTGGCAGCCAAATCATCGCTCGCACCACGGTCAAGGCGCTGCGCAAGAACGTCATCGCCAAATGCTACGGCGGCGACATCACCCGCAAGCGCAAGCTGCTGGAAAAACAGAAGGCCGGCAAGAAGCGGATGAAGCAGGTCGGTAAGGTAGAAATCCCGCAGGACGCCTTTTTGGCGGTGCTGCAAATGGATAAGAACTCGTGAGATGCTCCTATGAACATTGATTTTGCTGCGGTATTGGTGGTGCTAACTGGATTGACCGGCGGCATCTGGTTGTTGGATGCGCTGGTGCTGGCGCCCCGCCGGGTTGCGGTCGGTAATGCTGCGTCGGGAACGTCCGCCGCCGCGATCAAACTGCCGTGGTACGTCGATCTGTCCAAATCCTTCTTCCCGGTGATTCTGGCGGTGCTGGTGCTGCGCTCATTCATTGTCGAACCGTTCCGGATTCCCTCGGATTCGATGGTGCCAACCCTGCTCAATGGCGATTTCATTCTGGTCAACAAGTTTTCCTATGGGCTGCGCTTGCCGGTGCTGAACGCCAAGTTCTTCGGCAGCGGCCAGCCGGCGCGGGGCGATGTCGCGGTGTTCCGTTATCCGCGCGAACCGGCAGTCGCCTACATCAAGCGGGTGGTTGGCCTGCCCGGCGACCGGCTGGAGTATCGGAACCGGCAGTTGCTGATCAACGGTCAGCCCGTGGCGCTGACGCCGTTGCCGGCCAATCCGGCGGATCCGGGTTACCAGCAATTTGATGAACAATTGGGCCAGATCAACCATCAGATCCAGATGCTGGCCGATGGCCGCTGGTCGATGGCCGGATTCTGGCCGGGCCTGCAATTGCGCCGGGAGCCGGATGGAACGGCCGCCTGGGACTATCAGGTACCTGATCGCCACTACTTCATGATGGGCGACAACCGCGACAATAGCAGCGATAGCCGGGTGTGGGGGCCGCTGCCGGAAGAAAACCTGATCGGCAAGGCGTTTTTCATCTGGATGAACCTGGATTGCATTACTTTGAACGGCCGGTGTGGGCGAATTGGCAACAGCATTCATTAGGCAACCGAGGGGGGAAACGAAAGATGCAAACCAGACTGTGGCTGAAAGGGAAGCTGAAACAAAACGGGCGGCAGGGTGGCATGACCTTGATTGGCATGTTGCTGATCGTCATTGTGATCGCGTTCATCGGGTTGATTGCAATGAAGGTGGTTCCGATGTACATCCAGTACTACACGATCAAATCCACCATCGAGAGCATCCGCAAGGAGCCGCAACTAGCGCAGATGAGTCCGTCGGACATTCAGAACGCGATCCAGAAACGGTTTGATATCGGTTATGTCGATAAAGTCACGGCCCGTGAATTGAAAATCAAGAACGAGCGCAATGGCCGGGTCATCGAACTGGTCTATCAGCAGGAGACCGAGCTGTTTTACGGACTGTATGTGGTGCTGAAGATCAACGAAACTCTGCCGCTCCAGTGAATCCACCGCTCAGCCGGTTATGTGCGGCGCTGGATTATGTTTTCCAGCAGCCCGACCTGCTTGAAGAAGCGCTGACCCATCGCAGCGTCGCGGTCCGCAATAATGAACGGCTGGAATTTCTGGGCGATGCACTGTTGAACCTGATCATCGCTGAGTATCTGTTCCAGCAGTATCCCGGCGCCAGCGAGGGCGAGATGAGCCGGTTGCGGGCCAGTCTGGTCAAGGGCGAAACCCTGGCGGAACTGGCTCGTGGCCTGAAACTGGGTGACTGGTTGCGGATGGGGCCGGGGGAATTGAAAAGTGGCAGCTTCCGACGCGAATCGATCCTATCGGACACGCTGGAGGCAATTTTCGCGGCGGTGTATCTGGATAGCGGGTTCGCCGCCTGCCGTGATCTCATCCTGCGGCTATACCGGGACTGGTTGGCAAGATTGGTCAGCGCCGGCGAGCTGAAAGATCCCAAAACCCGGTTGCAGGAGCATCTGCAAGCTCGCCAACAACCTTTACCTATCTACAATGTGCTGGAAATTCGCGGTGAGCCGCATTTACAGAGTTTTGTCGTGGAATGCATCACTGCGGCCTCGCGCACGGTCGCGCTGGGCAGTAGCCGCCGCAAAGCCGAACAGGAAGCCGCCCGCCAGGCGTTGGAGCAAACACGATGACCACCCCGGTTCACGCCGGTTACGCCGCCTTGCTGGGCCGGCCTAACGTCGGCAAGTCCACCCTCATCAACCGTTTGCTCGGCCAAAAGCTCAGCATCATCGCCCCTAAACCACAAACCACCCGCCACGTCATCCTCGGTATTCAAACCCTGCCGGACGCGCAAATCGTCTACGTTGACACACCGGGTCTGCACCGCCAAGGCCAGCGGGCGATGAACCGCTACCTGAATCGCGCTGCGGCCAGCGTGATCGGCTATGTGGATGCGGTGATCTTCCTGATTGAGGCGTTGCGCTGGACCGATGAAGACCAGGATGTTTTGCATCGACTGGCCGATTTTACCGGACCGGTGGTGCTGGCGGTCAACAAGGTTGACCGGATCGCCGACAAATCGCGCCTGTTGCCGTTCCTGCAAGAGATCGCCGCCAAACGGAATTTCACCGAAGTAACGCCACTGTCGGCGCTCAAGGGCGACAACGTGGCGGAACTGGAACAGGCCATTGCCCGGTTGCTGCCGGTCCAGGATTTCCTGTTTCCGGAAGACCAGCTCACCACCGCCAGCGAGCGGTTCCTGGCGGCGGAACTGATCCGCGAGAAGCTGACCCGGTTACTGCGCGAAGAATTGCCTTATGCGCTGACGGTTGAGATCGAACAGTTCGTTGAAGAGGAGCGGCTGGTGCGCATTCATGCCCTGATCTGGGTTGAGCGCGACAGCCAGAAAGGGATCGTCATCGGCGAAAAAGGTGCGACCTTGCGCGAAGTCGGTCGCCAGGCCCGCCAGGATCTGGAGCGGATGCTGGATCGCAAGGTCTATCTGGAAACCTGGGTCAAGGTCCGCGAGGGCTGGTCTGACGACGAACGGGCGTTGCGTAGTCTGGGCTACGCCGACCCGTCCTGATCCGGTCGCTTCTCCCGCCAAATCCCATCATTCTGATGCGCGTTCTGCTGCAACCCGCCTTCATTCTGCATCGCCGCCCCTATCGCAATACCAGCCTGCTGCTGGACGCTCTCAGTCGTGATCATGGCCGGATCGGGCTGGTGGCGCGCGGCGCGACCGCGCCCCGTTCGCGGCTCAAAGGCGTATTGCAACCCTTCACCCCGCTGCTGTTGTCCTGGAGCGGCGCAGATGAGCTGGCGACCCTCACCGGGACCGAGGAAGCAGGACTGCCGACCGCCTTGCCGTCCCAGCGGATTCTGGCCGGACTCTATGTCAACGAACTGCTGGTGCGGCTGTTGCAGCGTCTGGACCCGCAACCGGTGGTGTTCAGCGCTTACCAAACCCTGCTGACCCAACTGGCGCAGGCTACCAATGAGGAACCAGCGTTGCGCGGGTTCGAGAAGCAGTTGCTGGACCAGATCGGCTACGGTCTCAGCCTGGATTGCGAGGCGGTGAGCGGCCAGCCGATTGTCGCCGAGGCCCAGTATTGCTATGTGCTGGATCAGGGGCCGCTGACCGCTGAGCGGACTGAAGCCGGCGTACCGATTTCCGGCCAAGGGCTATTGGCGCTGCGCGATGGGAGCTTTACCGATCCGGAGGTGTTGCGGGAGGTCAAGCGCCTGACCCGCGCCGCGCTGGCGGAACAATTGCGGGGCCGGGCGCTCAAGACCCGGGAGCTGTACCGGTTCCGGCGGGAGTCGCAAAAACCCGCTTGAAATGACTTTCGCCAAGACGTTTACGGACTATTCTTCTCCAAAAGGCGTAGCTGAAGAGAGGCTCAGTCCAGATGCTTCTCGGCGAGAAACTTCGACATAAGATCGGCGATCTGGACGTTGTTGAGGTCGGAGAACGGGAAATGAGTATTGCCCCGAATACCGATTTCCGGCAGATGCACAACCGTGGCATCGCCGCCGTGGCGCTTGATCGCCGCGGCCCACAGCCTGGCCATGGCCAGGCGCACCCGCCAACCGTCCTGACCGGGATTGGACACGGGTTCTTTGGGGATAAAATCGCCGTAGTAGATCATGATCGGAATCCTGGTGAGTTTTATGAACTCGCTCAGCGGTATGTTGGCGGCTTCGAGCGTCCCGGCAGAACTGGGCATCGCTGCCGGCGCTTCGCCTTCTGGAAAGACGAAGCCACTGCCCGGTTCGTAGGACACAATGGCCCGGATGCCTGGATTCTTCATCGCAGCAAGCCAGCCCATGCCGCCGCTGTGCGAATGGGTGACGAGAATGCCGGGGCCGATCCTGGCAAATAGCGCCGAGACCGCATCGCTGGCGACCTGAACATCGATCGGGCCAGTGTCCGGCGTCATCGCCCGAAAATACTGGTTCAGCGTGTCCGGCGAACGGGAGAACTGCACATCAGGAAAATAGTCCGGCCAGATCCCTACGCGGAAGGTATTGAACCAGCGCTGGTCGTCCGGCGTGGGGTTAATCGTCGCGCCTGCCGTGCCTCGGCCTGCCGCGCCGCGCCGGGGTTGATCGATCAGATAGGTCGCGAATCCCCGCCGCAGAAAGAGGTTCTGGTAACCCTCGCGGCCATCCGGCGTCGTTTCCCAGGTCTTGGAGAACTGGCCGAAGCCATGCCACATCACGAGCGGCAGCTTCCGGGCCTTGACCGGGATCTGATAGAACACACGGGCATGGTCGCCATGGAGCGTCTGCCCGCCGGAGGATGGATTCAGCGTATCGAAGGCGCCAGGACTTTGAGTGACCGTGCCGCCAACGGCAAAGCTACCCTGTTCCTGAATCATGAGTGGTGTCGCTTGGGTTGCCGAGGCGGCGATGACCGGCGGTGATGCGGCCAAGGAACCAAGCACAAACACGGCGAGCATTCGAACACTGAGGCGTTTGATGGTCATGAACTTCCATTCCAATGGGTTGCGGGCTCAAGGCGCAAATGCCGGCTTGAGCGATTTTTGTCGCCTTGCTTGGCGACTTCCGGGTAAGGGTCTGTTCAGGGGAATATCTCAGAGCGTTTTGCCATAGAAGTGGGTCAGCTTTTCCACCGCTTGATTCACATACTTCGGCACCCAGTAGGATTCGATGTGCGTCGCGCCTTCGATTTTGAACAGTTCCTTGTCCTTCGTGCCGGTTGCCTTGGCGAAGGCATCCTCGGTCATATACAAGCTGTCGGCCTTGCTACCCGCGATCATCAGCAACGGCTTGTCGATCAACTCGATCTGGTTGGTGGCGTCGAAGCGCATCAGGTCCAGCAAACTGCTCGTGGTGTACTTGAAGGTCGAGTTGGGGTGCGCATGCATTTTCCAGTAGCACTCGTAACCCTGCCGATATAGATCAAACGGCAGCTTGGCGATCTGCTCATCGGTCAGGTTGGCGTCACCGGAATAGAGAACCGTCCCGCCGGCCGCCTCCTGGGCGCGGGCAACCGAGGCTTGCTGCAAGCGTGCCTGGATCGTGTTCAGTTGCGAATCCACGTAGCCATTGCGACGAACGCGCCCGGAGTTGAACATGCTCACCGTCGCGATCGACTTGAAGCGCTGGTCCGTTTGCGCGGCGGCCAGCGAATAGCCGGCCCCACCACAAATACCCAGCAAGCCAAGGCGTGCTGTATCGACGCCGGCGTATTGGCTGATGAAGTCCGCCATGCCGTGGATGTCTTCGATGCGATGGGACGGCTTGTCCACATTGCGAGGTTGGCCGCCGCTTGCGCCTTGATACGCAGCATCCGCTGCGATGGTGATATAGCCTTGTTCTGCCAAGCGCTGGGCATACAAACCCGCCACTTGTTCTTTCACACCGCCATTGGGGTGGGCAACCACCACCGCCGGATATTTATTGCCTGCGTCATAGTTCGCGGGGGTATACACATTGGCGGAAATATCGAGGCCATTGAGCTGGTACGTCACCGTGCGAATATTGACCTTTCCTTTCACATTTTCGGCAATCGCGCCCTCATAGACCAGCGTGAAGGGATTTTGCTTGTAGTCTGCCGCCATAGAGCCTCCGGATAACGCGCCAATGGTTACGACCAGCAAAACGGAATGGATGACTTTGAATTTCATATCAATTACTCCCACGGAATTCAATTGATCATCAGATCAATTACTTCGGCTGGAGAACTTCTTTGGCGATGGTTGCTGCCGATACACTGCTCGGCCATCCCGAATAGAACGCAAGGTGCGTGATGGCCTCAGCCAGTTCTTCGCGGGTCAGGCCGTTCCGTGTGGCCAGCTCGAGGTGCGAACGGAGTTGATCCGGGCGATTCAGCGCGATTAGGACGCTGACGGTGATCAGGCTTCGGTCTCGCTTCGAAAGTCCGGGGCGCTCCCAAACATCCGCGTAGAGAACCTTGTCCGTGAGTTCGGCGAACTTTGGCGCAATCTCGCCGAACAACTGTTGCGCGCGCGAATTCTTGTCGGGCGCCGGCGGCGTCGCCATGGTGGCGATGCCGTATTGTTCGTCAGTGACTTTTTCAAACCACTCCGCAGTCTTGCCATTGGCCTGTTCCTGAATGGCGATGTGCGTCATGGAGGTTCCGGGCGAAGCGCCATGCCAGTGCTTGGTAGTGGGTGGAATGGAAACGACATCGCCCGTCCTGATTTCTTGTATGACCCCGCCCCAGAACTGGATGCGCCCGGTACCTGCTGTCACGATGAGGGTCTGCCCCACTGGATGGGCATGCCAAGCCGTGCGGGCGTCGGACTCGAAAGTGACCTGACCGCCGGTTACGCGTGATGGAGCATTGGCAGGAAACAGGCTTGTGATCCTGGCATTACCGGTGAACCGGTCGTCAGTCCCTTTGGTAACAGAACGCAATGCTTCGCGAGAAATCGATGCATTCACAGGCAATTCCCGCTCTTGTGCCAGAATGCCCCATGAACCGGTGGCAAGCGCGATCAACAGGATAGGTGTGGCAAGCGTTTTCATGGCATTCCCTCGATAGTGATGAGCGGCGTTTCAAAGCCCAGCCATCTTCAGCGCGTACTCCGGCAACCGGGCGCCTTCCAGATGCAGGCCCGACGCCGCTGCCTCGATCCGCTGCAAATCGTCGGAGATTAGTTGAACGGACGTAGCGCCGAGGTTTTCTTCGAGGCGATGGAGTTTGGTCGTGCCGGGAATGGGCACGATCCACGGCGCTTTCGCCAGTAGCCACGCCAGCGCGATCTGGGCCGGGGTGACACCCTTGCTATCCGCCACCTCGCGCACGAGGGCCACGAGCGCGACGTTGGCCTTCAGCGCTTCGGGGGAAAAGCGGGGCACCTGCGAGCGGAAGTCGGAAGGGTCGAAACGGGTGTTCTCGTCCATCTTGCCGGTGAGGAACCCCGCTCCCAGCGGGCTGAAGGGCACAAAGCCGATGCCAAGTTCTTCCAAAGTCGGCAGCAATTCCGCTTCGGGTTCCCGCCACCACAAGGAATACTCGCTTTGCACCGCCGTGACGGGCTGGATGGCATGGGCGCGGCGTATCGTCTGGATGCCGGGTTCGGACAGGCCGAAGTGTTTCACCTTGCCTGCGGCGATCAGCTCCTTGACTGCACCGGCCACCTCTTCGATAGGTACGCTGAGATCGACGCGGTGCTGGTAGAACAGGTCGATGGCATCGACCTTGAGGCGTTTCAGCGATGCTTCGGCAACCGCCTTGATATGTTCCGGACGGCTATTCACGCCGCCAGTACGTTGTGCCGTGGCCGGATCAAGGTCGAATCCGAACTTGGTGGCAATCACTACCTGGTCCTTGAACGGCGCAAGCGCTTCGCCCACCAGTTCCTCGTTGACGAAGGGGCCATAGACTTCAGCAGTGTCGAAGAAGGTGACGCCCAGTTCAACGGCTTTGCGCATGAGCGCGATCATGTCCTTCCTGTCGCCGGCCGGGCCATAAGCAACGCTCATGGACATGCAGCCGAGGCCGAGGGCCGATACTTCCAGATGGCTTTTTCCAACTGACTTTGCTCACCCCTCCGTAAGATTTTGATTATTTTCGCGTTAATTTTCATGCCAATAAAGGTTGCAAAACACAATAAATTTAAAAATCAATATGTTATTTGAGAGGAGGTACGCAATCACGGTTCCAAGTTTGCGTTTTTGCATTTGTGGTTCCCTATCGAATTTCGAGAAGCCAGTACACCTCATGCTACTGGGGACGCTGGCAATATAGTCATTTTAATTCCGCTTGATTAGTCCACATAATCTGCACACGCTTATGAGGTCAATTCATCAATGGCACACCGGGACTTCAACGATCTATTGGCTTTTGTCCTGGTGGCGCGCGAGGGTAGCTTTACCCGTGCTGCCGCCCAGCTTGGAGTCTCTCAATCCGCGTTGAGCCATACGATTCGCGGGTTGGAGTCGCGGTTGGGGCTGCGCCTCCTGACGCGCACGACGCGCAGCGTCTCCCCGACCGAGGCGGGTGAACGGCTCTTGCAAACCGTGGGGCCGCGACTGGACGAAATCGAGGAAGAGGTTTCGGCGCTGAGCGAACTGCGCGACAAACCGGCCGGAACGATTCGGATCACGACGGCCGAACACGCGGCCCACTCGGTGCTGTGGCCGAAGCTGGCGAAGTTCCTGCCGAACTATCCGGACATCAAGGTTGAGATCAATGTTGACTACACCATGACGGATATCGTCGCACAGCGATTCGATGCTGGCGTGCGCCTGGGGGATCAGGTCGCTAAAGACATGATCGCTGTTCGCATCGGTCCAGATCTGCGCATTGCCGTGGTGGGATCACCTGCTTATTTTGCACAACGGCCGCCGCCTGAGACCCCCAAGGATCTCACCGCACACAATTGCATCAATCTTCGTCTGCCGACTCATGGGCAACTATTGCTTTGGGATTTTGAGAAGATCGGCCAGGCGCTCAATGTCCGCACCGAGGGGCAATTAGTCTTCAACAGTAGTTCGGCGATCCTGCGTGCGGCTCTGGAGGGGTTCGGTCTGGCCTTCGTGCCTGAAGACATGGCTGAGCCACATCTTGGCAAGGGGTGTCTAATGCGGGTGCTTGAGGATTGGTGCCAGCCGTACCCCGGTTATCACCTGTATTACCCCAGCCGTCGACAGAGTTCACCGGCATTCAGGTTGGTGGTCGAGGCTTTGCGTTATCGCCGCTAGTGGGCTGTTGCAAAAGTTTTGATAGGTTAGAAAGCGTAGGGTGGATAAGCGTAGCGCATCCACCAGGTCAGGCCACTGGTGGATGCGGCGCAAGCGCCTTATCCACCCTACGCCAGATCAAGACCTGTCAGAATTTATGCGGTAATCCACTAGGCAAATTTGACCATCAGGTCTTGCTGTCCGCGTGTCCAGGATAGATCACGCCTTTTGAGTCCACTATCCCATAAAACAGTGTGAGGTTCTTCGAGGGCTGGAGCCGCAAAAGCGGAGCGTTGCCCGACCGGAATGTGCGTTGTCGGGCAAGTCCTGTATCCGACCGACTACCGAAAGCCTTGCAAAATCGTCTGGGTCTCCGCTGCCGCCATCCGCGGTCCCAGGCGCGTCACCAGCCGGGCCGCCGCCGCTGAAGCCAAGGCCCCGGCGCGCTGGTGTTTCCAACCCCGAGCCCGGCCATAGAGAAACGCTCCGGCGAACATGTCCCCGGCGCCGACCGTGTCTATCGCGTCCACCGCAACCGGGTCAATCTCGATCAGCGCCTGACCGTCCCAAACCAGCGCGCCTTTGGAACCTCGGGTGATCACAAACTCGCGGCTGAGGGTTTTCAGATACTCGACCGTGCCGCCCAGGTCCGCCGCACCCGCCATGTCCCTGGCCTCGTCCTCATTGGCGAACAGCAGGTCCACGCCGGAACCGATCATCTCCAGCACTCCGGTCTTGAAAAACCGGACCATATTGGGATCGGACAGGGAAATCGCGGTCCTGACCCCGGACGCCTCGGCTGTGCGCTTGGCGGCAATACAGGCTTGGCGGGCGGTTTCCGAAGTGACCAGATAGCCTTCCATATAGAACCAGGCTGAATCATGCAGGGCGTCTTCGACCAGTTCTTTCGCCGACAACTCGCCGCTGATCCCCAAGAAGGTGCAAAGAGTACGGTCGCTGTCTGGCGTAACCAGCACCACACACCGTCCGGTATGGCCCGGTTCCCGTTCGGTGTGGTGATTGGTGTTTACCCCGCCATCGAGCAGGTCCTGCATGTAGAAGTGACCGAGAGCATCGCCCGCCACCTTGCAGGAATAGAAACTGCTCCCGCCGAACTGGCTGACCGCGATCATCGAATTGGCCGCCGACCCGCCCGAACTGCGCTGATGCGGATGAGCGGCCAGATGCGCCATCATCCGCAACTGCTGCTCCTCATCGACCAGGGTCATCACGCCCTTGTCAATGCCCAGTGCCTCCAAGTCGCTCATCTCGACCTCATACTCCATATCCACCAGCGCATTGCCGATTCCGTAAACGTCGTACTTTGCCATCGCGTCCCCATCGTCGAGTCGTCAAAAAGAGTGGATTATACGTCCCTGCCTTTTCGTCAACAGCCATTTGCTTCGATCATTACATCGGAACGGATCCGGATCGCGCCGGGGAAGAACTCCAGCAATTGACCGGTGCGCCGCGACTTGCCGGAATATGAGCCTTGCGTTTGGAGATCACGCGACTTAGAGTTGTACGATAAACAGCACAGGTTAGCCCTTATGCAGGTCATCAACTTTTCCGAAGCGCGCAAGAACCTTAAAACCGTCATTGATCAGGTCATCGACGATGCCGACTACACGATCATTGCCCGGCGTGACGCCCCGGATGCCGTGATGATGTCGCTCGATACCTTTAACGGCTTGATGGAGACTGTTCATTTGCTCAAGACGCCAGCGAATGCAGCGCATCTGGCGCGATCCATCGCACAATACCGCAGCGGCAAGCTGACTCACCAGAGCCTGGTCGATGCTCAGTCGCATTAGTTGGACACTGGCGGCGTGGGAAGACTACCAGTATTGGCAGGGGCAGGATCGAAAAACGCTCAAGCGACTCAACCGGTTAATAGAAGATTGCTTGCGGGAACCTTTTGCTGGCATCGGCAAGCCCGAATCGCTTAAGGAAAACCTGTCAGATTTCTGGTCACGTCGCATCGACGATAGCAACCGCTTGATCTATCGAGTGGATGGCGAAGACCTGGTCATCATTGCCTGCCGTTATCACTACGATTAGCTTTGTCGGTTGGGTTGCTGTCCTTTTGGCAACCCAACCAATATCCCCCTGATCCCCCTTTTGCGAAGAAGGCAGGAAATGAATGAACCGCTCGCGAATAATCGTCCCTGCCTTTTCGTCAACAGGCCTTTGCTCCGGTCATTGATCGCGGAAACTGGCGGAGATCGCTGCCCGCAACCGTTCCAGATCATCGTCGCCATTGGTTTTGAGCGGATTTTCGTCAGCGACGGGCGGCTCGTCGTACTGAAGCTGCCGCTCCAGCACCGCTACATCGGCCTCGGCGGCATCGTCGCCGCGAACCCGCCGGGCCGCGACCCGCTCGCGCAGGACTGCCGGATCAGCGCTGCAGTCCAGCAGAATGAAGGGAACTCCATGCCGGGCCGCCAGTTCGCGGAACGGCTGCCGGTGAACCTGTTTCTGGAAGGTGGCGTCAACCAGCACCGGATGCCCGGCGGCCAGCAGGCGGTCCGCCAGTTCCAGCAGTCGCTGATAAGTCCGGGCGCTGGCTTCTGGCGTATACAGTCCTTGGCCGATCAGCGAACCGCTATCCTCCAGCGGCCCAAGCCCAAACAGCCGCTTGCGCTCCACATCGGCGCGAACCCGGATCGCGCCGGGGAAAAGCTCCAGCAATTGACCGGTCCGCCGCGATTTGCCGGAACCGGAAACGCCGTGGGTAATCAATAGAAACGGCGCCGGCGGGCGAGTCAGGTTCAGCGCCAGTTGCAGGTAAGCCCGGCATTGTTCACGGGCGCCGGCGCGCACGGCTTCGGGAATATTCTCCTCGCCGGCCTCAATCGCGTTGATCTTGGCCCGCACCATCGCCCGGTAAATCTGGTAATAGTCCAGCAGCGCCGCGCCGGCAAAATCGCCGCTGTATTCCAGATAGACGTTCAGCACCCGCTGAGCGAAGGGTCCAGCCTGGCGCGAGTGCAAGTCCATGGTTAAAAACGCCAGATCGTTGATCACATCAATCCAGCGGAAATCGTCGTTAAATTCGATGCAATCGAAAATCGTCACCTGGTCGCCTTCGGTCAATATCATGTTACCCAGATGCAGATCGCCGTGGCCCTCGCGGATCCAGCCGTCGGCCTTGCGCTCGGCCAGGCGCGGGCGCAGCCGGGCGAAGGTCTCCACCGTCCACTGTTCCACTGCGGACAGAATGGCGAGATCAGCCGGATCGGTGAGCAAGGGCCGGGTTTGGGTGAAATTGTCCAGCATCGGCTGTTGCACCCGTTTCGGGGTTCCGAACGGCGTGGCCGGATCGGCGGCGGGAATGGTGCGATGAAATTCAGCCAGCCGCCGGGCCAGCGCATCCAGATGGCGTGGTTCCAGCTTGCCCGCAGCCAGACATTGATCCAGCAACGCCGCTTGGGGAAAGCGGCGCATCCGCACTGCGTACTCAATGACCGGGCCGGACGAATCTCCCCATCGCGGTTCAGCGACGCTGCCGCCGATCGGAACGCAGTCCAGATACAACTCTGGCGCAAGGCGGCCATTCAGCCGCAGTTCCTCTTCACAGTAGTATTTCCGCCGGGCCAGACTGGTAAAATCCAGAAAACCGAGATTCAGCGGTTTTTTGACTTTATAGGCATAGCCGCCGGCCAGCAGGATATGTGAAATATGGGTTTGCAAATGTTCGACCGCAGTCGCCGGGTGTGGATAACGCCCCGATTGCAACAGCGCTGCAATCAGCGCGGTCTGGTCATAGGATGGGGGGATTTCTTGCACAGCGTGGACTCCGGGTCGTAAATGATGAATATCGCTAGGGTAAGACAGAATCAGCCGGTTGCGGCGCTGCCTGATGGGAACCGGCATGGCTAGAAACCGCTCCTCATGCCCCACGCGGCGTCAGCCCCGCATATTCAGGTCGCTGCTCTCGCTGCTGGTCTCGCTGGCGCTGGGCGGCATCCTGCTGGGCGGGGTCGGGTTGGCGCTGTATATGGTTTATCTGGATAGCGTCATCCGCGCCGAATTTGACCAGAAGCGCTGGGCGTTGCCGGCCAAGGTATTTGCCCGGCCGCTGGAGCTGTTTCAGAGTATGCCGCTGAACGCCGACGCCTTCGCCCAGGAACTCAAATTGCTGGGCTATCAGGACGTCAACTGCCCCGCGCCGCCGCCCGCGCCGCCGCCGCCGCCGCCGCCCGACAAGAATAAGCGCCCGGTCCTCAAGCGCAAACCACCGCTGCCCCCGGTGGTTTGCACCCCACAGCCAGGGGGTAACGAGTCACCGACCAAGCCGGGCAGCTACGCGCGCCAAGGCGAAACTTTTGAAGTGGTTACCCGCGAATTTGCGTTCTGGGATGACACGGAACCCTCGCGCAAGGTCAAGCTGGTGTTCGCCGGCAATATCCTGGTCGATTTGCTCAGTCTGGACGGGCAGGAAGCGCCGGGCCTGTTGCGACTGGACCCGCCGGAAATTGCCGGGATTTATCCTTCCCACTACGAAGACCGCATTCTGCTCAAGGGTCAGGATTTGCCGCCGGCGCTGGTAGACACGCTACTGGCGGTGGAGGACCGCTCCTTTTTTGAACACGCCGGGATCAATCCCAAGGGCATTTTCCGGGCGCTGCTGGCCAACCTGCGGGCCGGGCGCACCGTGCAGGGCGGCAGCACCCTCACTCAGCAACTGGTCAAGAATCTGTTCCTGAGCAACGAGCGCACCTTCAAGCGCAAAATCAACGAAATCCTGATGGCGATCCTGATCGACTCCCGCTACGGCAAGGACGAAATTCTGGAAGCCTACAGCAACGCCATTTATCTCGGTCAGGATGGCAGCCGGGCCATTCACGGTTTCGGTCTGGCCAGCCAGTTCTATTTTGGCAGGTCACTGGAAGACCTGGATTTGCACCAGTTGGCCTTGCTAGTGGGGATGATCAAGGGTCCCTCGCTGTACGATCCGCGCAAGAATCTGGATCGGGCCAAGGAGCGCCGCGCCCTGGTGCTGGACGTGATGGTTGAGCAAAATCTGATCGGAGCCGAGGATGCGGTGGTCGCCAAGGCGATGGCGCTGGATGTGACGCCCAAGGCCGCCAGTGGCATTACCGCCTATCCGGCTTTCCTGGAACTGGTGCGGCGGCAGTTGCGGCAGTATTACAAGGCCGAAGATCTGGTTTCCGAGGGGCTGCGGGTGTTCACTACGCTCGATCCGCGCTTGCAGGCGACCGCGGAAAATACCCTGGTCAACAGCTTGCCGCCGCTGGAAAAGAGCAAACCCGCCGCCCGACCGCTCCAGGGCGCGGCGGTGATCGCCGACACCCAGACTGGCGAAGTACTGGCGATGGTCGGCGACCGCGAGCCGAAGTCGATTGGTTTCAATCGGGCGCTGGACGCCAAACGGCTGGCCGGGTCGCTGATCAAGCCGGTGGTTTACCTGACCGCGCTGGAGCAGCCCGACCGCTATACCCTCACGACCCGGATCAACGACAGTCCGCTGACTTACACCTCCGGCGGTCAGCGCTGGAGTCCGGGCAATTACGACCGGCGCTTTCATGGCCGGGTGACCTTGCGCGATGCGCTGGCCCGTTCCTACAACATTCCGGCGGTGCGGGTCGGCCTCGACATGGACGTGATCAATGTGGTGACCATGCTCAAGCGGCTCGGTCTGGAGCAGGAGATCAAGCCGTATCCATCGCTGTTGCTGGGTGCGGTGAATGTCTCGCCATTCGAGATCGCGCAGATTTACGAGACGATCGCCAGCGGCGGTTTGCGGATTCCGCTGCGGGCCATCCGCGAAGTCACCGACACTTCCGGGCGACCGTTACAGTATTACGCGATGGACGCAGTGAAGGCGGTCGAACCGGGGCCGGTTTATGTCCTCACCAACGCCATGCAGCAGGTGGTCAAATCGGGTACCGCTGCGGCGATGAAAAGCAAACTGGCGCCGGAACTGAACATCGCCGGCAAGACCGGCACGACTGATGACTACCGCGATAGCTGGTTTGCCGGCTTCAGCGGCAACCGATTAGCCGTGGTCTGGCTGGGCCGCGACGACAACAAGCCGACCGGGCTGAGCGGAGCCAGTGGCGCATTGCGGGTGTGGATGGATTTGATGGCAGGGCTGAATCTGGACCCGATTGATACGCCGGCCCCCGCCGATGTTGAGGAAATCCGGGTCGATCCGCGCAGCGGATTGCGGTTAAGCCAGGGTTGCCGGCGCGGCGAACAACTGCCCTTCGTGATCGGCTCCGCGCCGGAAGGTTCGGCCTCATGCGGGGGCGGCGGAAGTAGCGGGGGCGGTGGTTCAAGCGCTGAACGGCGGGCCGAGCCGTCTGATGCTGATACGGACGCTGCCGCTGCCGATCTGGATATGCCGGCGGAGAGTCCCGACAGCGGCGGCGGTGGAGAGATGAGCGATTTTTTCCGCAGCCTGAATAATTGAAGGCCGCTGAATGGAAATCGCGCAACGCGGCTCATTGGGCATGGCGGCGGTAAGCGCAACAGGATAAAGTTACATTTTATAATGACCTGATTGAACAAGCGGGGTCTGGTTGCCAGCCAGCGCAACCGAACCAGCAGGGAGTTTTGATGAACATGATCTTGAAACAGTCGTTGGGGATTTTGGCGCTCACTGTGGGAATAGCGGGTTGTGCAACCCCGTATTCCCAGCAACCCTCAGCCAAAAAGCCGGTTGCTAAAGCGCCAGTGGTGGAACGCAACGCCCGGCAACCTGCGCCCGGCGCTTACCCACAACCCGCCTATCACCAGCCGCCACCCGCGCCGCAGGACGATCCGCTGATGCCGCGCGAGTACTCCTCGGCCTATCCCGCCGCGCCGGCTCCGAATACCACTGGCCACACTCCAGCGACTCCACAGCCCCGGCCCTATCCGCCGCCAGCGACCAGTGAGGCTTACCCGCTGTCGCCAGCTTACCCGCCCGGCGCAGCGGCGCAACCCGGCTATCCACCGCCGGCGCCCCGGCCCTATCCGGCAACGCCCGCCGAGAGCTACAACCGCACTGCGCCACAAACGCCGCCGCCGGAAAGCTATGGCCGAACCGCGCATCAGGCTCCACCCACCGGGTCACAGCCGCTGGAGGAGCCTTATGACACTGCCCCGGGTACTCTACCCGAACCGCAACCGGTAGTGCCGCAGACGCCGCGCACCGCGCCGCAACCCCGTCCTCCCGCTGATGCAGCGCCGACCCCAGACCCGGCGGAACCAGCGGTCGCCATGGCGCCTCAAGCTCCCGTTGCAGCCCCAGCGCCCAAGCCGGTTCAATCCGCTCCGCCTGCCGATTTGCCGCCGGCTGAAATCACCCGCGAGGGTAATCAGGCCGTCGCTGCGTTGCTGGAAAACGCAGACAAGTACGTCAAGAGCAACCAGTTGGACAAGGCCGGCGCGGCGCTGGAGCGGGCGCTGCGGGTGGAGCCGCGCAATGCCGGGATCTGGCATGATCTCGCCCAGATTCGCCTGCATCAGGGCCAGTACTCGCAGGCTGAATCGCTGGCCAGCAAATCCAACAACCTGGCGTCGGGCAACCGGACCTTGCAATCGCGCAACTGGAAGGTGATCGCCTCCGCACGCAAGGCCGCCGGCAATGCCGCCGGGGCTGAGGAAGCCGAAGCGCAGGCGGCGCAATTGCGCTGACCGCCATTGAAAAAGGACGCGGCAGAGTTGCTGGGGCCGGATGGTCCGCTGGCCCGACAGGTTCCGGGATTTGCGCCGCGCCTGCCGCAACAGCGGATGGCGCAAGCGGTTGAGGATATTCTGGAAACCGGCGGCGCATTGATTGTCGAGGCCGGCACCGGCACCGGCAAAACCTTCGCCTACCTGATCCCGGCCCTGCAATCCGGAGCGCGAGTTATCATCTCGACCGGCACCCGCCATTTGCAGGATCAGCTTTTCCATCAGGATTTGCCGGTGGTGCAGCGGGCATTGCACAGCCGCGTCCAGGTCGCGTTGCTCAAGGGCCGCAGCAACTATCTCTGCCCCTATCGCCTGCAAGCCGTCGAGGACAGCAGCCGCCTGGCGTCCCGGGAGCAGGTGGCCGACTTGCGCCGCATTCAGGATTGGACGCGGCACACCCGGCGCGGCGACATTGCCGAAATCGCTACCGTCCCGGAAACCTCACCACTCTGGCCCCGGGTTACCTCGACCGCCGACAATTGCCTGGGGCAGAAATGCCCGCGCCTTGATGACTGTTTTTTCGCTAAGGCCCGGGTCGAGGCGCAGGCGGCGGACCTGCTGGTCATTAACCATTATCTGTTCTGCGCCGACCTAGCGATGCGCGATGCCCACGGTTTTGCTGAACTACTGCCCGGCGTCGATGCGTTCATTCTGGATGAAGCCCACCAGTTGCCGGAGATCGTCAGCCAGTTTTTCGGCAAATCGCTCAGTGGCCGGCAACTGCTCGAACTGGCACGGGACACGGTCGTGGAGCAGGCCAAGGATGCGTCCGACTTTCCGGCGCTGCGCCAACGGGCCGAGGCGCTGGAGCCAGCGGTGCTGGCCTTGCGCCAGACGCTGGGCGCGGCGGAGCGGCGGGCGCTGTGGCGGGAGGCCAGCGAGCAAGCGGCGGTCCGGGAAGCGGTCGCCGACCTGATCGGGGTATTGGAACCGTTGCGCGAGGCTTTAAAGGAAGGAGCCAAACGCGGCAAGGGGCTGGAAAATTGCCAGCGGCGCGGCGAGGAGCTGGCGCAGCGGCTATTGCTGCTGACCGGCGAAAACGCCAATCCGGATCAGGTGCGCTGGTTTGAAACCTGGGGCCGCAGTTTTACTCTGACCGAGACGCCGCTGGATGTTGCCCCGTTGTTCCGGGGCCGGATGGCGGCGCAACCGAGCGCTTGGATTTTCACCTCGGCGACCTTGGCGGTTGGGCAGAACTTCACTCATTTTGCGATCCGACTGGGCATCCCGGATTATGCCGGGCTGCGGCTGGACAGCCCGTTTGATTTTCCCCGCAACACGTTGCTCTATCACCCGCCGGCGCTGCCCGATCCGGGTTCTCCCGGCTACACCGTGGCGTTGCTGGAAGCGATGCTGCCGGTGCTGGACGCCAGCCAGGGGCGGGCCTTTTTGCTGTTCACCAGTTACCGAGCCTTGCGGGAAGCGGCGGAGTGGCTGGCGGGCCGGCTGGACTATCCACTGCTGACCCAGGGCGATTTGCCGAAAGCGGCGCTGTTGGCGCAATTTCGGAGTCTGGGCAATGCCGTCCTGCTGGGAACAGCCAGCTTCTGGGAAGGAGTGGATGTGCGTGGCAAGGCGCTGTCCTGCGTGATTATCGACCGGCTGCCGTTTGCTGCGCCCACCGATCCGGTGGTGCAGGCCCGGATCGAGGCACTGCGCCGGCGCGGTGAGGACCCGTTTCTGGGTTATCAACTCCCCCAGGCGGTGATTACCCTCAAGCAGGGCGCTGGCCGGCTGATCCGTGATGTCCATGATCGAGGGGTGCTGGCGCTGGGCGATCCCCGGCTGTTAAGCAAATCCTACGGACGGGTGTTTCTAGACAGTCTGCCGCCGATGCCGAAAACTCGGAATTTGGACCGGGTCCGGGCGTTTTTTGGCCAGTAATCTTCAGCAACGCCTTCCCGATAAAACCCCACTTTATGATCGTTAAAAAATCAGTATTAGGGACTCCGCCTTGCATTCTTAGTGGAATTTACCTTAACTTGCAGTTCAAAATTACGAATCCTGAGCTTCCCGATGATCACCGCAGCCCAACTTAAAGCAGCGCGCGCCCTGGCCGGGATGGATCAGCGGATGCTGGCCGAAGCCTCCGGATTGTCCCTACCCACCATCCAGCGCATGGAATCCAGCGACGGCACCATTCGCGGTAACGTTGATTCCCTGGTCAAGCTGATCACCGCGCTGGAAGCCGCCGGAGTCACTATGATTAACGAAGGCGCCGCCAGCGCAGGCGGTGGGCGCGGCGTTCGGTTGAGCCGCTAAGGAACGAGTTTCGCCCCATGACCTTACCCTTGCTTTTAGCGTTACCGATGGTCCTGCTGGCTGTGGGCGTCTATGCAGTCATCGCGGCCCGTCCCCCCCACGGCAGCCGGCAGGTGTACAGCGTTGCGCTGGCGGTCAGTACCGTGGCCTTGATCGCTGCGCTCGCGTATCTGGCGAGTGGGCAAGCGCCGGAAACCCTGCGACTGCCCATTGGCTTGCCCTGGCTCGGCGCGCATTTCCGGCTGGACCCGCTGGCGGCGTTTTTCCTGATCGTGGTCAACCTCGGCAGCGCGGTCGCCAGCCTGTTCGCCCTTGGCTACGGCCAGCACGAAACAGCCCCAGAGCGGGTGTTGCCGTTCTACCCGGCGTTTCTGGCCGGGATGAACCTGGTGCTGCTGGCCGATGACGCCTTCGCGTTCCTGTTCGCCTGGGAATTCATGTCGCTGAGTTCGTGGGCGCTGGTCATGGCCCATCATCAGGACCCGGCCAATACCCGCGCCGGCTATCTCTACCTGGTCATGGCCTGCTTCGGCACCCTGGCGCTGTTGCTGACCTTTGGTCTGCTGGCGGGTCCCGATGGCGGTTATAACTTCGACGCCATCCGCGCCGGCCAGATCACGCCGGGGCTGGCGGCGCTGGTCTTGGCGCTGGCCTTGATCGGGGCGGGTTCCAAAGCCGGGCTGGTTCCGCTGCATGTCTGGCTGCCGCTGGCTCATCCCGCTGCACCCAGCCACGTTTCGGCGCTGATGAGCGGGGTGATGACCAAGGTCGCGGTCTACGGCTTCATCCGAATCATCTTCGATCTGCTCGGCGAACCGGTGGCGTGGTGGTGGGGCGGGATGGTGCTGGCGCTGGGCGGGATTACCGCAGTTCTCGGTGTTCTGTATGCGCTCATGCAGCACGATCTCAAGCGACTGCTGGCCTATCACACGGTTGAAAATATCGGGATCATTTTCATTGGTCTGGGACTGGCGCTGGCCTTTCAGGGCAACCAGATGTACGCCAGCGCCGCATTGGCGCTAACCGCTGCGCTGTTTCATGTCCTCAATCATTCGCTGTTCAAGAGCCTGCTGTTTTTGGGAACCGGCGCGGTGCTAACCGCCACCGGCGAGCGCGATATGG
The DNA here is from genome assembly GCA_020846135.1 of Gammaproteobacteria bacterium. Lineage (GTDB taxonomy): Bacteria > Pseudomonadota > Gammaproteobacteria > Competibacterales > Competibacteraceae > RXIV01. The sequence continues at coordinate 73,501 of JADLEK010000076.1, forward strand.
AGCATTTGGGCGGACTGATTCACCCGATGCCGTACACGGCGCTGGCCTTCCTGATCGGCGCAGCGGCGATTTCGGCCCTGCCGCCGCTGAATGGTTTTGTCTCGGAATGGCTGACCTTTCAGGCGATTTTGCTCAGCCCGGAATTGCCGCAATGGCTACTCAAGTTTTTGGCCCCGGCGGTTGGAGCCTTATTGGCCCTGTCCGCCGCGCTGGCCGCCGCCTGCTTCGTCAAAGCCTTCGGCATCACCTTCCTCGGGCGGCCCCGCTCGCCGGTCGCCGCCCAAGCGAAGGAAACCGACCGCTATTCGTTGACCGCGATGTTCATTCTGGCCGGGCTGTGCGTGGTGGCGGGCATCCTGCCGGGACTGGTGGTGGACGGACTGGGGCCGGTCGTCGGTTCGCTCAACGGCAGCGTTCAATTAACGACCCAGCATAATCAACCCTGGCTGACCCTGGTGCCGATTGTTGATGTCAAGAGTACCTATAACGGCCTGTTGGTCATGCTGTTCATGGCGATTTCCGGAACTCTGGCCGCGTTGCTGATTCACCGGCTGGCGTCGAATAAGGTGCGGCGCGGCCCGGCCTGGGATTGCGGCTTTCCCGATGCCAGTCCAGCGACCCAGTACACCGCCGGCAGCTTCGCCCAACCGATTCGGCGGGTGTTCGGCAGCGTGGTGTTTCAGGCTCGCGAACGGGTCACAATGCCGCCGCCCGGTGATCTGCGCCCAGCCAAACTGGAGGTCCGAATGCGCGATCCGGTCTGGGAGATCGGTTACGCGCCGATTGCCACAGCTGTGGTGGCGCTCTCAAGCCGCTTCAATTATCTGCAATACCTGACCATTCGCCGTTATCTGGGCCTGGTGTTTGGCGCATTGGTGCTGCTGTTGCTGGGGATGGTGTTATGGCGTTGATCACCGATTATCTGGTGCAGGGCTGCCAAATGCTGCTGATCCTGCTGCTGGCCCCGCTGCTGACCGGCTGGGTGCGAGTCATCAAGGCCCGGCTGTTGCGCCGGCGCGGATCGCCCCTGCTGCAACCTTACCGTGACCTGTACAAACTGCTGGGCAAGGAGGTGGTGCTGGCCGAATCCGCCTCATGGCTGTTTCGGGTCGCGCCCTATCTGATTTTCGCCGCGATCTGGGTCGCGGCGGCGCTGGTTCCCACCTTCGCCAATGGCCTGTTGTTCAGTTGGACGGCGGATTTAATCGCCATTGTCGCCCTGCTCGGCAGCGCCCGCTTTTTCCTGGCCTTGGCCGGGCTGGATGTGGGGACCAGCTTTGGCGGGATCGGCTCCAGCCGCGAAATGATGATCGCCTCGCTGGCCGAACCGGCGATGCTGATGATGGTGTTCACGTTATCACTGCTGGCCGGCACCACCGAATTATCCGCCGTCGCCCGCTTTATGCTGACTGCCGACGTTGGGCTGCGGGTGTCGCTGGGCCTGGCGTTGCTGGCCTTGATGATGGTGGCGATTGCCGAAAACGCCCGGATCCCGGTCGATAATCCGGCCACCCATCTGGAATTAACCATGGTGCATGAAGCGATGGTGCTGGAGTATTCCGGACGGCATCTGGCGCTGATTGAACTGGCCGCCTCGCTGAAACTGTTGCTGTATCTGTCGTTGCTGGCCTGCATTTTTGCGCCGTGGGGCATGGCGGCAGCGGGCGCGGGATTGGCCGCTTATGGTATTGGCTTGATGGTTTATGTCATCAAACTCGCGTTCGGCGGGGTGCTGCTGGCGCTGTTTGAAACCAGCGTCGCCAAGATGCGGGTCTTCCGGGTCGATGAATTTTTAGGTGCGGCGCTGATGCTGGGCTTGCTCGGCGCATTGCTGCTGTTCGTGTCACGGGAGTTGTGATGCACGGTTTAGCCTTCGATATTGCCCACCTGTTAGCGGGCAGCATGGTGATCGTGAGTTTTATGCTGCTGTATCAGGATCGGGTGTACGCGCTGCTGAATATCTTCGCGCTGCATTCACTGGTGCTGGCGCTGGCAGTCGGTTGGCAGGCGCATATTCAAAACGCGCCGCATTTATACGTCACGGCAGTCATTGCGCTGGTGTTCAAGGCGATTGTAATTCCCACCGCCTTATATCGGATTGTCCGGCGACTCGGCATTCATCGCACCCTGGAAGTGGTGGGCGGAGTGGGTCGCGATATGCTGGCCGGCACGGGATTAGTGGCGCTGGCGATTCTGGTGATGTTGCCCGTCACCGCAACGGCTGATCCCCTGGCGCGAGAAGATTTAGCCTTTGCCTTGGCCGTGGTGCTATTAGGTTTGTTGCTGATGGTGGTGCGGCATAACGCGATCAGTCTGGTGATTGGGTTTATGTCGCTGGAAAACGGGCTGGTGCTGGCGGCAGCGGGCGCTAAGGGAATGCCGCTGGCGGTAGAAATCAGCGTTGCATTTTCAGTGCTGATTGCGCTGATCGTGATTGGCGTTTTTCTGTTCCGCATTCGGGAGCGGTTTGACAGCGTGGATATGCAGGCGATGGATACCTTTCGCGAGGAGCGGCGGCGATGAGCAACCTCGGTTCTATAGCCGTAGTGGCGCTGCTGATCGTTCCGGCCAGTACCGCGTTGGCGCTGATCGGGCTGTCCAGCTATCGAATCGGCGCGCGCCTGAATATCGGCGCGGCGTTCATTACGCTCCTGGCTGCGGTCACCCTGTTTGGGGTGCGGCCAGAGGCTAACTTGTATCTGCGGGTGGATGATTTCAACATCTATCTCATTGCCCTGAATAATCTGGTCAGTTTCACCACCAGTATTTTCAGCGCCGGTTATATTGCCCATGAGCTGGAAACCGGGCGGTTGACTCCGAATTATCTGCGTTTTTATCACGCCATGTATCAGGCGTTGCTATTCGCTATGAATCTCGCCTTTCTCGCCAATAATATCGGGCTGATGTGGGTCGCGATTGAACTAGCGACGCTGGTGACGGTGCTGATGGTCGGGATTTACCGGACTCAGGCGGCATTGGAGGCAGCCTGGAAGTATTTTATTCTCGGCAGTCTGGGGATTGCGCTGGCGCTGTTTGGAACGATTCTGGTGTATTTGGCCGCCCAGCCGGTGATGGGGGAAGGCTTGCCGGCGATGGCCTGGGATCAGTTGCTGGAACACGCCGCCCGCTTTGATCCGGCCTTACTGAATCTGGCGTTTATCTTTCTGCTGCTGGGTTATGGCACCAAGGCCGGACTGTTTCCCCTTCATGCCTGGCTGCCGGATGCCCATGCGGAAGGTCCGACGCCCATTTCGGCAGTGCTGTCCGGTTTGTTGTTGAATGTCGCGCTGTATGCGGTGCTGCGGTTCAAGATGCTGATGAACGCTAATCCGGCGGCATTAACGCCAGGTCCCCTGCTGGTCGGGGTAGGACTGGCGTCACTGCTATTCGCGGCTTTGATGATTTACCGACGCGGTGATATTAAGCGGCTGTTTGCGTATTCCTCCATTGAACACATGGGTATTATGACTTTCGCATTTGGCATGGGTGGGCCGCTCGCCAATTTCGCCGGACTGCTGCACATGACCATGCACAGCCTGACCAAATCAGCGATTTTCTTTACCGTCGGTCATATCTCCCAAGCGAAAGGCACCCAGCGAATCTCAACCATTCGCGGCTTGACTGCAACGCATCCGGCGCTGGGTTGGGGGCTGGTGGCGGGAGTAGTCGCCATTGTTGGAATGCCGCCGTTTGGCGTGTTCATGAGCGAGTTTCTGATTGTCAGTTCGACCTTTGCCCGTCAACCATTATTGGCTTTGCTGCTGGTCCTGGGATTACTGCTGGCGTTTGGGACTCTGCTCTGGCGATTGCACGGGATGGCGTTTGGTGAATCGCGTGGCGCGAATACGCCGGTTCACGCCAGTCTGTTGCCGATGCTGACTCATTTGGGATTGGTGCTGATGGCGGGCATCTGGTTGCCGGAGCCACTGGTGGCGTGGTTTCAGCATGTCGCGGTGTTGCTGGGTTAAAGAAAGGCTAAGGGCTAAAGGTTAAAGATGAGCGTTAGCGCTTTGCAGACAGTGCTGGAAGTCGGTCAATCAGTTGTGGAACATCGCCCATGGCCGCGAGTCGTGGTGACCGTTGAAACCTGGAATGCCTTGATTGAAGGTTTGTCCGGCGGCGCGCTCACGATGTTGGGGTTATGGGGCGAAATGGGCATGGCCCATTTAGCGTTGCGCGAGGACTCCAGTGAATCAATAGTTGTCGCCAGTTTGCCGTGTCCCGATGGGCGCTTTCCTTCGGTTGGGCGACTCCATCCGCCAGCGCAACGTCTCGAGCGCACTATGGCTGATTTGGTTGGATTACAGGCTATTGGCGCTCCTGATCATCGTCCGTGGCTGGATCATGGCCGTTGGCCGGTACGGCATCCACTCGGTGCAGCAACGACGCCCATCGGGATTTTACCGCCATATCGATTTTTGCCCGCTGAAGGCGAGAGTCTGCATCAGATTCCGGTCGGGCCGGTTCATGCCGGGATTATTGAACCCGGTCATTTCCGCTTTACCGCAAATGGCGAAACGGTAGTGCGACTCGAACAGCGCCTCGGCTATGTTCATAAGGGCATTGAGAGTCTGCTGAATGGTGCGACGATTGATCAGGCGGCGCGAGTGGTCGGGCGGGTGTCCGGTGATAGCACGGCGGCTTATGCGCTGGCTTTTGCCCGTGCGGTTGAAGCAGCGACGGAAACCGTTATTCCGGATCGCGCTCACTGGTTGCGGGCATTGATGGCCGAACTGGAGCGGCTGGCAAATCATTGTGGCGATATGGGCGCAATTTGTAATGACGCCGCTTTTGCCTTAATGCTGGCTCATTGCGCAGTATTGCGCGAGCGGATTTTACGCGCCAGCGCCGCCTGTTTCGGGCATCGCCTGATCATGGATTGCATCATTCCTGGTGGAGTGAGCGCTGATCTGCCAGCGGATGGAGTAAAGACCATTCAGGCGCTAGTGGCGGAAATTCGCCGCGATTTTCCGCCATTGGTGGATTTGTACGACAACACGGCTTCAATGCAGGATCGCACGGTGAATACCGGTTTTGTCCGGCCCGCGTTGATCAAGCAATTCGGCTGTGGCGGAATTATTGGCCGCGCTGGAGGCCGGACTTTTGATGCTCGCCGCCAGCCCGGTTATCCACCTTATGCTCAATTGCAATTTGCAACGGCGCTCTTGACTGACAGCGATGTCAATGCCCGCATCTGGTTGCGAATCCGCGAAGTGGAACAAAGTCTAAGTCTCATCGATCAGATTTTACAGCGCTTGCCAACCGGGCCAGTACGAGTTGAATTAAATTCTCCAGGTCAAATCACTGAAGGCATGGCTCTGGTTGAAGGTTTTCGTGGTGATATTCTGGTTTGGCTGCGCCTCAATGCCGATAGTACGGTGGCGCGTTGTCATCCCCGCGATCCCTCGTGGTTCCAGTGGCCATTATTGGAAGCGGCCGTTGAAAATAACATCGTCGCGGATTTCCCAATCTGCAATAAATCCTTCAATGGTTCCTATTCAGGCCATGATTTGTAGGCTCTCCCGCTATGCGTAGCAAGCTGTTATTGCAAAATCTGTTACGGTTTCCACTGACCGTTCCAGCTCCCGCTCCGTCTGAAGCAGCGCTGGCTGAATTAGCCGCCAAGGTTAATGACAACGCCCAGCGGCGATTGGGTCGCAGCCTGTCCATTCGTGAGGTGGACGCCGGTTCCTGTAATGGCTGTGAACTGGAAATTCATGCGCTGAATAACGCTTTTTATGATCTGGAACGGTTCGGCTTTCATTTTGTCGCCTCGCCGCGCCATGCTGATGTGCTGTTGGTAACAGGGCCGGTGACCGCCAATATGAAACAGGCGCTGGAACGCACTCATGCTGCCACACCCGATCCGAAATGGGTGGTGGCGGTCGGCGATTGCGGACGGGATGGCGGAGTTTTCGCCGGGAGTTATGCCTGCATCGGCGGCATTTCCGCAGTGATTCCGGTGGATTTGCATATCCCCGGTTGTCCCCCTACGCCGATGCAATTGCTACAAGGGTTACTGGCGCTATTGGAAGCGCAGTAAACACGACCATCATTAAAAAAGGCGCGGGAAGCGCCTTCGATCCAAACCAAGGGTTAGCCGTTGGGTTACTGGGCGACCGCCGAGTCTTTCATGGCTTTCACCGAATCATCAAAGTAGGGTGAAAACATGACATCCAGGCCGTCATACCCATAAGAATTGACGCCATTGGCAAAATTGGAAACCACAAGTCCCGGCGAAAAGTCAGTGATCCAAGGCCCGCCACTGCTTCCCCCCGTTTGGATACTGCCGGCTCCCGTGCTGGGAGGACTGCCAGAATCATCGATAGCAGCAGTCGGGGCCATTGTTTCGATCATTTCGTACCCAATATAAGGAGCGCCGGCTGGATAACCGAACATCGCCCACAGTCTTTCCCTGGGAAAGTTATAAGCAAACCCGAGTGCGCCTACCTTCCCTGACAGCGTGGAGCCTTGCTGATCGGCTACAATCGAGAAGGCGACATCCCTGCCCAGATTTTCCTGTTCCTTCCAAGACTGAAAATAGAACAAAGACGTCTGTGTCCATCTACCATAAGGCGCCTCGCCATTGTAATAGACGGGTACAAAAACCCAGTTGACATGAGGTTTCCCTTTTTCCATCACGCAGTGGCCCGCCGTTAATACTGCCCTGCCGCCAATCGATGAGCCAGAACAGACATAATCTTTGCCGTCTGCCTGACTGGTAAAAAACACTCTTCCAATGGCCATGTAAGGATAAAGCGGAGTCGGTGGCGCGTAGAGAATCCGCGGCACTGAAAATGTCGAGTGCATGGGGATGCCCACTTGCTGGATCGTCATTTGAATTGCCGCCATTTTCTGGGTTAAACCCGTCGAGAGGCTGGAACTGGAATCCACCGACGGTTTGGTGACATCGCCGCTATCGGGCTGTGGCGTTGCATTCTCAGTGGGCAAACTGCCAGGGTCATATCCAGGAGAGCTGCTGGGCGTATCCAAATCGGACGGGGCACGAAGTGAGCCAGATTTACCGGGCGTGAGCACAGGATAGGGCTTGGCGTTTTTCATCCGTTCGGGCGTCCAGTAGTCTTCTTCTCCATTCCCCATCATTCGGGTAGCCGGCGGAGTGCATTTAAGAATCGTTTCACCCCCGGCGTAGCCGTACTCAACGCACTCAGTCGTCGAACTTTCGCCCGCAACTGACGATGCCGACCATAGCATGGCCGGGATAATCGCTAACCCAATACATGATTTTTTCAATGCCATTCTCCTCAGCTTAAAGCGTGGGTGATCGTAACTCTGCATAAAGTGTAGGCGACGGCTTAATCTGCGTAAACCACGCCATACCATACATGGAGCGATCTTGGCAAGGTTATGGACAACGCCTCAGCCCAAATTCGCCAGCCAGGTTTGCGCCGAAATCGCCGCTTCCCGCACCCGGTCCGGGGCGGTCCCGCCCAACACGTTACGAGCTGCAACCGAACCTTCCAGCGACAATACCGTAAACACGTCGTTCTGAATCAACGGTGAAAATCCCTGCAATTCGGCTAGGGTCATCTCCGCCAAATCCCGCCCGGTTTCAACCCCCAGTCGCACCACCTTACCGACGATTTCATGGGCGTCACGGAATGGAATGCTCTTGCGGACCAGATAATCAGCCAGATCAGTCGCCGTCGCAAAGCCGCGCCGGGCCGCCTGCAACAAATTATCCCGCCGGGGATAAATCGCCGGAATCAGGTCGCCAAACGCCCGTACACAACCCAGCACCGTATCCACAGCGTCAAACAGCGGTTCCTTGTCTTCCTGATTGTCCTTGTTATAGGCCAGCGGCTGGCTCTTCATCAGAGTCAGCAACGCCACCAGATGCCCGTTGACCCGCCCGGTTTTGCCGCGCACCAGTTCCGGCACATCGGGATTTTTCTTCTGCGGCATGATCGAGGAGCCGGTGCAGAACCGGTCAGGCAGATCAATGAAAGCGAATTGCGCCGATGACCACAGCACCAGCTCCTCGGCCATCCGCGAAAAGTGGGTCATCAGGATCGCGGCGGCGGCGGTGAATTCAATAGCGAAATCCCGGTCGCTGACCGCGTCCAGCGAATTGGCCGATGGGGCGTCAAATTCCAGCAGTTGCGCGGTGTAATCGCGATCCAGGGGATAACTGGTTCCCGCCAGCGCCGCCGCGCCCAGCGGCATAATGTTGACCCGCTTGCGGCAATCGACCAGTCGCTCGTAATCGCGCTTGAGCATCTCGAACCAGGCCAGCAGGTGATGGCCGAAGGTGACCGGCTGGGCGACCTGCAAATGGGTAAAGCCAGGCATGATCGTTCCCGCTTCCTGCATCGCCAACCCGGTCAATCCACCCAGCAAGCGCCGAATCTCGGCCAGGATGGCGTCAATGGCGTCGCGCAAATACAGCCGGAGATCGGTCGCGACCTGATCGTTGCGGGAGCGTCCGGTGTGCAGGCGCTTGCCAGCAATGCCGATCCGCTCGGTCAGCCGCGCTTCAATGTTCATGTGAACATCTTCCAGCTCCACCGACCAGACGAACTCGCCGCGCTCAATCTCGCTACGAATCGCTTCCAGACCCTGGATAATGGCCGCGCAGTCGCTCTCGGACAATACGCCGACCCGCGCCAGCATCCGGGCGTGAGCGATCGATCCGGCAATGTCCTGCCGGTACATCCGCCGGTCGAATTCCACCGAAGCGGTGAAGGCGGCGACAAAAGCGTCGGTGGTTTCGGTAAATCGTCCACCCCAGGTCTTATTGGTTTGCGTGTCGCTCATCGGATATTCTTAAAAGGTTAAAAGGACGCCATAGCTTATCAAAATGCTCACCGAAACTACGCTCTCCGAACCGCTGCGCATCGCTACCCGTAATAGCCCGCTGGCCCGCTGGCAAGCTGAACATGTCGCCTACCGCTTACAGCAAGCTCAACCTGACCTGCGGGTGGAACTGGTCGGGATGCTCACCCAAGGCGATAAAATTCTCGACAGTCCGCTGGCTAAAGTCGGCGGGAAAGGCTTGTTTGTCAAGGAACTGGAGTTGGGTCTGCTGGAGGGCCGCGCCGATCTCGCTGTCCATTCCATGAAAGATGTGCCGGTGGAATTTCCCACCGGGCTGGGACTGGCGGCGATCCTGGCCCGTGACGATCCCCGCGATGCCTTCGTGTCCCGCCATTTTTCCCATCCCGATGCCTTACCTGAGCAAGCCAGGGTTGGCACGTCCAGTCTGCGCCGGCAATGCCAGTTGGCTGCCCGCTATCCGCAGTGGCAGATTCTCAGCCTGCGCGGCAACGTCAATCGCCGCTTGGCTAAACTGGATTCCGGCGAGTTCGACGCCATTATCCTGGCCGCTGCCGGGCTGAACCGGCTGGGTCTACAAGAACGAATCACGCTGGCGCTGGAGCCGGGGTGCAGCCTGCCGGCCATTGGTCAGGGCGCGATTGGGGTCGAATGCCGGCTGGATGATGCCCGGACCCGGGAATTGCTTGCTGCGCTGAATGATCCCACGACCCAGACCTGCGTGATGGCGGAACGGGCCTTTAACGCCCGCTTACAGGGTGGTTGCCAGGCCCCGATTGCTGCTCATGCGCTGCTGGAAGCGCCGGATCAGCTCTGGTTGCGCGGACTGGTTGGCGAACCGGACGGCAGCGTGATCATTGCTGGTGATCTGCGGGGTTCGGCAATGGCGGCGGAAAGCCTTGGCGCAACCCTGGCCGGGCAGTTGCTGGAACGCGGGGCTGATCCGATTTTGCGCCGGCTGCTGGCGGGGGGTTGAAATGCAACGCCCACTGCTCCCTCCCTCAGGTGATTTGCACAGTCTGGGTGTCCTAGTGACTCGTCCGGCGCATCAGGCGGATTCGCTATGCCGACTCATTGAACGCTATGGCGGGGTGGCGATTCGCTGTCCGGCATTGCTCATCAGCGAACCGCAGGACTGGACGCCGGCGCTGGCGATTTTTGACCGGCTGGCCGAGGTCGATTTGGCGGTTTTCACCAGCGCCAATGCGGTTGACCGCGCGTTGTTGCCGATTCGGGAACGCGGCGGTTTGCCGCCCCGGTTGGAGATTGCCGCCATCGGCAAAGCCACCGCTCAGGCTCTCGCCCGCTACGGCGTCGCCCATTGCCTGCAACCGGAAGCCGGCTTTAACAGTGAGGCCTTGCTGGCCTTGCCCCTCTTGCAAAAGGTCGGCGGCCAGACTGTAGTTATCGTGCGTGGCGAAGGTGGACGAGAACTGCTGGCGGAAACTCTGACCGCTCGCGGCGCAACTGTTATTTATGCCGAGGTTTACCGCCGGGAACGACCCACGATGGACCTGGACGCGCTGCTGAAGCGCTGGCAACGCGGCGAAATTGGCGCCGTGGTGATCGCCAGCAGTGAAACCCTGTTGAATCTGTTTGATATGCTAGGCATTGCCGGGCAAGATGACCTGCGTAAAACCCCGATCATCACGGTCAGCACCCGCACCCGGCAGCTCGCCGCGACGCTCGGTTGTCATTCCCTCCGGCTCGCCCAGGCAGCGAGTGACGACGCCATTGCCGCCGCCCTGCTGGAACTGGCGGCGAACCCTTCACCCTTGGCTGGTAACGCTCCATGACCGATAAAACCTCCGATAACAGTAACGCTAAACCCGACGCCAAACCCGCGCCGGCATCGCTCGCTAAACCCGACGCCAAGCCCGCGCCGCCTGTTCCTGTTCCTCCCGCCGCGCCCAAGAGCGGCCGTGGCGTGGCGTGGCTGGCGCTGCTGGTGGGACTGGGCGCCGGCGGCGGCAGCGGCTATCTCTGGTATCTGTGGCAACAGGACAAGGTCGTTCAGGCTGACCAGTTGAAAGCCGCGATCAAGCAGGCTATCGATCAGCGCGATCCCGCTTTCAAAGCGCTGGAGGCCCAAGTTAAAGAGCTACAGGCGCTCAAGGCCGGCATTGATCAGGTCCGCACCGAGAATCAGAATCTCAAGAGTCAAATCATCGGCCTGACCGGCGATCTGCAACCTCTCAAGAATGCGATGGAACTGCAAAAGGGTGAAAGCAACGTCATCAAGAGCGAAATCAAGCTGGTGCGGGAGGCCCAGACCGCTCATCAGACCACGCTTGAACAACACAAAACCGGAATCCAGACCCAATGGCAGGAGCAGCAGACCCGGCTGGCCGCGCTGGATACCCAGATCAAAAACCTGAAGCTCAGCCACAGTGGAATCGCAGACAATCTGGAGACGGTCAAAACCGTCGCGGCGCAGGGCGGCGATCTCAATGCCTTCCCGCTGGCTGAAGTGGACTATCTGCTACGGCTGGCCGACGCCAAGTTGAAGCTGGAGCGCAATGTTCCCACCGCCCGCCTGGCGCTGGATGTCGCCCAGCAACGGCTAAAAGCGGTCAACGAGCGGAGTCTGGACTCGGTGCAAACCATGCTGGCCGAATCTATCGCCAGCCTGCGCGGGGTGCAGTTGCCGGACATTGTCGGCCTGGCCCACAAGCTGGCGGATATGGAAACAGAGGTCAGCGGTTTGCCGGTGAAGATCGATTCCGGAACGCCGGATGTCAAAAACCGGTTCAAACCCGCCGCAACTGTGGCAGTCAGCACCGATGCCCAGCGTTCCTGGTGGGATCGCAGCACTGAAGCGGTGTGGAACCAGTTCAAGGACATCGTGGTGATCCGCAGGGTGCGCAGCGAAGCGCCGCCGCTGATTGCGATGGAAGAGGAGTTTTTCCTGCGCCAGAACCTGCGCCTCGAACTGGAAAGCATGCGGATGGCGCTGTTGCGCGGCGATGCCCAGTCCTATCAGGATTCATACAGCCTGGTTCGCCAGTGGACTGAAACCTATTTTGATGTCCAGGACGCCCGCGTTACGGCCTTCCTCAGCCAGTTGCAAGCCTTGCAAACCGTGCAATTCAATCCCTACATCCCGGATCTGGCTGGACTGAACAAAGCCTTCAACGATGCGCTGACCCGTCGTCAACCCATTCGCGCCGTGCTGAAAACCCCAGCGGTTGCGGCAGATCCGCAGCCGGCTGTCACTGAAGGAGCGCAACCATGAGGCTGCTCATCGGGATCATCATTACGCTGTTTGTTGCGGTCTGGATGGCGCTGACGCTGCGCCAGGACCCCGGCTACGCGATGGTCAGCATCGGCGAGTGGACGATTGAAACCAGCCTGGCGTTCTTCGTCATCGTTCTGGGAGTGGCCTTCTGCGGGTTTTATGCCTTGGTGCGACTGGCGATCCGGCTGTGGAAGACTCCGGGCCAGACCTTGCACGCCAATCAGCGGCGGTTGCAGAAAAAAGCCCAGCGCCTGTTCAATCTGGGCGGGCGGCAACTGGCGGCTGGGCAATGGGCGGCGGCGGAAAAAACTTTTCTCAAGAGTGCGGAATACAGTGAGAACCCGGCCTTGCACTATCTGAACGCGGCGCGGGCGACTCACCATCTCAGCGACCTGAAATGGCGGCGCGATCTGAATCTGCGCAAAGCCGAGGACTCCCCGGATGCCGATCCAATGACCGTGCAATTGACACGGGTGGAGTTCCTGCTGGACGACCGGCAGGCCGCACTGGCCCGGCCCCTTCTGGAGTCGCTGCACACTCTGCATCCACGCCATCCCGGAGTATTGCTCTACCTAGCGAGGACTTATCAGCAATTGCAGGCCTGGGATCCGTTGCAGAAGCTGTTGCCGGAAGTTCAGAAGCAGAAGGCCCTCGGTCCGGAGCCGCTGGCGGAATTGCAGCAACAAACCTACCGGGCGCTGCTGGAAATCGTCGCCGCCAGTGGGTCGCTGGATAAGCTGCGGGCCTTGTGGAAGCAAGCGCCCACAGTCATGCGTGAGGAGGATGAGGCGTTTGTGATTGCTTACGCGACGGCGCTATGTGATCTCAACGCCTTTGACGATGCCGAAACGTTGCTGCGGGAAGCGATCAACCGGCGCTGGAGTCCGAAGCTGGCGGTGGGCTACGGGATGCTGGAGCGGGGCAATGCCGCCGCGCAACTGGCAACTGCCGAAGGCTGGCTGACCCAGCATGGCGATGATCCTTACCTGCTGTTGACCCTGGGCCGGCTGGCCAAGCGTTGCCAGCAACCCGCCAAAGCCCGCAATTATCTGGAGCGCAGCATTCAGCTCATGCCCAGCCCGGACGCCTACCAGGAACTGGGCGAACTACTGGAATCGGTCCATGAACTGACCCATGCCGGCCAGTGTTTTCACGCCGGGTTGCGGTTGCTGGTCGGCAAACCGCAGGAACAACAAGGCACGATGCTGCCCGGCGCTGAAGCGGGACAACAACTGCAGGCGACTGCGACCTGATTCTTTTTGTTGCGGGTTTCCGCCAACCCTCTTGATTTGTTATACCCGCGCAAGCGGGTATAGCCATTCGGCTGGAGTGGCGGAATTTTCCGGGAATGGTTTTTTTGTGAAGTCATACCCATTCTCGGCCGGTTTTCGTATTTGATGGTCATCATTCCCGCGAATGCGGGAATCCAGTCAGCCGCTGAAAAACCGGCGCGTTGCCAATAAGCCTTCAAACTCGGCCACGGGCAGCGGTTTGCTGAAGTAGTAGCCCTGCACTTCGTCGCATCCGCTTTCGCGCAAAAAGGCCAGTTGACCCTCGGTTTCCACGCCCTCGGCAATGGTTTGCAAACCGAGACGGCGGGCCATGCTGAGGATGGCGCTGACAATGGCCTTGTCTTCCGGGTTATCGGTGATGTTGCGCACGAAGGACTGGTCGATCTTGAGTTTATAGGCCTTGAACTGCTTGAGGTAGCTCAATGAGGAATAACCGGTGCCGAAATCGTCAATCGACATGCGAATGCCCTGGGCGTGCAGCGCATTCATCACCGCAATCGCGCCGATGGGGTCATTGAGCGCGACGCCTTCAGTCAATTCCAGCTCCAGGCACTGCGGCGGCAGTCCCTCTTCCGCCAGAATCTGCATGACCTGTTCGATCAGTCGCGGGTGCCGGAACTGAATCACCGACAGGTTAACGGCCATGACCATCGGCACACCGCCGGCCCCGGTAGCGACCAGCCCCTGATCCAGCCAGATCTTCATCTGGCGCACTGCGGTACGCAGCACCCATTCGCCCATCTGCACAATTTGCCCGCTGGCCTCGGCGATCGGGATAAATTCAGCCGGGGACACCGGGCCAAACTCGAAATGCCGCCAGCGTAGCAGCGCTTCGGCGCCGATAATGCGGCCATCCCGCAACGACACCTGGGGCTGGTAGTGCAAGGTCAACTGCCGGCGTTCCTGCGCCCGGCGCAAGGCGCTTTCCAGTTGCAAGATACGGGTCGAGCGGACCTGCATTTCCGCCGCGAAGAACCGATAGCAATTGCGCCCGTCGCGCTTGGCGCGGTACATCGCCATATCGGCATTTTTGGTCAGCGTCTCGAAATCCTCACCGTCCGCCGGGTACAGGGCAATGCCGACCGATGGCGTAATCGCCAGTTCATGCGCATCGATCTGGTAGTCGCCGGCGATGGTTTCCAGCATTTTTTGCGCAATATGCGCGGCGCCATTGGCATCGGTGGTCGGCAGCAGCAGTACGAACTCGTCGCCGCCCTGGCGCGATACTGTGTCTTCCGCCTGCACCACCGACTGAATGCGGCGCGCGACCTCAACCAGCATCGCGTCGCCGATGTAGCGACCGAGCGTGTCGTTGATATTCTTGAAGTGGTCCAGATCAAGCACCATCAGGGTCAGCGTCCGCTGGGTGCACCGCGCCATGCCGATGGCGTGATTAAAGCGATCACTCAGCAGGTGGAGATTGGCGAGGCCGGTCAGGGTATCAAAATGTGACAACCACTGGACCCGTTCATCCGCCTGTTTGCGTTGGGTGATGTCAATGCCCATGCCGATCAGGCAGGGTTGCTGCTCAAACTCAAAGCGCTGGCCCGTGAACAGGTACGGTGTACGGGTCCGGTCTTTCGACAAAAACTCCGCTTCCACCAGGGTTTCGCCCTGCGTAAAGACCTGCTCGATGGCGGCGGCAATGAGGGCCTTGCCGGCCTCTGCGAAGAACTCCAAGGGCGTCATGCCGGCAATTTCGTCGGCGCTATAGCCCGATGCGGTTTCAAAATTCCGGTTCCAGCGCAGAAACTGGCCCTGTTCGCTAATCAGATAAAACAGGCCCGGCAGGCTGTCGAGCGCCGCGCGGGTGAAATCCCGTTCATTCAGGATGATCGCCTCGGCCTGCCGGCGTTCAGCCTCGCGGGTGAAGTTGTCCAGCGCAAAACTGATGTCGGTGGACATCTCCAGCAACAGCTTGCGCGCCGCTTTATCAAAGGCGTTGAACTCATGGGCGTACAGCGCAAAGCTGCCGATGACCGCGCCCTTGCGCGACAGCGGCAGCGCGGCCACGCTGCGCCAGCCAAAGCGCGCCCCGCGTTCATGCCACGGCGCGGTGTCGGGATCATGGTAAAAATCCTGGATCCAGACCGGCGCCTGACTACGGATCGCCATGCCTATGGGACCGCACCCGGTCGGCTGGTCAGCATCAATAGAAATATCAATTCCTTGCAGGTAGTCCGTCCCGGCACCGAAGCTGACGACTGGATAAACCTGGCGGGTGCGGGCGTCAATCAGACCGATCCACGCCATCTTCATGCCGCCAAACTCGACCGCAATCCGGCAGACTTCCAGCAGCAGCTCAGGCTCGTCAGTCACCCGCACAATGGCCTGGTTGCACTGGCTGAGGGCGGCGTATAGCCGGGCGGAGTGGGCCAGCCGGTGTTCAAGTTGCCCCCGCACCCGGGCGTACCGCACCGCCCGCGCCAGCGCATCGGGATCGAATTGACCCTTGACCAGATAATCCTGAGCGCCCGCTTCCAGTGCGGCGAAGGCCAGCCGCTTTTCGTCATTGCCGGTCAGCACCACAATCGGTGCATCGGTCAGCAGACGGCAACGCTCGACGGTCTGGATACCGCTGGAATCGGGCAGGTTGAGGTCGAGCAACACGACATCCGGCCGCAAGTCGCCCTTATCGATCAACTGCTGCCCCGCAGCCAGCGAATCAGCCATCGCCACGTCGAAAGCTGTGTCGCTTTTTTCAAGCAGTTGCCAGCGGATCAATTCCGCATCGCCGCGCTCGTCCTCGATCAACAGCACGACCGGAAGACTGGGAACGCCTGCTTCTATCGGTTTCATCAGTATTATTTCAGCGCATTGTTAGGTAACGTTTAGGCAGGCGCACCCTGTTGATCCAGAAACATCCTTCGCCGTCGTCAGCGCCCGCGGCCAGTTGAAACAAAAGCGGCAACCCAGACCCGCGCCGCTGGATTCGACCCAGATGCGCCCGCCGTGGCGCTCGACGATCTTGTGCGCCACCGCCAGGCCGACGCCGGTCCCCTCGTATTGCTCCCGAGTGACCAGACGCTGGAAGACCTTGAACAAACGGTCGAACTGCGCCGGGGCGATGCCGATGCCGTTGTCGGCTACGCAGAAACGCCAACCGTCGGCGTCCGGCGTGACCGTGATGTCGATTTCCGGCGCACGATCCGGGACGCGGTACTTCACGGCGTTGCCGATCAGGTTCTGCCACAGGCGGGTGAATTCGTCGCGGCTGGCGACCACTTCCGGCCAGTCGCCGGACACGCGCACCGTAGCGTTAGCCTCGCGGATGACCGGGGCGAGGAAGCGCAGCGCCTCATCGACCCCGTTGCGGCTGGACAGCGGCGCGAACGGCTCGCCCTTGCGCCCGACCCGTGAATATTCGAGCAGCGAAACCAGCATCTGATCCATGCGTTTTGCGCCATCAACCGCAAAGTGCATCATCCGGCGCGTGTCGTCATTAAGCGTGTCGGCCAAGGCAAGCTCGATCAGCTGTATGTAGCTGTTGACCATCCGCAGCGGCTGGCGCAGGTCGTGCGAGACCGCGTAGGCGAATTGCTCCAGCTCGGCGTTGGAACGGGCCAGGGCGTCGGTCTGTTGCTGCAAGACGTGTTCAGCCTGTTTGCGCTCAGTGATGTCTCTCGTGACGGCAAGTTGAACCCGCTGGCCGTTTTCCTGGATGGGGACGGCGTGGGTTTCCATCCAGTGGCGACCACCCTTAAGTCCGATGATTTCGAATTCCATTTGTGCTGATTCGCCGCAAAGCACCCGCTTGCTCATCTCGACAAAGGCTTCACGATATTCGGGTGCGATCAAACCAATCACGGGTCGTCCAGCCACATGTTCCAGCGAGTCCGCCTCGATCATCGCCAGTCCGGCCGGGTTCATGAGGGTCAACCGACCTTGGGCATCCACGATCTTGATGCATTCAGGCTCGTTCTGGATGATGGCTCGCTGGCGCGACTCGCTTTCCTTCAAGGTTTGTTCGGCTTGTTTGCGCTCGGTGATGTCCCAGTGGGTGCCCGCCATCCAGAGCGGCTTGCCCTCCGCCGTCCAGGTCGATACGCGGCCGCGATCCAGCACCCAGACCCAATGCCCCTCCTTGTGCCGCATCCGCGCTTCGCATTCGTAATAGCCGACTTGGCCGGAAAAATGCGCTTCGAGACGTTCGCCCGATGCTTTTAGGTCATCGGGATGGGCAAACCGAAGCCAGGTATCAATCGACACCGGTTGCAGCTCAGCCAGCGTATAGCCAATCATTTCGGCCCAGCGCTCGTTGAATACGGTTTCGCCGGTTTGCACGTTCCATTCCCAGGTGCCAATGTTGGTGCCGACGAGGATATTTTGCAGGCGCAGGTGTCCTTTCTGCAGTAAATCCCGTGACCGGCTGATCACCTGGATCATGGTGTTCATGGTGTCCGTGAGGATAGCGATTTCGCGATAGGCCAGGCTGGGAATGGGCGACACCGGAATCCCATCGCGGTCAGTCTGACCGATAACAGCGGCAAGTTGCGAAAGTGGGCGGACTAAAAAGCGATGGATAGCGAAAACAAGCGACACGATCAACAGCAGCGCAATGAAGACGGTGTTGACCAGGTTCTCGATCAGAATGCGGTTCAATGCCTGCTTCACCTTCCCATCGGTGTTGTAGACCGAGAGGCTGCCCAGGCGGGCGCCCGATGGGGCGACCAGCGGGATGGTATCGCTGTGAAAGCTGCCGTCGAGCCACTGCCGATGCGCCGGATCATGGGGGTTGAAATCAATGATCCCTCCCGCAGCGTCACGGATTTTGCCACTGATGTACGCATCCTCAGCGCGGATTTTTCCCATGTTGAGGTCGGTGACGATGAGGGCGAAGTGTTGCCGCAGTTCGATCTCGGTCGCCAGCAGCTTGTCGTACTCGTTGATGGCGTAGGCTTCGATCAAGGGGATGATGTTCTTCTGCAGGGTGACGAGGCTCAAGGCTGAATTTTGCTTCATCTCCTCGATAATCTGCTGCCGTTGTGACAGATAGGCATAAGCCGCATGTACGCCCAGCACGGCGACCACCACCGCAACAATGACGCCTCCCAGCAGCGCGTAAAGCGACTTGCCGGGATGTTCTCTGCTGGGTAACAGACCGCTCATGATCCTCATTTCCTCCCCTCACTTCCCGTTCATTCCCAGCACATTGCGGCGGATGATGGGCAACATTTCTGCAATATTCTCGGTCGAGATGGGCAGTATGGGTAACTGCTGCTGTAGCTTGACCGGCTGGCCTTTCAGGTGAGCGTCCATGGTATTGACGGCCTCCTCGCCCATGAGGAACGGCTGCTGCATGGCCGCCCCCACCAGGACGCCCTTGGGGATCAACTGTAGAAACTCCGGTTCTGCGTCAAAACAGATGAGAAGTATCTGATCGCTCTTGCCGGCAGCGGCGATGGCGTCCAGCGCCCCCTGATAGCGATCCGATCCTTGCAGCCAGAGCGCCCGCAGGTCGGGATTGGCGGCGATCAGTTCCTTGGCGAAGTCATAGGTTTCCTGGTAGGAAAAATCCACCTGCTGCCGGAGGCCTGCCCCCTTGATCCCGGCTTCGTCCATCGCCTGCATGAACCCGGCGGTGCGCGCCTGGCCGTTGATGCGTTTCTGCGGGATGGTGATGATACCCACGCTGCCCTTCTCCCACTGCCGCGCCTGTAACGCCTTGGCCAGCACCTTACCGATTTGGTAGGAACCTTCCCGATTATCCGAAGCGATATAGCTCACATAGTCGCCACTGTCGGCGCCAATGTCCGCAATCACGACCGGAATGCCCGCCGCCTTGGCCAGCTTGAGGATCGTGACGGCGGCGGAGGAGTTGGTCGGCGAAAGAATAATGCCATCGACTTTCTCCCGGATGGCCCGCGCCGTGAGTTCCAGCTCACGTTTAGCGTTGTTTTCAGCGCTATAGAAAACCACCGTGTAGCCAAGCGCCTCGGCGCGCGAACCAATCCCGCGTTTCATGATGTCCCAAAAGGGAATGCGCAGGTCGGAGACCAGGTAGGCGAACTGCTGTTCAGCGGACTGGGCGATGCCTGCCGACATTAGAGAGGCCACCAGCAACAGACCGATCATCGCGAGGGTTTTAAGGGTTTTCACGCGCAGCTCCTTGGAAAAACAGGACGTTCGCTTCGATCTTATACCCATTCGCAATAGGGTTTCGTCATACCCGCGAAAGCGGGTATGACGAACAGGGTCGTTTTTGATCTGAAAAAGATAAAATCTATCGGGAAACGGTATTAAAATCGGACATGCACAAACTTCCAGCCCGTGTTGAAACGGGCAAGATGCCCGTTGCATACCACAACCAGCGAATCTCCTGATTGCGCCGCTTCTATTCCGAATGCTCGCGCCGTCGCTGTTCCAGATAAAACGTGAGCGCCAGCGCCCCGCCCCCGGCAATCAGCAGACTCAGCAACAAACCCAGATGCTCGGCCAGATGAGCAAAAAACAGGGTGTAAATCTGGATGATCAGGAAGGTCGCGCCGTAGCCGGTCAGCATCCGCATTGCCAGCCGTGCGCCTAACCAAACCAGTGCGATGTTTAAACCCGCCCACAGCGCATTGAACAGGATCAACTCGCCGGCTCCGGCCCAATGCCAGCGCTCGGTTTCCAGATCGAAGTTGCCAAACAGCGCCAGCAACCACAGCGCCATTTCCGCAAAAAACAGCCCGGCGGACAGCCAGACCTTGCAAAAACCCCGGTACCGCGCCAACGGTCCAGCTTCGCTTTGTTGATGGATGATGGCAATGGCGATCATTGCGACCGCCGCCAGCAGGAAGCGCAATGGGTAGTTCATTCCGAACCAGTACGCCCCCCATCCGGACGCGTAGCCCGTGAAACCACCGAACCAGCAGAAAAACACCACTGCGCTCAACACCAGCAACAGGACGTTCCGCAGCGCGTAGCTGAGGCCAATCAGCAGCAACAAATCAATCAGCAACAGCGCCGGCCAGTTGCCGGAACCGGTGGAATAAATCGCCCCCAGGGTGAAGGTCAGGCCGATCAGCAACAGACCGCCGAGCAGTTCCAGACTCAGCCCGCTCCAGACCAGGGCGGGCCGGGTGCGCTTGAGCCATTGCCCGCCGCTGAAACCGGCCAGCATGGCGATCCCCAGCAGTATCGTCAGCTTGGTCAGGGTGAACTCGAACAGGGTCCGGCTAATCAACGCCAGTCCCGCAATCACGCTGATCGCGCCGAAAATCAGGAACCAGCGACCCAGCGAGCGCCAGTCCCAGCCCGTGATCGGATAGCGATCCAGCAGTTGCCCATACAGCGCCTCAGTCAGAACGCCTTCGCGCAGCAGTTCAGTCAGTTCCCGGCGGATACGGCGGTTACGGGAGAGTGGGTTCATGGTTGCCGCTCCGGAATGTTGGTCTGAGAAGCACTGACCTGACTCTGCCGCTCAAAGGCATAGCCGAGCAGCATCGCCAGCGCCCCGGCGATCAGGAAAAACGCGCCGGCGGACAGTTGATCCCAGAAATGCTCGAAGAAGCGGGTGTAGAGATTGATCGCCAGAAATACGATGCCAAAGCCGGTAAAGCGGGCATCGTGCAGCCGGGCGCCAGCGACGATCTGGGCGATACCGGCGAGGGTGAAGACCAGCACCCAGTCCAGCGGCCGGCCGAACAGGGTCAGGAACCACAGCGACAAATTCAGATACAGCAGCCCGAAAATGAGGTACAGCCCGCCGAACCCGGCGCACCGCCGCAACAGGCCGCTTTCCAGGACCCGCTCATGCCAGACCCCCAGCCCGATAGCGATCAAAGCGATCACCGCCATTAGCCGCTCGTCCTGAATGTCCGCGAAATAGGTCCCATGCCCGCCGTAAGCGTGCCATGCGCCCACCCCGTGAAAGAACAGCAGCAGCGCCAACAGCAACGGCCAGCGCAACCGGTAGCGGTAGGCGGTCAAGGCGGCCAGCGCCCCGGTCAGCAGCATGATCATCGGAACGGCGCGACCGTCCGCATCGCCATTGAAGGTGAT
The DNA here is from genome assembly GCA_020846135.1 of Gammaproteobacteria bacterium. Lineage (GTDB taxonomy): Bacteria > Pseudomonadota > Gammaproteobacteria > Competibacterales > Competibacteraceae > RXIV01. Next base: position 94,813 of record JADLEK010000076.1, read on the forward strand.
ATTCAGCAGCAGGAAGGTTCCAAACGCCGCCGCCAGACTGGCTGTGACCAGCACCGAACCAGTAAAGGGATGACGTTGCTGCGAATCAATCGCCATGCGCACCCCGAACCGCCACAACCCGGCGCTGACGCCGGCCAGCATCAATGCCGCCAGCAGGGCCGATTCGGTCATCAGGGCGATAAAGGCCAGGACCGCCAGCCCGAGTTGGAACAGGGCGAACAGGCCGAGCCATTTCAGCAGGGCCGCCAGAAACCGGCCCTGGGTTTCGTAGCGCGGCAGCAGCAGGTCCAGCATGGGCCGATCAATCCAGCCCTGCTGATGCCAGTCAGTGATTTCGCGGGTCAACAGTTCACGGGTGATGAGGCGCATGGTTTGGACTCCGGTTAATCAGTCTCTAACCAAATCGTCTTCCATGGCCCAGCCGCCCAGGTCCTGCCAGCGGTTGACGATTTGGCAAAACAGTTCTGCGGTGCGTTCAGCGTCATAAATGGCCGAATGCGCCTCATGTTCATTCCACGGAATGCCCGCCGCCTTTAAGGCCTTGGCCAGCACGGTCTGGCCGTAAGCCAGTCCGGCCAGCGTCGCAGTATCAAAACTGCTGAATGGATGAAAGGGACTGCGTTTGATCCGGTTTCGCTCAACCGCCGCATTCAGAAACGCCATATCGAAAAAGGCGTTGTGGCCGACCAGAACGGCGCGGCTGCAACCGGTATCCCGCATTTCCCGGCGGATCTCGCGGAAAATAGCGTTCAACGCCTCAGCTTCGGGTACGGCAAAGCGGAACGGATGATCGGGATCAATGCCGTTGATCGCCATCGAGGCCGGATCGAGTCGCGCGCCGGGAAACGGCTGGATGTGGTGAGCCAGCGTTCCGACCGGCAGCAGATGACCCTGCCAGTCCATGCGGATGATGACCGCAGCGATTTCCAGCAGCGCATCGGTCTGCGGATTGAGACCGCCGGTCTCGACATCAACGATCACGGGCAGAAAGCTGCGGAAGCGGCGGGAAATAAGGGAGTTGGGGGCGGGTTCAGTCATGAATGCAGCATAACGGATAGCCTTCCGGAACGCACCCAAACCACGCCGGCCTGTCACCCCGGCGTGTTGTGTTCGACCCAGTGCGGTCCGGTGGCAGTGTCCTCGCGCTTCCAGAATGGCGCGGTTGATTTGAGTTCCTCGATCAGGAACCGGCAGGCGGCAAACGCCGCCGCTCGGCGCTCCGTCCAAACTGCGATCAGGACAATGGGATCATTGGGTTGCAATGCGCCGACCCGGTGGATGACCAGCACATCCAGCAGCGCCCATTGCTGGAAAGCAGATTCAACAATCCGCTGCAACTGCCGTTCGGTCATGCCGGGATAGTGTTCCAGGGTCATGCCGCGCACCGCTTCGCCGTCATTGGCGTCGCGCATGGTTCCGATAAAGATCGTCGCCGCGCCGTACTGGCCGCGCCGGTTTTCATCCAAACCGGCCTGATAGCGCGCCAGTTCCGCCAGTGGCTCGAACGGGGTGGTCCGTAGTTCGACAGGCACCGGCTACCCCCCGGTCACGGGCGGAAAGAACGCGACCTCGTCGCCATCAGCGACCGAGTGTTCCAATCCGGCATAGTCCAGATTGACCGCCGCCAGCGTATTCGGCGGCAGTGGCGCATCCGGCCACAGCGTCGCCCAAACGCCAGCGACGGTCAGCCCATCCACCGACTCCAGCCGATCTCCGGCCCGACCTAACTGATCGCGCAGACTGGCGAAATACTTGATCTCAATGGACATGTGAATCCCTCGCAATTATTTGACTTGTCGCAGACTCAATAGCAGCGTCGCGATACCCAGCGCCGCCATCATCGCGTATTCAAAACCATGAGCGCCAAGCGGACTACCCTTCAGAAACACATCGCGGATAATCACCAGGTAATAGCGCAATGGATTCAGCCAGGTCAGCCATTGCACCCCTTCCGGCATGTTCTGGATCGGGAAGGCGAAACCGGACAGCACCACCATCGGTTGGATCACGAAGAACGCCAGCAGTTGCGCCTGCTGCTGGGTGTCCGAATAGCCGGAAATCAGCAACCCGATCCCCAAGGTGCTCATTAGGAACAACCCACTGCCGGCTAGGAGGCCAATCACATTGCCCCGGAACGGCACGTCAAACCAGACCACCGCGATAACGCTGATCAGCAGCACGTCGAACAGGCCGACGCTGGCGACCGCCGTCATTTTCGCCACCAGAAATTCCAGCCGGGCGACCGGCGTCACCAGCAACCGCTCCAGGGTTCCAAACTCCCGTTCCCGGACAATGGTCATCGCGATCAAAATCACGGTAGTAATCAGCACGATGGTGGCGATGATGCCGGGGACAAAATAGGACCGGTCATCCAGGTTCTCATTGAACCAAGCGCGATCTTCGACTTGGAGCGGTGGATCGAGGCCGGCGCTGGTCTGGGCGCTACGCTGCAAGGCCTGGCTGAGTTGCCCGACGATCATCTGGGCGCTGTTGGAATCCGAACCGTCGGCAATGATCTGTGCCGTCCGCCTGATCTCAAAATCCGGCGCAAACCGCAGCAGGGCGCGGACCTGGCCGCGATCAATGGCCGCCGAAGCCGCTGTGACATCCGGCAAATAGTGCAGGGTAAAGCTGCCGGTGGCCGCCACTGCCGCCAGCAGTTCGCGAGTGGTTGCGGTTCGGGCCTGATCAACTATCGCAATTTCAGCATGGCGGACATCGAAACTGGCCGCATAGCCAAACGCCATGAGCTGAAACAGCGGCGGAACGATCATGAAAAAGCGCATCCGCGGATCGCGCAGCAGTTGCAAAAACTCCTTGCCGAGTAAAGCCCGCAGCCGAATCAGACTGGCTCGCAGCGGATTCACGGCAATAGCCCCAGTTTTTTCGACCGGACCAGCGTCAAGCGCAGCAGCACCAGCGCAATCAGCGCCAGCGCGGCGATCTGACTCCACAGCAGCACCGGCGTAATCCCTTTAAGAAAAATCGCCCGCGCCAGCGCGACGTAATAGCGGGCCGGCACGATCAGCGTAATGTATTGCAACGCCGTGGGCATATTTTCAATGGCGAAAATGAATCCCGACAGCAGAAACGCCGGCAGAAAGGTACTGACCATCGCCATTTGACTGGCGAGAAGCTGATTGCCCGCGTTAATCGAAATCAGCGTCCCCTGCAACATCACCACCAGCAGAAACAGCAGCGACAACAACAGCAGCATGAACAGCGAACCGCGCAGCGGCACCCCGAAAACCCACACCGCGACGCCGACCGCAACCGCCAGATCAAGCAGGCCAATCACCAGGTACGGCAACAGCTTGCCGAGCAGAAATTCGCGCCCGGTCAGCGGCGTGGTGCGCAACATCACCAGATTGCCCTGCTCCATCTCCCGGGCGATGGTCAGCGACGTCATCATCGCCCCAATCACCGCCATCACCATTGCAATAACGCCGGGAATAATCGCCAGCCGGCTTTCCTTGGTTTCATTGAACCAGGTGCGATCTTCAATCTGAATCGGCGGTGCGCCGCCCTGACTCAGCAGATAGTCATTCACCAGCGCCAGGGTGTAATTACGCAGCAACCGGGCGGTATTAGCGTCCACCCCGTCCAGCAATAATTGCAGCCGGGCGTCGCCGCGCTCCAATTGCCGGGCGTAATCGGGGGGGAAGATCAGCGCCGCCCAAACCTGACTTTTTTGCAAAGCGGCGGCGGCCTCCCGGCGGTCGTTGGAGCGCAACACAACGTTGAACGCCCGACTGGCCGCGAACCGGGCGACCAGTTCCTCGGTGGCGGCGTCGCGGGATTGCTGAATAATGGCGATGGGCGCTTCGTACAAATCCAGCCGGATGGCGTAGCCGAACAGGAACAGCAGCAGGCTCGGCATCAGCAGAATCAGCGCCAGACTGCGCGGATCGCGCAACAGGTGCCAGACTTCTTTGCGGGCAATGGCCCGAACGCGCTGCCCGTTCACCCGTCGCTCTCCTCCAGCACCGCCACGAACACGTCCTCCAGTTCCGGGACGGCAGGATGCAGTGCGGTCACTGTCAGTCCGTGCGCGATTGCCACCTGATCAATCCGTATCTGCAACGCCACCGGATCGATTCCGGCATGAAGGCGAATCCGCAATTGCCCAGCATGAGGAATGACTTCGCGCACGTCCAGCCAATCCTGGGCCAGTCGCTCGAAAACGGCCGCATCGGGACTGTCCAGCGCCAGAATCGGCGTCGGCAGGGGCCGGCGCAACAGACTTTCCGGATCGCCTTCCGCCACGATTCGCCCGGCCTGCATCAGCGCCAGCCGGTCGCAGAACAGCGCCTCGTCCATATAGTGGGTGGTGACCAGAATGCCGATGCCGCTATCCGCCAGGGTGTAAATCAGCTCCCAAAATCGTTGCCGGGCCATTGGATCGACGCCCGAAGTCGGCTCGTCCAGGAACAGCACTTGCGGCTCATGCAGCAGCGCCGCCGCCAGTCCCAGCCGCTGCTGGTAACCGAGCGGCAAGGTCCCGGCCATCACCGTTTGCCGATCCGTCAGATTGAGCAGGCGCAACGCGGCGTCGATTCGGTCGCGACGGCGAATCCCGCTCAGACCATAAAGTCCCGCCTGCAGCTTGAGGTTTTCCAGCACAGTCAGATCGCCGTACAGGGAGAAGCGCTGGGCGACGTAGCCAATTTGACCGCGCGCGCGGCGGGCATGGCGCACCATGTCCACCCCCGCCACCTGAATTTGTCCAGCCGTCGGCGTCAACATCCCGCACAGCATCCGGATCGCGGTCGTTTTGCCTGCGCCATTCGCGCCGAGCAGGCCAAACACTTCGCCGGGATCGACCGCCACCTGAATCCGGTCAACGGCGGTAAATGTCCCGAAGCGGCGAGTCAGGTCTTCAGCCAGAATCAGCGGAACCGACTCTCCACAGGATTCAGCCCGCATGGCCGCCTATCTCCGCCAGCGCCAGCTCCCGCAATGCCGCATCCTGGAGGGTCGGGGACAGCGGCAATATCTCCAACCCCGAATCAAGCGCCTGCAGCCGGGACTGGAACTCAACCAGTGGCCACTCGCGGTCCAGCCAGACCCGCAACTGTCGCCCGACCGGAAACGCCAGTTGCACCATCGGCCAGGCCAGTAGCGCCTGATGGCGTTGCCGGGCTGTTGCGCCGGAAACGCCTATAAGTTGCGCATGGGCGTTGCGGGTCAGCTCCAGCGGCGTTCCCTGCCGATCCAGCCGACCAGCGTTCAACAGCCCCACCCGGGCGCACCGTTCCGCCTCGTCCATATTGGCGGTGGCGTACAGAATCGCTACGCCTTCCGCGCGCACCCCATTTAGCAACCGCCAGAACGCCCGGCGTGATACCGGGTCCACGCCGGTCGTCGGCTCGTCCAGAAACATCGCTTTCGGCTGGCTGACCAGCGCACAGGCCAGCGCCAGCTTCTGCATCATCCCGCCGGACAGATTGGCGGCGCGGCGATCTTCGAATCCCGCCAACCCGGTGCGATCCAGCAGATCGGCAATCCGCGATCGCGCTACGGCTCGCGCCAAATCGTGCAGATCGGCGAAGAACGCCAGATTCTCCTGCACCGATAAATCCCGGTAGAGACCAAAGCCCTGTGGCATATAGGCGATCTCATCGCGGAGCGCGGGATCGGCGGCATCCCGGCCCAGCACGGTGATTCGTCCAGCCTGCGGGGGCAGTTGGCCCACCGCCAGTTGCAGCAGCGTAGTCTTGCCGGCGCCATCGGCGCCCACCACCCCGTAAATCTCGCCTGCCGCTACCTGCAAGACCACCCTTTCCAGCACCGGCTGTTCGCCATAGGCAAAGCGCAACTCAGTGATTTCAATCGCAGCAGCGGTCACGGTCCGGCTGCCTTGAGACGCACATCCGCCGGCATCCCCAGTTTCAGCGCGCCATTGGGATTATCCACCTCAACCTTGACCCGATAGACCAGATCGACCCGCAGGGCGCGGGTTTCTACCGTTTTCGGGGTAAATTCAGCGTCCGGGGCAATGAACGCCAGCCGGCCAGTCAGAACCTGACCGGGCAATCCATCCACCCGCACCTCCGCCACCTGACCCAGTCGCACCCGGGGCAGATCGGTTTCATTCAGATAGGCGCGCACCCAAGGCCGGTTCAATTCAACGATCCGCACCACTGGCTTGCCGGCGGCGACCACCTCCCCGGCTTCTGCCAACCGCACTGACACCACACCTGCGACCGGACTGGGCAATCGCACATAATCCAGTTGCCGCTGCGCCGTTTCCACCAGCGTCAGTCGAGCGCGCAGTTCAGCGGCGGCCCGGTCAATGTCTTCCTGACGTGGACCTTCCCGCACCAGCGCCAACCGCTCGCGGGCCTGCTCAACCCCGGTTCGCGCGACTTCCCGCTGCAATTGCGCCTGATCCAGTTGTTCCGCCGCGACCAGCTTCCTGGGAACCAGACCGGCAATCCGCCGATAGTCAAGGTGGGCATAGTCGAAATCGGCCTGGGCTTTCGCCAGTTGCGCCTCGGCGACCCGCAGTTCCTGAACCCGGGAACCCGCCTGTAACGCCGCCAGCCCCGCTTGCGCGGCTTCCTGCTGAGCAATGGCGTTGCGCAATCCCAACTGATAGTCATGATCATCCAGCGTTGCCACTAACTGTCCGGCCTCAACCGTATCGCCCTCATCCATGTTCAGACCGACCATGCGCCCAGTCACCTGGAACGCCAGATCGATTTCCCGGGCCTCAACGGTACCCGACAATTCAATGAATTCCGTATCGGCGGCGGTCTGCCACGGCCAGCGGAAGGCCAATAACCACGGTAAGCTAACGAGCATCGCCAGCCCCAGAAATAGCCGCTTTACGGCAATGTTCCTGAACATGAATTTTCTATTTCCCGAATGATTAGGCGATTGATCATAAAGGCTATACCGGGCGTCGAGCATCATTCCAGAAACCGGCCACGGAAATACACGGAAAATTTTTATTTTTCAGTGTATTTCCGTGTTCTTCCGTGGCTAATATCCTTAGGTTTGGTCGGAGTGAACACCAAAGCGGGTATCATTTTTTCGGGAAATCCCCTTAATCCTGACGCACCCGCCAACGCGGACACTCATTGTCATCGATCAACCCCTGTTGAATCAGCCAGGCGCGGGCCTCTTCGGCATCCTGCTCGAACCAGGCGCGAGTGGAACCCAGTCGGAAGCTGTAACCCCAGGCATCCATGTCCGCCCACATCCGCTCCCGCCCAATGACGCCCGGCCATTGATCCGCCAGCAGGATTTGCAAATAACAGACGCTGTTTTCCTCGATGCACTCGCCGCCAGCATCGGTATGCAACTGGGCGCGGCGGTCGGCATCCATGCAGATCCAGTGACACGCCTCATGGAGTGCTGAATGCACCGGTGTATCGTTTCTGACCCACAGGCAATCCTTGATCAGCCCAGCCTCGCTATCGCCCCAATAGCTGCCCGGAATCTCGCTGCCTGCCGCCACCCATTCCAGATGCAATCCGTAGCGCTCTAACAAAGCAGCCAGCGGCTCGCGGCCCAGATCAGCGCAGGTCGGCATCGATTCGATCACGGCCACAGTCATGCACGATTTTCATCCGGTTTGCCCTTCTCTAAATAACTAAATAGCATAAAAAATGGGGATGAAAATGCAGTATGTCCTAGGGTAGACTAATTGGCTTTTCATCACTGTCGCCGCTTTGGCGGGCGAACCCCTATTTGCGCAACTGTTGTCCAAGGATACGCCACCCCATGAGCCGAACCACGCTGTTCACTTCCGAATCCGTTTCCGAAGGACATCCGGATAAAATCGCTGATCAGATTTCCGATGCGGTGCTGGATGCCATTCTCGCCGAAGATCCCAAGGCCCACGTCGCCTGTGAAACCCTGATCAAAACCGGCGTCGTGGTGCTGGCCGGCGAGATCACCACCTCCGCTTGGGTCGATTTCGACCAGATCGTGCGCGATACCGTAGTCGGCATCGGCTACGACAACTCCCATGTCGGCTTCGACGGCGCCACCTGCGCGGTGCTGTCCTGCATCGGCAAGCAGTCGCCGAACATTGCCCAAGGCGTGAACCGCGACAAGCCCGAAGAGCAGGGCGCGGGCGACCAGGGCCTGATGTTCGGCTACGCCTGCAACGAAACCGAAGTACTGATGCCTGCACCGATTACCTACGCCCATCGGCTGGTGCAACGGCAAGCGGAAATGCGTAAAGCCGGAGTATTGCCGTGGCTGCGGCCCGACGCCAAGAGCCAGATTACCTTCCGCTATGACGGTAATAAAGCGGTGGGCATCGAAGCGGTCGTGCTGTCCACTCAGCATGATGCCGACATCAGCTACAAGCTGCTCTGCGAGGCGGTGATGGAAAACATCATCCTGCCGGTGCTGCCTCCCGAGTGGCTGGACAAACACACCCAGTACCACATCAACCCTACCGGCAGTTTTGTCATCGGCGGGCCGGTCGGCGATTGTGGCCTGACCGGACGCAAGATTATCGTCGATACCTACGGCGGCTCCGCCCATCACGGCGGCGGCGCATTCTCCGGCAAGGATCCATCCAAGGTTGACCGCTCCGCCGCTTACGCCGGACGTTACGTCGCCAAAAACATCGTCGCCGCTGGACTGGCGGACAAATGCGAAATTCAGGTGTCCTACGCGATCGGCGTGGCCGAACCCACCTCGATCAGCATTAACACCTTCGGCACCGGCAAAATCGATGAAGATCGTCTGGTAGACATCGTGCGCGGTCATTTCGATCTACGGCCTTACGGGCTGGTGAAAATGCTGGACCTGATTCGGCCCATCTACCGCAAGACCGCCGCTTACGGCCATTTTGGCCGCGAAGAGCCGGAATTTACCTGGGAGCGCACTGACAAGGCCGAAGCGCTGCGGGACGCCGCCGGGTTGTAAAGGTTTTACCCTCAGTTTCGCCCCCATGCCGAGGGGCGCTGCAACGGTTTCTACCGTCAGGCTCGGCATGGCGCGGCTTTCATAGCCAACGGCGCCCGTTCATTCCTGAATGGAGAGTGTTATGAACGCCGTTGTGCGCGAACTTGCTTTTACTGATTATCACGTCGCTGATTTATCCTTGGCCAGTTGGGGCCGCAAGGAAATCGCTATTGCCGAAACCGAAATGCCCGGTTTAATGGCGATCCGCGAAGAATACCGCAGTCAACAACCCCTGCGGGGCGCTCGAATCGCCGGGTCATTGCACATGACCATTCAAACCGCGGTGCTGATTGAAACCCTGGCGGCGCTGGGCGCAGAAGTGCGTTGGGCGTCCTGTAATATCTTTTCAACCCAGGATCATGCCGCCGCCGCTATTGCCACTGATAAAATTCCGGTATTCGCGTACAAGGGCGAATCGCTGACCGAGTATTGGGACTTCACCCATCGCCTGTTTGAATGGCCGCACGGACAGCACGCCAACATGATTCTGGATGATGGCGGTGATGCGACTCTGCTGCTGATTTTGGGAACCCGCGCTGAATCCGACCGCGGTGTGATCGCCAAACCGACCAATGAGGAAGAAGAAGCTTTATTCGCCGCCATTGCCCGGCACCTAGATAAAGACCCGAGTTGGTATTCAAAGCGCCAGGCGCAAATCAAAGGGGTGACTGAGGAAACCACTACCGGCGTCCATCGCTTGTATCAGATGGAGAAAGAGGGACGGTTGCCTTTCCCGGCTTTCAACGTCAACGACTCGGTGACCAAATCCAAATTCGACAATCTTTACGGCTGCCGTGAATCGCTGGTCGATGGCATCAAGCGCGCCACCGACGTGATGATCGCTGGCAAAGTTGCGGTAGTGCTGGGCTACGGCGATGTCGGCAAGGGCTGTGCGCAGTCCTTGCGCGGATTGGGCGCCACCGTATGGGTGACGGAAATTGACCCGATTTGCGCGTTGCAGGCCGCGATGGAAGGCTACCGGGTTGTGACGATGAATGATGTGGCGAGCCAGGCTGACATATTTGTCACCGCTACCGGCAATCTCAGCGTTATTACTCATGACCACATGGTGCGGATGAAAAATCAAGCCATTGTTTGCAACATCGGTCATTTTGATTCGGAAATCGCCGTCGCTAGTATGAAGGAATACCGCTGGGAAAATATCAAGCCGCAGGTGGATCACATCATCTTCCCTGACGGCAAGCGGATTATTCTGCTGGCGGAAGGCCGGTTGGTGAATCTGGGCTGCGCCACCGGACACCCCAGTTTTGTCATGTCCAACTCGTTCGCCAATCAAACTCTGGCGCAAATTGAGTTGTTTAATCACAGCGACCGCTATGAAAGAAAGGTCTATGTGCTGCCCAAACATCTGGATGAAAAAGTGGCGCGGCTGCATCTCGACCGGGTCGGTGCGAAGCTGACCACGCTGACTACGGAACAGGCGGCGTACATCTCGGTGCCGGTGCAAGGACCGTACAAGGCGGAAAATTACCGGTATTGATAGATTGATAAGCTGGCGGCGCTGCAATCTGGCGTCGCTGGCGCATCACTGCCGTATTGATCTTCGTTTCTCCGCCATCTCCAAGCCGCTCAATCCATGTCTGAATTTCTATGTCTGAATTAACCGGATCTCAAACGCTCAGTTGCGAATTCTTTCCCCCGATCACCAGCGAAGGCGTCGTTAAGTTAAAAGCGGCGCGCGAGCAATTATTGGCGCTACATCCCGCCTACTTCTCGGTGACTTACGGCGCTGGCGGCTCCACCCGCGATCGCACCGTTGAAATCGTGCTGGATACCCAGGCGCATAGTGGAATCCCCGCCGCTCCACATCTGACCTGCATCGCTTCGACTCAGGACAGCATCCGAGACCTGCTCAATCACTACCGGGCGCAGGGTATCCGCCGGATTGTCGCCTTGCGCGGCGATATGCCTTCGGGAATGCGCGATGCCGGCGAATTTCGCTACGCTAATGAACTGGTCAGTTTTATCCGGGCGGAGTTCGACGACCATTTTCATCTTGAGGTCGCCGCCTATCCCGAATATCACCCGCAAGCACCGAGTCCTGAACAGGATTTAGCCAATTTCAAGCGCAAGGTAGATGCCGGAGCCAACAGCGCCATCACTCAGTATTTCTACAACTCCGACGCCTATTTCCGGTTCGTAGAACAAGCCGCCAAGGCAGGAATCGCTATTCCCATCGTTCCTGGCATTATGCCGATCACCAATTTCACCCAACTCGCCCGTTTTTCGGATGCCTGTGGGGCGGAAATTCCCCGCTGGGTACGCAAAAAGCTGGAAAGTTTTGGCGATGACCGCGCCGCGATTCGCGCTTTTGGCTTGGATGTCGTTAGCGATCTATGCCGACGATTGCTGGATGGCGGCGCACCGGGGCTGCATTTCTACACCATGAACCTGGCAGGATCGACGCTGGCCATCTGTGAGCGGCTGGGACTGATTCCAGCCCGGTCAGTTTGAATCGGCCAGAAGCAACAACGCCCTTCCTCGATCGAGAGGAAGGGCGTCAAAAAATAACTGTTTGGGCGAAAACCGCTGATTTATTCGGCAATCAGCGCCTTAGCGTCCGGTCCCAGCGGCAATACATAGTCGTAGGCGGCCAGCACCAGATTATCCGTAGCGCGAATCAGGCGGGCGTTGACAAACACTGACTGCCGACCAATCGCATAAGTGCCGGCGATCACGGCAGCAGCGTTATGCGACTGGCTGATCTCCTTGACTGACCGCGATAGCGCAAACTCGCCAGAACCTTCCCTGACAAAGATGTTGTTACGCATCTTGATCTCGATGACGGTAAAGCCCTGCTGGGCGAACCGCGAACCAATCTGTTCACCAATCACCCGCCCCAAGCCCGATGACATCTCGAGATTGTTAATATCGACGAAGGTGGCGGCCAACAACGGTTCGCGCCGCTCCTTTAACCAAGGTGCCCGCATCAACAGGGCCTCCGCCGCCCCGTAGTTTTTATCGATGAGGTTGGCATCCTGAATGATGGGCCGAACCGGTATATCGTCCCCCGAAGAGGCGCAGCCCAAAATGCCCAAACTGGCCGCAGCCAGCGCCACCGCAATTCCGCGTACCATCAGGTTCCGGATCATTGTCCAACAACCTCCACGATGCGGGTTGTGACTGGCGTCGGTCCTTTAGCAACGTACTGCCCGACATTGTTGTCGCTGATGTAGTAGATATCCCGCAGGCGGGCGGCATAACGGTCACCGCTCATCACCGAGGTAGTGACGATAATTTCGCTGTTCGGGTTATCGGTAATGAAGCCTGACGCTACATCCAGACCCACTGCGCCAAGCATCACCGCCGATACGGTGCTACTGTCGGCTACGCTGCGCAATACAAATACGCTGCCGGCCAAGGCGGTGAACAAGCCCGGGGTCGGGCGGATAAATCCGCGATCGTTGTGCGTCACAACCTGGATGCTATAACTGACTGGCAAACCACTCGATGGATTCTCACTGACCACGAATCCCTGCTCCATCAGGTGAGTAATCAGCAGATCATGGAAAGCTTGGCTGAAATCGCTATCGTATTTCGGACGCTGGACGTACAGGGAAGTTGGACGCCCCTGTTGCCCACTGGGGCCGATCAGCGAATCACGCAACCGATTGGCTATGTCAGCAGTTAGAACATCCCAATGTCCAGCCGCCTGCATTTTCTTTTGGAACGTCACCGGATAGGTGGTGGCAACCGGCACCTGGGACATACAAGCCCCCAACCCCAGGCAGAGCAGGATGAGAGGAGCGGCATACGAAATCTTCATGGTTTCTCCCTCGGTTTTTTATGTCCATCAGCGGACATGTCCACTGAATTTTAGGCTGGTTATACCACCGGTTCCAGCCCTTGACAACCAGGTTTCCACCAACCACTTCGCCAGACTTTAATATGACGTATTTCCAGCGAAATGATTGCTGTTGGAAACAATAAGTTAGTTATATTTTTCAACAAGTTGTGCTACACAAATACCGGATCTGCCGCTATTATTGGACTGCGTCGGGACGTTTTTTGCTTTAAAATCCGCCGTCCGGTGGGAGGCGGAACCTGGCCCGCGTTGGATTAACCACCGTTTTTATCCCTCCCGCATCCCTACAATCTGCTTCCCCGGAGACCCCTCGGCTTATGAAAACTGCGCATTTGCAGCCCGCTGACCGCCCGCTCACTGCCGCCGACGTGCCGATGCAACCCGCCTCCTGGGATATCTGGGACAAAAAATACCGGCTCAAAGCTAAGAATGAGCGGCCACTGGATGAGACCATTGATGGAACCTGTCAGCGGGTAGCGCGGGCGCTGGCCGAAGTCGAAACCACCCCGGAATTGCAAGAACGCTGGTATGAAAAATTCCTGTGGGCATTGCGGCATGGCGCGATTCCTGCCGGGCGCATCATTTCCAACGCCGGCGCCTGGGAACACAAGCCGGCGACCTCGACCATCAACTGCACCGTGTCCGGCGCTATCCAGGACTCGATGGACGATATTCTGGGCAAGGTGCATGAAGCCGGATTGACGCTCAAGGCCGGTTGCGGCATCGGCTACGAATTTTCCACCCTCCGCCCACGCGGCGCTTATGTTTCCGGGGCTGGGGCCTACACCTCCGGGCCACTGTCGTTCATGGATATTTACGACAAAATGTGTTTCACCGTCTCGTCTGCGGGCGGTCGACGGGGCGCGCAAATGGGGACTTTCGATATCGGTCACCCGGATGTCATGGAGTTTATCCGCGCAAAGCGTGAGGCGGGCCGGTTGCGGCAGTTCAACCTGTCGTTGCTGATCACCCGCGAATTTATGGAGGCGGTTCGGCATGACACTGACTGGGTGCTGGCGTTTCCACTGCTGGCCAAGGAAGTGGAACAGGATCGGATCGATGTCAACGATCCAGAACGCATCGTGTGGCGCGAATGGCCGGTTACTGTGGGCTTGATCGTCAATGAAACCGGGCAGGCTGCCTGCAAGATTTATCGCAAAATTCGCGCCCGCCGGCTCTGGAACGCCATCATGGCCTCCACTTATGATTATGCGGAACCCGGCTTTATTCTGATTGATGAAGTCAACGAGATGAACAACAACTGGTTCTGCGAAAACATTCGGGCCAGCAATCCTTGCGGCGAACAGATGCTCCCCCCTTATGGTTCGTGCTTGCTTGGTTCAGTCAATCTCACCCAGTTTGTCCAGGATCCGTTTACCGCCCAAGCCCGCTTCGATTGGAAAATCTATCGGGAAGTGGTCGCCATCTTTACCCGAATGCTGGATAACGTGGTGGAAATTAACGGTCTGCCCTTGGAACCACAACGCCGGGAAATCGCTGACAAGCGTCGGCACGGCATGGGCTATCTGGGGCTGGGTTCCACCCTGACCCTGCTGGGCATGAAGTACGGCTCGCCGGAATCGCTGACGTTCACCGAAAAAGTCACCCGGGAACTGGCGCTGACCGGTTGGCGTACAGCCCTGGAACTGGCGCAGGAAAAGGGTCCGGCCCCGATCCTGGAACGGGAGTTCACCGTGACCGTGGCCATGCTGCGCCAACGTCCTGAGATGGCCCGTGACGGGATTCAGCCCGGCACCCGGATCAAAGGCAAGGTCCTGCATGCCCGGTATAGCCGCTATATGCAACGGATTGCCGAAATAGACGCCGATTTGACGGCAAAACTGGCCGAAGTAGGTGCCCGATTTACCCATCACACTTCTATTGCGCCGACCGGCACCATTGCCTTATCCCTCGCCAACAACGCCAGTAACGGCATTGAACCCAGTTTTGCTCATCACTACTTTCGCAACGTGATCCGCCCCGGTAAGAAGTCCAAGGAAAAGGTGGATGTATTCTCCTTTGAACTGCTGGCTTACCGGCATCTCATCAATCCCCGAGCCATACCCAATGCGGAATCTGATGAAGAACGCCTGCCGGAAGTGTTTATTACTGCCGACGACGTAACGCCCCATCAACATGTTGATATTCAGGCGGCGGCGCAGAAATGGATTGACTCCAGCATTTCGAAAACGGCCAATGTCCCACCCGATTTTCCCTACGAAGACTTCAAGAACATTTATTTCTACGCCTATGAGCAGGGCCTCAAGGGCTGCACCACCTTCCGGTTCAACCCGGAGGCGTTCCAAGGAGTGCTGGTCAAGGAACAGGACCTGGCCAACACCTGCTACCGGTTTGTGCTGGAAGACGGTTCGGAAATCGAGGTCAAGGGCAACGAGGAGATCGAGTACGACGGTGAGGTTCACACGGCGGCGAACCTGTTTGATGCGATCAAGGAAGGGTACTACGGGAAATTCTAGGCTTCAAAAGCGAACGGGGACCGAGTTGGCGCTCGGTCCCCGTGCGTGAGGAGACATTTTCGGCAACCGAGCGTCTCCCCTATGGCTGTATTTCCAAATACAGGGGTAAAGATAGCAGTTTTCAACCTCCTGCCGCCATGGTTTTAAGGCTCGGTTGCACCTTAACTTTATGGTGCTAATCCATGAACAGTCTTAAGAGTGTGTTTGTTAATGAGTATTCAAGATTTAGACTTGGCAAGTGGGAGTGTGTAAGAGCACACTGGCGCAGCCCTCCCTCTCGCTAGACTCCGTCTAATCTTGTGATGTCTCACAGCCCCTTGCAATGTAGGGGCTGTTTTCTTCCACCGGAGAGGACGAAAATTATGGCCATCAAGATCGACAAAAAAATCGTCGCCTACAGCGTCGTCAAACCCGATGACGCCCCGCTCGTTGCCGAAGCCACTGCCCCGGCTGTGCAACAAATGCATGAAAGCCTGGAACGGCCTGATGTGTTGCCTGGCGCAACCTACAAGGTCAAGACGCCGCTGTCGGATCACGCGCTCTATATCACTATCAACGACGTAGTTCTCAACCCTGGCACCGAACATGAGATGCGCCGCCCGTTCGAGATTTTCATTAATTCTAAGGCGATGGATCATTTTCAATGGATCGTCGCCCTGACCCGGATTATTTCAGCAGTGTTCCGCAAGGGTGGCGACGTCACCTTCCTGGTGGAGGAAATGCGTTCGGTGTTCGATCCAAAGGGCGGCTATTTCAAAAAGGGCGGAAAATATATGCCCTCGCTGGTTGCTGAAATCGGTGACGTGATCGAATCGCACATGCGCTCAATTGGCCTGCTCAAGGAGGACGGTCCCGACGAACATCAACGCAAACACATCGAAGCGCAGCGCAATAAATACGAACTCGGCGTGAAAGCGGTTGAGGATGCCGGCGCTGATGGCTTCCCGCTGGAAGCTACGTTGTGCAGCAAATGCCAGACCAAAGCGGTCATTGCCATGGATGGCTGCCTGACCTGTCTGAGTTGCGGCGATTCAAAGTGTTCCTGAACCCAAGCGAGATCGCACCATGCCATTAACAGTGCCCGACACGATGACGGTGATTGAAATTACTGGACCTGGCGGCCCGGAACAATTGGTTCCGGCCTGCCGCCCGGTTCCGACCCCTGCGCCCGGGGAAGTCCTGATCCGGATAGCCACTGCTGGAGTTAATCGCCCGGATTGCCTGCAACGCCAAGGCGGTTATCCACCGCCGCCCGGCGCATCGGATATTCCCGGACTGGAAGTGGCCGGCACGGTGGTCGCCTTAGGCGAGGGAGTGGAAAACTGGAAAACCGGCGACCCGGTTTGCGCCTTGCTGACCGGTGGCGGTTATGCCGAATACTGCGTTGCACCCGCCCGGCAATGCCTGCCGGTTCCCGCCGGGCTGACCCTGCAACAAGCCGCGGCGTTGCCGGAAACCTTTTTCACCGTCTGGAGCAATGTGTTCGACCGGGCGCGGTTGCAACCGGGTGAGAGTCTGCTGGTTCACGGCGGAGCCTCCGGGATTGGCGTCACTGCGATTCAACTGGCCCGGGCGCTCGGTTCGCGGGTCTTTGCAACGGTCGGCAATGACGGCAAAGTGCAACCCTGCCTCGCCATGGGCGCGGAGCGGGTCATCAATTACCGCAAGGAAGATTTTGTTCAAGCGATCAAGGATGCGACCGGCAACCGGGGAGTGGATGTGGTTCTAGATATGGTCGGCGGCGACTACATCCAGCGTAACCTCAGCGCTTTGGCCGTCGAGGGTCGGTTGGTTTTCATTGCCTTCCTGCGCGGTGCCAAAGTTGAATTGAATCTAGCTCCAGTCATGATGAAACGGCTGACGATTACCGGTTCAACCTTACGATCGCGTCCCGTTGAACACAAGGCTGCCATCGCGACTGCCCTGCAAAAAATCGTCTGGCCATTGCTCGCCAGCGGCGCTATTCAGCCGATCATTGACCGGGTTTTCCCCTTGACCGAAGCCGTCGCTGCGCATGCCCTGATGGAATCGAACCATCATATCGGCAAACTGCTGCTTCAAGTGGCCTGATCCCGCTTTCCCCACCTCGTCCAAACCCCGCGCTCTGCCGCCGTTCCGACAATTTATTCTGCATTGCAACAAAAAGTCAGCTATGGTGTCCTTAACGTAGCTGACTCGCCGGAAAAACTGCGGTCGATCAACTAGAGTTGATAAATGAGCGTTGCCTGATATCTAGCCTTCTACCGAAAGCGCCAAAACCCGTTTGGCAACCCCAACGATAACCAACCCGCCAAATAACGACATTGGCCAGGCGTGTTGGACCGGCGAGCGTACCCCGGTTATAAAATTGAGAGGTTGAATCCCATGAGCACCCGTTACTCTTTTCACCACCCGTTTGTCTGGTTTGAAAATGGCGGTTGGTGGTTCAAAATTTTCGGCGAATGCTTCGGCCCGTATCAGAGCCTGATCGAAGCCCGCCATCATTTTCTGGTGATTAAGGGACTCAGCCGACAACTCCGCGAAGCGGTCGCTGGCTAGAACATGCTGGACTATGGAACTCGATCCCGGAATTCACGCTGCGGTCAGTGACGCTACACGCAACTATCTGATTGAGCGCCGCACCCGAGTCGCTCCTTTTACCCGGCGGCATTTTTCGTTTAAAGGCGCTTGGCGGATTAACCAACGCGCCTTTGGCAAGGATTTGTTGCGTACTCCAGCCAATGTGCTGTGGGCGGTTCCACAACTACTGGCGCAAGGCGGTGCGGCGCTGAGTCGCAAGCTGAGGTTTGAAAACCTGGCCCGCCAGTTGGAACGCCTGCCGCCCGGGTTCAAAACTGATGTTGAACGGGAAGTCGAATGGCTGATTTACAGCGAGTTGCTGGAGTTGCCTTTTACCCAAGACGACCGTCGCTGCACCCGGGACGCCCTTCTTGAAGAAATTCTGGCGCACCCGGTCATCAGGCAATTATTAATCCCGGAATTGCAACGGCTGGACCAGCTTGCCCACCAGCAGAACTTCCGACAACGGCTCGAAGAATATCTGACCACTTACACTACGAGCCGCACCGCAGCGGCGGATTTGTCTGGATCCTTGCTTAGCCTGGCTGCCGGCGTCGCCGCGTTCAAGCAGTTCACGCCCGGCGCTATGGCGATTGGTGGCGCAGCAGCAACTGCCATCGCCAACCAACTGGCTGTTGCCAACTTCGCGCTGGGTTCGACGCTGGGTTCGCTCTATTACGGCGTGTTCCCCGCGGCGGCTTCTACCGGATTGCTGGTCGCGACTACGGGCGGTCTGATCGCAGCACTGGGCGTTTTGAGCGCTTTGGCCGGCGTGATGACCGATCCGCTCCAGCAACTCCTCGGTCTGCATGAACGCAAATTGCTAAAATTACTGGATGCGCTCGAACAGGAACTCACCGGTCAAGGCAACAACTACCGTCTGCATGATGCCTACGCTGCACGAATTTTCGACCTTTGGGACCTGCTGCAAACCACAACCCGCGCCTTGGCCTGACGCCGGCCAATGGTTATTTGTCAAATTGCGGCCACAAAAAAAAAACCGGGACACGCCCGGCTTTCCGTTTACAACTTGTACGATTCTATTCGGCTACCGCTTCAGGCCGGTCCACCAGCTCAACATAAGCCATAGGCGCGTTGTCGCCGGCGCGGAATCCGCATTTCAGAATCCGCAGGTATCCACCCGGCCGCAACTGATAGCGTGGCCCCAACTGGTTAAACAGCTTGGTCACTACGCTCCTGTCGCGCAAGCGATCAAACGCCAACCGTCGGTGCGCCACGCTATCCTGCTTGGACAGAGTGATCAACGGTTCAGCGACTTGCCGCAACTCCTTAGCTTTAGGCAAGGTCGTGCGAATCAGTTCGTGGGTAAACAACGAAGCGGCCATGTTGCGCAACATGGCCTTGCGATGGCTGCTGGTGCGATTTAACTTGCGACCGGCTTTGCGATGGCGCATGACGACAGTTCCTTAAAAAAACGCGAAAATTCGGATCAGCAAACGATGCAGGCGGATACTGAAGCACCGCCTTATTCAGATTCAGCTTCGGTTTCACCATCCGCTGCAACTGCCGGTGATCCTGCCTGGGATAAATTCTCTGCTTCTGCCGCTGTATCAGCGGCCATACTCGCCCGCCGCGCTGCGGCCCGTTCTTCGGCTTGCTCCAGATTCAGGTTTGGCGGCGGCCAGTTCTCAACCTTCATCCCCAAGGCCAGCTTGAACTTGGATAGCACATCCTTGATCTCGGTCAGCGACTTCTTGCCAAGATTCGGCGTTTTCAGCAATTCCGATTCAGTACGCTGTACCAGATCGCCAATATAGTTGATATTTTCAGCTTTCAGGCAATTGGCTGAACGCACTGTCAGTTCCAAATCGTCCACTGGCTGAGTCAGGACCGGATCGATATCCATCAATGGCATTAGAACCGGTTCATCCTGTTTTCCTTTGAGATCAATGAACACCGACAACTGATCCAGCAAAATACGAGCCGCAGTGCGAATGGATTCCTCCGGATCAATCGTGCCGTTGGTCTCCAGGTTCAGGATCAGTTTGTCAAGGTTAGTGCGTTGCTCAACGCGGGCGCTCTCTACTCGATAGCTGATTCGTTCAACCGGGCTGAAAGAGGCATCCAGCCGCAACCGACCAATCGGTTGGGTTTCGCTGTCAACGCCTTCCCGCTGGATAGCCGGCCAGTACCCCCGGCCCCGCTCAACCTTGATCCGCATGGTCAATTCGCCGCTCTTGGTCAGATGGGCAATGACATGATTCGGATTAACGATATCTACCGCATGGGTTTTCTCAATATCACCCGCTACTACGCGGCCTGGCCCCTTCTTGGTGAGCGTCAAGTTGGCTTCTGTAACGCTCTCTTGCAGAGTAACCGCTACCCCTTTCAGGTTGAGCAGGATGTCGATGACATCTTCCTGCACACCCTCTATGGTGGAGTACTCATGTAGCACCCCATCGATCTCACACTCGACAATGGCGGCTCCAGGAATGGATGACAGCAGAATCCGTCGCAGGGCGTTACCGAGGGTATAGCCAAAGCCACGCTCCAGCGGCTCCACGGTCACCCGCGCCAATCGCGGCCCCAGTTTCTCCACTTCGACGCGGGTCGGTTTCAGCAAATCAAAGGCGCCTACCATCCGTTTACCCTCGGAGTCGGTCACTTGGAATACAGCTCCACTACCAGGGACTCATTGATATCCGCCGACAGATCGCCTCGATCAGGGACCCGCTTGAAGATCCCACTGAGCTTGGTAGCATCCACCTCTACCCACTCCGGGAAACCATGTCCCTGAGCCAACTGCAGCGAGTACTGGATGCGCGTCTGGTTGCGGCTTTTTTCATGGACGGCAACCACATCCTCAGCATGAACCTGGCAAGAAGGAATATTGACCCGCTGGCCATTGATGGTAATCGCCCGATGCGAAACCAGTTGCCTGGCTTCGGCGCGGGTGCTGCCGAAACCCATCCGATATACGACATTATCCAGCCGACATTCCAGCAGCTTCAGCAGATTTTCACCGGTCGCGCCACGGCGGCGGGCTGCTTCTTTATAGTAGTTGAGGAACTGCCGCTCCAGCACCCCATAGGTGCGACGCAGTTTCTGCTTTTCCCGCAACTGCAAGCCATAGTCGGACAGTCGGGGACGGCGTGCGCCATGCTGGCCCGGCGGTCGTTCCAGATTACATTTGGACTCTACGGGCCGGGCCGCAGATTTCAGAAACAGATCCACGCCTTCCCGGCGGCTTAGCTTGCATTTGGGACCGAGATATCTCGCCACGGTAAACTCCTGGACTAGACGCGCCGACGTTTCGGGGGACGACAGCCGTTATGGGGAATCGGCGTGACATCCATAATGCTCATGATCTTGAATCCGGCAGCGTTCAATGAACGAACCGCTGATTCACGACCTGGACCTGGACCCTTGACGTTGACTTCCAGATTCTTGACGCCGTATTCCTTCACCACATTACCAACCCGCTCGGCGGCGACCTGCGCAGCAAACGGGGTACTTTTGCGGGAACCGCGAAAACCCGATCCGCCTGACGTAGCCCACGCCAAGGCATTGCCCTGACGGTCAGTAATCGTAATGATAGTGTTGTTGAACGAGGCGTGGACATGGGCGATGCCATCCACCACATTTTTTTTGACACGCTTGCGCGTTTTGGTAACCGGTTTTGCCATGCTCCGACCTATGCCAGCGGATTTACAGGAAATTCAGACAGCTACTTGCGGATCGCGCGACGTGGACCTTTACGCGTCCGGGCGTTGGTGCGAGTGCGTTGACCCCGCACCGGCAGGCCGCGCCGATGCCGCAGGCCCCGGTAGCAGCCTACATCCATCAATCGCTTGATGCTCATGGATACTTCACGGCGCAAATCGCCTTCTACGACGTACTTGCCGACTTCAGCGCGCAACGCATCCACTTGGGCCTCATCCAAATCCCGCACCTTGCGATCCGGGGGAACCTGGACCGCTGCGCAAATCTGCTTGGCTCGGGTCGAGCCAATGCCATAGATAGCCTGCAACGCGATGATCGCGTGCTTATTGACCGGAATGTTGATGCCTGCAATACGGGCCATGCCTTGAAACTCCTCCCATCGCCAGCCAAGTGCTTCGTCCGCGCAAAGAAGCGGGAGTTTACTTGGGTCAGCGCTGCAAAATCAATCAGAATTGTTGGTTTATCCCTGCCGCTGTTTATGGCGGGCATCCTTGCAAATCACCCGCACTACACGGTCGCGGCGGATGATTTTGCAATTGCGGCAAATTTTCTTTACCGAGGCGCGTACTTTCATTGTTATTCTCCAGATTCAATTCGACAGGCACCGTCTCAATAACAGCACCAGTTAGTGGCTTCAATCAGCGCAACAGACTTTGGCCTTTGAAACTGCTTTTTTTCAACAGGCTCTCGTACTGATGCGACATCAGGTGCGCCTGAACCTGAGCCATAAAGTCCATCACTACGACGACAATGATCAGCAGTGACGTCCCACCAAAGTAGAATGGCACCCGCCAGTACAGAATCAGAAACTCGGGCAGCAGACAGACCACAGTGATGTAGGCGGCGCCAATCAGAGTCAGCCGGGTTAACACTTTGTCGATGTAAGTCGCCGTCTGCAAACCTGGACGGATACCTGGAATGAATGCCCCGGATTTCTTCAGATTGTCGGCGGTTTCCTTGGAATTAAACACCAGCGCAGTGTAAAAGAAGCAGAAAAAGATAATCAGACCGGCATAAAGCAAGACATACAGCGGTTGTCCAGGTGACAACGCCGAGCTGATATCCCGCAACCATTCCATATTCGGCGCATTACCAAACCAACTGCCCAAGGTCGCTGGAAACAGAATCAGGCTGGAAGCGAAGATCGGTGGAATGACGCCCGACATGTTCAGCTTCAGCGGCAAATGGGTCGTCTGGGCGGCATACACTTTCCGACCCTGCTGGCGTTTAGCATAATTAACCGTAATTCGGCGTTGCCCACGTTCAACAAAGACCACAAATCCGGTCACGACTACCGACAGCAGCAACAGAAACAGCACCAGTATGACGTGCAACTCACCAGTACGGGCCAATTCCAAGGTACCACCCACCGCCTGCGGTAACCCCGCGACGATGCCGGCAAAGATGATCATGGATATGCCGTTGCCGATGCCGCGTTCAGTCACCTGCTCGCCGAGCCACATCAGAAACAAAGTCCCGGTCACCAGGGTAATGGTCGCCGTCATCATGAAACCGATGCCGGGAGCAATCACCACCGAAGCGCCGCCCGCCATCTGGTTCTGCAAGGCGATGCTAACACCGATCGCCTGGAATGCCGCCAACACCACGGTCAGATAGCGGGTATAGCGAGTCAGGGCGTGACGCCCGGCGGCGCCGCCTTCCTTGCGCAACTGTTCAAGCGCTGGAACAACCATCGACATCAGTTGCAAAATAATCGAGGCGGAGATGTAAGGCATCACGCCGAGAGCGAAGAGACTAAGCCTGCCCAAGGCACCACCCGAAAACATGTTGAACATGTCGAGAATGGTGCCGCGCTGCTGATCAAACAACTGCGCCATGGCCGTCGGATCGATGCCCGGCACCGGAATATGAGCGCCAACACGAAACACCACCAGCGCCCCCAGCAGGAACAGCAGGCGTTGACGCAGTTCGGTCATTTTGCCGAGATCCGGCAGGGCGGCAGCCATCGCAATTACTCTTGGATCGTGCCGCCAGCCGCCAGCACCGCGTCACGGGCGCCTTTGGTCAGCGCCAGACCACGCAGAACCACCGGCTTGTCCAGCTTGCCGGAAACGATCACCTTGGCTTTTTTAGCGAAGATCGGGATCAGGTTAGCTAACTTGAGCGCCGCGAGATCGATGACCTCGGCCTTCACATTGTCCAGCGCCGCCAGCCGCACTTCGGCGGTCTCCTTGGTGGCCATCGAGTGGAAGCCACGCTTGGGCAACCGACGCTGCAACGGCATCTGACCGCCTTCAAAACCGACTTTATGATAGCCACCAGCGCGGGCATGCTGGCCTTTATGGCCGCGCCCACTGGTTTTGCCAAGGCCGGAACCGATGCCGCGCCCGACCCGTTGCTTATCCGGACGACTGCCAGCAGCCGGCTTGAGGGTATTAAGACGCATGGTTCAGGCCTCCTCGACCTTGAGTAGATAGGACACCTTGCGGATCATGCCTCGATTTTCCGGGGTGTCGATGACGACCGCAGTACTGTGGGTCCGCCGTAACCCCAGCCCGCGCACACAAGCCCGGTGGTTAGCCAGCCGGCCATGTGCGCTTTTAACCAGCGTCACTTTCAACTTATTGTCGGCCATGGGTCTTAGCTCCGAATCTCGTCCACGCTTTTGCCACGCTTGGCCGCCTGATAGTCAGGCGACTTCATCGTACTCAGGCCGTGAATAGTCGCCCGCACCACGTTAATGGGATTACGCGAGCCGATGCACTTGGCCAGCACATCCTTGACCCCGACCACGTCAAACACCGCCCGCATCGCGCCGCCGGCAATGATGCCGGTACCCTCCGATGCCGGCTGCATGAACACCTGGGCCGCTCCATGCCGGGCGGTCACCGGGTATTGCAGGGTGACGCCGTTCAGCGGGACCTTGCTCATATTTTTGCGGGCCTTATCCATCGCCTTCTGAATCGCCATCGGCACTTCGCGGGCCTTGCCATAACCGAGTCCAACCCGGCCATTGCCATCGCCAACCACCGTCAGCGCTGTAAAGCCAAACTGCCGCCCGCCCTTGACCACCTTGGCTACCCGATTGACGGTGATCAGTTTTTCCTGCAAACCGTCGCTGTTCTGAGAACTTTCCACGTTCGTCGCCATATCTGCTCCTTAAAACTGCAAACCATGTTCGCGGGCGGCTTCAGCCAGGGCCTTGACCCGGCCGTGGTACTTGAAGCCGGAACGATCAAAAGCCACCTGGGTAATCCCGGCTGCCTTGGCCTTCTCGGCAATCGCCTGACCTACCACCTTAGCTGCGGCGACATCGCCAGTGCTTTTGAGCGCCTGGCGCAGGGCCGGCTCCAGGGTAGAAGCGGCGGCCAGAGTCCGATCGCCGGTCTCTGCCGGAATGATGATCTGAGCGTAGATATGCCGGGGGGTGCGATGAATACACAGGCGGCACACGCCCAGCTCCCGAATCTTGTAGCGGGTCCGCAACCCGCGCCGCAAGCGGGCGGTTTTCTTGTCGGCTGCTTTCTTGTCCATAGATCAGTCTCTACTTCTTCTTGGCTTCTTTCAGGACGATGGTCTCACCCGCATAACGCACACCCTTACCCTTATAGGGTTCCGGCGGCCGATAGGCGCGAATTTGGGCGGCGACTTCGCCAACCTGTTGCTTGTCTACACCCCGGATCATGATTTCGGTCGCCGTCGGCGTTTGAATAGCGATGCCGTCGGGGATCTTGAACTCGACCGGATGGGAGAAACCGAGGGTCAGATTCAACACGCTGCCCTGCGCCTGAGCCTTGTAACCAACCCCAACCAGTTGCAACTTGCGTTGAAACCCTTCGGTCACGCCAATCATCATGTTGTTAAGCAAGGCCCGCATAGTGCCGGTCATCGCCCGATACTTGGCTTCGTTAGTGAGAACCCGAGGGCTGACTTTCAGTTCGTCGCCATCGCGTTCGACTGCGACCCACGGATGCACCAGCAGTTCGGCTGCGCCATTCTTGCCCTTGAGCGCAACCTGCTGATCCATAATGGTCACATCGACGCCGGATGGCACCGGGATCGGTTTCTTGCCGACCCGCGAGGTACGAATTTTCTTTTCCTTGATGAGGCTTGCCATTGCAGTTGCTCCTTTAGGCCACGAAGCACAGCACTTCGCCACCATGACCCGCGGCGCGAGCGGCGCGGTCGCTCATCAGACCCCGGGACGTCGAAATGATCGCCACCCCTAGACCATTCATCACCTTGGGCAGATCGTCCTTGCCGCAAAATACCCGCCGGCCTGGCTTGCTGACCCGGTCAATCCGGTCGATGACCCGCCGGCCCTCGAAATACTTGAGGACGACCGTCAGTTCCGACTTACCCGGGTCGGTAGGCGCAACCGCAAAGTCGGCAATATAGCCCTCGTCGCGCAACACCTGGGCAATAGCGGCCTTCACTTTGGAAGCCGGCATCGTCACCTGGGTTTTGGCGGCAGTCTGGGCGTTACGGATGCGGGTCAACATGTCCGCAATGGGATCGCTCATACTCATTCTGCAAATAACTCCACAGGGTCAGTTGTGGGGTTACCGCTTGGCGGCGGAATAACCCCATGAACTTAAAAACTGGTGGTGGTGGAAGTAGCTTGGTTTACTGGCTTACCAACTGGCTTTGCGCAAGCCCGGCACATCGCCGCGCATGGTGGCTTCCCGCAGCTTGTTCCGGCCCAGGCCGAACTTGCGATAGAAACCGTGCGACCGTCCAGTCAGCCGGCATCGGTTATGCAGCCGGCTCGGACTGGCATCGCGAGGCTGCGCCTGCAATTTTTGCTGCGCTTCCCGTCGTTGCTCATCACTATTGGCCGGATCGCGGATGGTTTCCTTCAACTCGGCTCGCTTCACGGCATACTGCTTGACAATACGCGCCCGCTTAATCTCGCGGTTAATCATGCTCAGTTTTGCCACAGACTGAATCCTCAGTTCCGGAACGGGAAATTGAATGCGGCCAGCAGGGCGCGGCCTTCTTCATCGGTTCGCGCCGTCGTGGTGATAGTGATGTCGAGGCCACGAATGGCGTCGATCTTGTCGTAGTCGATTTCCGGAAAAATGATCTGTTCCCGCACACCCAAGCTGTAATTGCCACGCCCGTCAAAAGCCTTGGCGCTGAAGCCGCGAAAGTCGCGGATGCGCGGAATAGCGATATTGACCAACCGATCCATAAATTCGTACATCCGGTCGCGACGCAGCGTCACTTTGCAGCCGATCGGCCAACCCTCGCGAATTTTGAAGCCGGCGATGGATTTGCGCGACAGGGTCACGATCGGCTTCTGACCCGCGATCTGGGTCAGGTTGCTGACCGCGTGATCCATGATTTTCTTGTCAGCTACCGCTTCACCCACTCCCATGTTCAGAGTGATCTTGGTGATGCGCGGCACCTCCATAACGTTGCCGTACTGGAACTGCTCGCGCAGCTTGGGCGCTACCGTTTCACGATAAAACTGTTGTAGTCGGGCCATGACTTTTCCTCAGACGTCCACGACTTCGTTATTGGACTTGAAGTAGCGCACTTTGCGGCCATCTTCCAACACCCGAATCCCGGTCCGGTCGCCCTTTTTGGTGATCGGGTTGAACAACATCACGTTGGACACATGAATGGTCGCCTCCCGCTCAACGATGCCGCCTGAGACCCCCTTAGTAGGATTAGGCTTGGTATGACGTTTGACCAAGTTGACGCCACCGACAATCAACCGCTGCCCCTCCTCGACCACCCGCATCACCTTGCCCCGCCGGCTCTTGTCTTTGCCGGCGATGACGATGACTTCATCACCTTTTCGTATTTTACGCATTGCCAGTTTCCTCCCGCCTTACAGCACTTCCGGGGCCAGGGATATGATTTTCATGAACCGTTCGCTACGTAGCTCGCGGGTGACCGGCCCAAAGATCCGGGTGCCAATCGGCTCCAGCTTGTTGTTGAGCAGCACCGCCGCGTTGCCGTCAAAGCGGATCAGTGAGCCGTCGGGGCGGCGGACGCCCTTACGGGTCCGCACCACTACAGCGTTGTAAACCTCGCCCTTATTGACCTTGCCGCGCGGGATGGCGTCCTTGACGCTGACCTTGATAATGTCGCCGATCTGCGCATAGCGGCGATGGGAGCCGCCCAGCACCTTGATGCACATCAGCCGGCGGGCGCCGCTGTTATCGGCGACTTCCAACATCGTTTGCATCTGAATCATGGTTTTACATTCCGTCTACGAATTAGGGAAAACGCCCGCCGGGGCGCGGCTATTGCGCCCGATCAACCACGCTGACCAGCATCCAGGCCTTGGTCTTGGACAGAGGCCGGCATTGCTTGATGGTGACCAGATCGCCCTCGCGGCACTCATTACTTTCATCGTGGGCGTGCAGCTTGGTCGTCCGGCGAATGTACTTGCCGTAAACCGTGTGCTTGACCAGCCGTTCGATAGCGACGGTGATGGTCTTGTCCATTTTGTTACTGGTGACGCGCCCGGTCAGGGTGCGCTCCGCCTGGGTTTCCGTGGTCATGCCTGGCTCGCTTTTTCGCTCATCACCATCTTGACCCGGGCGACATTACGCCGCACCTGCCGAAACAGGTGGGGCTTGGTCGCCTGGCCAGTCGCTTTCTGCATCCGCAGATTAAACTGCTCGCGCAACAGCGCCAGCAATTCCTGTTTCAAATCGTCCACGCTTTTTTGCCGCAGTTCGCTTGCATTCATCACATTACCATCCGGGTCACAAAGATCGTCTGCACCGGCAGCTTGGCCGCCGCCAGCCGAAAAGCCTCACGGGCGACCTCCTCGGACACGCCTTCCACTTCATACAGCACCCGGCCCGGACGGACCGGTGCGACCCAGTACTCGACACTGCCCTTACCACTGCCCATCCGGACTTCAAGGGGCTTTTTGGTAATGGGCTTGTCTGGAAAAATGCGGATCCAGACCTTGCCGCCGCGCTTGATATAGCGGTTGATCGCGCGACGCGCCGCTTCGATCTGGCGGGCAGTCAGCATCCCACGGGTGGTGCATTTTAGCCCGTACTCACCGAAGCTGACTGAAGCGCCGCTAGTTGCTACGCCCTGGTTGCGCCCTTTGCGCTGTTTGCGAAATTTGGTTCTTTTCGGCTGTAACATATTCTATCTCATCTGGCAGCAGGCGAACCCGACCAAGTGGCGTTTCGCGCTCATTCCCGATCCCGATCGCGTTCCCGATCCCGGCGATCGGCCGGTTTATCCGGTTTAGCCTCGGCAGGCCGATCAAAGCCGAACACCTCGCCCTTGAAAATCCAGACCTTGACCCCGATCACGCCATAAGTAGTGCGGGCTTCGGCCAAACCGTAGTCAATATTGGCTCGGAGGGTGTGCAGCGGCACCCGTCCTTCCCGGGTCCACTCGCTGCGAGCAATCTCGGCGCCGTTCAAGCGTCCGGCCACCTGAATCTTGATCCCCAGCGCCCCGAGCCGCATAGCATTGGCGACCGAGCGTTTCATTGCCCGGCGAAACATGATCCGCCGCTCCAGCTGCTGGGCGACACCCTCAGCGACCAGTTGCGCATCCAGTTCCGGCTTGCGGATTTCCTCAATGTTGATCTGGAGATCCTTCATCTCCAGCCCCATCATCTTGGCGATGGCCTTCCGCAACGCCTCAATATCTTCGCCTTTCTTGCCAATCACGACCCCGGGCCGGGCGGTGTGAATGGTGACGCGGGCCAGCCGCGCTGGCCGCTCGATCTGGATTCGGCTCACCGAGGCCGTCGATAACTTCTTCTTTAGAAACTGCCGTACTTTCAGATCGGTTTCCAGCAAATCAGGAAAATTCTTGCTGCTGGCGTACCACTTGGACGTCCAGTCGGCGGAAATGCCGAGCCGGATTCCGGTGGGATTGACTTTCTGACCCATGTCGTTTTCTCGCTCCTGTTACTCAGCGACGGTCACAGTGATATGGCTGGTGCGTTTGACGATCCGGTTGCCACGACCCTTGGCTCGAGCGTGCATTCGCTTCAGCAGCGGGCCGCAATCGACGCAAATGGCGGCGACCTTCAACTCGTCAATATCCGCGCCTTCATTGTGTTCAGCATTAGCGATGGCCGATTCCAGCACCTTCTTGATCATCGGAGCGGCTTTTTTGTCGCTGAAGGTCAGAATCTGCAAGGCCCGTTCAATCGGCAAATTACGGACCTGATCGGCCACCAACCGGGCTTTTTGCGGCGAGATGCGGGCATGTTTCAAAATAGCAACGGCTTGCATCGGATCGTTTCCCTATTTGGACTTCTTGTCCGCCGCATGACCGCGATAAGTGCGGGTTGCGGCGAACTCGCCCAGTTTGTGGCCAATCATGTTCTCAGTCACCAAAATCGGCACATGCTGGCGACCATTGTGGACCGCGATGGTCAATCCAATCATCTCGGGCAGAATCATTGACCGTCGCGACCACGTCTTGATCGGGCGCTTGGCGTGGGTGGCTATCGCCTGCTCCACCTTCTTAATCAGGTGAAGATCGACGAACGGGCCTTTTTTAATCGAACGTGGCACCTTGGGTGTCCTCCGGGTTCAGCCTTATTTCTTGTTGCGCCGACGCACGATCAATTTATCAGTGCGCTTGTTCGAACGAGTCTTGTAGCCCTTGGTCGGCGTTCCCCATGGCGAGACCGGATGACGCCCACCGGAGGTACGGCCTTCACCGCCGCCGTGTGGGTGATCGACCGGATTCATGGCGACGCCACGCACGGTCGGACGAACCCCACGCCAGCGCTTGGCCCCGGCCTTACCGAGTGAGCGCAGGTTGTGTTCTTCATTGCCCACTTCGCCAATGGTAGCCTTGCAATCGGCGTGAACCTTGCGGATTTCGCCAGAACGCAGCCGCAAGGTCGCGTAGTTGCCATCCCGAGCGATCAATTGCGCCGAAACACCGGCGCTACGAGCCAGTTGCGCGCCTTTGCCAGGTCGCAGCTCAATGCAATGCAACTGACTGCCGATCGGCGCGTTCCGCAGTGGCAACGCATTACCGGGCTTGATCGGTGCAGCCGGCCCGGACATCAGGCTAGCGCCGGCACCGACGCCGCGCGGGGCGATAATGTAGCGACGTTCGCCATCGGCGTACAGAAGCAGGGCGATATGGGCGCTGCGGTTTGGATCATATTCCAGACGTTCAACCGTGGCGGGAATATTGTCCTTGTCGCGTTTGAAATCGACCATCCGGTAATGCTGCTTGTGACCGCCGCCCTGATGCCGGGTGGTAATCCGGCCCATATTGTTACGGCCACCCGTGCGGGTCTGTTTTTCGATCAGCGGTGCGTAGGGGCGACCCTTGTGCAGTTCCGGGCTGACGACCTTGACGACGAACCGCCGACCGGGTGATGTAGGTTTGGTCTTGACGATGGACATGGAAATTTACCTTATCCTGGGGTTCGGGGTTGTCAACGCCGGCTCACTCGGCAACCATGAAATCAATCTCATGACCGGTTTCCAGCGAAACATAGGCTTTCTTCCAGTCCGAACGCCGGCCCTGGATCGCCCCGAACCGCTTGCGCTTGCCCTTGACGTTAACCACAGTGACGCCCTTGACCTTGACCTTGAACAACAACTCAACCGCATCCTTGATTTCAGGCTTAGCGGCATCACGGGCGACCTTGAACACGATCTGATTATGCCGCTCCGCGACCCGGGTCGCTTTTTCGGAAACGTGTGGAGCCAGCAGGATTTTCAGCAACCGTTCTTCGTTCACGCCAGCCACTCCCCGACGCGCTGTAGGGCGCCTGCCGTTATCACCACCGTATCCGCGCCAACCAAACTCACCGGGTCCAGAGCAGACACGTCGCTCAAGGCCACATGACCCAGATTGCGGGCCGACAGATACAGATTAAGTTCAATCTCTTCGCTCACCAGCAAAACCTGGCGTTGACCGGCCAGACCGAGCGCCGTCAGTTGAGCGATCATCTGTTTGGTCTTGATTTCCGGCAGTTCGAGCGCCTCTACCACCAGCAACCGATCCTGGCGCAGCAACTCGGAAAAAATCGAGCGGATGGCGGCCCGATACATCTTTTTATTCACTTTCTGCGAGTGATCCTGAGGCTTAGCCGCGAAGGTCACGCCACCACCCCGCCAGATCGGGCCACGACTGCTACCGGCGCGGGCGCGGCCCGTACCTTTCTGTCGCCACGGCTTGGCCCCGCCGCCGCGCACTTCAGCGCGAGTCTTTTGGGCGCGGGTACCGGCGCGACCGCCAGCCTGATAGGCCACGACGATTTGATGCACCAGCGGTTCATTGAATGGGCGGGCGAAAATTTCATCAGCCACAGTGAGCTGACCGGTCACCGCGCCGCTGATATTTTTAACTTGCAGTTCCATATCCGCCTCCTTACCGGCGCACTTTGACGGCGGGTCGAATCATCACATCACCGCCTTTAGCACCCGGCACAGCCCCTTTGATCGCCAGCAGATTACGCTCGACGTCAACCCGGATCACTTCCAGATTCTGGGTGCTGCGCTGCGCTGCGCCGAGGTGGCCGCACATTTTCTTGCCTTTGAAGACCCGGCCTGGACTCTGGTTTTGGCCGATGGAACCTGGGGCGCGATGGGACAGTGAGTTGCCGTGGGTAGCGCGCTGACTGCGGAAATGGTAGCGCTTGATCACGCCGGCAAAGCCTTTGCCGATGCTGGTGCCGGTCACATCGACTTTCTGGCCGACCTGAAACACATCTGCCTTCAGTTCGGCACCGACGTCAATCTCAGCGCCTTCGCCTTCCGCCAGACGGAATTCCCACAACCCACGACCAGGTTCAACTCCGGCCTTGGCGAAATGCCCCGCCATTGGTTTCGTAACCCGACTGGCGCGGCGCTGACCAACCGTGACCTGCAAGGCGCGGTAGCCATCACTGGCTTCTGTTTTGACCTGGGTGACCCGGTTCGGCTCCACTTCGATCAGCGTTACGGGAATCGAAACGCCGTCTTCGGTGAAGACGCGCGTCATACCAGCCTTGCGGCCGATCAGTCCAATTGCCATTTTAGGAACCTCTTAAAGCTGTTTTTCGGGCCGGAGGAGGGGAAGGCAGCCCCTCATGGCCGGGGTTGGAGCTAGTTCAGCTTGATCTGCACATCAACGCCGGCAGCCAGATCGAGCCTCATCAGCGCATCAACCGTTTTATCGGTCGGGTCCACAATATCCATCAAGCGCTTGTGGGTGCGTAATTCATACTGATCGCGGGCATCCTTGTTGACATGCGGCGAAATCAGCACGGTGAAGCGCTCCATTTTGGTCGGCAGCGGGATCGGGCCACGAACTTGAGCGCCAGTGCGCTTGGCTGTTTCGACGATCTCTTTCGCCGACTGGTCAATCAGTCGGTGATCAAAAGCTTTGAGGCGAATACGAATCCGTTGGCTAGCCATGTCGCTCACTCAAGAATCTTGGCGACGACGCCGGCACCGACCGTCCGTCCACCTTCGCGGATGGCAAAGCGTAAGCCGTCATCCATCGCAATCGGGGCGATCAGGTTGATCACCAGCCGCACGTTGTCACCCGGCATCACCATTTCCACCCCTTCCGGCAAGTCGACCGAACCCGTCACGTCAGTGGTGCGGAAATAAAACTGCGGTCGGTAGCCTTTGAAGAACGGGGTGTGCCGCCCGCCTTCTTCCTTGCCCA
>JADLEK010000077.1 GCA_020846135.1 Gammaproteobacteria bacterium
ACTGCTGTCGCACCTGTCGCCACTGGGCTGGGAGCACATCAATCTGACTGGCGACTACATCTGGCCACAGAGCCACCAAGTCCAGCAGGGGCAGTTTAGGCCGTTACGAACTCCCGGTGAGGCTTAGCGTGCTTTAATTTCCGTTTCGTGAGCTGACCCCTGTCAAAAGATAGACGCCGCTGGAAACCGCAGAGGCCGCAAAATACAAACCAGCGCTACATGAATCCCGACGCCGGGGTTTTTTTAGGTACAATTCCCGCCCGAATTACGCCATTGAAGAGGAAAAACTCCCGATGCAACCCGTGCTGAAATCCGCCAAGCTGGCTAACGTCTGTTATGACATTCGTGGTCCGGTGCTGGCGCGCTCCAAACAGATGGAAGACGAAGGACAACGCATCACCAAGCTCAATATCGGCAACCCGGCCCCATTCGGTTTCCTGGCTCCAGAGGAACTGGTGCAGGACGTGATCCGCAACCTGCCGGAAGCCTCGGGCTATTGCGACTCCAAAGGGCTGTTTGCGGCGCGCAAGGCGGTGATGCATTACACCCAGCAAAAGCAGATTCGCGGCATTCAGGTTGAAGACATTTATATCGGCAACGGCGTATCTGAACTGATTGTGATGGCGCTGCAAGCTCTGTTGAACAATGGCGACGAAGTGCTGATTCCGGCCCCGGATTATCCCTTATGGACTGCAGCAGTCAGCCTGTCCGGTGGGATACCGCGCCATTATCTCTGCGATGAACAGGCCGACTGGCTGCCCGATCTGGACGACCTGCGCGGCAAGATCACGCCTAACACCCGGGCGCTGGTGATCATCAACCCCAACAACCCGACCGGCGCGCTGTATTCGGTGGAACTGCTACGAGAACTGGTCGAAATCGCCCGGCAGCATCAACTCATCATTTATGCCGACGAGATCTACGACAAAGTGCTTTACGACGGGAACCGGCATACTTCAATCGCCTCATTGACCGAGGATGTGTTGTGCCTGACGTTCAATGGTCTGTCGAAAAACTACCGGGCTTGCGGCTACCGGGCGGGCTGGATGATCGTGTCCGGCGAGCAGAGCCACGCCCGGGACTATATCGAGGGCCTGACCATCCTCTCCTCGATGCGACTGTGCGCCAATGTGCCGGCCCAGTACGCGATCCAGACCGCTTTAGGCGGCTACCAAAGCATCGATGATCTGGTGCTGCCTACCGGTCGGCTGGGCAAACAGCGCGATGTAGCGTTCGAGTTGCTGAACGCGCTGCCTGGCGTCAGTTGCGTTAAGCCCAAAGCTGCGCTCTATCTTTTTCCCCGGCTCGATCTGCATCGTTACCCGATCGCCGACGACCAGCAATTCGTTCTCGATCTACTGCTGGAAGAGAAAGTACTGCTGGTGCAAGGCAGTGGTTTCAACTGGCCGCACCCCGATCACCTGCGGATTGTGTTTCTGCCCCACGAAGATGATTTGACCGATGCTATCGAGCGCTTTGGGCGTTTCCTGGAACGGTATCACGCCCGTCATGCTTAACCACTGACGCCGACTGAGCAGTATACCCAATCCGTTGTGGAGAAAATTCACAGTGCTTTGAGCAAAGAACACCTATCAGGCGCAATTCTGAGCGGGCGGCGATGATGAAAAAATCCGGGTCATGGTGATTGAAGACCAACTCTTGAGCCGGTATCGGCGTGGCTTAAATCCGGCTCAGTAATTCCGCCTTTTTGGCGGCAAACTCTTCAGAGCTGAGAATGGCTTTGGCGTGTAGATCAGCCAGTCGTTCAATCAGGGCGAATACGTCATTTTCATCGCTACGAAGCGGTTCGCCTGCGAGAATTGACGGCAGCGGTGCGGGGCTTGTCTCGGTCGGTGCGGAAGTCCATGGCGTCTGACCATCGACCGACAGCACCGGCAGCCGGCTGACTTCCACCAGTCCATATTGACTGGAAAAGGTGAGCGATCCGCCATAGCCCTGCTGTTGTGAGAATCCGCCGATCTGATGATCCAGCGTATCGTAGATCGTGACTTGGCCGTTGATTTCAATCGCCAGCCGTCGGGCTTGCGCGAAATAGGCATAACGCACGTCGTTTTGGGCGCCGGTGCTGGTCGGCCAGCGCAAATCCGCCCCCCACCAGTCGCCCGATGAACCGCCGACCGGTGCGATGAACAGGCTGACCGACCCGACCGACCCGGCTCCATTCTGCGTTTGCGAGTTGCTGTAGCTATCTTGCCGCTGTTCATAACCGCCGCTTTGACTCTGCGCCTGAAAGCTGCCGCTGCGGATCAGATCAGGCTGGTTGTTCACCAGAGCAGCCAGTTCGCTACATAATCCGTCAACCCGGTTTTTCAGTGTGTAATTGAACATATCCGAGAGCATGATCATTCCGCCCGCCATCCATTGGCCGGAACCGCCCAATTCAGGATGATTGAACTGCGCCATGCTGCCTTGACCGTGGATCACGGCTTCCAGCAGGCTGGCGACCGCCGCCGGACTGAAATCGTAGCGTTGCGCCAGGTTATTGATGACCTGCTGACCGGCGGGAGAGAGGTTTTGCATGGTGATGGATACTCTTGAGTAGAAAAGGTAACTCTTTATAGGAAATCGCCTCAGGATTCAAAATGATCTAGCGGACCGCGTCGATCAGCAGCAGATGGATCCTGGTGAGAAATTTCAAGACCCAGCGGTGGGTCGGATAGAGCGTCAAGCACAATGGAATAGCCCAGCAGCCGGCTCATCACCTGGGCGGTCGACTCTAGCGAGCCACTGGTGAAATACTCTTCAGCGCCCGGCCCGCTGCGATCCGCCAGCAATTCCAAGGCCTCCAGTCGATGACGCAATTGTCGGGCCACGGCGGCGCTTGGATCAAGAATAGCGACATCAGGGCCGACCAGCCGCTCAATCAGCGGAGTCAGGAACGGATAATGGGTGCAGCCTAGCACCAGCGTATCAGCATCTTCAGCCAGCAACGGCCCCAGATAGCGCTCGAGCAGGGCGTGCGGGCGAGGACCGCTCAAGTCGCCCTGCTCGACGCAATCCGCCAGCCCCGGACAGGGTTGCGCCAACACCCGCGCCTGTCGGCCATGCCGGTCCAGCAGATCGGCGAATTTGGCGCTGCGCACGGTATGACCGGTCGCCAGAATGCCGACCACCCCGGATCGAGTCATGGCGACTGCGGGCTTGATGGCCGGCTCGATGCCAATAATCGGAACGGTGAACTGCTGACGTAACTGGGCAATGGCTGCCGCCGTTGCGGTGTTGCAGGCCACCACGACCGCTTTCGCGCCGCGCTCCAGCAGAAATTCAGTGATGGCGACCGAGCGCTCCAGGATGAATGCGGCCGGCTGATTGCCGTAGGGGGCATGGCCCGAGTCGGCCACATACAGCAAGGCCTCGTGCGGCAGATCGGAGCGGATCCGCCGCAGCACCGACAGCCCGCCTACCCCGGAATCAAAGATGCCGACCGGATGGTTGTTGTCCATTGTGACCATAGTTCAATTTAAATCATTAAGTTGCATGACGTTCGCCTTGATCTCAAACCAGACTTGGCGCCGGCAGGATGCCCGTTCCACACCGCAATTGATCCGTAACGATGGTTTTTTGCTCAGTTCGGCTTGCGGTTATCAAGTCCGTATTTTTCTTGGCTCTCCGTCCTCAGCGGTAACGACTTGGTGCGGAGTTATCCACAGTTTTTGTGGATAACTCGCCAAGGTTCCGCCATCATGGAGTTGCTGATGGCAAACTCCGCCCGTTTTTTGCCGCAACGCAACAAGTTAGCCAGTGGAGTATAGTGATCGAGTGCAACCTGGAAATCGATGAGAATCCGCCATGCCGTTTGTTGCAAAAGTCAGGGAGGCGGTGATTGGCAAGCCGCACGACCCTCTTCATGCTGATACCCGCCAGCACATCGCGCTGGTGGCCTTTCTGGCCTGGATCGGTCTGGGCGCTGACGGTCTGTCCTCGGCCTGCTACGGCCCGGAAGAAGCGTTTCTGGCACTGGGCCAGTACACCCATTTTGGCCTCTACCTCGCTGCTGCCACCTTCCTGACCGTGTTCATCATCGCCCTGGCCTACAACCAGGTGATCGAGTTATTCCCTTCCGGCGGCGGCGGTTACAAAGTGGCTACCCAACTACTCGGTCCCCGCGCCGGTCTGGTCTCCGGATCAGCGCTGCTGGTCGACTATATCCTGACCATCGCCATTTCCATCGCCGCCAGCGGCGACGCCCTGTTCAGTTTGTTGCCACCCAGCGCCCAATCCTACAAATTATCGGTCCAGATCGCGCTGATCATTCTCCTGATCATGCTCAACCTGCGCGGCATGAAGGAATCCATCAAGCTGTTGCTACCCATTTTTCTGGGCTTCTTCCTGACCCACGCCTTCCTGATCATTTACGGGGTGATCGCCCATGCCGAAGGTCTGCCACGTCTGATCCCGGACACCATTAATGAGACCCAGCAGCTCACCGGACAGATGGGCTGGGTCTTCGCCGCCGCGCTGTTCCTGCGCGCCTATTCGCTGGGCGGCGGCACCTACACCGGCCTGGAGGCGGTCTCGAACAACGTCAACATGCTGAGCGAGCCGCGGGTTAAAACCGGGCGCTACACCATGCTGTACATGGCCAGCTCGCTAAGTTTCACTGCTGGCGGCGTCATTCTGCTGTACCTGCTCTGGAACGCCCAGCCGGTCGCTCACCAGACCCTGAATGCCGTCACCTTCGGGGCTATCATCGGCAGTTGGCAATTGGATCCGTTCCTCAGTCATGCTCTGCTGGCGATCGTGCTGCTGCTGGAGGCTGGGCTGCTGTTCGTCGCCGCCAACACCGGCTTCCTCGGCGGGCCGACCGTACTGGCTAACATGGCGGTCGATTCCTGGATTCCCCGCCAGTTTCGCAACCTGTCCGGGCGGCTGGTCACCCAGAATGGCATCTTTCTGATGGGACTGGGGGCGTTCGCTATTCTGGCCTGGACCCGGGGCGATGTGTCGGTGCTGGTCGTCCTCTATAGCATCAACGTCTTCATCACCTTTTCCCTGTCGCTGCTGGGTCTGTGCCGGCACTGGTGGCATAGTCGCTATGACGTGGATGGCTGGAAATCACGACTGGCGCTGGCGTTGCTGGGCTTCACAGTGACCGGCGGCATCCTGATCGTGACCGTGGTGGAAAAGTTCGCCGAGGGCGGCTGGCTCACCATCCTGATCACCGGCCTGATCATTGGGCTGTGCGCACTGATTCGGCGCCATTACGAGCGGGTCCGCCAGCAGTTGCGCACGGTGGATGCGCTCTATGCGCCGCGCCCGCACTGGGAAGAGGATTTGCCGGAACCGCCGCTGGATTCCGATCAGCCGACCGCCATTTTTCTGGTGGGCAAAAATCGCGGCTTGGGGATGTACGCGCTGAAATGGCTGAATGAACTGTTCCCTGGTCATTTCAAGAACTTCATCTTTATCAGCGTCGGCGAAGTCGATGCCGAGAGCTATGGCGGCAAGGGTGCGTTGCGGTCGCTGCAATACCAGATCGAAAATTCGCTGCGCTACTACGTCAACTATTGCCACAGTGAAGGCTGGGCGGCGACTTCTTACGCGGCTTATGGCACCGACGTCGAGACGGAACTGGAAAAACTGGCGACGCAAGTCACGGAGGATTATCCCAACAGCGTGTGCCTGGGTAGCAAGCTGATTTTTGATAACGAAAGCTGGCTGATCTCGTGGCTGCACAATCACACCGCCATCGCCATGCAGCGCCGCCTGCATCTGCGGGAAATCCAGATGATCGTGACGCCGATCAAGATTTAATCCAGGGCACAAAGGTGACAATTTCAGATCTGAAAGACTTTTGAACGAGGAGTACCTGGTATGAATATCAACGCGGCGATTATTGACCAGCGCTCCAACCAGATCGTCGAAGAAATCCGCGCCGAAGCAGCAACCCGATTCAATATCACCGACGCGGGTCGGCTCAAGTCGCTGGCTTTTGTCTTCTGGTGCGTGAAAAAACTGCTCGATCTCGAAACCGAAGAGGTTTTGGATACGCTCACCGAAGGCGGTCAGGATTTTGGCGTTGACGCATTGCATATTGCCGATGAACAGGACGGCGAATTCACTGTGACCCTGTTCCAGGCTAAATATAACCGCGACCTGTCCGGCAATAGCAATTTCCCGGAAACCGGAATCAAGTCACTGGTCAACGCCATTCGCTATCTATTCGACCCCAACGCCGAGGTGACTCTGAATCCGGCATTGCGTCCCAAAATAGAAGACGTGCGCTCACGGATCCGCGAAGGCTTGCTCCCCCGAATCCGGGCGGTACTGTGCAATAACGGTTTGAAATGGAAAAGCGAAGGTCAGGCGCATATTAATCGAGCAAATTTTGGTAGCCAGGTGGCGTGGGAATACTTGAACCACGATGGCCTGGTCGGGATTATGCAGGCTCCAAAAATCGTCACGGATACCCTGCGCTTATCGGGCAAAGCCGTCGTGGAAGACTTCAATTACAGCCGGGTATTAATCGGCAAAATATCCGTGGAGGAAATTGCGGCGCTGATGGAGCGCCATGGGGAACGGCTACTGGAGCGAAATATCCGCCGCTATCTCGGCTTACAGGGTAATCGAGTCAATGAGGCCATCCGCGCCACACTCAGTCAACCCCAGGAGCAACCAAATTTCTACTTCTACAATAACGGCGTCACTCTGACCTGCGCCAAATTCGATTACAACGCCCTACAAAGCGGCGACTACCAAGTTCGAGTTGAGAACTTGCAGATCATCAATGGCGGGCAAACCTGCATGACTATTTTTCGCACCTTGCGGCATGAGTTGCCCATCGTCGGCGCTCATCTCGATCAGGCGTTTGTCATGGTTCGACTGTACCAATTGCCGGCGGATCGGGAAGATTTCATCAGGAATATCACCTATGCCACCAACAACCAGAACCCGGTTGATTTGCGTGACCTACGTGCTAACGACGAGCGCCAGAATCGCTTGACCCTGGCGATCAAAGAACTGGGCTTCAGCTATCGTCCGAAACGCGCCGAGACCGCCAGCAAACCGGAAGAGATCACCAGTGGCACTGCCGCTGAAGCGGTGCTGTCGGTCTGGCGGCGACGGCCCCACCAGGCAAAATTTCTCGCTCGGGAACACTTCGGCAAGCTGTACGACAAAATCTTTACGCCGACCTTGAATGGTGCGCAGGTCATCGTGGCGACGCTGATCTACCGGATCGCCGAAAACAAGCGCAAGCGCCCCGGCCCTGACGCTCCTGACTTCATCCCTTACGCCTCGTGTTTTCTAGCCATGCAAATGGGCCGACGCCTGCTGACCGACATGGGGTTGAAATCCGTCGAACAACTGGATCACGGCAACCTGCCTGACGCCCGGCAACGAATCGAAGGTCAGGGCGAAGCGTACTTGAAGCGGGCGATCATGGAAGTCGGCAAAGCGTTACAACGCCTGTATGGTTCGCAAAGGACTTCATTGCAAAGGCTGTCCGCCACCTTCCGGCGCGCTGATCTCATCGATGAATTGGACGCCATCGCTAGGGAACCGGTATGACCTTATTGGACAAGAGGATCGAAGCGCTCCGACGCACACCCGCCGCCTATCTGACGGGTAAAGCATCGCCCTAGAATAAGGCAGGCAAGCCCTGCTCAGTATTCGCCAGCGAAAATCTTCTCGGTCGCTTCACGCGCTTCGCCCAAGGTGCGAATGCCGTGAACGGCCAGCAGGGGAATCATCCGCAGAAAGACCTCGCCGGTCGCCAACGCATCGCCCAGGGCGGTATGACGGGCGACCACCGCCACGCCCAGCCGCTCGGCAATGGCTTCCAGGGCGTGGGATTCCTGGCGGGGATGCAGAACTTGCGACAGCAACAACGTATCCAGCACCGGCTGGGTAAAACGAACGCCGGCGCTGACTTCCTTCAGTTGCAGAAACCGCAGATCGAAGGCGGCGTTATGGCCGACCAGCACCGGGTCGGCGCAATACTCGTGAAACTGCGGCAGCGCTTCGTCAATGGTCGGCTGACCGCGCAGCATCTCGTTGGAAATGCCGTGAATGAGCTGCGCTGCTCCGGCAATGGGCCGCTTCGGGTCGATCAGTTGTTCATAGGTTTCATAGTGAAGCAACCGGTTGTTGACGATCCGCGCCGCGCCAATCGCGATGATTTCATCGCCCGCAGACGGATCAAGACCGGTAGTTTCGGTATCGAACACGGTATAACTCAGGTCGGTCAACAAGGCCTGGTCGAGTTCCGGAGTCTGGCCGGCGCGATGGAACAGGTCAAAATCGTAAAATTCCGGACGGCTTTCGCCATAGCGGATCGGCGCTCCCGGCAGCGGACGCAGCGGCGCAGCCAACGGCAGCAGCAATCGGAACAGGGAGCGATTCCGCTCCTTGTCCATCAGGTACACCATCTCCGCGCCGTGCCGTTCAAGGACATCGTAAAGGGTTAGCGGGTTGTCTTCGCCACCCGCGCGCAGGCTATCCTGTTCCCACTGGCGCAGAATATCCTGCGACAGCGCCGACCCCGTCCAGATCAGATCGAGCTGGACAATTCGGGCGTGCCGCGACAGACGGATCTGCAACTCGCCCACACCCCATTCTTCCTTCAATCGGTTGGCCAGATAGCTCAGCGCCTGGATCATGGTGTAACTGTCGACCTTGACCCAAACCGACCCATCGAACTCTGCTGATGCTACCGCCAGTCCGGGCTGGGTTTCGATCCGGCGCCGCGCCGCTTCGATCAAATCGGCGCCCGGCATTTCCTCCAAGGGCCAGCGGGTCTTGAGTGAGTCGACGTGATCGGCGGTCAACTGGTGCAGCTTGCCGCTCAGGTTGCCGACCTCCTCGCTGATGACCTGAATGAAGCGGTGGCGATCGGCTGGCTCGCAGTCGGGGTAGTAAGCCAGCATCTCGACTGCGGCGCGGATGCCAGCCAGCGATGCCCGACTGCCCTCGGTAAATGATTGCAGCAACATGTCGCGGGTGGCGTCGAGTTCGAAGCTGCGGGTGATGTCCTCCACCGTCATCACGAAACCGCTGGTGATCGATGGCTTGGCGTGCGGGCTGGACTCGCTGGGGTGGGGCAGGGGCGGCGCAGCGGTCAGAACCGGCGCCATGTTGACCCGGACAAACTGGCCGGTCCGGGTGGTAATCACGAACTGGGCATTCGGATCGGCTTCGCTTTTCTCCAGCCGCGCCTGGATGCTCTCCAACGCATGGGCGAGCAGGCTACGATCGACAAAGGCAAAAATCGAGCGCCCTAGACCAATCAGCGGCGCAGAGCAACCGCATTGCACACTAGCGGCCGAAGCGCAAAGGACCTGCCGGGCGCGCTCGTTGTACAGCAGGATGCGGCCATCGAGATTGCAGACCAGCACCCCTTGGGACAGCTCGGACATCAGCGCCGCCAACCGGTTTTTTTCCTCCTCGACCGAGCATTTCGCCTCGGCGATCCGGGCCTCCCGATCGCGGATCAGCGTTTCGCTATGATCGGCCAGGGCGTTGACCGCCTGCGCCGCCTGCCGGAGCGCGGAGGGGCCGGCGGATTCCAGCCGATGGCCGGGGTTGGCGTTGAGAATGATGTGGACGCCTTCGGCGATCTTCAGCGATCCCTTGACGTAAACCTGGTAGGCAAAGGCAAAGGCGATCCCGAACAGCCCCAGCTCCAGCAGCCCCAGCTCCAGCAACAATTCCCGTTGCCCGGCCAGCATCGCGGCAAAATTCTGGCGGCCATCCGGCTCCAGTGCGAGATAAAACCCATAGCCGACGGCCAGTTGCAGGCCGGTCACCAGCGCTAGAAACGCGGTAAGCGCCAGGCCAGCCTTGAATTTTTCGCTCATCGGGTTAAAACCGGGCGTTGAAAGAAGTGTTGTTTTTATAATTTTGTCACTTAAAAAACCAAATCAGTGACTTCTAGCAGGTTGATAGCGTGTATTAAGTACTACACGGAATCATAGACAAAATTACCGTTCACTTATACATTTTCCGAGTCGTGAATGTGGAATTGCCGCATTCAGACGTTTTAACCATCCATCCCGGAGGAAAAAATTATGTCAACCGCCGTCTACGAGCGGATCCGCAATAACCCGAAATTCGATGAACTGATCGCCAAGCGCAGCCGTTTTGCCTGGACGCTGACCGCTGTGGTGCTGGGCATCTACTTCATTTTCATCATGGTCGTAGCGTTTAGTCCGAAACTGCTGGCTACGCCCATCTGGGCAGGCGGCACCGCCTCCATCGCCTGGCCGATCGGCGCGGGCATGATTCTGCTGTTCTGGTTGATGACCGGTCTCTATGTCCGCCGCGCCAACAGCGAGTTCGATGACATCAATTCGGAGATCATCAAGGGGGCTATCGAATGACTCGTGGAATGCTGAAGTTTGCCGCTATCGCGCTGGCGATCAGCTGGATGGGGTTGGCGATGGCGGCCCCGGATGTCGGCCAAGTTCAAAAGCAGGCCATCAACATCCACGCCATCGTGATGTTTTTCATCTTCGTGATGGC
Organism: Gammaproteobacteria bacterium; assembly: GCA_020846135.1. GTDB lineage: Bacteria > Pseudomonadota > Gammaproteobacteria > Competibacterales > Competibacteraceae > RXIV01. Next base: position 10,483 of record JADLEK010000077.1, read on the forward strand.
GACGCTGGGCATTACCTACTGGGCAGCCAAGCGCACCAAGACGGCCAGCGATTATTATTCCGCCGGCGGCGGCATCACCGGGACCCAGAATGGTTTGGCGATTGCCGGGGATTACATGTCGGCGGCGACCCTGCTGGGCCTGACTAGCATGACCTATTTCCAGGGTTTCGACGGCTACATCTACTGCATCTGCTTCTATGTGGGCTGGCCGTTCATCATGTTCATCATGGCCGAGCGGCTGCGGAATCTGGGCAAGTTCACCTTTGCCGACATCACCTCGTACCGGCTAGATCAACGGCAGGTTCGGACGATTGCGGCGATTGGTTCGCTGACCGTGGTCATCTTTTACCTGATTGCGCAGATGGTCGGCGCGGGGCAACTGATCAAGCTGCTGTTTGGTCTGGACTACTGGATCGCAGTGGTGATCGTTGGGGTGATGATGGTGATCTACGTCACTTTCGGCGGCATGATCGCGACCACCTGGGTGCAGATTATCAAGGCCTGCCTGCTGCTGGGCGGCGGCACCCTGGTGATGCTGCTGGCCTTTTACCAGTTTGGCTTTAACTTCGAGACGCTGACGCAAAAGGCGGTCGAAAATTCGAAGAAAGGTCTGGCGCTGATGGCCCCGGGTTCGTTTCTGTCTGATCCGGTCACTGCGGTTTCGCTATCGCTGGGCCTGATGTTCGGCACCGCCGGCTTGCCGCATATCCTGATGCGCTTCTTTACCGTGCCTAACGCCAAGGAAGCCCGCAAGAGCGTATTCGTCGCTACCCTCTGCGTCGGATTCTTTTTCACCGTCGTGGCGCTGATGGGTTTGTCGGCAATCACCATCGTCGGCACCAACCCGCAGTATTTCGAGGGCGGCGATCTGGCCGGCAAGTTGCTCGGCGGTAACAACATGCCCGCAATGCATCTGGCCCAGGCGGTTGGCGGCAACATGATGCTGGGCTTTTTGTCTGCGGTGGCTTTCGCCACGATTCTGGCGGTGGTGTCGGGATTGGCGCTAGCCGGCGCGTCCGCGATCTCCCATGACCTCTACGCTAACGTGATCCGCAGGGGTCAGGCCACTGAGGCTGAGGAAATTCGCGTTTCCAAGAGTTCCTCGCTGGTGCTGGGCGTCGTGGCCGTATTGCTCGGCATTGCCTTTGAAAAGCAGAACGTGGCGTTCATGGTCGGTCTGGCCTTTGGCGTTGCTGCGTCCTGCAATTTCCCGGTGCTGATCCTTTCCATGTACTGGAAAGGCCTGACCACCCGGGGCGCGATCTGGGGCAGCATTGCCGGGCTGGTGTCGGCGGTGTTGATCGTCGTGCTGTCAAAGGCGGTGTGGGTGACGGTGCTGGGCAATAAGGATCCGATTTTCCCGTATGAGCAGCCGGCGATCTTTTCGATGCCGCTGGCGTTCTTCATGGCGTGGCTAGGTTCAGTGACTGATAGCAGCGCCCGTGCAGTCAAGGAAAAAGCGGCGTTTGAGGATCAATATGTTCGCGCTCAGACCGGCTTTGGCGCGGCTGGCGCAGCAGCGCATTAGCCGTATTGCCTGAAACGGGCGGTCTGGCGCAGAGCGTCAGGCCGTTCGCTGCTAACCAACCTGTTGTGGCGGGCGCAATGCCTGCCGAGATTGATTCTGTTACCCCTCCCCTCGTTTTCAGGTTGAATTTATCCTGATCCTCTATTTTTCGGGCCATGAATCCGAAAACCACTCTGATTCTAGGCGTAGGCAACACGGTCCTCAGCGACGAAGGGATCGGCGTTTATGTGTTGCGCCGTCTGGAAATGCTACAAGCCACCGGCGATCCCCTGCTTGCTCCCGTCGAACTCATGGATGGCGGCACCCTGAGCTTTGAGCTGGTCGGCCCCATCACCGCCGCAGCCCGGTTCATCGTGATCGATGCCTGCCAACTGCACTAACCTCCCGGTGCGGTGCAAACCTTCACCGACATCGAGATGGACGAGAAACCTGCTAATCCTTTAGGAAGTACTCGGTTTTGACGAGTGCAAACCTTCACCGACATCGAGATGGACGAGAAACTGCGCGGCGCGGCGGCAGCGTCCACGAAGTCGGCTTGTCCGATCTGCTCGATATGGCGCGGTTGCTGGAAAAATTGCCACCACAACGGGCGTTGATCGGCATTCAGCCACACTCCCTTGACTTGGGAGAGACCCCCACGCCCGCCGTTGCTGCCACTATTCCGGCAGCGTGTCAAGCGGTGCTGACTCTGCTGGAAAGCTGGCGCAATCAGTCCACGGCTACCGAAGGAGTCTCCCCATGATCGTTGATGAAACTGAAATCCCGGCCATGGTGCGGGCGCTGGTGGCCGAAATCGCCGCCAAGGTTGAAACGCTGGCGAATCACGGCCAATCGGACACGCTGGATCTGCGGGGATTGCCCTTGCTGCCCCGTGATTACGCGCTGCTGAAAACCCTGCTGGGTACCGGCGAAGTGACCGCGACCATTACCGCGCTGGGGCCGACCCGTATTCACGAAACCCGCTATCCCGGGGTCTGGTGGGTGACGTACTGCAACGAGAGTGAAGAAGTGGTGGGTGAAATCATCGAGATCACCGCCTGTCCCGGTTTACTGATCAGCGATAACGCAGAGATTCGCGCCGGCGTGGCCCGTTTGCGCGATGCGTTCTCTAGTTTAAGCTCCACATCAAGGCCGGCGATTTCAATACCTTCAACGATCTCAAATGGGATCCGAAAACCTGGCCGGCAGCGGCTCAAGGTGCGGGTTTCACTGAAGCGCCGCGTGGGGCGTTGGCGCACTGGATCAAGATCAGGAATGGCCTGATTGAAAATTATCAGGCGGTAGTGCCCAGCACCTGGAACGCCAGCCCCCGCGATGCAAAAGGTCAGCCTGGCGCTTATGAACAGGCGCTGGTGGGACATACCCTGGCGGTGGCCGGTCAACCCTTGGAACTGCTGCGAACCATCCACAGCTTCGATCCGTGCATCGGTTGCGCGGTGCATCTGGTGGATGCCGATGGCAAAGATTTGCTCCAGATCGATCTGGCCGCGTAAATCTGTCCTAAGCTGAAAAGAGTTCCAAGGGACGGATGCTTAATCCGCCCCTTGATTTTTTTCCGCCATGCTGCTGGAGGGCTATGCCCCATGTGCCTCGCCATCCCCGCTGAAGTGATCGAGATTGTCGATGACCAACATGCCGTCGTGGACATGAGCGGCGTTCGCAAGCTGATCTCTACCGCTTTGCTCGATGAATTGACGATCGGCGATTACGTCATCGTCCATGTCGGCTACGCCCTCAGCCGGCTGGACCCGGAGGAGGCGGCAGAAACCTTGCAATTATTTACCGAATACGCCGCCCTGACTGCGCAAGCCGCATGAGCTATCGTCATGAAATACATTGACGAATTTCGTGATGGTCAGGTTGCGCAAGGACTGGCCGCCCGCATTCGCCAGGAAGTTGAACCGGGCCGCGCTTACGCCCTGATGGAGTTTTGCGGCGGACATACTCACGCCATTTGCCGTTATGGCATCGAAGATCTGTTGCCGGACAAGGTGCGGCTGATTCACGGCCCCGGCTGTCCGGTGTGCGTGTTACCGAGCGGACGGCTGCAATCCGCCATTGATCTGGCCGAGCGGGATCGGGTGATCCTGTGCAGCTACGGCGACCTGTTGCGGGTACCCGGCGCTCAGGGTGATACCCTGCTCAAGGCCAAGGCCCGAGGCGCGGAGGTGCGGATGGTCTATTCGATCAGCGATGCGCTGGACATCGCCCGCGCCCAACCCGGCCGGCAGGTGGTGTTCTTCGCCATTGGCTTTGAGACCACGACCCCGCCGACCGCCGTCGTGATCCTGCAAGCCCGCCGCGAAGGGCTGCACAACTTCAGCGTGTACTGCAATCACGTCCTGACCCCGCCGGCGTTGCGGGCGATTCTGGCCGATCACCGTCCTGGGTCTGGCGCTGATCCAAAAGCTAATAGTCTGCTGAACGGCTGCATCGGCCCGGCCCATGTCAGCACCATCATTGGCAGTGAGCCTTACCAGTTCGTCGCTGCCGACTATCGGCAACCGCTGGTGATCGCCGGGTTTGAGCCGCTGGATGTGTTGCAGGCTATTTTGCTGCTGATTCGCCAGATCAACACCGGCGCGGCCAAGGTCGAGAACGAATACACCCGCGCCGTCACCCCGGAAGGTAATCGCAAGGCGCAACGGTTGATGGCCGAAGTGTTTGAACTGCGACCGCGTTTTGAATGGCGTGGACTAGGCGAATTGCCCGACAGCGCCCTGGCGATTCGGCCCGAATTTGCTGAATGGGACGCCGAGCGCCGCTTTACCATGCCACCCATTCAGGCGGCTGATCACAAAGCCTGCGCCTGCGCCGAAGTGTTGCGCGGAATCAAGCGCCCGCAGGATTGCAAGGTGTTCGGCGCGGCGTGTACCCCCGATCATCCGCTGGGTTCGTGCATGGTGTCCGCCGAGGGCGCGTGTGCGGCCCATTACCACTATGGCCGGTTTCGGCAGGCGGCGGCATGAACCCGATTCCCCAGCGTTTCGCGCATCACCTTGATCTCAAGCACGGTTGCGTCGAACTGACCCACGGCGGCGGCGGTCGGGCGATGGCGCAGTTGATCGAGGAACTGTTCCTGGCCGCGTTCGATAACGACTGGCTGCGAACGCAGGATGATGGCGCCCGGCTGCCGGGGTGTGACGGGCGACTGGTCATGGCGACCGACAGTCATGTCGTTTCCCCGCTGTTTTTCCCCGGCGGCGACATCGGCTGTCTGTCGGTTCACGGCACGATTAACGATGTCGCGATGACCGGCGCTAAGCCGCTGTATCTGGCCGCGACCTTCATTCTCGAAGAAGGCTTTCCGCTGGCTGATCTCAAACGCATCGTCGATTCGATGGCGCAGGCTTCCCGCCAGGCCGGCGTTCCTATCGTCACTGGCGACACCAAGGTGGTTGAGCGCGGCAAAGGCGACGGGGTGTTTATCACCACGACCGGGATTGGCGTGATTCCGCCGGGCGTGGAGATTTCCGCCAGTCGAGCCAAACCCGGCGATGCCATTCTGATCAGCGGCGCACTGGGCGATCACGGCATGGCGGTGCTGTCGCAGCGGGAAAATCTCAGCTTCGAGTCGCCGATTATGTCCGATACCGCCGCCCTGCATGGTCTGGTAGCGGCGCTGATTCAGGTTGCACCGGGGATTCACTGTTTGCGCGATCCGACTCGTGGCGGACTGGGCAGCGCCCTGAATGAAATCGCCCAGCAGTCCGGGGTGGGAATGCGACTGCGCGAGGCGGCGATTCCGGTGCATGAACCGGTGCGGGCCTTGTGCGAGTTTTTGGGACTCGATCCGCTCTACGTTGCCAACGAAGGCAAACTGTTGGCGATTGGCCCGGCGAAACTGGCGGAAACCGCGCTGGCGGCGCTACGGAATCATCCACTGGGTCGGGAGGCCGCGATCATCGGTGAAGTCGTCGCTGATGATCATGGCTTCGTCGAGATGGAAACGACTTTTGGCGGTCGGCGGCTGGTGGACTGGTTGAGCGGTGAACAATTGCCGCGCATTTGCTGAAAAATGCGCTTTTTGAAGCGATGGGCCGGTATTGATCGCGATCCGCCGCTTTTTAAGCTATATCTCAGATTGAACTGATCGTTTCAAACTCGTTTTAATTCGCCCTTTGACTGTTGGGAGATTTGGTATGCAAACACTGACCGGCAAACGTTGGTTCATCGCTTTGGCTCTGCTGGGAATGGGCGGCGTCGCTCATGCTCATACTGGTGGATTGCCGCACATGGATTTCGCCACTGGCGCAGGCCATCCCTTCAGCGGCCTGGATCATCTGCTGGCGATGGTCGCGGTTGGGCTGTGGGCGGCGCAGTTGGGTGGTCGGGCGCTGTGGCTGGCCCCGCTGACCTTCGTGTTGACCATGGCTGTCGGCGGAATGCTCGGTTTTGTGGGCGTTTCGTTGCCCCATGTCGAACTAGGCATCGCTGGATCGGTGCTGATTCTGGGTGGACTGGTCGCGTTTGGCTCGCGACTGCCGCTGGCGGGCTGCATCGGCTTGATCGGTGTCTTTGCCATTTTTCACGGCTACGCCCACGGCGCGGAAATGGCGGTCGAAACCAGCGCCCTGTGGTACAGCCTGGGCTTTATGGCGGCAACATCGGCGTTGCATGGGATCGGCATCGGCACAGGACTGGCGGCGCAACAGGGTGTGGCGGCGCGGCTGGTACGGTTCAGCGGCGCGGCGATTGCGGCCAGCGGACTGGCGATGCTGACAGTTTAGCTTTTCGAACCACCCCGGCGACTTCGTCGCCCCCTCCTTGTCCAAGGAGGGGAAATTTCTTCTCGACCTGCTCTCTCCAAATCCCCGCCATGCACGAATTTTCGCTCTGCGAAGGCATCATCGACACCGTCACCACTCAGGCCCGCCAACAGGGTTTCAGCCGGGTGCGGCGGGTGTGGCTGGAAATCGGCGAACTGGCTAATGTCGAACTGGAAGCGCTGCGGTTTGCCTTCGAGATCGTGCGTCAGGACACTACGGCGGCTGATGCGGAACTGGACATCATCAGCCTGCCGGGCCGCGCCCATTGCCTGGATTGCGCCCAACCCGTTGCAGTCCAACAGCATTTCGATCCTTGTCCCCTGTGCGGCGGTTATCAGTGGCGGCTGGTGAGCGGTACCGAACTGCGGATCAAGGAACTGGAGGTTGAATAATCATGTGCGTCACTTGCGGTTGCGGTACTCCTGAAGCCAGTCCCCACGATCATGAACATTCCCACGATCATCACGATCGTTCTCATCCTCACCCGCATAGCCACGCCCCGACTGGTCGGTTGATCAGCATCGAGCAGGACATTCTGGCGAAGAACGCCGGATTCGCCGGGGAAAATCGGCGCTTGTTCGCAGCGCGGGGCGTATTTGCCTTGAATCTGGTCTCCAGCCCGGGATCGGGTAAAACCACCCTGCTCAGCCAGACGGTGCGGGCGCTGGGCACTGAATTTCCGGTCGCGGTGATCGGCGGCGATCAGCAGACCGCCAACGATGCCGAACGGATTCGGGCGGCGGGAGCGCCGGCAGTGCAAATCAATACCGGCAAGGGCTGCCATTTGGACGCGCATGGGGTCGGTCATGCGCTGGAGCAGTTGCCATTGCCCGAAGGCGGCATTCTGTTCATCGAGAACGTCGGCAATCTGGTTTGCCCCGCCGATTTTGATCTGGGCGAGGCGCACAAGGTAGTGGTGCTATCGGTGACCGAGGGCGAGGACAAGCCGCTGAAATACGCCAACATGTTCGCCGCCGCCGATCTGATGCTGCTGAACAAGATTGATTTGTTGCCGCACGTTGATTTCGATGTTGCGCAATGTCTGGACTACGCCCGACGGGTGAATTCGACCTTACAGATTTTGCAACTGTCGGCCCGTACTGGCGAAGGCATGGCGGCCTGGCTGGACTGGCTGCGGCAAGGCCAGCAGGCGACATTGGCGCAACAAGCGGCCCGACTCGAAGCCGAACTGGCGGCGGTTCGGGCGCGATTGGCGCGAACTGCCGGTTAAATCGAAGCCTGAAACGTCGCCGGAGCGAGGGTCAACCATGCTCCATCAGCGACGGGCGATCCGGATTCGCGGCCAAGTGCAAGGCGTCGGCTTCCGCCCGTTCATCTACCGGCTGGCGATCCAGCGCGGCTTGAGCGGTTGGGTTCGCAACGACGGCGCAGGCGTCGATATCGAGATTCAGGGCGATGCTGCAACCCTGGATGATTTTCTCGATGCTCTGCGCGATCTGCCGCCGCTGGCCCGGATCGATTCCTTGCAAGCTAGTGAATTGCCCGCGCTGGCTCTCGAACCCGCGTTCACTATCGCCGCCAGCAGCAGCGACTCCGTCAGCGCCGACATCACCCCGGACACCGCGATTTGCCGCCACTGTCTGGCGGAACTGTTTGATCCGCAGGATCGCCGCTACCGTTACCCCTTTATCAGCTGTACCGATTGCGGACCCCGCTACACGATTACCGCCGCGCTGCCCTATGACCGGCCCAACACCAGCATGGCCGGTTTCCCGCTCTGTCCAGGCTGCGCCCAGGAATACCGCGATCCCGGCGACCGTCGCTTTCACGCCCAACCGAACGCCTGCCCGGTCTGTGGTCCACGGTTGACTTTGCGCGATGCCCAAGGCGTTGCGCTGGCCGCAGCCGATGTGGTTACCGCCGCTCTTGAAGGGCTGCAAACCGGCGCGATTCTGGCAATCAAGGGTCTAGGCGGCTTTCATCTGGTCTGCGATGCCCAAAACCCGGCGGCTGTGGAACGCCTGCGTCAATGCAAGCAGCGCGATGCGAAACCCTTCGCAGTAATGGCGGCGAATGTGGCCTCGCTGACGCCGTGGGTTGAAGGCGATCCCGAAGAATGGCGACTGCTGGAATCACCGCAACGGCCCATCGTGTTGTTGCGGCGGCGTCTTGACTCCCCTCGCCCACCGGGAGAGAGGCCAGGGGTGAGGGAGGATCGATTGCCCGGCATTGCGCCCGGCCTGGCGCATCTGGGCGTCCTGTTGCCCTATACCCCGCTGCATTACCTGCTGTTCCATGAAGCGGCGGGGCGACCGGACGGAACGGCATGGCTGGAGCAGCCGCAACCCCTGTTGCTAGTGATGACCAGCGCCAACCCCGGTGGCGAACCGCTGGTGATTGATGATGATGAAGCGGTACGGCGGCTGACCGGGATCGCCGATGGCTTTGTCACCCACGACCGTGCGATTCTGGCCCGGTGCGACGATAGTGTTATTGCCGGTGGAACTTTCATCCGCCGCGCTCGTGGCTATACCCCGCAATCAATCCAATTGCCGAGCGCTGGGCCTTCGGTACTGGCGCTGGGCGGCTATCTGAAAAATACGATCTGTCTGACCCGCGACGACCGGGCCTATCTCGCGCCGCACATCGGCACTCTCGACAATGCCCAAACCTGTCTGGCGCTGGAAGAAGCGGTTCACCACCTCCAGCAGATTCTGCGAATCGCGCCGGAACGGATTGCCTGCGACCGGCATCCCGATTTCCCCAGCAGTCGTTTGGCGGCGGCGATTGCCAATGAGCGCAGTCTGCCTTGCATTGCCGTCCAGCATCATCACGCCCACATTGCGGCGGTGATGGCGGAACATGGATTGCGCGAACCGGTGTTGGGGCTGGCGCTGGATGGCGTAGGGCTGGGCGCGGACGGTGGAATTTGGGGCGGAGAGTTATTGCGGGTCGATGGTGCGGACTTTATACGGCTCGGCCATCTACGCCCGTTGCCGTTGCCCGGTGGCGACCGCGCCGCTTGTGAACCGTGGCGACTAGCGGCGGCGGCATTGCATTTGCTGGGACGCGATGCGGAGCTTACCAATCGGTTCGGCTCCAAGTCCGCGCTGATCCGGCAGATGCTGGAGCAGCGGCTGAATACTCCGGAAACCAGCAGCGCGGGCCGACTGTTTGATGCCGCCGCTGGCCTACTGGGAGTGCGCGAGATTTGCGCCTACGAAGGCCAGGCGGCGATGGAACTGGAGGCGCTGGCGCATCGCCACGGTCCAACGGCAGCGCTGGTTGATGGTTTTCGTTTGAGCGACGCCGGGGTGCTGGACTTGTTGCCGACGCTGGCCTGGCTGGCTGATGGCGTGGAACCAGCAGCGGGCGCGGCGGTGTTTCACGCTACCTTGGCTGCGGGATTGAGCGCTTGGCTGGCCTGGGCGGGTGAACGGTCGGGTATCCGCCAAGTTGCATTCGGCGGCGGCTGTTTTCTCAACCAGTTGTTGAGTTCACAGCTTCAGATGCGGTTGAAAGCGACGGGTTGGCGGGTATTCACCGCCCGGTTGGCTCCGCCGAATGACGGCGGTTTGAGTTTGGGGCAGGCGTGGGCGGCGATGCAGGATTGAGATCCCACATTCGCCTCACTGTCCGTAGCCCGATGAGCCACGGACAGCAAGGCAACTATGTCAGGCTGATTCGGTGACGGGTTCGCCTTCGTCCCGGTCATCCTCATCCTTGTTGGGGGTTTCAACGTCGATCCGCATCCGGTAGAAACTGCGGAACACGAATACGAGGTTGATCACCAGGAACAAGGCCGCCATGTTCAAGGCCAGGGTTTGCTGGCCCTGGGCGGCCAGACCGACCGCCATTTCGACCGCCAGCAGACCAAACAGGGTGGTGAACTTGATGATCGGGTTCATGGCGACTGAACAGGTATCCTTGAACGGGTCGCCGACGGTATCGCCCACGATCACCGCAGCATGGAGATCGGTCCCCTTGGCCCGCAGTTCGGTTTCCACGATTTTCTTGGCGTTGTCCCACGCGCCGCCCGCATTCGCCATAAACACCGCCTGATACAGCCCGATGATCGCCAGCGAAATTAGATAGCCGATGAAGAAGAACGGCTCGATGAACGCGCAGGCCAAGGTGCCGAAGAACACCGCCATAAAGATGTTGAACATCCCCTTTTGCGCGTAGATCGTGCAGATTTCGACCACCTTCTTGCTGTCCTGGGCCGAGGCTTTGGTGACGCCGTCCAGCTTCATGTGCGCCTTGATGTACTCCACAGCGCGATAGGCTCCCGTCGATACCGCCTGAGTGGAAGCCCCCGAGAACCAGAAGATGGTCGCGCCGCCGGACACCAGACCGAGCAGGAAGGGCGGGTAAAGCAGCGACAGCTTTTCAAGATTTTCGGTCAGGCCGCCGGTCAGCAGCATCACGATGGAAAACACCATGGTCGCCGCGCCCACTACAGCTGTGCCGATCAGCACCGGCTTGGCGGTGGCCTTGAAGGTGTTGCCGGCCCCGTCATTCTCTTCCAGCAGATCCTTGGCGACCGTGAACTCGGGCTTGAAGCCAAAATCACGCTTGATCTCGGCCTTGATGTCGGGCAGTTGCTCGATAGTGGAGAGTTCATAGACCGACTGAGCGTTGTCGGTGACGGGTCCGTAACTGTCGACCGCGATGGTCACCGGCCCCATGCCGAGGAAACCGAACGCCACCAGACCGAAGGAGAACACCGCCGCCATGATTGCGGCCTTGTCGGGAGCCGGATTGATGACTGCGGCCAGGTCGTGCTGCGACACCAGGTAGGCCCCGGACATCAGGCTCACGATGACCACCCCCATCCAGAAGGCCGAGAAGTTGCCTGCGGTCAGGCCCGCCAGGATGTTAAGACTGGCCCCGCCCTCGCGGGAAGCGGTCACCACTTCGCGGACATGGCCGGAACGGGTCGAGGTGAAGATCTTGACCACTTCAGGGATGATCGCGCCCGCCAGAGTGCCGAACGTGATGATCAGCGATAGTTGCCACCACAGATTGCCGTAGCCTTTGCCGCCGATGGCAATATCGCCAATCAGCAGGTATGACACCGCGAAGGTCAACACCAGCGATACGCCGGAGGTGATCCAGACCAGCGAGGTCAGCGGCGCTTCGAAATCAAAGCGGGCCTGATTGCCGAAACGGCGCTGGGCAATGGTTTCGTTGACCAGATAGGAAGCGCCGGAAGCGATGATCATCATTACCCGCATGGCGAAAATCCAGACCAGCAACTGCACCTGCACCGCAGCTTCGGGGACGGCCAGCATGATGAAGCTGATCAGCGCAACCCCGGTCACACCGTAAGTCTCAAAACCATCGGCGGTCGGACCCACCGAATCGCCGGCGTTGTCGCCGACGCAATCGGCGATGACGCCGGGGTTGCGGGCATCGTCTTCCTTGATCCTGAAGACGATCTTCATCAGATCAGAGCCGATGTCGGCGATCTTGGTGAAAATGCCGCCGGCAATCCGCAGGGCGGCAGCGCCGAGCGATTCACCAATGGCGAAACCGATGAAGCATTTGCCGGCTAGCGCCGGGGACACGAACAGCAGGATCGCCAGCATGATGAGCAATTCGGTGGAAATCAGCAGCATGCCGATGGCAATCCCGGACTGGAGCGGAATGGCGTAAACCGGATAAGACTGACCCCGCAGCGCGGCAAACGCGGTCCGGCTGTTGGCCAAGGTATTGATCCGGATGCCGAACCAGGCGACGCCGAACGAACCGGCGATGCCGACCAGCGAGAACGCCAGAATCAGCAGCACTTCAGCCGGGTTCATGTGCTGAACCCAACCAAAATAGGCGACCATGATCACCGCGATGAACGCCTCCAGGATCAGCAAAAACTTGCCTTGCGTGATCATGTAGGTTTTGCAGGTTTCATAGATCAGTTCGCTGACTTCCGCCATCGAACGATGCACCGGCAGGCGGCGGATTCGACCGTAGATCACTGCGCCGAAGATCAGCCCACCGACACAAATCAGCAGGCCGTAAGAGAGCAGGGTCCAGCCGGTTACGCCGCCCAGAAAGGTGGCTAGCGATCCGTCGTTAAGGTTGGGCAACACCAGATTGGCTTCGCTAACATGGGCCGGAACGGCGAATGCCGGCAATGCGCTCAGTCCGAACCCGAGCAGGAACAGCAGCGATAGAAGCCAGCGCGCCATACCCTGATACCAGGCAGGCATACGGGCAAATTTTGTGAGCGTCATAAATCTTCCCCTGAAAACAACCCGAGCGGTGAACTCACCAGGAGCGGTTCTTGATCCGCTACCTCCCGGAAACGGGCGGCATTCGGTCGTTAGCAATCGCCATGCCTGATTAGCTTCTCAGCTAAGCGATTGTCGGAATTGATTTTTAGTGGGGGAGGGGCGAGGTGCGCCCGTCGCTATCACTACGCGGCGGTGATGATTGTCGATAACGACACAATGGTTTGAACTCGACGAAATTTTTAAAGAGACTTCCGGATATTAGCCACGGAACAACATGTAACACACTGAAAAAGAAAAAATTCAGTGTTTTTCCATGTTTTTTCGAGGTCAGCATCAGCGATCAGGTCGAGGACTCCCATCCGCAGCAATGCAGCCTGGTCATAACCGGTCAACTGGACCGCTGCGTTATTGACTTCCAAGAAACAGCTTATTCACGGCGAAAACCACTTAATACGTCATACCCGCGAAAGCGGGTATGACGAAAACCTGCTGAGAGTGGGTGCCAGTAAGTCCCTTCTCCCGGCATTGCTGGAAGAAGGGCGCATGGCTAAAGCCGATCAACCTGCTGGCGGAGCGGGTTTCTCCGCCGGAGAGGTCATCTGCTCGGCCTGATCGACCCAGCCCCCGCCCAGCGCGGCGTACAGGCTAATCATTGCCGTGTACAACGTTCCCTGGGTCTGCACATACTGGAGTTGTGCAGTAAACAGGTTACGTTCGGCGTCCACCACGGTCAGGTAGTCAGAATAGCCGTTCTGGTAGCGCAGCGTCGCCAAGTCCACATAGCGCTTCAGGGCTTTGACCTGGGCCTGCTGATCCTTCAACTGTTGGCGCAGCTTGCTGATCGCGATCAGGCTGTCATCGACCTCGGAAAAGGCTTTTTGAATCACCTGCTGATAGTTGAACAGCACCTCCTGCTGCACCGCTTCGGCAGCCTGCAACTGCCCGGTCAGCGAGCCGCCGGTGAAAATCGGCTGCGCCAGTTGTCCGGCGAACTGCCAGGCCCGCTGCGGCCCGCTGAACAGATCAGACAGATCGGTGCTGGAGGCCCCGAAAAAGCCGGTGAGCGAAATACTGGGGAAGAACGCCGCCTTGGCGACCCCAATCTGGGCATTGGCGGCAATCAACTGCTGCTCGGCCTGACGGATGTCGGGCCGACGGGCCAGCACCTCGGAAGGCAAACCCGCCGGCACTTGCGGCATCGCCAGCTTGTCCAGCGTCACGCCGCGCTGAATCGGGCCGGGATTGCGCCCCAGCAACAGACTGATGGCGTTCTGTTGCTGCCCGATCTGCCGCTCCAGCAGCGGCACCTGCACTGCCGCATTCTGGTACTCGGCCACCGCTTGCTGATAATCCAGCTCCCCGATCAGCCCCGCCTTGAAGCGCAGGCCATTGATCCGCACCGCTTCGCTACGGGTTTTCAGGGTGGCTTTAGTCACGACCAGTTGCTGGTCATAGTCGAGCAATAGCACATAGCTGTTGGCCAATTGACCGACCAGACTCAGGATCACGGTGCGTCTGGCTTCCTCGGTCGCCAGCAGTTGGGCGCGGGCCGACTCGGTGGCGCTGCGCAGCTTGCCCCATAAATCCAGCTCGAACGACGCGCCCAGATTGATCTGATAGCTGTTGCTGGTCAGTTCGGTTCCGGTGGGGACGGTGTTTTCGCCATAGCGGGTGCGCGACCCGTCGGCGTTGACCCCGATCTGCGGGAACTGGGCGGCCCGGGTGACCCCGTAGCGGCCCATATACTCCTGCACCCGGGCGGTAGCGATCAGCAGGTCCTTGTTCTGTTCCAGGGCAATCTGGATCAGCCGGTTGAGTTCCGGATCGTTGAACTGATTCCACCAGGTGGTATTGGCGAAATCATTGGCCTGCTGGATATTGACCTGCCATTGGGCGGGAACCGGGACTTCCGGGCGTTCGTAAACCGGACCAACCGAGCAACCGGTCAACGCTACACCCAGCGCGACAGCGATTAATGTCTTACGCATGGTGGCGATCCTCCGGCAGACTCTTAGCCTGATCATGTTGCTTCACATCCAGTTTTTCCGTGCTTTCCGGGTGTTCCGTAGCGACCGGCTTTTGGCCTTTTTCGCTTAACCCCTGGAACAGCCGGAAGAACAGCGGCACGAAGAAGATCGCCAGCACCGTCGCCGCAGTCATGCCGCCGACAATGCCGGTGCCGATGGAATGGCGGCTGTTGGCCCCGGCCCCGGTGGCGATCACCAGCGGAATCGCGCCGAGAATGAAGGCCAGCGAGGTCATCAGAATCGGGCGGAACCGCAAATGGGCCGCTTCGACCGCCGCTTCCAGAATCGGCATTCCCTCCTCGTGCTTCATCACTGCAAACTCGACAATCAGAATGGCGTTCTTGGCCGCCAGTCCGACCAGGGTCAGCAGCCCGATCTGGAAGTACACATCGTTCTCCATCCCGCGCAGCCAGACCGCCAGCAAGGCCCCGAACACCCCAAACGGCACCGCCATCAGGACGCTGAACGGCAGCGACCATTTTTCATACTGGGCGGCCAGAATCAGGAACACCATGATCAAGCCGTAGACGAACACCATCGCCGAATCGCCGCCGACCTTCTTTTCCTGATAGGCCTGACCGCTCCAGCCGAACGAGTAGCCATCCGGCAACACCTCGCGGGCCACGGCTTCCATCGTCGCAATCGCCTGCCCGGAACTGAATCCGGGCGCAGCGCCGCCGGTAACCTTGGCGGCCGGGAAGGTATTAAACCGGCTGATCAGATTCGGCGCGTTGGTGTATTCCAGCCGCACTACCGAGGCCAGCGGCACCATGTTACTCATCCCGGGCGTCGAGGAAGCGGAGTTGGGCATGGGCATCACCCCGGTATTGCCGCTGCTGGGGTTATTGGAGCGCACATAGACTTTTTCAATATCAGTGGGCCGGGAGCGATATTCCGGAGCCGCCTGCACGATGACCTGCCAGACCTGGCTGTACAGGTTGAACTGGCTGACGTAGGCCGAGCCGAACAGCACTTGCAAGGTGCCGAAGATGGTTTCGACCGGCACCCCCAAAGTCCGGGCCTGTTCGCGATCCAGATAGACATACAACTGCTGCGAGGCGGCGCTGATGGTTGAGGTCAGACCCTGGAGTTCCGGGCGCTGGCGGGCCTTGGCGACGAAGTCCTGGGTCACCTTGGTCAGTTGCTTGATGTCGCCCGTCCCCCGGCTTTGCACCCAGAACTCAAAACCGCCCGTAGTGCCGAGACCGGGAATCGACGGCGGATTGAACACCAGCGCGATCGCTTCGTTGATTTTACTGAATTGGCCCATCACTTCCTTGATGACATTCGGCGCGCTTTCCTTGGGATCTTTCCGCTCTTCGTAGTTCTTGAACGAGACGAACAGGGTGGTGTCCGTGGTCTTCTGCTGCGAATCCAGCAGGCTGTAACCGTTGATCGCCACCACGCTGTCCACCGCCGGATTGGCGCGGAAGATGTCGGTCATTTGGGTGGCCGCCGCCTCGGTGCGATCCAGACTGGCCCCGTCGGGCATGATGCCCACCCCAAACACATAGCCCTGATCTTCATCCGGCACGAAACTGGTCGGCACCTTCTGGAATAGCCCGTAAATCGCGACCAGCATGATGGCGAACAAGGTCAGTCCCAACACCGCCCGTTTCGCCATGAACCGGACGCTCTTGGCGTAGCCGCGGGTGATCCAGTCAAAGCCCCGGTTGAAGGGTCCGAAAAAGAAGCGGTAGAGAAAATCGGTGCGCTGGTCGCCGTGTTCGCCGGGCTTCAGCAGCAGCGCCGCCAGAGCCGGACTGAGACTGAGCGCCACCAGACCGGAAATTGCGACTGAAATCGCAATCGTAATAGCGAACTGCTTGTACAACTGCCCGGTCATGCCGCCCAGGAATCCGACCGGAATGAACACCGCGTTCAGCACCAGCACCACCGCGATCACCGGCCCGGTGACTTCATCCATCGCCTTGTGCGCCGCCGCCTTGGGCGAGAGGCCAAAGGTGGCCATGTTGCGTTCGACGTTTTCCACCACCACGATGGCGTCGTCCACCACGATGCCAATGCATAGCACCATGCCGAACAGAGTGAGCATGTTGATCGAAAAGTCGAGCAGGTACATCCCGCTGAAGGTGCCGATCACCGAAACGATCACCGCCACAATGGGAATGACCGTGGCGCGCCAGCTTTGCAGGAAGATAAAGACCACCAGGATGACCAGCACGATGGCTTCCATCAGGGTCTTCACTACCTGATCGATCGAGGCCTGCACAAACTCGGTGGAATCCAGGGCGATCGCGTAGTCGAGTCCTTCCGGGAAACTCTTTTTCAGCTCTTCCAGGGTAGCGCGCACCTGCTTGGACACCTCCAGGGCGTTGGATCCCGCCTGCTGGTACACCGCAATGGTGGTGCCGACCTTGCCGTTGAAGCGGCTGCGCAGATTGTAACTTTGCATGCCCAAGGTCACATAACCGACATCCTTGAGCCGCAACACTCCTTCGCCGGTGGTGCTGGCGCGCAGGATGATGTTCTCGAATTCCTCCGGGGTACTGAGCCGACCCTGGGTGGAAACCGGGAAGGTCAGCTCCACCGGGCCATCGGTGGGGGCCTGGCCGATCTGGCCGATGGCGAACTGCTGGTTCTGATTCTGGATAGCGCTGACCACATCGTCGGTGGTCAACCCCAGCGCGCTCATCCGATCCGGTTTCAGCCAGATCCGCATCGCATAGTTGGGAACGCCGAAGATTTGCGCCTGATTGGCGCCGGGAATCCGTTGCAGGGCGTTGAGCACATACAGGTAGGCGTAGTTGCCAACGTAGGTTTCGTCGAAGCGTCCATCCGGCGAATAGATCGAAATCACCATCTGGAAGGTGGAGGAGCGGGTCTCGACCTGCACCCCCTGCTTGGACACTGCATCGGGCAACTGTGGCAAAGCCAGGCTGACCTGATTCTGGACATTCACCTGGGCAATGTTCGGATCGACGCCGATGTCGAAAAACACGCTCAGGGTCATGTTGCCGGTCGACGAGCTGGACGAGTACATATACATCAGGTTGTCCACGCTGTTGACCTGCTGCTCGATGGGCGCGGCCACCGATTGCGAAACCACGTCGGCGCTGGCGCCGGGGTAAGTGGCCGAAACCTGAATCTGCACCGGGGTGATGTTGGGATACTGGGCGATGGGCAACGCGCCAATCGCCGATAGCCCGGCCAGGGTGATAATGATGGACACCACCGCAGCGAAGACCGGGCGGTCAATAAAAAAATGGGAGATCATCGGACGCCCTCTCAGGGTTTGAGCGGGGTAGCGCTGGGAACTTTAGCGGGTCCGGATTCAGGCGCAGCGGCGGACTGAATCTGTACCGGCGCGCCGGGTTGCAAGCGCACCGCGCCATTGACCACCACCCGATCGCCCGCTTGCAGGCCAGATTCGATGATCCACTGGTCGCCGTACCAGTCGCCGACCTGAATCGGCTTAGGCTGGGCAGTATTGTCCGGGCCGACCACGAACACAAATTTGCCGGTTGGCCCCTGCATCACCGCAGCTTGCGGCACCAGGATCGCGTTAGGCCGGAAGGCGCCCTTGAGCTGCACCCGCACAAATTGGCCGGGACTCAGGACATTGTCCGGGTTTGGCACGACGGCGCGGATGTTATAGGTGCCGGTCTGGGCGTTGATCACCGGGTCCACGAAGGTGATCTGGCCTTTGCGCGGATAGGTGGAGCCATCAGCCAGCGTCAAGTCCACTTCAATCTTGTCCAGACCGGGGCCTTTCAACTGGCCTTTCCCTTTTTGCGTCTCCATCTTGAGAACTTCATTTTCGCCTACCCCAAAATTGACCCACATTGGATCGAGCTGGACCACCGTGGTCAGTTGGCTGTCGCTGCCGCTTGACCGGATCAGCGCGCCCTCGCGGTAATTGGCGCTGCTGGACAGGCCGGTGATCGGCGATTTGATCGTGGTGTAGCCGAGGTTCAGTTGCGCCTGCTCGACTGCGGCCTTGGCGGCCTGCACCTGGGCGGCGGCGGCCAGTTCGCTGGCGATGGAGTTATCCAGGTCCTGCTGGCTGACCGCATTCTGTTTGGCCAGCGGTCTGACCCGGGCCAGAGTCTGCTGGGCCTTGACCAACAGCGCCTGTTGTTGCGCCAGACTGGCCTGGGCGCTGGCCAGCGAGGCCTGGAACGGTTTGGGATCGAGCTGGAACAGCAGTTGGCCAGCCTTGACCAGACTGCCTTCGGTATAGGCGATCTTGTCGAGAAAGCCTTCGACCCGGGCGTTGATTTCCACCTGCTGGGAACTGGCGGTTTTACCGGTGAACTCGAAGGTGGCCGGGGTATTTTCCGGCTTGATCTCGGCCACCGTGACGACAGTCGGCGGGCGGGCGGCAGCGGGCGTTTGGGCGAAGGTCAGCAGCGGGCTGAGGCCCAGCAGGGTCGCCAACAAGGCGCCGGCGCTGGGCCGAAACTCGAATCGAGGTTTGATGCTACGAAGGGGGCGCGAATCTCGCACGGGACGGAACTCCTGATCGGTGGTGAATTATTGGAGTCATTCTAAGGAAAATTAAGATGTTTTAGCAGACGTCCTGCCCTGAAAGCGACCGGCACGGCACCCATCCAGCAGCGCGTATCGGCATCGAACGAGCCATTAGCAACCAGTATAATTCATCCTTTACCTTGCAACCTGATCCAATTTAGAAGCAGCAAACCTCATGCTGGCTCCAAGCGCGTGGTTCTGGCGTCTATGCTGGAATAACGAAGGATAGAGTCCACGCTTTGAGTACGGCTGTATTTCATGATTTGTCAGTTATATTGACAGATTATGCAAACCGCACTGGATACCCCAAACACCCCGATCAACCCGCTGTCCGAACCTGCCCCCGCCAACTTGTTGGTATTGGCGCTGATCGCCGCGATCAGCGGAGCGCTGGTGGGTCTGGTCGGCGCGGCATTTTGCCTGATGCTCCGGCAGGCGGATCAGACCCGCGCTTTAGTCATTGCCTGGGCGCGGCAGTGGCCGGAATTCGGCTGGCTGATTCCGGTAGTCGCCGCCGCCGGATTGGTGATGACCGCCCGCTGGCTGGTGCAGCGATTCGCGCCGCTCGCTTCCGGCAGTGGGGTACAACACGTCGAGGCGGTGATGCAGGGTGAAGCCGAACCCGCATCGGTTGCCGTGCTGCCGGTCAAGTTTATCGGTGGGACCTTGGCCATTGGTTCTGGGCTGGCGCTGGGTCGCGAGGGTCCGACGGTGCAGATGGGCGCAGTGATTGGTACGCTGGTAAGCAAGGGCTTTGCCGCTATTCAAGCCGATGTCCGCATCGTGCAGGGCGCGGCGGCGGGCGCAGGATTGGCGGTTGCGTTCAATGCGCCCATTGGCGGCGTGGCGTTCGTGTTCGAGGAACTGTCGCGCCAGTTCGAGTCGCGGCTGATGGTGGCGACCCTGGCGGCCTGTGGAGCGGCGATGATCGTGGCGCGGGCGCTGTTGGGCGATCCGCCCGAATTCCAATTGGGACCGCTGCTGGCGCCCACCCCGGTCAGTCTCGTACTGTATCTGATCCTCGGCGCGGTGCTCGGCGTCCTGGGCGCGGCCTATAACCGGTCGGTGATCCGTTGGCTGGACGCATTCAACCGGTTCGAGCGGATTCCGGTCATGGTGCGCGCCGCCGGGATGGGTGGAGTCGTGGGGCTGGCAGCGTGGTTTGCACCGGATTGGGTCGGCGGCGGCGAGTCCATCGTACAAAGCGTGATCGATGGACAATTCACGTTGATGGGACTGGTCTGGCTGTTTGCGGCGCGCTGGCTGTTGGGAACTTTTTCCTATTCAGCCGGCACGCCCGGCGGCCTGTTTTCACCGCTGTTGCTGGTTGGCGCGGCATTTGGCGCGCTGTTCGGCGAGACGCTGGGCGCGGTGCTTGGCCCTCTGTTCGACCAGACCTTGAGCGGATTTTTGGGCGGGTCGTTGCGGTCGTTATTGCCTGATCTGATTCCGCCCACCCCGGCGCTGGCGGTAGTCGGCATGGCGGCGTTTTTCACCGCCGTGGTTCGTGCGCCGCTCACCGGACTGATCCTGATCACGGAGATGACCGCCAACACGACCTTGTTGTTGCCGATGCTGGCGGCTTGTTTGAGCGCCAGTATCGTGCCGCCCTTGCTGGGCAGCGCACCGATTTATGACACCTTGCGCCAGCGGTTGCTGCATCCCGGTCAGCGCCGGACTTGAGCCATCGGGCGGGCGCGGCTGGTCCAGTTCCGTTCCCTATTTGAAACCGGCGCAAAACTGAACCAACCGCTTGACGTGGATCAGTCTTGCGCCATGATTTTGCTCAATGAGCCGGCGTCGCCGTGGTAAACAGCCGGGCGATCCGTTCCTGAATCGCCGCTGCTGCAGCATGGGGATCAGCGGCTTGCCGGATCGGTCGCCCGATGACGATGTGATCAGCGCCGCTCAGAAACGCTTCCTCGACATCCAGAGTGCGCTTCTGGTCGTCATCCGGGCGATTCAAGACTGGACGGATGCCCGGCGTAATGATCAGCAACTGTTCTCCCAGACTCTCCCGCAACGCGGCAGCTTCCAGTCCCGAGGAAATGACGCCGCGACAACCGATAGCCAGCGCCCGCCGCGCCCGCGACAGCACCAGAGTTCGCGGATCGCAGGCAAACCCCAGATCGTTTAGATCCGCCTGATCCAGACTGGTCAGCGCCGTGACCGCCAGAATGCCCAGATCGCCGCCCGCCTCCCGCGCTCCGTCCACCGCCGCCCGCAGGATGGCGTCATTGCCATGCACCGTGGCGAATGCTGCGCCATAGGGTTGCAACCGACGCACTGCGGACCGCACGGTTTCCGGCACGTCGAAAAACTTCAGATCCACAAACACCTTTTTGCCACGGGCGCGCAACCATTCGATCAACTCGAAATAGCCGCCGGCCATGAACAACTCCAGGCCGATCTTGTAAAAGCGCACCGTATCGCCCAAGGTTTCGACCAGCGCCCTAGCTGCCGCTGCATCCGGCACGTCCAGGGCGAAAATCAGGCGTTCGGCGGGCAGAATGGCTTTATCCGACAGGAGATGAGGAGCGATCATGGGCGCTTACTCGGAAATGCCAACCGCCTCGGCAGCGTCCAGCACCTTTTCGTCGGGCTTCTTACCGCAATACGCCACCAGATCGGTACTGAACTTTTCCAGGTCGCCCCATTTCAGTACGGTATCCCCGGAAACGCCGCTCAGATAGCCGTCGATCCACATCAACACGACGCCGGCGTCCTCGGCGGAACCCTGGGAGAGTTCCTTCATGAATTCGCTGCAGGTGATCGCGCCAAAATTGATGTTTTGCGCACCGGGTTTTTTGGCGGAAACCGGCATCGACAAGAACAGGCTGGAGCAACACAAGGCGGCCAAGACGAACAAACGTTTCATCAAAATCTCCAATTAGTGAGTGAACGAAACCAAGAACAGCGGAAAAACTATAGCCTAGCGGGGGGCATTGCGCCCGGCAATGTCAACTGGATCGCCCGAATCAGCCGATTTTTTGCCAACCCTCACCTGAGCCAAACGCCATGCTGAACAAAAGCACCTTGATTCTTCTCACCGCCGCCGGATTCTGGTGGCTGATGTCTGGCCTGTTGCCGGCTGTCGCCGCCGAAACTGCCCTGGATCGGTATGTGGCCAAGCCTGATCCGAATTACCGGTTTGATCTGTACCACACCCAGGATGATGCGGCCTACGTCGCCTATTTCCTCAAGATGACCTCCCAGCGGTGGCGCTCCGCCAGCGAAGTGGATCGGCCATTATGGGAACACGAGGTCGTGATCGTGATGCCCCGGTTCGGCCTGGATAACACCGATACCGCAGTGCTGCTGATCGACGGCGGCAGCAATGGCGGTACCCTGATGAACGAAGTCGAGCCGGCGTTGGGGGCCGCGGGGGTGGCGACCGGCGCAGTGCTGGCGGTGGTGCGGCAAGTGCCCAATCAGCCGCTGTATTTCGCCGACGAGGTTGGGGTGGGCCGCAAGGAGGATGAAATTCTCGCCTATAGCCTGGACAAGGCGCTCGATACCGGCGATCCGGAGTGGGCGGTGCATCTGGCGATGACCAAAGCCGCAGTTCGCGCCATGGATACCGTGCAGACCTTCGCCGATGGCAAGGGCAAGTCGATCAAGGATTTCGTGGTGCTTGGCGGCTCCAAGCGCGGCTGGACCACCTGGCTGACCGCCGCCGTCGATCCGCGGATCAGGGCCATCGTCCCGGCGTCGATTGATATGCCCAATCTGGTCCGGCAATTCACCCATCACTGGGAGTCCTACGGCTTCTATGCGCCAGCGCTGAAGGATTATGTGGCCTTCGATCTGCCGTGCCGGGTCCAGACCCCGGCGGGCAAGGCGCTGTTGCAGGTCGTCGATCCCTACGCCTACCGCGACCGCTACACCATGCCCAAGCTGATTCTCAACGCCACCGGTGACCAGTTTTTCGTGACCGACTCGTCGCGGTTCTACTACGCCGGCCTGCCGGGTCCCAAGTGGCTGCGCTCGACGCCGAATACCGACCATTTCCAGAGTACCGAGGTGATTCTGGCGGCGCTGTCCTGGATTGACGATGTGCTGGATAACCAGACCAGTCCTCAGGTGACCTGGACGGTGGAAGGCGCGGGGACGCTGCGCATCACGACGACGGCCAAACCCAAGGAAGTCAGACTGTGGCAGGCCACCAATCCCGGGGGCCGCGATTTCCGGCTGGAAACGATTGGCCCGGCCTGGACCAGCCAGATCCTGACCCCAGCCGCCGACGGCTCCTATGTCGGGACGGTTCCGCAACCCGCCAGCGGCTGGACTGCGTTCCTGATCGAGGCGACCTTCCCAACCGCCGGAGCTATTGAACCGGATCAGGTGTACAGCTCCGGGGTACAGATCATCCCCGACACCCTGCCCTACGCCGGAACCGCCTGTGGTGGAACTGGCCTTCAGACCAATCTGGAAAGTCCGCAACCGGACTCGGCAGAAAGCGGCATTGGCCTGATCCGCGGCTGGGTCTGTAATGCCGATACGGTTGAAGTCCAGATCAATGACGGATTGCGGCAACGGGTGGCTTACGGAACCACCCGTTCCGATACCCTGGAGGCTTGCGGCGATACCGACAACGGGTTTGGCTACACCGTCAACTGGAACAATCTGGGCGATGGCCGTCATCGCTTGCGGGCATTCGCCGATGGTCTGCCCTTTGCGGATGTCGGGTTTACCGTGACCACGCTGGGTGTGGATTACCTGCGTGGGGTCAGTGGCGAATACCCGCTGTCCAATTTCCCGCAACCCGGACGGAGCGTGACACTGCGCTGGGCGGAGCCGCATCAGAACTTTGTGATCGCCAGTGCTGGAGCGAATCCGGCCAGTGTGGTCGAGTCAGTAGCTGCGAGTCCATTGCCCGCCTATCTGGAAAGTCCGCAACCAGGTTCGTTTGAGAGCGGGATTGGCCTGATCCGGGGCTGGGTCTGCACCGCCAGCGCGATCGAAATTCAACTGGATGAGGGACTGCGGCAGCGGGTGGCCTACGGAACCCGGCGCTCGGATACCGTCGAGGTTTGCGGCGATACCGATAACGGCTTTGGTTACACGGTCAACTGGAATGGGCTGGGCGATGGCGACCACCGGTTGCGGGTCTTTGCCGATGGTCTGCCGTTCGCCGATGTCGCGTTTACGGTGACGACGCTGGGTGTGGATTACCTGCGCGGGGTCAGCGGCGAATATGCGCTGCCCAACTTCCCGCAGGCCGGCAAAACTACGACCGTGCGCTGGGCGGAGCCGCATCAAAACTTTGTGATTGTCGGTTATCGGTGATCGCGGGTTATAGCCATTCCGCAAGGCAGTCTGACTCGCCGTAATACCGTTTCCCAGTAGATTTATCTTTTTCGGATCAAAAACCACGCTGTTCGTCATACCCGCATTCGCGGGTATGACGAAAACTTTGGGTATGACTGTTATGCTTCAAGACGGAATCGGAATTTCCCGGGTCGGTTTATAGTGGTAACCCGACTGTGGGAGTAGGAACTTGAAGCAGACCCGAACGCATTATAGTGCCGAAGAAAAAGTGACGTTGCTGCGCCGTCATCTGGAGCAAGGTGAGGCGGTATCGAAGCGGTGTGAAGATCAGGGTTGGCTCAGCGACATTTTCAACACTAAACTTCTCAGATTCGGTGTGAATTCGCAACTTCACCTTATCCAAATATGGCCCCAATGCCGCTACCTTACCCGCCATCCCCCTCAAAAACTGTCCGAACTATTGTTCTGAGGAACCACTGATGAAAGTTCTACTGAGTGCCGCCTTAATCGCCGCATTAAGTGTAAGCGCTGCCGCCTGCACGGTCGTCACTGACCCCAGTTCCGGCTCCAGCGCCGCCAGCCCGAGCAGTTCCGCGTTCATGAGCCGTCAGCAACAAGTTGCCAAGTTCGCCAGCGTTAATTTCGACCGGATCAAGCAGGATATGTCCACCGGCCAAGGTGAATATCTGGCGTCACTGGCAACCCTGATCGGCATTGAATCAGGACGCCATCTGGCCTTTTTCACCTTCACCCAAGAGAAGTTTGCCGTGTTATTCCCCAGCGACCAGACCACCGCAGCCGAAATGTTAGCGGCGCTGGATCGGGAAATGCGGACCGACCCCCGCTTTGGTCAGCGGCTGGCGTTGAGCTGATCGCCAACCGATCCAAAATCCCCACTCCCCCTTGGACAAAAGATACCAGGGGGAGTGGGCACAGCTTTGCTATCATTCCAACGTTTCGCCGCATTCGCACGGTCCTGCTGGGCGTTCTCCTCTACACCAACGCCCACGCTGATCCTGCCTATTTAACCGAGTTGCTGAGTCACGCCGAGTCTGCTGGCCTCGCAACG
This sequence comes from Gammaproteobacteria bacterium, assembly GCA_020846135.1. GTDB lineage: Bacteria > Pseudomonadota > Gammaproteobacteria > Competibacterales > Competibacteraceae > RXIV01. Next base: position 35,838 of record JADLEK010000077.1, read on the forward strand.
CGGCGTGAGTGGCAAACACTGTTGCATTACCGACCATCTGCTCACGGCAAAGGCGCGATCAGTGATGCGGATGATCCGCGCTTCTTTCTGGCGCCGACGGGAAAAATTGATCCCTCTGCCGAACTCGCTGCGACCTTACGCGCTTTTTTCACCCGCGAACCGGTGGGTGGCGATCCTCAACCTGCTCAATGCGCCTTTATCGCCCGTTACCGCTGGCTGAAAGCGGAACTGAATATCGATGACCGCCGCCTGCCTTCGCAACCCTGTGAACGATTTCAGCACTGGTTCGACGAACTGGACGCTGAGGCCGCGACCCTGATCTTTGCCTCAGCCTATCTCAACAATCCCGCCTCGCTATTCGGCCATACCCTGCTGCGACTGGATCAGCGCGGGCAGACCAAACACACCCGCCTGCTGGCTTATACGATCAATTACGCCGCTGACGATTCCCACAGCAATCTGCTGATGTACGCCGTGGATGGTATTGCCGGCGGATTCAAGGGCCGTTTTGACGTTCAGCCCTATTACCAATTGGTGCGGGTTTACAGCGATCTGGAAAGCCGCCATCTCTGGGAATATCGCCTTAATCTGCGCCCCGCACAGTTGCAGCGATTGCTGGAGCATGTCTGGGAACTACGCGGCATTGAGTTTGATTACTATTTTTTCCGCGAAAACTGCGCCTGGCAATTATTGACTCTGTTGGAAGTTGCTGATCCCGACGTGCGCCTGAGCGGTGCTTTCACAGTCTGGACCCTGCCCGCCGACACGATTCGCCAGTTGGCCCAGCAACCGGGGTTGGTCGGGGACATCATCGCTCGTCCGGCGCACGATACGGCCATTCAGCGCCGTTACGCAACGCTGACTTCTGATGAACGCCGACTGGCGCGGCGATTATGGCAGAATCCTGACTTGGCGGGCGACCCTGAATTTACGCAACGGGTTCCAGCGCGACAGGCCCTGCTGCTGGAACTGGCGCTGGATCAACGTCAGCATCAGTACGCCGGTCGCCAGGAGCAGGGAGACCAATCACTGCCTGACGCCGGGACGCATCAACTACTGAGTGCTCGTCAGAGGTTGCCGATTGCCGCCACGCCGGTGGTTATTGAACCCTTTGCGACTCGTCCGGAAACCGGCCATGCTTCGCGTCGACTGGGTGTTGGACTGGGGCAACGGGATGGTGCGGCGTTCGTGGAATTTAACGCCCGGGCCAGTTATCACGATCTGCTGGAACCGGAAGCCGGTTACGCCCCGGATGCCCAGATCGAGTTGCTCAGCCTCGCGCTGCGTCACTACCCGAAGCACGGCGGACTGACCCTGGATCGACTGACCCTGCTGGACATCACCTCGCTACCGCCTTTCAACACGCTGACACCCCGTCCGGCCTGGCGGATTCATGCGGGCTGGTGGCCTTTACCTCGCGAAGATAATCTCGATGGTCTGGCGCTCAATCTTAGCGGCGGACTGGGACTGGCGGCGGAAACCACTTGGCCATGGCGAACCTTGTGGTTCGGCCTGCCCGGACTGGAACTGGACTATCACCGGGATTTCGCCAACGATCATCGCGTCAGTTTGAGCATGACCACCGGATTGTTGCTACAGCCGACAGCCAATTGGAAAGCACTGGCGAGCGTGACCTGGCTGGACGACCCCTTCAGCGGGCAGGATACCGGATTGCGGGCGATTATCACGCAGAACCTGGCGCTGGAACCGGATTTATCCTTCCGCATGGACTGGCGCTACTGGGCCGGCGTCACCGAATTCAGCCTTGGGTTACGGGCTTATTTCTGAGGGTGGGGACCGGTCGTCCTGATGTTATGCTTCAGACGGAATCGGAATTTCCCAGGTCGGTTTATAATGGTAACCCGACTGTGGGAGTAGGAACTTGAAGCAGACCCGAACGCATTGGTAATGGACGACCCTCTTACGCCGACCGGGCAAAATTCCGATTTACGCTGAACCAAAACATGAAGAAAACCGGTTGAGAATCGCTGTTATCCCTGATAAAGCCGCGCCTTGGGGGTCGGGACAGCGTATTGCAGATCGGAATAGTAGCGCCAGGCTGCAATGCCGCCGCCGATCAGCGCCGCCGCCAGCACGATCGCGAAGGCGATCTTCCACCCGCTGTAAGGTCGTTCGCCCTGCACTTTGCCGGTGCGGCCATTGACCACAAACCGGTAGGTTTTGTCCCGGAACCGGAATGCGGAGAGCCACACCGGCAGCAGAATGTGCTTGAACCGGATTGCGCCATAGCGGGTGTCGGCGCTCTGAATCCGCTGATGATCGCCACCAATGTCGCGCTCGATGTCGTTCCGGATCACCGGGGCCATAATCTCCTTGGCCCGCTCGAAGCCATCATCCAGTTCGACCTGATACATTTCGCTGCGAAATCCGCTCAGATAGTCTTCCTGATACGGGGTCAAGTTCGCCAGATCCCAAGGCTCCAGCCGTTCCGTCACTTCACGCGGCAGTGACTGGCTGGCCAGCACCAGCACATCGTCAAAAAACCGGGCGACCTGGCCAGCCACGGACGTCCAGCGGGTTTTCGTCACCGTGCGGGTGCGCTCCACTTCCTGACCATTTTCAATGGCGCGGTAGGTTTCCTGCACCTGATAATCATCGCCGCGCTCACCCCGGTAACGGGTGGCGGTGTCGGCATCATAGATCCAGTACGGAACGTACATCCCGGCCAGGCTGGCGTCGTTGCGCGCATAATCCTTGAGTCCACCCGGCGCGAACCAGAGGCTGCCGAGCCATTGCCGGAAGGCGGTGCGGGCCTGATCACGGGGAATCTGGAACGGCAGCAGGGCTTGTGGCTGTAGTTGCCGATGCTGGGCGGTTTTCGCCACGACCGGCGCGCCGCAAAACGGACAGACTCCCGCATGAACCGCAGCGTCGAAGGTGTAGGACGCGCCGCAGGAATCGCAATGAATGGCGACATGGTCATTCGCCGGGGCTGCATCGGCCAGTTCGCGTAACGTCTGCCGAAAGTCCTGCTCTTCAATCGGCGCAGCGGTGGCGGCGATCCGATTTTCATGGCCACAGTGGGTGCAACGCAAGGTGTCAGCGCCGGGTGCATATTCGAGAGCAGCGCCGCATTGGGCGCAGGGAAAACGGCGGGGTTGTGCGATTGGGTCGGTGGGGGTTGCGGGTTGTGGCGACATAGCAATAGCTTCCTCCGAACGGTTTTAATCCAGTTTAGCAGAAGGCCAGGGCTTGAGAGCGTTGACATTTTATCTATTTTTACTGTTTATTTACAGATCATCCGCGTTTTTTTACCCTATTTTTATAACTCTTTATTTATGTTTCAGCATTATTCCTGATCGCGGAGGTATTCAATGGATTTCGTTTATCTGGCAGGAATCGCGCTATTGTTCGCACTGACGGCGGGCCTCGTGATTGGTTGTGCAAAACTGGGGGTAAAACCATGAATTTTCTCTATATTATCAGCGGTCTGGTTGCAACAGGACTGCTGATTTATCTGGTCGCCGCACTGCTGATGGCGGAGGATTTATGATGATCTCACACGCTTGGCTATTGCTTGGATTATTTCTGCTGGTTCTGTTTGCGCTGATTAAACCACTCGGTATTTATATTGCGGATATCATGGAAGGCCGCTCGCCCGCGTTGCGCTTTGGCGGCCCGATTGAATCAATGATCTACCGTCTCAGTGGCGTCCACAAAGAGAATGAAATGGGCTGGCTGAATTACGCACTGGCGATCCTGTTATTCAATGGACTGGGCGTGATCACAGTCTTTATTTTGCAACGCCTCCAGTTCTGGTTGCCGCTGAATCCGCAACAAATGGTTAATGTCAGTCCCGATTCAGCGTTTAATACCGCAGTCAGCTTTGTCACCAATACCAACTGGCAAGGATACAGTGGCGAAGCAACGATGAGCTACTTGACGCAAATGCTGGCTTTGACGGTGCAGAATTTTCTGTCGGCAGCGACGGGAATAGTGATCGCCATTGCGCTGATGCGCGGCTTTGCCCGCCATACTATGCAAAGCATCGGCAATCCGTGGGTCGATCTGGCCCGGATTACCCTCTATGTGCTGTTACCGTTATCGCTAATGTTCGCGGTTTTGCTGGTCAGTCAGGGTGTCATTCAGAATTTCAGCGCCTATCAGGATGTGACTACGCTTGAAACAGCAACTCAGACTTTAGCGATGGGGCCGGTCGCTTCACAGGAGGCAATTAAAATGATCGGCACCAATGGCGGAGGTTTCTTTAACGCCAATTCAGCACATCCGTTTGAAAATCCAACGCCGCTGACTAATTTTCTGCAAATGCTGGCGATTTTTCTGATTCCGGCGGCGCTTTGCTACACCTTTGGCCGGATCGTCGGCGATATTCGCCAAGGCTGGGCCGTACTCGCCGCCATGGCCGTGTTATTCGTGATGATGGTCGTCGCCGTTATCCATTTTGAACAACAGGGCAATCCACTTTTTGCCGCTGCTGGAGTGGATTCCACAGTCGGCAATATGGAGGGCAAGGAAACCCGTTTCGGAATTGCCGATTCAGGATTATTTTCCGCCATCACGACGGCTGCTTCCTGTGGTGCAGTAAATTCGATGCACGATTCATTCACGCCTCTTGGCGGGATGATTCCGCTGGCGCTGATGCAACTCGGCGAAGTGGTATTCGGCGGAGTCGGTTCCGGTCTCTATGGGATGCTGATCTTTGCCATTATGGCGGTGTTTATTTCTGGATTAATGATTGGCCGAACCCCCGAATATCTGGGCAAAAAAATTGAAGCCTATGAGATGAAAATGACTTCAATAGCGATCCTGGCGACGCCGTTGCTGGTGCTTGCTGGAACCGCCATTGCAGTAATAACCGTCAGCGGGCGGGCCGGCATTTTTAATCCAGGGGCGCATGGTTTTTCCGAAGTGCTATACGCTTTTACCTCAGCTGGGAATAACAACGGCAGCGCTTTTGCCGGGCTGTCGGCTAACACCCCTTTTTATAATGCGATGCTGGCGATTGCAATGTGGTTTGGCCGCTTCGCAGTGATCGTTCCAGTATTGGCGATAGCCGGAGCGCTGGCTGCTAAAAAGCGTATCGCGGTCACTCCTGGCACCTTGCCAACCCACGGGCCGCTATTCGTGATGCTGCTAATCGGTACAGTGTTGCTGGTGGGCTTGCTGAATTACGTCCCGGCTTTGGCGCTGGGGCCGGCGGTCGAGCATTTGATGCTGTGGGCCGGTCATTGAGAAAAGGGGAGAAAAACCAATGTCTCGTAAAGCACTGACTCTGTTCGATCCGACGCTGGTGAAACCGGCCATCGTCGATTCCTTCAAAAAGCTGGACCCCCGACTGCAATGGCGTAACCCGGTGATGTTCGTCGTCTACGTCGGCAGCATTCTGACCACGGTGCTGTGGGCGCAGGCGCTCGGCGGTCAGGGTGAGGCCTCCGCCGGCTTCATTCTCGCCATCGCGCTGTGGCTGTGGTTTACCGTGCTGTTCGCTAATTTCGCCGAGGCGCTGGCCGAGGGTCGCAGCAAGGCGCAGGCGGCGTCCCTGCGCGGCGCCAAGAAAACCGTCGTAGCTAAGAAGTTGCGAGAACCACGTTACGGCGCTCAGACGGATTTGCTGGCTGGCGTCGAACTGCGGCGCGGTGACGTGGTGTTGGTGGAAGCCGGCGACATGATCCCAGCCGACGGCGAGGTGATCGAAGGCGTCGCCTCGGTCAACGAAAGCGCCATCACCGGCGAATCCGCCCCGGTGATCCGCGAGTCAGGCGGCGACTTCAGCGCCGTCACCGGCGGCACTACCGTGCTATCCGACTGGATCGTGGTCCGCGTGTCGGTTAATCCCGGCGAGGCGTTCATCGACCGCATGATCGCGATGGTGGAAGGCGCCAAGCGCCAGAAGACGCCCAACGAGATCGCGCTGACTATCCTGCTAGTGGCGCTGACGATCATCTTTCTCGGCGTGACGGTGACTCTGCTGCCGTTCTCGCTATTCAGCGTGGAGGTGGCGAAAGCCGGTTCGCCGGTGACGATCACCGTGCTAGTCGCCCTGCTGGTCTGCCTCATTCCGACCACCATCGCCGGATTACTGTCGGCTATCGGCGTGGCCGGCATGAGCCGGATGATGCAGGCGAACGTCATTGCCACCTCGGGCCGGGCGGTGGAAGCGGCGGGCGACGTCGATGTGCTGCTGCTGGACAAAACCGGCACCATTACCCTTGGCAATCGGCAGGCGGCAGAGTTTCTGCCGGCCCCCGGCGTCAAGGAAGCCGAACTAGCCGATGCCGCGCAACTCGCGTCGCTGGCTGATGAAACGCCGGAGGGTCGCAGCATCGTGATTCTCGCCAAGCAACGCTTTAATCTGCGGGAGCGGGATATTCGCGGCATTGGCGCTACTTTTATTCATTTCTCAGCGCAAACCCGGATGAGCGGGGTTAATCTGGACGGAAAACAGATTCGCAAGGGATCGGCGGATGCCATTCGCCGGCATACTGAAATTCTAGGCGGCAGTTTCCCGGAGACCGTGTCTCGAACTGTGAATGAAATAGCCAGTCGCGGCAGCACCCCCCTGGTAGTCGCCGACGGCGCAAAGGTGCTCGGTGTCATCGAACTTAAGGACATTGTCAAGGGTGGCATCAAGGAGCGTTTCGCCGAATTGCGGCGGATGGGGATCAAGACGGTGATGATCACCGGCGACAACCGGCTGACCGCCGCCGCCATCGCCGCTGAGGCCGGGGTGGACGATTTCCTCGCCGAAGCCACGCCGGAAGCGAAACTCGCTCTGATCCGCCAGCATCAGGCTGATGGGCGGCTGGTGGCGATGACTGGCGACGGCACAAATGATGCTCCGGCGTTGGCGCAGGCTGATGTAGCGGTAGCGATGAATACCGGCACTCAGGCAGCAAAGGAGGCGGGCAATATGGTCGACTTGGACTCGAATCCAACCAAGCTGATTGAAATCGTCGAGACTGGCAAACAGATGTTAATGACTCGCGGCTCGCTGACGACATTCAGCATGGCTAATGATATCGCCAAGTATTTCGCGATTGTCCCGGCAGCGTTTGTGACCACCTATCCGCAACTCGATGCACTCAATATCATGGGACTGGCCAGCCCGGCTTCGGCGATTCTCTCCGCAGTAATTTTTAATGCCTTGATCATCATTTTTCTCATCCCATTGGCGCTGCAAGGTGTCAAATACCGAGCATTAGGCGCGGCGATATTATTGCGGCGTAATCTGCTGATTTACGGCTTGGGCGGGATCATCGTGCCGTTTATCGGCATCAAGCTGATTGATCTGCTGATTGCAGCGACTGGTTTGGCGTGACGAAAGATTAAAAATATGAAGACGTTGATTCGCCCGGCGTTGACACTGTTCATTCTGCTGTCAATTATTACTGGTCTGATTTATCCCCTGTTGGTGACGGGAATCAGTCAGGCGCTATTCCCGACTCAGGCGGCGGGTAGCCTAATTCTCCGCGACGGCAAACCGATTGGCTCCAGGCTAATCGGGCAGCATTTCACCGATCCAAAATACTTCTGGGGTCGCCTTTCGGCAACTTCACCGCAACCTTATAATTCTGCGGCTTCCAGCGGTTCCAATTTTGGCCCGCTGAATCCCTTGCTGAAAGAAGCTGCTGAATCCCACATTAAAACCTTGCGCGAGGCTGATCCGGGTAATAATGCACCGATCCCGGTCGATCTGGTGACCGCTTCGGCCAGTGGTCTCGATCCACATATCAGCCCTGCCGCCGCTAAATATCAGATAGCGCGGGTAGCGCGGGCGCGCGGATTATCACCCGATGCGGTGCGAACCCTAGTGATGCAACAGACCGAGGATCGGGAATGGGGCGTGTTCGGCGAACCCAGGGTCAATGTATTGGCGCTGAATCTGGCGCTGGATCATCTCTCATCCCAACCAAAACCATGAATAACCCTCCAGTGAATGATCCGAATCAATCCACCACGCCCATAGTCCGTCATTTTCGCCAGATTCTGCTTTGGCCATTGCGGGTAATTCCCGACCAGGCGGAGGGAATACGTATCTCCAAATACTGGGAGCTGCTGGAAGGATTAGGCGGGCAATGTCCGTGGCAGGAAGTTGTAGACGAGTTTGGCGACCCTGCCGATTTTCACGAGCGTCATTATAAGGAGTTCGTTACTTTTCTGCCGTATGTCCAGCGCTTCCTGTATGGCGAAGGCGTGGGGCGCGAAGGTTTGACTGGCTACGGCCAATCGCCGATTCGGGTTTTTCGCCGTCGGGGCATTGCGCAAATGCGGGTCATTTTTACAGATCAAGCGCCGCCGGTGGTGTTCGAGATCGCCCATATCGATCTCCACTTTTTCTATGATATTGACATCATCATTTTAGCGGTGGAATTCTTCGCTAATGACCTACCGTTGCCGGTGGCTCAGGAGGCGCTATTCAAATTGGGCCGCGCTTATCCAGCGTTCTGGGAAGCGAATGGTCAGGGCGGGCAGTGTCCATACCGGGTCGAGTGGTTGTCAGCGACCGGCGAAACCCTGGCCGTATCGGACTATCATCATCGACAGCACTATCTTCCGTTCGTGGGTCAGCACCGTTCTCCTAATATCGCCGCCCATTGGGAATATCTGCTGCGGCCACTGGCTTTGTACCACTCTGATCGTGAAGGCGTGATGTGGTATCGGCAGGTCGAATATCATCGGATGCCGTTGCTGGCTTATCTCAGCTTTGACGATCCGCAGGTCCTGACCCGGGGCGATTTCGCCCGACTGGCGTTAAATACCAAGCCGGGCGCTTCTGACACCTTGCCGTACTCCGAGCGGGAACTGGCGCAGTTTGAACAGAAATACTGTTATGACAAATTCTGGGATCCGCTCGATCCGGAATTCAGCAGCCGCTATCTGTGTTGTGGCCATTCTTTCGTCATGGTCGGAAAAGCCAGCGAACGCTTTTTCACCGATCCCGATGCGGGTCTGCTCGGTCAATTTCGCCATCAGTATTTCCTGGTTAATTTGATCGCCCACTTCCAAAAAGCCACCTTGATGCTGTTCTCGGAATGGCTGGCGGCAGCGATCAGTCAGCTTGATGTTCGGAATATAGATTCGGTCAAAGCCTTCAAGCGGGAAATTCGCCGGGTCATGGAAACCTTTCTGCGGTTTACTCATCGCTACTGGTTTCATGAGGTCTCCAATCAGGCGCAAGTCCGGGATTTGTTTCGGATGCTGACCGGTCATCTCGATACCGACCGGGTTTATCAGGATGTCAGCGCGGCGGTCAAGGAGATGAATAATTATCTGGATAGCGACAGCCTGCGCCGGCAGGCGAATACCGTGGTGCGGCTGACTGTGGTGACTACGCTGGGACTGATCGCTACCGTTTCGACCGGGTTTCTGGGGATGAACATTTTCGATGAAACCAGCAATCCGATCTGGGTCAAGCTGTTGATTTTTATTGCGGTGGTTATTCCCAGTATTTTGCTGGTCAACTATGCGGTCGCCAATGCCAAGGTGCTTTCCGATTTTCTCGAAGCCTTGGCGGATCAGCGGCTGACCTGGTGGGATCGGCTGAAAGTGTTGTTGCGAATCTGGTGGAAGCCACGCTGAAAAGCGGTTCGGTCTGAAGCTGGAAAAAGTCTGAGAGGTTGGTGGCGCTGCTGTTAAACTGCAGCCAGCCGCCAACCATTCCGGCCTCTCCCAATGCGCATTGAATCCGTCCCCGCTTCTGTCTCTGCTCCAGCTGCCGCCGCCGCGCAACCCGTCGGCGGTCATTATGTGGTGTTCAAGCTGGGTGATGACCACTACGCCCTGCCGTTGACCCAGGTGGCTCGGGTGGTGCGGATGGTGGCGGTAACGCCGGCGCCGGATAAGCCGCCCTGGATGCTGGGCATCATTGATGTGGCTGGGCAGATTGCGCCGGTGATCGATTTGCGCCGCCGCTTCGCCTATCCCGCCCGCCCGCCGGCGCTGACGGACCGCTTGCTGATTGTGCAGAGCGCTGGTCAGAGTATGGCGCTGATGGTGGACGAAGTGCTGAAGGTGCTGGAGCCGACTGCGGCACAACTGGATGCGGCGCCCCGGACTCTGGCGTGCTCCCAACCCTTGCGGGCGACCATTCGCGAGGCGGAGCACTTGATTCTGGTGCTGGATGCCGAGCGCCTGACGCAGGTCTCCTGAACCCGGACGGGACTCAATGATGCTTTGGCCAAACCTGCCTCCCACTCTCAGCGAAGCCGATTTCCAGCAGTTTTGCGCCCTGATTCTGGAGCGGACCGGTCTGGTGTTCGATCACAAACGGTTTGATCTGGTGGCGCAGGCGCTGGCCGAAGGATTGCGCCAGGTCGGCGAGCCGAATCTGGACCGCTATTTCTCTCTGCTGTCGGCCCATTCGACCCACGGCCCGGTCTGGGAACCGCTGGTGAGCGCTCTGACCGTCAACGAAACCTATTTTTTCCGGGACGCCGAGCAGATCGACGTTCTGCGGCAACAGGTCTTGCCCGACATAATCGCCCGCCGCCGGGATCGGCGCCGGTTACGGTTGTGGAGCGCTGGTTGCGCAACCGGCGAGGAACCCTACACGTTGGCGATCCTGTTGCACCAACTGATTCCCGATCTGGACGGCTGGGAAGTGCTGATTCTGGCGACCGACATCGACTATCAGGCGCTGCGGCGGGCCGAAACGGCCAGTTATCGCGACTGGTCGTTTCGCGATACCGATCCGACGATCCGGCAGAGCTACTTCAGCGAAAATGGCGAGATTCTGGAACTGCGTCCCCAATTACGGCGGCTGGTCCGCTTTGCCTACCTGAATTTGGCCGATGACGCCTACCCCGGTCCGGCTCATCCTTACTATGATTTTGACCTGATTCTGTGCCGCAACGTCGCCATTTATCTCCAGGAGCCGGTGATCCGCGCCATCGCCGGGCGGTTTCATCAATGCCTGATGCGCGGCGGCTGGCTGATAGTCGGGGCCAGCGAAACTAACGATCAGCGTTACCGCCCGTTCCAGGCGGTCAATCTGGGTGGGATCACGGTTTACCGGAAAGCCGGCGAAGGCGCAGGAACTGCCTGGATTGACCCGCCCGCCACCATAGCGGCCACCACCGTATTCCCCTCCTTGGATAACTCGATTTCCGGTAAAAAGCTACCTTACTCCTGTGAAAAAAGGGGGGAGTTTCATTTCAGGAAACCGCTTGAGGAGCCAAGCTATTCTGGGTCAGGCCGGTTCGAGTCGCCCGCCGCCTTGCCGCTTTCCCCGGCTCCTCCAGCACCGGCTCCTTCCCCGCCGGACGCCGCCACCTGCTACCGTCAAGGTGAGGACTGCCTGCGCCGCCGCCAGTTGGCCGAAGCCCGCCGCTGGTTTGAAGCCTGTCTGGCCCAACAACCGGAACACGGCCCGGCCTGCCGGCAACTGGCGCGACTGGAGGCGAACGCCGGGCGCTTGACCGAGGCTCGGCGCTGGGCGGAACGGGCGCTGCAACAGCAACCGCTGCACGGTGAATCTCACTATCTGCTGGCGTTGATCGACCAGGAACAGGGAGAAATTCCGGCGGCGCTGGCCCGATTCAAAAAAGTGTTGTATCTGGAGCCAGACTTTGTGCTGGCCCATGTCCATCTGAGTGATTTGTATCGGAAGCAGGGTCAGACCGCCGCCGCCGCCCGCCACCGCGCTCAGGCGCTGCGCTTGTGCGAGCGGTTGCCAGTCGATGCGATTTTGCCCGGTTCTGACGACCTGACCGCTGGTCAGGCGCCAGCCTTGTTGCAACTGTTGGGATGAAAGCAATGAATCATGCTGAACTGCCGCTGGCCCATCAGGCTGTAACCCCAGCCCAGCGCATTCTCGAAGAGCGGGCGCGGGTGCTGGCCCGGCTTCCCGAAGCGGCGCGGCGCGGTCAGGAAACGCTGGAACTGGTGACGTTCCACCTCGGCGGTGAATCCATCGGCCTGCCGAGCGCCCTGGTTTACGAGACCCAGCCGCTGCGGATTTTCCAATGGGCGTCGGTGCCTTGTGCGCCGCCGTTCATCCTCGGCATCCTCAATCTGCGCGGTCATCTGTTTTCGATTATGGACTTGGCGCGGTTTTGGGGACTGCCGGTCCGCCCGCTGGCCGACCAGGCGCATATTCTGCTGGTGCGCGGCGGCCAGTGCGCTGATGGTCGGCCGATGGAACTGACGTTGCTGTCCGATGATGTGCCGCAGGTTGGCGAGATTCCGCTGGCCAGCCTGAGTCCGCCGCCGGCCACCCTCCCGCCGCAGGTGCAGGATTACGTCAAGGGCATCACGCCCGACCTGCTGATCGTGCTGGACCTGGAGCGGCTGCTGTCCGATCCGCACCTGATTGTTCACGAAGATCCGTGAGAATCACTGCTGGATTGCAATCGGCTGATTCGATGAGATTCAACTTGGCTCAGCGCCGTACAACCCGATTACCACTGCCATCAGGACTCACGCCATGACTCTTTTTCAACATCGAAAAGTCGGATTCAAGATTTTAGCGGGCTATTGCCTGATTCTGGCGTTAATGGGCATCGTCAGCGCCATGACCATGGTCCAGATGAGTCGGCTCAGCAGTGATTTTAACCAGTCAAGCCAGGTATCCGGCGAGCATCAGAGTCTGGTGCGAAGCATGATTATGGCTATTTACCGGATGCGGCTGGCGGTTACCAAATACGTCAGCTATCAACGTCAAGCCGATCTCGATGACTACAATAAGGCGGCCAGTGAGTTGAAAAATTTGCTCGATGTAGCGAGTCGCACCTTGATCGAAACCGAACAACGCAGCGGGTTGGATAAACTGGGTAATTCTTTTAAGGACTACCAGGCTGCCTTTGAAAAAGTGATCCGATTATTGGGAGCGAGGCAAAAAACCCTGACTGAAGTGATGGATATACAGGGGCCATTAGCTGAACAAAAATTGAACGAATTATTCAAGCAGGTGGTGCAAGCCAAACAGTTGGGGGGGTTGTCGTTAGTCGTCACTGCGGATAAAGCTATTACGTTAATGCGCCTGGATGTCTTCAAATATCTGGTTGAAGGCGAGGAGGTCTGGACTCGGAAGTTCGAGGAGCGCCACCAACAAATTCTGGAGGCGTTGACCCAGTTGGAATCGTTGTTGCCGGACGCCGGCGCTCGCCAACTCGTTACCGAAGCCAAAGCAGCGGCTCGCGCCTATGTCGCCGGTTTTCAAACCATCGTCAGCGATTACACCCAGCAAAACCAGTTGTTCAAGGACGTGCTGGAGGTTCTCGGCGCGGCGATGCGCCAGGACGCCTTGGCCGCCGGCGAGGTGGTGCAGGCCAGCCTGAAAACGCAAAGCGAGGCCGCCATCGCTTTTGCCCGGCAAATCTTATGGGTGGTGGTCACGCTGACCTTGGCGGCGATTGTGGTCAGCTTGTTCATCGGCGGCGTCACCACCAAAGCGATGACCCGGCCGCTGGCGCTGCTGGTCAAGGCGGCCAACCGGGTAGCGGAAGGCGATCTGGGCAGTGTTGTCGCCGACCGGGGCAACAACCCGGCGCTGCAACGCCGCGATGAAATCGGCGAAATCGGTCAAGCTTTCGCCCAGATGATCGCCAGCTTGCAGCAGTTGACCGGCCGGACCCTGGAAGTCACCGCCAGCCTGTCCACCGCCACCCGCGAAATTTCTGCCGTCGCCAGCCAGCAGGCCGCTACGACCGCTGAACAGGCGGCGGCGGTCAATGAAACCACCGCCACCATTGAGGAGGTGCGGCGCACCGCCGAACAGTCCTCGGAGCGGGCGCAGATGGTCTCGGAAATGGCCGGCAATTCGCTGACCCTGGCCGATGGCGGTCTTCAGGCGGTGAAGAACGCCGAAGACGGGATGCTGAGTCTCAAGGATCAGGTGCGCCAGATCGCCGAAACCATTCTAGCGCTCAGCGAACAGACCCAGCAGATTGGCGAGATCATCTCCACCGTCAATGACATCGCTGATCAGTCGAACCTGCTGGCGCTGAATGCCGCAATGGAAGCCGCCCGCGCGGGCGAGGCCGGCAAAAGTTTTGCTGTAGTGGCCGGCGAAGTGCGGAATCTGGCCGAGCAGTCGCGGCAGGCCACCCGCCAGGTCAGCGGGATTCTGGGCGATATTCAGAAGGCGGCCAATACCGCAGTGATGGTCACCGAGCAGGGTACCCGGCGGGCGGAACATGGCCTGAGTCTGGCCCAAACCACCGCCGGCGCGATTCGCACCATGCGCGAACAAATCCAGCAGGTGACGCAGGCCGCGCAACAGATCGCCGCCAGCGCCCGTCAGCAACTGGCCGGGATGGATCAGATCACCCACGCCATGAGCGACATCAATCAGGGCGCGAAACAGTCGCAAACCGGGATGCGCCAGATTGAGCAGGCGGTGCTCGATCTCGACAAGCTGGCCGGCCAGCTCAGCCTGGTCGTGCAGCACTACAAGCTCTAAGGCCACGATTCGCCAAGCGTGAGGAGGCACTGATGGCGCGAGCCGAAGCCATGCGGCGCGAGCTGATGGCGATCTTTCAGACCGAGCTGGACGAACATCTCAGCCATCTGAGCCAGGAGGCGCTGGCGCTGGAGCAGGACGGCGATCCGGTGCAACGCCTTGAGCGGATCAACACCGTGTTCCGGGCCGCCCACAGCCTCAAGGGTGCCGCCCGCGCCGTCAATCTCAACGATATTAGCCAGTTGGCGCACCGATTGGAGGATACCCTGGGCGCGATCCGCAAGGGCGATCTGACCTTGCGGCCCGAACATGCCGACCTGATCCTGGCCGCAGTGGACGCGATCAAGGCGGCGATGGAAGGACATCTGAACGGTTCGCCACTGACCGAGGCGCAGCTTGAGACGCTATTTTCCGCCCCACCCGCTCCGCCGGCAGCGCCGGTTTCATCCCCGGCCGTTGCACACGCTCCGCCGGTGGCAGTATCAAAGGTGGAAGTGCCTCCCCCCGCTCCTCTCGTTTCCATCCCGCCGGTACCCACCGAGGCCACCGCTCCGCCGCAGGCCGATGAAGCGCCAACGGTTCTGCGCCAAACCGGGGTTCAGGATACTGTCCGGGTAGCGACCGCCAAGCTCGATGGGCTGATGGACGCGCTGGGCGAGCTGCTGGTGGTGCGAATGCGGACCGACCGGGTGGTTGAGCAGGCGCAGACCGTGGAACAGCAGATGCGGGACTGGCAGAAAAAATGGCGGCGGGTGCGCCCCGGTTATCAACGCTGGCAAAAGCGCGGCGGGCCGCCCAGTGAGACCGAATGGGCGGTCATGGCCGACTTTTTCGCCCGCCATGAAAGCGACCTTAATGCGCTGCACTTCGAGTTGAGTGCCTTGCGGGCGCAACTCACCCAGGATCGCAACCACCTGCAACTGGTCACGGACGACTTGCAAAACGGCATTCGCAGCACCCGGATGCTGCCGATGACCACCCTGTTTAACCAGTTCCCGCGCATGGTCCGCGATCTGGCCCGCGAACGCGGCAAGGACATTCTGCTGCAACTGGACGGTGGCGATACCGAGATCGACCGTCAGGTGCTGGAATTGAGCAAGGATCCGCTCACTCACCTGCTGCGTAACGCGGTCGATCACGGCATCGAAACTCCGTCCCAGCGCACCGCATTCGGCAAGCCGCCCCAGGGGCTGATCCGCCTCAGCGCCGAACCACGGGGCAATCATCTGGTGATCGAAGTCGCTGATGATGGCCGGGGTATCGATCTGGACGCGGTGCGGCGGGCGGCGCTCCATCGCGGGCTGGTCGGCGTTCAGGAAGCCGCCGCGCTGGATGAGGAGGCCATTCTTAACCTGATTTTCCACGCTGGCCTGTCCACTGCCCCGCAGGTTAGCGACCTCTCCGGGCGCGGGGTCGGGCTGGATGTGGTGCGGGCCAACCTGGAACAGTTGCGCGGTCTGGCGCAGATCGTCAACCGTCCGGGGCAGGGCGTGACCTTCAGCCTGCTCCTGCCGCTGACCCTGGCCACCAGTCAGGTGTTGCTGGTCGAGACCGGCGGCCAGACCGTGGCCTTGCCGGCCACCAATGTCGAACGCATCCTGCGCATCCCCGCCCAGCGAATCGGCCAGGTCGACGGTCAGCCGGTGATCCATGTTGAAGGCCGGCCCCTGCCGCTGCTCAGTCTGGCCCGGCTGCTGCGCTGGCCGGTGCTCGAAGCGCCGGTTGCCAGTGAAGATCGGTTGCCGGTGGTGGTGGTGAGCGTCCTCGACAAGCGGCTGGCGTTGCGGGTTGATGATTTTCTGGCGACCCAGGAAGTCGTGATCAAACCGTTGGGGCGGCAATTGCAGCGGGTGCGCAATGTCGCCGGGGTGACGCTGCTGGGTGATGGGCGGTTAATCCCGGTGCTGAATGTCGCTGACCTGATCAAGGCGATCCAGCATGAACCGGCCGCCGCGCCGCTGCTGGTTGCGGCGACTGAACCCCGGCGGATCGTGGTGGCGGACGATTCAATCACCACCCGCACGCTGGAGAAAAACATTCTGGAAAACGCCGGCTACGAAGTGCGGGCTTTTGCGGACGGTCAGGAGGTCTGGGACTGGCTGCGCCGCGACGACCATCGCTTGCCGGACGCCATCGTTTCCGACATCAATATGCCGCGCATGGACGGTTTTGCGCTGGCGGCGGCCGTCAAGAGCGATCCCCGTTTTTCGCAGCTGCCCGTGGTGCTGGTCACTTCGCTGGATTCGCCGGAAGATCGCCTGCAAGGCATGGAAGCCGGGGCCGACGCCTATATGGTCAAAAGCCTGTTCGATCAGCGGGAATTGCTGGCGGTGATCGACCAGCTCACTGGATAACGCCATGATTCGTGCCCTGATTGTTGACGATTCGCCCACCCTGCGCTGGCTGTTGCGGAACATTCTGGAAAGCGACCCGGAGTTGCAAGTGGTCGGTGAAGCCCGCACCGGCGAGGAAGCGGTGGCGTTCTGCGCCCGTTCCCGGCCTGATGTGGTGACGATGGATATCCA
The DNA here is from genome assembly GCA_020846135.1 of Gammaproteobacteria bacterium. Classification (GTDB taxonomy): domain Bacteria; phylum Pseudomonadota; class Gammaproteobacteria; order Competibacterales; family Competibacteraceae; genus RXIV01. The sequence continues at coordinate 52,746 of JADLEK010000077.1, forward strand.
GATGCCGGGTATCGGCGGCCACGAGGCGATCCGCCGGATTATGGGCGAGTCGCCGTGCCCGATTGTGGTGGTGACCGGACTGGAGGAAGGCTTGCTCGATATCAGCTTCAAGGCGCTGCAACTGGGGGCACTGACGGTGGCGAGCAAACCGACCGGCTTGCCGGTGGACGATCCGGTGGCGCGGCATCTGCTGACTCAGGTCAAGCTGATGGCCTCGGTCAAGGTGGTGCGACGGGTATGGCGGTCGCCGCCGGTCGAGTCAGCTCCGGGTCCGGCTATCCCGCCGTCCCGGCAATCGCTGCGGCCCCGGCTGCTGGCGATGGGCGCATCCACCGGTGGGCCGCCGGTGCTGCAAACCATCCTGACCGGGCTGGGCGCGGACTTTCCCTTGCCGATTGTCATTGTCCAGCACATCAGCCAGGGCTTTGTCGGTGGGCTGGCTGGTTGGCTGGACGCCACCACGCCGCTGTGCTGCAAAGTGGCCAGGCCGTATGAAACCCTGCAGGCGGGGACGGTTTACCTGGCCCCCGATGATCATCACCTGCTGATCAAACCGGCTGGCGTAGTCTGGCTGGATAATGCGCCGCCGCTAGGCAGCCACCGCCCGGCAGTCACCTGCCTGTTTGAATCCATCGCTCGATCCTACGGCGCCGCCGCTATCGGAATGCTGCTGACCGGGATGGGCGCGGACGGCGCTCGTGGCCTCAAGGCCCTGCGCGAGTCCGGCGCGTACACTATTGCCCAGGACGAAACCAGCAGCACCGTGTTCGGGATGCCGCAGGCCGCTATTCAACTGGGGGCGGCGCTGGAGGTGCTGGGGTTGGCCCAGATCGCCCCGCGGTTGCTGAATTTGCTGGAGAAATCGGCATGAACCGAATTCAAGACGTCAAACGCATTCTTCTGATCGAGGACAGCCCGACCCAGGCGCGGTATACCGGGTTGCTACTGGAAGAGGCGGGTTATCAGGTGTTGGTAGCGACGACGGGCAGCGCCGGGGTGGAGCAGGCGGAAAGCGAGTCGCCCGACTTGGTTATGCTCGACGTGGTGTTGCCTGATCTGGATGGTTTCAGCGTCTGTCGCCGACTGCGGCAAAAGCTGATTCATTATGTGCCGATCGTCATGCTGACTGAGCAACGCACCGCCATCGAGGACAAGCTGGATGGTCTCAATGTCGGTGCGGACGACTACCTGAACAAACCCTACGACGAGCGGGAAATGCTGGCCCGGGTCGCCAGTCTGCTGCGCATCAAGCAGGTCATCGACGAATTGCACGCCCGGCTGGCCAATGAACACCAGTCCTATGAGGCGCTCAAGCGGATTGCCCTGGTCGATCACCTGACCGGTCTGTACAACCGGCATTACTTCAACGAAGTGCTGCATCGGGAATTCAGCGTGGCGGCGCGTTATGGCAGTCCGTTGGCCTGCGTGATGACCGACATTGATAACTTCCGCGATTTCAACAGTCACTACGGTCACCCGGTCGGCGATTGGGTGTTGCACAACGTGGCGGGACTGGTGCGGATCATGTTGCGGCAGGGCGATATTATCGCCCGCTATGGCGGCGAGGAGTTCATGATGGTGTTGCCGATGACTACCGTTGGCGACGCTGCTGATTTGGCCGAGCGGCTGCGCGCCGCTGTCGCCACGGCGATCTGGCGGCATCCCGAGGCCGGCCCACTGAATATCACCCTTAGTTTCGGAGTGGCGGCCTTGCCAGCGCCGGGTATCGACAGCGTCGATAAATTGCTGGCCTGCGTCGATCAGGCGCTCTACTGCGCCAAGCATAACGGGCGCAACCGGGTCGAAGTCTTTACCGAGCTTGGCCTAGGCGAACGGGTCGGTTTTCGGTCTCCCGCTGACTTTAACGAACAGCGATCATTGCTCAAGCCATGACTGACGCTCGCCCCGATCCCGATCAGTTGCTGAACCGCCTCAAGCAGGAGGAGGTGTACGCCCGGCGCGGCAAACTGAAAATCTTTTTTGGCGCTTCGGCGGGGGTGGGCAAAACCTACGCCATGCTGCTGGCCGCTCGCCAGTTGCGCGAGCAGAGCGAAGACGTGGTGGTGGGGATCGTTGAAACCCACGGTCGTCAGGAAACCGCCGTCTTGCTGGAAGGCCTCGAAATCCTGCCGCTTAAAGAGATTCCGCACCGGGATCGGCTGCTTCGGGAGTTTGATCTCGACGGAGCGCTGGCGCGGCGGCCGGCGCTGATTCTGGTGGACGAACTGGCCCACAGCAACGCCCCCGGCGGCCGCCATCCCAAGCGCTGGCAGGATGTGGAAGAACTACTTGACGCCGGGATCGACGTGTTCACCACCATCAACGTCCAGCATCTGGAAAGTTTGAATGACGTGGTTGGCGGCATCACCGGCATCCGGGTCTGGGAAACGGTCACTGACCGGGTATTCGACCAGGCCGATGAAGTGGTGCTGGTCGATTTGCCGCCTGATGAACTGTTGCAGCGACTCAAGGAAGGCAAGATTTATCTGCCCGATCAGGCGGAACGCGCCATTCAGAATTTCTTCCGCAAGGGCAATTTACTGGCTTTGCGTGAACTGGCGCTGCGCCGCACTGCCGACCGGGTCGATGGCGAAATGCGCAGCCATCAACGCCAGGATGGCGGCGCGCCAGGCCGAGTCGGCGAGGCGTTGCTGGTCGGCGTGGGTCCTGACCCGTCCGCCGATGCGCTGGTGCGAGCCGCCAGCCGGTTGGCCGCCAAACTGGATTGCCGCTGGTACGCCCTGTATGTCGAAACCCCGGCCTTGCAACGACTGCCGGAGACCCATCGCCGGGCGATTCTGACCACGCTCAAACTGGCCCAGGACCTCGGCGCGCATACCGCGACCAAAGCTGCGGACGATATTGCCCCGGCGATGATTGAATACGCCCGCCGCCACAGTCTGAACCGGCTGGTCATCGGGCGCAGCCGGCCCGGTCGCTGGCGCTGGCCGCGCTCGACTCTGGCCAACCGGCTGGCGCGGCTAGCCCCGGATCTTGACCTGCTGGCCATTGCGCGGGACGACGGACCGCGCCGTTCACTCGGTCCGCTGGCGGAGGCGGATGACGAGGATCGGGTGTACCTGTCGCGCCCACCGCAACGCTATGGCGCAGCCTTGTTGATCTGCCTGGGAACTGCGCTGGCGGTTATGCCGCTGACGCCCTATCTCGATTTGATCAACATCATCATGTTGTTGTTGCTGGCGGTCGTCGGTACGGCGGTCTGGTACGGGCGTGGCCCGGCGATGCTGGCGGCGCTGGTCAGCGTGGCGGCGTTCAATTTTTTCTTCGTGCCGCCGCTTTTCTCGTTCATGGTGGATGATTGGCATTACCTGCTGACTTTTGCGGTGATGCTGCTGGTCAGTCTGGTGGTCGGGCAACTGACCGCCCGGTATCGCTATCAGGCCGGGGTAGCGACCGCCCGCGAGGAACGCGCCCGGCATCTGTACGAAATGGCCCGCGAGCTGTCGGGCGCCCTCACCGATGAACAGGTCATCGAGATCAGCGAACACGGCATCGCGGCCAGCTTCCGGGTCAAGGCGCGGTTGCTGTTGCCGGATGAACACGACCGGTTGCAACCGCCGCCGGTGCGGCCCGGCAAGCCCAAAACGGATTTAGCCATCGCCCAATGGTGTTTTGACCGGAATGCGCCAGCGGGCTTTGGCACCGACACCCTGCCTGCGAATTCCCAATTGTATCTACCGCTGAAAGCGCCGCTGCGGACCCGTGGGGTGTTGAGCGTGGCTCCGGAACAGCGCCGCCTGCTGCTGATTCCCGAACAACGCCGAATGCTGGACACCTTTGCTGCGCTGATCGCCATTGCTCTGGAGCGGGTGCATTTTGCGGTGGTGGCCCGCGATACCCTGGTCAAAATGGAAGCCGAGCGGCAGCGTAATTCGCTGCTGGCGGCGCTCTCCCATGATTTACGCACCCCGTTGACCGCGCTCATCGGTCTGGCGGAAACCCTGGCGCTGACCCTGACCGTCGAGCAATCGCCCCATCAGGAATCATTGACCGCGATCCACGAGCAGGCGGTGCGCATGGCGCTGCTGGCCGACAATCTGCTGGACATGGCCAAGCTGCAAACCGGGGGGGTGCGGCTGCGCAAGGACTGGCAATCGCTGGAAGAACTGGTCGGATCGGCGGTGCGGATGCTGGAACAGCCCTTGCGCGATCATCCGTTGCGGTTGCAACTGGCCCCCGAGTTGCCGCTGATCAACTGCGATGCGGTCTTGATCGAACGGGTACTGGTCAACCTGCTGGAAAATGCCGCTAAATACACCGCGTCCGGGGTGGCGATTGGGGTTACTGCGGTGACTGACGGCGACTGGCTGAAGGTGGAAGTCTGGGATCAAGGGCCGGGCTTGCCGGCGGGGCAGGAGCAAACCGTGTTTGAAAAATTCAGCCGTGGCCACGCCGAATCGGCAGCACCGGGTGTTGGTCTGGGGTTGGCGATCTGCCAGGCGATCATTCAAGCCCATCGGGGCCGGATTCAGGCGGCGAACCGGGCATCGGGCGGCGCGGTGTTTATCTTCACGCTGCCGCTGGAAACTCCCCCGCCGCTCGAAGCCGAAGGCGATGTCGGCGAGGAGTGGTAGCGATCATGACCGCCCTGTTAGAAGCGCCGTTGACCGTCCTCATCATCGAGGATGAACAGGCCATTCGCCGTTTCGTCCGCGCCGCGCTGGAAGGCGAAGGCCATCGGGTGCATGAGACCGGAACCTTGCAACGCGGTTTGTTGGAAGCCGGGACCCGCAAGCCGGACCTGGTGATTCTCGATCTCGGTTTGCCGGATGGCGATGGTGTGGATTTCATCCGCGATCTGCGGACCTGGAGCGGAATGCCGGTGCTGGTATTGTCCGCGCGGGTCGAGGAATACGACAAGGTCGAGGCGCTGGATGCCGGGGCCGACGATTATCTGGTTAAACCGTTCGGCGTCGAGGAATTGCTGGCGCGGGTCCGGGCGGTCTGTCGGCGGCGGGGGCGGGAGCCAGATGGCGCGACGATCATTGCCTTTGGCGAAGTCAGCGTTGACCTGGAGCAGCGACAAGTGACCTGCAACGGTCAGCCGGTTCACCTGACGCCTATTGAATTCCGGTTGCTGGCGACGCTGATCGCCCGGCCCGGCAAGGTATTGACCCACCGCCAGTTGCTGCGCGATGTCTGGGGGCCGGCTTCGGTCGAACGCAGTCATTATCTGCGGATTTACATGGGCCATTTGCGCCGGAAGCTGGAAGCCGATCCAGCCCGCCCCCGATATTTACAAACTGAAACCGGGATTGGCTACCGGTTTTGCCTGAATTAATCAACGATCAGACAGAATTTCCCCCGTCTGCCGGCTGAAAACCAGCCCCTCATTCGCTATTCCCCGTTGCCATTTTTACGCGATTTTTATATCCCATCCCGCCACTTTTACGCCTTCTTTACGGCGCTTCCGGTAAAAAAATCAAGGTTCAAAAACCTACCGTGACGCGGCGTCCGGCGTGATCACCGCCAAGATCATGAATCTGTTCCTGAAGGACAAGATCAACCCGCTGATCGGTTCAGCCAGGATTGCCTCGGTACCCATCGCTGCTCGGGTTTCCCACATCGTGGCCAACCAGGCGAACCCGCATAATCATCTGATCTTCCACGCGATGGGTCCCAATCTGGCCGGGGTATTCGGCACGGCCATTTCCGTGCGGGATCATGCTGGCGCTGCTTGGTGTTCAATAGATAGCAGATCAGCAATTTTCATTTTGGCCCCAAGCGCCGTCGTTCCGGCAAGGAGGCCGGAACCCAGCGCCAAGAAGAGCAAAGGTGGATGCCCCAAAGCTACGCTGTCGCGCCAAACCTTCACGTCCTTGTGAGTGGATTTCGGTATCCATGCCGGAATGACGAAGTATATAAGCCCTCGCTTTCTCATATTGAGAATTGCTGCCTATAGATCACGCTACTCGCAAGGAGTAGTGATAATCTTCGCCATTCCCACTCAATCAGCCATCGTTTCCAGCCTGCCCGGTCGACTGTTGCGGTCGGGCGGGCTGACGATGTTTTATGCGGCCCGACTTATGAAAGCTTTTAATACTGAAAAAGTGCTGAGTGTTCAGCACTGGAACGACACCCTGTTCAGCTTCAAAACCACCCGCGATCCGGGACTGCGCTTTCGGAACGGCCATTTCGTGATGGTCGGTCTGGAGGTGGAAGGTCGCCCGCTGATGCGGGCTTACAGCATCGCCAGCGCCAACTATGAAGAGTGTCTGGAATTTTTTAGCATCAAGGCCCCGAACGGCCCCCTGACCTCGCGCTTGCAACATCTCCAGGAAGGCGATCCGGTGCTGGTCAGCCGCAAGCCGGTCGGCGCTCTGGTCATTGATGATTTATTACCTGGCCGCCGGCTTTATCTGCTCAGTTCCGGAACCGGTCTGGCCCCGTTTATGAGCATCATCAAGGACCCTGACACCTACGATCGCTTCGAGCAGGTGGTACTCGTGCATGGCGTTCGCTATGTGAGCGAACTGGCCTACGCTGACTTCATCACCCACGAGTTGCCCAATGACGAGTTTTTGGGCGAAACCGTCCGTGAGAAGCTGATTTACTATCCGACCGTGACCCGCCAACCGTTCCATCATCAGGGGCGGCTCACCGATTTGATCGAAACCGGCAAGCTGTTTGCAGACCTCGGATTGCCCCCGCTGAATCCTGAACACGACCGGGCGATGATTTGCGGCAGTTCCTGGATGTTGAAGGACACCTGCGTCCTGCTCAACGCCCGGGGGTTTACCCTATCGCCTCGCGCCGGCGAACCCGGCGATTATGTCATTGAGCGGGCTTTTGTCGAACGGTGAGTCGTCGCCTCCAAGCCGCATCCGGGAGTTCGTGATCGGTTCATGATTGGGGTACCCGGACTGCCCCCTCAGCTTACGGAGAACACACCGCGATGTCAGCAACACTGGATGAATTCGAGAGCGCTCTGCTGGCGCTGGATCGGGTGCGGGTTAGTGAACTGCTCGACGCCGTCGCGGCAAACCAGACTCCGCTGCTGGCCGTCGAGAGCCTGATCCGCCCGGCGCTGGAGCGGATCGGCAAGCTCTGGGAAGATAACCGCTGCGCCCTGTCCCAGGTTTACATGAGCGGGCGGATTTGCGAAGAAATGGTCGATGTCCTGCTGGGGCCGGCGGCCACCACCCCGCGGGTAGCGCCCGGCAACGCCCGGCTGGCGCTGGCGGTGCTGGATGATTACCACCTGCTCGGCAAACAGATCGTGCGCGCCGTGCTGCGGGCGGCGGGTTGGCCGGTGTTGGATTACGGGCGACAAAGCGTGGCTGAATTGGTCGCCCGAACCTGTGCCGATGAAATCGACATCCTGATGATCTCCACCCTGATGCTGCCCTCCGCCCTGCAGGTGCGTGAGGTGACCACACAGTTGCGCGAATTGTCGCCCCGGACCCAGATCGTGGTGGGCGGAGCACCGTTCCGCTTTGATCCCGAACTGTGGAAAGAGGTCGGGGCTGATGCGATGGGCATGAACGCCGCCGAGGCGGTGGCGATCGTCCAGCGGTTGTCCGGAGGTGCGTCATGATCCGCAATATGACGTCGATGCAGCGGGTAGTGACGACGCTCGGCCATCACGAACCGGATCGGGTCCCGTTTTTCCTGTTGCCGGCCTTGCAGGGGGCGCGGGAACTGGGTCTGCCGATTCGCAAATACTTTTCCCGGCCCGAGTACGTCACCGAAGGCCAATGCCGGCTCCAGGCCAAATTTGGCCATGATTGCCTCTACGCTTTTTACCATGCCGCTCTCGAAACCGAAGCCTGGGGCGGTGAAATCATCTTCCGCGATGACGGCCCGCCCAATGCCGGACTGCCCCCGATCAGCGATATTGAGGATATTCTGCATCTCACCCCGCCGCGCATTGAAGACAGCCCCGGCCTGTTGCGGGTGCTGGAGACCATTCGGCAACTGGCAGCGCGGACTCAGGGCGAAATCCCGATCATTGGCGTGGCGATGTCGCCGTTCTCGCTGCCGGTGATGCAGCTCGGGTTTGAAGCCTATCTGCTATTACTGCATGAGCGGCGCGATCTGCTAAACCACCTGCTGAGCCTTAATGAAGCCTTTTGCGTCGCCTGGGCCAATGCGCAATGCGCCGCCGGGGCCAATGCCATCTGCTATTTCGATCCGGTCTCGTCCAGCACCATCATTCCCCGCAGCCTGTATCTGGAAACCGGGTTTCCCTGCGCCCGGCGGATGCTGGCCCGAATCCCGGCGGCAGTGGCGATTCACTTGGCCTCCGGCTGCGGTTTGCCGATCGTTGATGAACTAGCGGCCACCGGCGCCGCGATGATCGGGGTCAGCAGCAGCGAGGATCTGGCCGAGTACAAGCAGGTGTGTCAGGGCAAGATCGGGCTGTTGGGCAATCTGAACGGCATTACCATGCGCCGCTGGACACCCGCCGAGGCCGAGGCGGCGGTCAAGGACTGCATCGCCAAGGCCGGGATCGGCGGCGGTTTTGTGCTGGCCGACAACCATGGTGAAATTCCCTGGCAAGTACCGGATGACGTGCTGTTCGCCATTGCCGAAGCCGCACGGCGCTGGGGGCGGTATCCGCTGGACTGGGTCGCCACCGCCGGCGGGGTCTGAAATGCGCTTCTGGATCTGTCGCCATTTCGCCGCCGAGGCCCGCGCCGCCATTGCGGGCGTTCCGGAACTGGCGCAGGCGACGATTCATGCATTTCCGGCCTGCTGCGGGTGTCCCGCCCTGTCCGTGGCGGCGATCCGCGAGCAGATCGCTACGATTCCCGCCGATGAGCCGATGGTCTGGATCGGCGGAATCTGCCTGCAACCGTTGCTCATGGAACTGGCGGACGAACGGCGAATTCAGCTTCATCTTTTCAAGCAATGCTTTCACCTGGTCGCCGATCCGGACTGGGTCGATGCGCAACTGCGCGACGGCGCTTATCTATGTACGCCCGGCTGGCTGGCAAATTGGCCGGATCATCTGGCCCGGATGGGTTTGACCACTCCGGAACTGGCCCGGGATCTGTTCGGTGACAGTATTCAGCGGCTGGTCCTGCTGGATACCGGGCAGGACCCGCAAGCAGCGGCGCGGCTGACGGCGCTGTCCACTTATGTGGGGCGATCGGCGGAAACGGTCCCGATGGGTCTGGGTTATTTGCGTCTTTATCTGATCCGGCTGGCCGAGCGGCTCAGCCGTGATGCCGAACGCCAGCAAGCCGCTGCCCAGTTGGCCGACGCTCGGGGTCAGGCGTCCGAAGTGGTCATGGCCATGGATTTTCTGGGCCGACTGGCGACTGCTCCGCATCAGAGCGAAACCATTATCCAGTTGCTCGATCTGTTGACTGCGCTGTTTGCGCCGCAGCAACTGTTTTATGTGGCGGTGGAGAATGGCCAACTCCAGCCGCCGGTGACCGCACAGCCGCTGCCGGACGCCCAGCTTGAGGCAGTCGCGGAGTTTTTCGCGGGAACGGCTCCCTATACCGAGATCGATGCCGGTCAAGGCTTTCTGTTGCGGATTTGCCACGGCGCGGAGACGTTACGAGCCAGCAAGACCCGCTATCACACCCTGTTTACGTCGATGCAGGAGGGTTTTGCCCTGTATGAAATCATCTGCGATAGCCAGGGCCGTCCGGTCGATTACCGGTTTATGGACATGAACCCGGCGTTTGAGTACCTGACCGGCTTGAAGCGCGAGAACCTGATCGGACGCACCGTGCGCGAAGTGCTGCCAGGCACCGAAAAACACTGGATTCAGCGCTATGGCGCGGTCGCGCTGACCGGGGTCGCCCAGCGCTTTGAGAACTTTTCCGACGAACCGAATCGGCACTATGACGTGTACGCCTACAGCCTGATGCGTGGCGGCTGGCGGCGCTGAAGCGTTATGACTTGCCGCCGACCGCGCTGGAACTGGATCTGACCGAATCGACCCTGCTCGATGCCGGCGCCGAAACGGCGGACACCATCGAAGCGCTGCGGCAACTGGGATTGCGGCTGGCGATTGATGATTTCGGCACCGGCTATTCCAAGTTAGCCATTCTGCTAGAACAGGGTTGCGATTGCGCCTAGGGTTTATCTGTTCAGCCCGCCACTGCCAGCGGCGGAATTTGCGGCGTGGAGCCGTTGACTGTGCTGTTTTCAATTCGATGAGGAGCTACCCGATGAGTGAACAAAAAGCCAAACCGGCTGGCGGGTTCGACGCCGCGCTTAAAGCCGTGCGCCAGCGCCTGATGGAGCAGGGCAACCGGTTTGATCGTGGCCCCGCCTATGAAGGCGATGGGAAAGTGCTGGCCGGGGTCAAGCAGACCGTGCGGATGTACGAAGGGATGGGTTACGTCAAGCTGATGGAGCTGGGCAATCCGCCGGTGTATGCGGTTCTGGATCGCGGCCATCGCGAGGTCCATATTTTCGAGGTGCGCGACCCGAAGATTCAGGCTTGGCTGACCAACGAGGAGGCGGCGCTGAATGATCCGGCTATGCGCGCCTACATGCTGGAACAGTCCGGGTTGAGTGAGAAAGACTTGTCTGTGGCCGAAAAGCCCCGGCATTTTCATATTAATGAGGTGGATAACGTGTTCATCGCCAGCACTGAGGATGGCGACTGAACCCCCTGTTTTGTAACCCGGTTGCCGTTTTTAAGGCGCTATCCGGAGTTGACCGATCGTTGATTAACTGGGAGGCATGGACATGAACAAGGTCGGTTTTCTGGCGGTGTTGCTGTGGTTATCCACTCCGGCGCTGGCCGATCATGGCAGTCCGCCCGCTGCGGGCGAGCCGCTGGTCATTGATGTGCGCACTGCCGAGGAATACCAGCAGACGCATGTTCGGCAGGCGGTGAACATTCCTTATGACCGGATTGCAATGCAGATTGCCGCGCTGGCGCCGGATCCGAATGCGCGCATCGTGCTGTATTGCCGCAGTGGCCGCCGTTCCGGGATTGCGGAACAGACGCTGCGCCAGATGGGCTACAAGCAGGTCGAAAACAAGGGCGGGTTGGACAATATGCAGCGGATGGGCTATCAGACCGACTGAAAATCTGGAGCAGTCTGATCTGGTTTGTGGAATCGCTGCTTCAAACCAACCCGTCAACTTCGTCGTCACCCCTTGGCCAAGGGGAAATTCTACAATTCTTCAAAAACCACCCCGTTCGTCATGCCCGCCTTCGCGGGAATGACGGAAAACCTGACAAGAATTGATATTACCCCGCCGCCAGTCGCGCCCGCTCCTTGAGATCTTTCTTGCGCTGCAACGCCCGTTTTTCATAACTCGCCTAGATCCGGGCCGCGCCCGTAAGGAGCCTGTTCGGCGACGGCGATCAGTTGCTGCACCTGGATGGGCAACACCGGCAGGGCGATCCGGCCAACCCCGTCCACCGTCAGGCGGGGCGCAGACAGTTCAGTGACGCCGGAAGCGTAAAAATCGCCGGGACGTTGAACGGCATTCAGCACCTCGGCCAATTCGGTGGTGACGGACGACATCGGTTTACTCCTTTCCGTTGGTCAATCGGTCAGTTAGCGCAGATAAACCCCGTCTTCGCCGATCTTGCCGGGACCGTCGAGAACGTAGATGCCGGCGGAGTTGCCCTGGACATGGAAAGACAGGTTGCCGTTGCCGACGTGAATTTCGCGCCCGCTCACCGCATCGCGGTAAACCCCGTTCCAGACGCCGCCGACGCTGATGTGCTGATCGCCGCCCATCGCCAGCCCGACCACCGCATAACTGCCGCTGTCCTCATGGTGGCGGACAAAACTCAGGCCGCTGCCCCATTCGTTGACCTGACCCATCGGCGCTTTTTGCAGGGCGGGAATGGCCCGGCGAATCTGATTCAGCCGCTTGAGATGCTGATAAAGCGGGTGGCTTTGCGTCTGGGCGATCCGCTCGTCGGTCAAATGATCGCCGAAATAGGCGCGTCCGGTTTGATCCAGCGTATCGTCGTTGCCGATCACATCCTGCGGCGCGCCTTTCATGAATTCAATTTCCTCCCCGTAATACAGGCAGGGAATGCCGCGCACCGTCCACAGCAGATTATAAGCCGCCGCCGCCATCCATTGCTCGCCCTTGAACCGGAACCGGAAATCATTGTCCGGGCCGACATCGTGGTTTTGCAGGAAGGTCACCAGTTCCGTCGGGTTGCCGTAAATCCAGTCCATCTCCAGCACCCGGCCAACCCCGTCATAACTGCCCCGGCTGAGATTATCGCGGAAGGTGGAGAACAGGCCGAAATCGAGTTGCGGGAAACCGGAATCGCCACCGGAATTAGGATCTCGAGGATCATGGCCGAGTCGGGTATACCACCACGGACGAATAAACGACGGACCGTTATCGCCGCCGCCCATATCCCCCCAGCCATAACCCTTGACCAGATTTTCGCCAAAAACAAACAGGCCGGGTTTATGCGCTTTCCAGGCGTTGACGTACTCCAGCAGGTTATCGCGGGGAACGTGCTTGACGGTATCAAGCCGCAGCGCATCCACGCCCATGTCGAGATAATGGTTAATCGAGCCGATCAGATAATCCTTGACATTCTGGCGGTCGGTCGCGAGGTTGATGCAGTCCCCGGCGATGTGCTTGAGTTGCACCGCCGCGCTTTCCCAATCACCGCCGCAGATAAAACCGTGCTGCATATACCAGTCCGGATCGAGCGCCTGCGCGTCAATGCCAAAGAACCGGCCCGGGTTATAGCCAGGCTTGGGAATCGTTTCGCCAGTCTTCGGATCGACCAGTGAAACCTTGCCCTCGGGATCGCTGTTATGTCGCTCTTGATACCAGTCCGGAGCAACCGGATTGTCAATATCATCACGATTCGGCCAGGCGTAATTACCAAGATTACCCTGATAGGGACCATGATTCACCCGGCCTGGCTCGGAACCTTGTGGGACATAGTATTTAATCGGCAGATGGTCAATATGGACCTTGCCGCGAATCCCGTACTGGCAGGAATGATTAACGACTACATCCTGAATAATCTTGAGTCCGCGTTTATGCGCCTCATCGATCAAATTCTGATAGGTCGCATCCGGCGATTCCAGACGCGGATCAATGCGGGTCCAGTCGTAGGCGTGATAACCGTGGTAATCGAGACCACTGCGATTCTCGACTGGCGGGGTAATCCAGATCGCGGTAAAACCCAGATCGCGGATGTAATCCAGGCGCGCAATCAGCCCCTTGAAATCGCCGCGCCAATGCGGATCTTCCGGCTGACCAGTCTCGCGGTTGAACTTGATCCGGTCGCGGCAAAAGAAGCTGATCGATGGATCGCCCTCGTAAAAGCGGGCGGTCAGCAGGAAATAAATGGTCTCCTCGCGGAAGTCCTTGCCGGAGGGGGTGAGGGGCACACGGGGCGGAGTGCGGGGCGCGGACCACGGGGCGGCGCGGACTGCCGAAGCATCCGGGCGCAGGTCATGCCATTGGCCATCCTGATAAAAACCATCCCGATCCCGGCGTAAATCGCTGGTCTGGCAACCCTGATTGTCGTTAAACAGCAAATCGACCACGCTGGCGCCGTCGAAGCGGTGGACGAACCAGCCGTCGTCTTCGGCGATCATCGGTACGCCCGGCCAGACCGAAGCGCGGTTGCCGGGTTGGGCATTCCAATAATGGATATGGACGGTGTCCGCCCAGTCGGCAGGTTTCTGGAAATAAATCGTCAGTTGCGGCATTAAATCGGGTTCCAAGGTAGAGAAAGGCAGTAGTAAAGACCACAGTCAACCGGTTGCCTACAGGCAGAAAGTCGAAATTTTGAGTATAGACTAATGAATTGCGGTCATCGCAACCGCCGCCTGAGTCGCCTGAATCAGTAGCGGCTGGCGCTGGGTAAAACTCAAAGACCACTCCAGTTCATCTCCGAGGCGTATTCATGAACATGACCCACCTCACTGACATCACCCTACTGGGCGAAGCCTGTTTCCCCTCACCCCAGCGCCGCACGATCAACGATCAGGCCCGGGTGTCTTCCCGCCTCATTGACGACCCCGATGCGCCGCCGGTGGAAGAACTCCGGTTTGAACTGGCCGGGCCGCGCGCCCGCCTGTTCTTTGATCCGCGGCAGACTCGCGCCGGCATCGTCACTTGCGGCGGGTTGTGCCCCGGTCTGAATAATGTGATCCGCTCGCTGTTTCTGGAACTGCATCATGGCTATGGCGTAGCGGAAGTTCTCGGGTTTCGCGGTGGTTACCAGGGACTCGACCCCGCACAAGGTCTGGAACCGGTGGTCCTGACCCCGGCTTTCGTCAACGATATCCACAGGGACGGCGGGACGGCGCTGGGCACTTCGCGCGGTCCGGTCGATACCGGGCTGGCGGTGGATAACCTGATCCGACATGGGATCAACATCCTGTTTACCATCGGCGGCGACGGCACCCAGCGCGGTGGCCATGATCTGTTCCAAGAAGCTCGCCGGCGTGGCCATCCGCTGGCCGTCGTCGGTATTCCCAAGACCATTGATAACGACGTGGCGTTTGTTTCGCGCACCTTCGGCTATCTGACGGCGGTGGAGGAAGCGGCCAAGGTATTGCACTGCGCCCATACCGAAGCTCACAGCGTCCATAACGGCATCGCGCTGGTGAAGTTGATGGGCCGCCATGCCGGATTCATCGCCGCCGGGGCGACCGTGGCCAGCCAGGACGTGAATTTCACCCTGATCCCGGAAATGCCGCTGCAACTCGATGGCGATCAGGGCCTGCTCGCCGCGCTGAAGCAGCGCATCCTCAAGCGGGCGCATGCGGTGATTGCCGTGGCTGAAGGCGCAGGCCAGGAGTTGCTGGCCGCCGGCAGCGCGGAACGCGACGCCTCTGGTAACGCCAAGCTCCAGGACATCGGCCTCTTCCTGCGGGAACGCATTGAGCAGTACTTCAAGGCGGAGGGAATTCCGGTCACGCTGCGCTATTTCGATCCGAGCTACCTGGTCCGCAGCGTTCCGGCGGATGCCGAAGATTCGATTATGTGCGACCTCTTTGCCCGCAACGCGGTCCACGCCGCCATGGCCGGTAAAACCGGTCTGGTGATCGGCTTGCTCCACGACACCTTCATCCATGTCCCGATCGAACTGCTGGTCAGCCGGAAAAAGCGCCTGGACCTGGACGGTATTCTCTGGCGGGCGGTGCTGGCTGCGACCGGGCAGCAACTCGGGGCACCGGTTGACCCCGGTCTGAATCATGGCTTGAACCCGGGCGCGTTCATCTCGCGGGGACTGGTTGTTAAAGGAGCCAAGTAAGGTGGGCACGGCTCACCTTTAACAGAGGATTGGGGGAAGGTGGGCCGTGCCCACCCTACGACTTGCGTCGCATCCGCCGGCGGACTGGTCTGGCGGATGCGCTACGCTTATCCGCCCTACTGCTCAGTCAATTGAGTCCAGTTGCAATACTAAGGATGCGGGAGATCCTCGGCAAACTCCCGCAATGCAATGCCGATCTGAATGGCGTAACCAATCCCTTCAAATTTCTCGGTGATTTGTTTCATGGTGTTGATCCCGACGACCTCGCCGTTAGCCAGGACCAGCGGGCCGCCGCTGTTGCCCGGATAGATTTTGGCGTCGGTGCGAATGAAGGGGGACTCGATGCCGGACACCACGCCGGTGCTGATCGAGTCGCGCAGGCCCATCGGCGAACCGATCGCGTACACCGGTGCGCCCTGACTGATATCCTGGGGCGCTGCCGGGCGCAAGGCCGGGGTTTGATACCGGTCGACTTTGAGCAGGGCCAGATCATACTTCTGGCTGACCGCCACCAGAGACGCGGTTAATTCAGTACCGTCCTTCAACAGAATCGTGAAGGCGTTGCTGGCTCCGGACACGGCCAGCTTCCAATCGATCGCGCGCCGCTGGGCGGTCACTTTGGTTTCCACCGCTTGCAGTTCGCGGCGATCGGTAGCCAGTTCCTGTTGCAAGGTTTGGTACTGATCCTGTTTGGATCGGTAGTAAGTTTGCTTTGCCGCTTTCCCGGCGCCCTCGGACAACGTGCGCAGGGAAACTTCATACTGAGCCAGGTCCTGGCTAAATTTTTCCAGTTCCTGTTCGCGCCACGCCAGCCGTTTTCGCCGACGATCCAGTTCCTGTTGTGCGTTGCTAAACGATTGCTGGAACTCGACGCGCTCGGATTCCGGAAGCTGGATCACATGCTTATTGGTCAAGAGATGGCCGGCAGTGGTGATAAAAAACCCGGAGCCGGTCGTAATCGCGGTTTGGATCGTGACCGTACTCAAGGTTGCTTCCTGGACCGGCGTTTGCGGTGAAAACCTGGCCCGTAACCCGGCGTTCAAATCCTGCGGCGGGCGAGATTTGGCAGCGGGTAGCGGTACGATCTCTACCGGTTGCCGCAAGTCCGATCGCGGGCGGTCGGTATACTGCCAGCGCCCCTGCTCATCCTGATATTTGTAGGTTTCAGCACTTGCTGACCCGATGAAAATCATGGTCAGCAGGCTCCAACTCCCAACGAATCGACGCCAGCGGTCTGGGCGACGCTGGTCTTGATCAGCCTTCCCCGGAAATTCAGGCAACAGCCACGCTATCCATAAGGTTCTCATCTATATCAGATCCTCCCGGAAAATATGCCATGTGGCATAAACTGACCTCCTCCCGGAAAATATGCCACATGGCATAAACTCATTCTGCTTGCCACCGCCCACTAGGAATCTCGCCCCGTATGGATACCGCATCTGCTCCGACTTCCGATCCGGTGGATGCTTTTCTGACCGACTGGTTTCGCACCGACGGTTCGGAACCCGCCAATGATCAACTATTATGCAGCTAAGACCGCGCAAAGCAGCCCGGCGCTGGCGTTGCGAGTCTGGCCGAAAATGCTGGCGGAACAGGCGCGGGCCGGGACTGAAGCGCTGACCGAGGCCGGCGCACCGCAAACCCCGGTTGAACTCGCCGCCCGCTTTCAGGGCGTGAAACTCAAACCCGTGGCGGCATTGCTGGAAACCTGTTTAGCCGCTTCATATAAGGTCATCGTCGGTTTCCTGATATTAGTAATTGGGATGAAGCGAAGGACTGGGCAGCGTGGCCTATTTTGCAAGAACATACCGCCTTCAAACCCTGGCCGGGCGAGCGGTCGCCAAGTCGTTCTGCGCCGCCCACTGATTGATGTCCTCGCGCTTGATCGCCGCCGCCATCAGGTCGGGAAACAAATCGGGAGTGCAGGCGAAGCTGGGCACATCCAGCAGGGCCAGCCGGGCGGCCAGATCGCGGTCATAGGCCGGAGCGCCGCTGTCTGCCAGCGCCAGCAACGCGATGAACTGGACGCCGCTCTGCACCAGATCGTTAGCGCGGCGCAGCAAATTTTCCGCCACCCCGCCTTCAAACAGATCCGAGATCAGCACCAAAATCGTATTGGCCGGGTCCTGAATCAGACTCTGGCAATAGCCGACCGCCCGGTTGATGTCGGTACCGCCGCCCAGTTGGGTCCCGAACAGCAGTTCCACCGGATCGTCCAGTTGCTCGGTCAGGTCAACCACCGCCGTATCGAATACCACCAGATGGGTCTTGACCGCCGGCAGCGACGCCATCACCGCGCCGCAAATGCTCGAATAGACCACCGACGCCGCCATTGACCCGCTCTGATCGATGCAGAGGATCACTTGCCGCTGAGTGCGTTCCCGTTTCCGGCCAAAGCCGATCCGGGTTTCCGGGACGATGGTTTGATACTCAGCCTGGTAATGACGCAGGTTGGCGCGGATGGTGCGCGGCCAGTCCATCTCGGCGAAGCGGGGCCGATAATTACGCTCGGCGCGGTTTAGCGCCCCGCTGATCGCCGACCGTAGCGGTTCCTGCAAGCGGCGCATCAATTCATCCACCACCTTGCGCACCACGATCCGCGCCGTCTCCCGGGTCGATGCCGGAATGACCCCGCGCAACGCCAGCAACGTAGCGACCAGATGCACATCCGGTTCGACCGCTTCCAGCAGTTCCGGCTCCAGCAACAACTGATTCAGATGCAGCCGCTCCAGCGCGTCCTTTTGCAGCACCCGCACCACGGTGCTGGGGAAATACTTGCGGATGTCGCCCAGCCAGCGGGCGACGTTAGGTTGCGACAGCTCGGAACCGCCCCGGCGCTGACCGGTTTTGGCCGGATCATCGCCGCCCTCCAACCCGACGTCATAGAGCGAGGCCAGCACCCGGTCGATATGCAGATCGGCCCCGGTCAGTGTGCAACCGGCACCATCGGCGGCAGCGCCGCCCAGCAGTAATCGCCAGCGGCGCAAGCGTTCTGATGCGGAAATGGCAGGGGCGGCATTCGGGGCGGCATTCATTGAGTTTCAGCTCCAATACCCAGAATCAGGCTCAAGGTGGGAATCAGCGCCTCGGCGCGGGCCAGATTCCAGTGATCGTCCATCGCGTCCGCTGTCCGCAACGCCGGTTCACGGTCGGCATCGCGCTGGACCCGCTCGCCGATCTGGCGGCGCGCCGGCCACGGGAAGGTCGAGAAGGTGCGGCGCACCAGCGGCAGCGCCTGGATGAAATGATCCGGACTCAGCCCGATGACCCACTGATCCAGCAACCGGAACAGCGCGTCATCGTGAGCCAGGATCATCCCGCCGTCGCTGAGAAAGCCGTCCAGCCAGGCGGCGGCGGCTTCCGGCGCAACCGCCCGGCTCAGGGCGCGGCTCATCCGGTCAGCGGTATCTCCGGCGTCGCCATGCCGTTCATCAAACAGCAGTCGGGCGGCACGACCCTGCACCTGATGATGGACGCTGTCGGCATCGGCAATCTGTCGCAGCGCGGTCAACCAGTCATCGCGATGCTCAGGCTGATCCACCAGCTTGATCGCGGTATGCAGGCGGCTGATTCGTTCGGCCATGCCGGCGGCGGCTTCGTCATCCAGCGCCCGGCAGGCGACTCCCAGCCCAATGCACACCCGCACGATCAGACTGTCGACAACCTGTAGAACCTGAGCGGCATCGGTCTGGCGGACATCGCCGTAGCGCGAAACCTGCGCCAATGGCGGAATCGCGGCCATCAGTTGCGGAATGTCGCCGGTCAATGCCGCACGGTTTTCCAGCTCCTGCATGACGTCGGCGAGCGCGGCGGGCAGATCGGCCAGCAACAGTTGGCTGACCAGTTCGGTCAGCGCCGGCAAATCATGGGCTTCAACCGCCGTGCGCCGGGCCAGCGCCGCCGCCGCTTCCGCGACCGTATTGCCGTAAGGCGCGGCTTCAATCACCGCCAGCGCAAATTCCGGCTGCCATTGCAGCGCCCAGGTTTCGCGGAAGGTGCCTTTGCCACTGCGAGCCTGAGTCACTTCGCCCCACGGAATCCGCAACAGCCGCACCCGGTACAGAAACTGGCTGCGGGCGAGATCGTTCTCTTTGCGCAAATCCAGCTCGAGCGGTTCGCGGGTTGGGCTGAGGGTGAGGCGGAGGGTTTTGCAGCGCCGCTCCAGATCGCGCTGCAACGGTACGGTCGGGGTTCCAGCAGCGACCGTACCGAGCCGGCGACCGATGATCAGTTCACGGCGGATCAGCCGCAACGGCGCATCTTCGCCGGTCGTCAGCACCGTGCCGGCGGCTTCCAGCAGGTCAGTCAGACCCGGCCCCGGACGATCGCGCACCGCCGCCAGGGTTTCCGCCAGCCGCACACATTCAATCAGGTGCGCTGATGAGCAGTCGATGTCAGCCTCACGCAACAACCGGGCAACCCGGGCGAACCAAGCCGCGGGATCGACCCGTCCGCCGCGCCGCCACAGGTGTTCATACCAAGCCGGCGATTCAACCCCCGCCCCATAGCCGCTGGCCGCCGCCAGCCGGTCATAGGTCCACGGAATCCAGGTCGCTTCGACTTTCAGTTTCGGCAAGCCCTTGAGCAGCTCGTTGTCCGCGCCGACTCCCGGCATTGTGGCTAGTGCGGGAACATGCCATGCGCCGCATACCACTGCGATCCGTTCTCGACCTTCCTTCCGGGCCGCCCGGATGGTTTTGCGCATGAACGCTTCGCGCAATGCTTCGCGCCGCGCCCGGAACGAATCGGTCAATGACGGAATCTCCGCCCGCACCGCCGCCATCGCCTCGGCGATGGCGGTAAACAGTTCGGCGCTGTCCTGACGTTGTTCAACCGTGTGTTCCCACCATTCCTCGCCGCCGCCGTACCCCGCCGCTTGCCCCAGCCAGCCAATCGGGTCATGGCGCAAGGCCGGGTCATGGTCGGATTTGTCGGGGGTTGCGGTTTCCTCGGCAGTTTCGACCGACACGGGTTCTGCCGCCTCGTACTCCTTTTCCAGCGCCAGCGCGTGGGTCTGCGGCAAATCCATGAACCGGACCGGAACCCCGGTTTGCAGGGCATAACGCATCGCCTGCCATTCCGGCGAGAACTCGGCGAACGGGTAGAACGCGGCGCGCTGCGGTTCATCCGGGGCGTACAGCAACAGCGCGACCGGCGGCTCCATATCCTCGGCGCCGGCCAACGCCACCAGAGTGTCGGCTTCGGGCGGGCCTTCGATGAGTACACAGTCCGGTTGCAAGGCTTCCAATGCGCCAACCAGACTCCGAGCGCAACCGGGACCGTGGTGGCGGATGCCGAATAGATGAATATGTTCAGTCGCGGTTTGCATTGCTCACGGTCGTTTGTGTGTTGTGGGGTCGCAAAATGCCTGAGACATCCCTCAATCCAGTTCACGGCAAGCCCGGTACAAATCCCGCCAGCCGTCGCGCTCCTTAACGACCGTTTCCAGATACTCCCGCCAGACCATGGCGTCCTGCACCGGGTCTTTCACCACCGCGCCCAGCAGACCACTGGCGAAATCACCCGCCTTGAGTTCGCCATCGCCAAAATGCCCGGCCAGCGCCATGCCGCTGTTGATCACCGAAATCGCTTCGGCAGTGCTGAGGGTGCTGGTCGGCGACTTGAGCTTGGTCTTGCCGTCGCTGGTTAAGCCACTGCGCAACTCACGGAAAATTTGCACCACCCGCCGCACTTCCTTGAGCGCCGGCGGTTCGGCAGGCAATTCCAGCGCCCGGCCCAGTTCCGCCACCCGCTTTTGCACAATGGCGATTTCCTCATCTTCGCTGGCGGGCAACGGCAGAATCACGGTGTTGAAGCGCCGTTTCAGGGCGCTGGACAGTTCATTCACGCCTTTATCGCGATTGTTGGCGGTGGCGATCACGTTGAAGCCGCGGGTCGCCTGCACCTCGCTGTTCAACTCCGGGATCGGCAGGGTCTTTTCCGACAGGATCGTGATCAGGGTGTCCTGCACCTCGCTGGGAATCCGGGTCAGTTCCTCCACCCGGGCGGTCTTGCCCAGCTCCATTGCCCGCATCAGCGGACTGGGAGTCAGCGCCTCGCGCGACGGCCCTTTAGCCAGCAGCATCGCGTAGTTCCAGCCATAGCGCAGTTGCTCCTCGCTACTACCGGCGGTGCCCTGAATCAGCAGGGTTGAATCGCCGGAGACAGCGGCGGCCAGATGTTCACTGACCCACGACTTGGCGGTGCCGGGGACGCCATACAGCAACAGCGCCCGGTCGGTCGCCAGGGTAGCGACGGCGATTTCCATCAGCCGGCGACCGCCGATGTACTTCGGCGTGACCTCGAAACCGTTGTCGAGCCGAATGCCCAACAGGTAGTCGGTGACAGCCCACGGACTGAGCGCCCAGTGGGTCGGGCGCTGGCGGGTATCGGCTTTCTGGAGTTCCTCCAGTTCATGGGCGAACTGGGTTTCAGCATGTTGGCGGAGAACCTGGCTCATGGCGGGCTTCTATTAAGGCGGATGATAGGGTGGAAGTGACCGGGAACCGGCGGAAACAGCGATGCAGGCTCCGCCGTTGTTCAAGAATAGAAGAGAAGTCGGTTAAAACCTCAGCGAACGGCGCCAGTTCCAGCCCGGTCAGGTCATCGGCCAGTGCTTCCGGTGGAATCCGGTGCGCCAGTAAGGACAAGGCTTGTCGAAACCGCCAGTCGTGCTGAATCAGCCAGACCGGCAGCTTTTGCCGGGCGGCCCGCCATAGCGCCGCACTCCAGATGAACTCAGCGGTTTCGATGAGTTGCGCAGCCAAACCGGCATCGTCGGTCGCGGCGAGAATCTGTTGCAACACCGCATCGGTATCGGTGCGATCCAGGGTCATCGCCAGTTGCACCGCGTCCTGATGGGAAAAGCCGCCGCGCGCCAGCAGCGCCAGCGTCCAGGCGGGATGGCCAGGTTGCTGGCTGAGCGCGGTGCGGAACCCGGCCAGCAGCGCCGCTTTCCACTCGCTCTTGGCGGCCACCGCCAGAATGTCCGCCGGATTCAGCGCCAGTTTTTCCTCCCACCAGTCCAGCGGCGCGTAACCGACCAGTTGCCGCAGCCACCAGGCCCGCTCGCCGAGTTTAACGCCCGCCGGCGGCTGTTCCTCCAGCGCATCGGCTTTCCAGTCCGGGGCAAATGCCGCCGGCGGTTCAATCACCGTTACGGTGCGGAGCAGTTTGCGCTCGCTGCGAATGCAGACCTCCAGCCGGGCGATCATCCGCTGGGCGAAGTCGCTGGCCGGCAGTCGCGAGAGCAGGACAGCGGCCAGTTGGCGAACTTCCTTGCTGCGGTCATTGGCGAGAGTGGCGGCGAGCAACGGTTCATCGTCCGTGTGCAAGCCTTCGCCAAGGGCTGGCAGCAGAATCGCCCGGGTCTTGGCCAGTTCGCCGGGAAACGCCGCTTCCAGCAACCGCCGCGCCTCGGCGGGATCGGTGGTCCGCAGCCGGCATAGGAAAGCCGCCCGCTGTTCGGCGTCACCCTCATCCCAGAGTCGCGGCTCCAATGGTTCCGCCCCGGCCAGCGCGGCAAAGGCCCAGTCGGGGTTTTGCCCGGCCAGCCACGCGCCCCGCTGGCCCAGCGCCTGCCGTAACGGTTCGCGCAAGGCCACCGATTTGCGGCCCAGTTCCAGCGCTGGCGGCAACAGATGCGGCGGCAGACATTGCCCGGCAGTCGTCAGCAGTCGGCAGGCTTCGGCGAGCAGCAGGAGTTGTCCGTCGTTGATCCAGCGGCTCAGCAGTCCGGTCAATTTTTGATCGGTGACCGGCAAGGCGGTTTCGGGCGGGGCCGGCGAGGGCAGCAGTTCAGCAGTAGCGATTGGCGTGAGTGCCGCCAAGTCGGCCAGCGCCAGAATCCCCGCCGCCCGCAACAGCCGATCCTCGGCCTCGATCCCGGTCAGCAGTTCATTCAGCCGGCCCGGCAGGTGGATGGGAGCAGCGCCGCGCCCGGTGCCGAGTAGCGCGGCGGTTGTCAGGTCGTTCCAAAGGGTCATAGAGCCGGCGAGTCTGTGGAATGGTGGAATTGAACCATTGTAGCCAAGGAAACAGTTGCAGCGTGCTGGATTAAGCCCAAAGTAGTGTCAAGCACCATACCAGGACCGCAAGGCCCGGTTTTGTCGTGTTCGTGTGGCGTGAACTCGTCCAGTCCCAGCATCAGCAACACGCCCAGCGCCATCCCTAGCACCCCAGCGCCCAGTGGCCTGTTATTCAGCAGTTCAGCGCCCATCTCCAATCCCGGCAACAACAGCGAGAAAGCGCTGGCGGCCAGCATCATACCGGCGGCCATGCCCAGCAGGCTGTCCTCAATCCGTTGCGGAATACCGCGCAACGCCACGACCGGGAGCGCGCCCAGCATGGTCGCCAAAAAGCCCGCCACGCCGCCCAGCACTGCATAACACAGATAGGTGGGCGGCACCCTCCATCAGCGCCAGCGCCATGCTTTGAATCAGCAACGCCAGCAGAGCCAGCGTGGCAATGCCGAGTCCTGAAGCGATCAGCGCATGATTCCGGGCATGGCCCCGTAACACGGCGAACCAGCCGGATAGTGACAAGGGTTGGGCAAGTTGATGGTTCATTCGGGCATCCAGAGTACATCGGGAAGTCTATCATTGCAGTGGCGCTGGTTTAGCGCAGCTAATTTTCGCCGTATCACCATCACAGGATCAGCGCCTCATGCCACATCCCAGCCAGCCATTGGATCGTTGCCCGTGCGGCGCTGACGCGCCTTATGCCGGCTGTTGCGGGCGCTATCTTGATGGAGACCAGTTTCCGGCAACCGTCGAGGCGCTGATGCGCTCCCGCTATGTGGCTTATGTGCAACAACGGGCGGATTATCTGCTACGCACCTGGCATTCGACCACTCAGCCCGAAGCCCTGGATTTCAGCACTGACAGCGGCCACTGGCTCGGTTTGAAGGTGATTCGCGTGGTGGCGGGTCGGGCCGAGGATGAACACGGAACCGTGGAGTTCGTGGCCCGCTACAAGGTCAGCGGCAAAGCCCATCGCCTGCATGAAATCAGCCGGTTTGTGCGAGAAGCGGACCTATGGGTCTATCTCAATGCCGAAGTGACGTCTTGAAAGCATGATCGGGTTTCAGACCGCATGACCGGCAGGTCATCATCGGCTTTGCACCGGAGTCCACGCCGGTTTCTGATCCTGTTCCCGGAGGTTCTTCATGCCACGCATTTTTTTCATCATCGCCGCCTGTTCGGCCTTCATCGCCGTGGCCGCTGGCGCTTTCGGCGCTCATGGCTTGCGCGGAAAGCTCGATCCGGAGCTGCTGGCGGTTTTCGAGCTTGCGGTGCGCTATCAGATGTACTGCGCCTTGGCGCTGATCGGCGTCAGCTTTGCCGGTACGCAATGGCCGGGCAAGTTTATCAATGCCGGCGGCTGGCTCCTGGTCATCGGCTCGCTGTTGTTCTCCGGGAGCCTTTATCTGCTCAGTCTGACCGGAACCAAAGGACTAGGCGCGATCACGCCGATCGGCGGAGTGCTGTTGCTGGCTGGATGGCTGTGTTTGGCAATCGGCGCTTTCAAGTCGTCCAGGCGCGGCATGACATCAAAAGCATCATCAGTGCGAAGGGTGAGCTTATAGGGTCTGGCCATCGCCCAGGATACGCAGGATCAGCGCGGTGGCTTCGGACAAACCGTACTCTTGCGGTTGGACGCGGATGGACGCAAAACCGCCGTTATGATCCAGCGATACCGCGCCGCCCATTGCGCAGGAGCCAGCGGCCATAGAGGACGCTATTCAACGCCAACACTCCAGCGCCGATCAGGAATTGCGCCTCATGGGTCAACCCGGCGGGATAGATCACCGGTAGCACATACTGATCGATCTGATCGATGAAGCCTCCGGTATAACCCGCTTCCCCGGCCCCTTGCCGCAGGGCGTTCTCCCAGGGCGTGAGCGGACACACGCCACCGCTGACTTCGATGAACACCGTTGCATCAACCATGACATTTTATTCTACGGCTGACTTCCTGCTTCACCGAGGCCGGTTTCACCGGGGTCTTGCGACTCCGGCCAGCGCCTTCCTCTCCACAGGCGTGACTTCCCGCCCAACTGGCGGTAGCCAGCGCTTCGCGCTGGATATTCTGGGCTGCGTTGATATCGCGGTCGTGTTCTGCGCCGCACTGGGCGCAGGTCCATTCCCGAATCGACAACGGCATGGACTCGCAATAGGCACCGCAGGCGCTACAGGTCTTGCTACTCGGAAACCAGCGATCCACTACGACCACAACGCTACCGGCGAGGGCTGCCTTGTATTCCAACTGACGGCGCAACTCGTAAAAACCGATGTCGCTGATCGAACGCGCCAGTTTG
>JADLEK010000078.1 GCA_020846135.1 Gammaproteobacteria bacterium
CCGGGGTGTTATTGGTGTTCAGCAACTCCATGAAGCGCAGCGCCCGATAGCGGCGCAGGTCGCTGAGAAACAGCGGGTGAAAGCGCTGACCTTCGGCCAGATCGGTAAACGGGGTATAAACGCCACCCTGCTTCTCACAGACCGCCGCATTTTCGGCGTAAGCAAAGGGATCGTGGTTACAGATGCCGCCCGGACGGATGACCCGGATATTGCGCAGATAATTGCCGGTTTGAGCGGGATCGGTGGCGGCGATGATCAGCAGAATGCCGGCGGTTCCCGGCTTGACGTCCAGCACGTCGCGACCAGGTTGGGACAGCGGGATGTTTTTGACGGCATCGAACTGGTAGTTGATCACCCCTTCGCCGTCGTAAAACACCATGTATTGGCCCGATGGATGCGCGCCGCCATCGCCTTGCAACATCAAGGTCGCGACGGTGCGATAGCGAACCGTGGAATCGGTCGTCGCCGGCAAACTGCGAATCCAGCCGTTGGCGTCCAGGTCGAGGCGGGCCTGTTCGCGGGTATCCCATTCAAAGCCCTTGCACTGACTGGAATTTTGCGGATTGCACTGGGTAAGCCACGCACTGGAGCGCTTCATATCGTCGATCAGCGGCCATTCGGTACTCCAATAGGCCAGGCCGGCGATATTGATCCCCAGCGGCGAATTGCGCTGAGCGGGGTTGGCGAAACCAGGTGCTATCAGCATTGATAGACATAAGGACTTTAGCCACGGAAGGACACGGAAGGACACGGAATACACTGAAAAAAGATTTTTCCGTGTTGTTCCGTGTTGTTCCGTGGCTGATTTTTGGAATGGTGATCGACGCTCGATATCATCTTTATGAGAAATCACTTGGGCCAACCCCGCTTTACGCCGGTAACACCCGGGCAAACATCGCCTTGAGATAATCGGTTTCGGGGATAGCCGGATGGACCGGATGATCCGGCCCCTGCTGGCCCTGTTCCAGAAGCGTCAGGCTGCGATCCAGATGCCGTGAGCCTTGCAGCAAGGCTTGCGCCAGTGCTTCACGCGGCATGAGTTGCGAACAGGAACAGGAGACCAGCAGCCCATCGCGCTCCAGCACCTGCATCGCCATTTCATTGATGCGCCGATAGGCCAGCGCACCTTCCTTGAAATCCTTGCGGCGCTTGATGAACGCCGGCGGATCGACGATGACCACGTCGAACCGTTCCCGGGCCTCGCGCAGCGCTTTCAGCACCTCGAACGCATCACCCTGGCGCACCTGCACCCGGTCGCTGACCGCATTCAGCGCCGCGTTGATGGTCGCCTGCTCCAGCGCGGCAGCGGAGCTGTCGATGCAGACCACCTCCCGCGCCCCGTGCGCGGCGGTCCGAATCCCCCACGCGCCGGTATAGCTGAACACGTCCAGCACCCGCCGGTCGGCAACATACCGATCCAGCCGGGCGCGGTTGTCGCGCTGATCGTAGAACCAGCCGGTTTTCTGCCCGGTCTTGGGCGCAACCTGGAAGCGCAGGCCGTTTTCTTCAATTTCAACCAGGTCGGGAACCACGCCCGCGGCATCGGCGATATAGCGCTCCAGCCCTTCCAGCTCCCGGATTGGGCCATCATTGCGCCACAGCATCGCCGCCGGTTTCAGCACCTTGTGCAAAGCCGCGAGAATGTCGTCCTTGATGC
This sequence comes from Gammaproteobacteria bacterium, assembly GCA_020846135.1. Taxonomy (GTDB): domain Bacteria; phylum Pseudomonadota; class Gammaproteobacteria; order Competibacterales; family Competibacteraceae; genus RXIV01. The sequence goes on from JADLEK010000078.1 coordinate 1,658, forward strand.
GATCCATGCCGGCGGTGGCGATCTGCACGACGCACAGGTCGCCGTAACGGTCGACGATCAGCCCCGGCAAGCCGTCGCCCTCGCCGTAGACCAGCCGGTAGAAGGGCCGGTCATACAGCCGCTCGCGCAGACTCAAGGCCACGTTCAGGCGATGGACCAGCAAGGAGGGACTGAGCGGATGATCCGGATCGCGGCTGACCAGGCGGGCACACAGCAGCACATTGGGATTGATATAGCCGGTGCCGATGACTTTGCCGTTGCTGGATTGAATTGCGACCGGCTGGCCCGGCTGGAAATTGCGCAATGGCGTCGCCGCCACATCTACTTCGTTGCTGTAAACCCACAGGTGACCAGTGCGCAGTCGGCGATCTTCATCCTTGCGCAGGCGTAATGGGGCAAAATCGGCGGGGGCGGCGGGGAAGGTAGACATGGGCGATGAGCGTCCTGAAGAGGGAGCGCCAGAAGCGGCGGTTGAGCGGCGGGAGTTTACACCATGGCGGTTTTTGGCGGTTCCTGGCCGGGCGTTTTGCCATTGCGTTATAGTTTCCCGCTACCGTCCCCATCCGCGCTGGAGTCCGCCGCCATGAAAAAGAAACTGCCGATTGGCTTGCAAAATCTGCGCGAGATGCGTACCCAGGGCTACGTCTACATCGACAAAACCGCCCATGTCGCCCGGCTGGCCGAGGAAGGCAAATACTACTTTCTGGCCCGGCCCCGCCGGTTTGGCAAAAGCCTGCTGGTGGATACCTTGGCGGAAGCCTTCGCCGGTAGCCGGGAGTTGTTTGAAGGGCTGTATCTGGAACAGCACTGGGACTGGAGCCGGCAATATCCGGTGCTGCGGTTTGACTTTGGCCGCGGCGAAGCGCACACCCCGGTGGCGCTGGAAGCCAAAATCGCCTATCAGCTCAACACCCAGGCTGAGGCCTTGCAAATCCCGCTGACCGAGGCGGACATCGGCAATCGCTTTGATCAACTGGTGACCCGCCTGGCTGAACGCGCCGGTGCGCCGGTCGTGGTGCTGATTGACGAATACGACAAGCCGATTCTGGATAACCTTCACGATCCGGACCTGGCGCGGACGATGCGCGAGATGCTGAAAGATTTCTATTCAGTGCTGAAAGGCCTGGATCGGCATCTGAAATTCGTGCTGCTGACCGGGGTGAGCAAGTTCTCCAAGGTCTCGCTGTTTTCCGGGCTGAACAACCTCAAGGATGTCACGCTCGATCCCCGCACCGCCACCCTGTGCGGTTATACCCACGCCGAGTTGATCAGCGGGTTTGCCGAGTATCTGGACGGAGTGGATCTGGAAGAACTGCGGCGCTGGTACAACGGCTACAACTTCCTCGGCGAGCCGGTCTACAACCCGTTCGATGTGCTGCTGTATTTGGACAGCCGCGAGTTCAAGCCCTACTGGTTTGAGACGGGAACGCCGACCTTCCTGATTGAGCAACTGCGCGCCCGGCAGATTTACCTGCCGGCGCTGGAGCGGCTGTGGCTGGGGGAAGAACTACTGGGCCGGTTCGATGTGGAGCGTATTGAACCAGAAACCCTGCTGTTCCAGACCGGCTATCTGACCATTCACGAGCGAATTTGGGAGTTTGACACCTACCGTTACCGGCTCGGCTATCCCAACCAGGAAGTGCGGGTCAGCCTGCCCCGGGCGATCCTGAACAGTTATGTCCCGGACCTGATGGCCAAGGAACGCAGCCGCGACCGGATCGCCCGCGCCTTGCAACAGGACGATCCGGCAGCCCTGGAAGGGGCATTTCAGGCCTTCTTTGCCTCCATTCCCCACAACTGGTATCGGCGTAATGACCTGGCCGGTTATGAAGGCTACTGGGCGTCACTGGTCTATTGCCTGTTTGCTGCGCTGGGGGTGGAAACCCGCGCCGAAGAGGTTAGCCATCTGGGCCAGGTGGATTTGGTCATCGAGTATCAGGGGCGCATCTGGCTGCTGGAGTTCAAACTGGCCGAGGACCATGGCGGGCAGCGGGCGCTGGAGCAAATTAAAACCCGAGGCTATCACCTGCGCTATGCCGGACAGCCGGTGACGCTGATCGGGATGGATTTCAGCCGCGAGCAGCGCAATCTGGTCGGGTTCGCCTGGGAGCGGGGTTAGCCCCAAGACGGCTTGACAAAGACGCATCCGGCGTTCTACCGCAACTTGCATTCGCATCCGCTGGTCTAAAATTCAAAGGTAAAGCCCATCAATCGCAGTTGCTGGCGCGGAGGGCATCATGGGCGGGATTGGGGGAGTCGCTGGCGTTTGGTCAACCGTCTTTCCGGCGGCGGACCGGTTTGCCTTGGCGATTAGCAGAGTGGCTCCCGTCGAAAAAATCGCCAATCCACAAGAGCAGAACGCCAGGACCGCCGATTCGCAGCAACCGCAGGATGCTGCCAAAACCACCGATTCGCAGCAACCGCAAGACGCGAAGACTGCCGATTCAAAACAACCGCAAGGCGCTAAAACCGCTGGTTCGCAACAACCGCAGGATGCCAGGACGGCGGCCATAGTCAGCCAGTTGGCGCAACGGGACCAGCAAGTCCGCACTCATGAGGCCGCGCATGTAGCGGCGGGTGGGATGTATGTGCGGGGCGGCGCCCGGTTTTCCTATACTACCGGGCCGGACGGCAGGGCGTATGCGACGGGCGGTGAGGTCAGCATCGACCGTTCAGCCGTGCCGGGCGATCCGGCGGCGACCATCCAGAAACTCCGCCAGGTCCAGCGGGCGGCGCTGGCCCCCGCAGATCCATCGCCGCAGGATCGGTCGGTAGCGGCAGGGGCGGCGATGAGCATTACCCAGGCGCAGATGGAACTGGTCCAGCGCCAGCTCAGCGCCTATCGCACCACCGCCAGCTCCAGCGCCACCGCAAAGACTTCCAGCAGTTTCAGCGCGATGGCCTGAAGCCGTCAGTACGGACGTACTCCGAACAAGTAGGGGTGCAGCAGTAGCAGCACGACGAACCCCCCCAATCCCCAGGCTGCCGGTCGGCCCAGTTCTGCCCAATTCCAGGTCTGGCGGCCACTCAGAATCGCCGCGAAGGGAACATAGGACGTGACCGCAGCAAAGCGTTGCCAGCGGTCGCCCTCCGTAGTCGCCATCCGCCAGTCGAGATGCAGCGAACCAAGCAGCGCCGTCAGCAGAAACCCGCTGAAAAACAGCAGTGAAGCCAGATCGCCATTGGCGATCACATGCACCGCCGCCCACAAGGTGAGGCCCCACATCACCGGATGGCGAGTGATCCGCAACACGCTGCGCGCCGCATCAGCCCGGTCGAGATTCCCTTCCATGCCCAACGCCGACGGATTTGGCGTCAGCACTCCGCCGGCAATTAAAATGAACGCCAGTGGCATGATCAGCAGCGGCAGGTGCCGCACTCCCGGTCCAGGAATCCACAGATAAATATAGTGGGGAGCGTAGACATAACCGGCGATCATCCCGCCCAGCGTGACCAGCGTCGCCAGCAGATAAACCCCCTGGAAGCCCTTTTCACCGATCCGCCCAACGATCCGGTCATGCACCGGCGGATGGGCCAGGCCCAGATGGCTGACAAAGAAAGCGGCTCCGGCCAGACCGGTAACCCATAATGCAGCGTCCATAATCACCCCTTGCGCAATAGTCGGAAAATCAGGGTCGGAAAATCAGGTGAACCATAGCTTACCGGAACCAGCGATGTTTAACCGTGGTCTGGCTGAACTCTGCGCCGCCGCCGCCCGGCGATTGATCGGCGTCAGCGCCACCCCGCGTCTGGATGCTGAAGTATTGCTGGCAGCGGCGCTGAACTGCCCCCGCAGTATTTTATATGCCTGGCCGGAACGGGTCCCGGAACCGGAACTGGCCGACCGTTTCGCTGCCTGGCTGGAGCGCCGTCTAAATGGGGAACCGGTGGCGTATCTGACAGGCCGGCGCGAGTTCTGGTCGCTGGAGCTGGAAGTTACGCCGGATACCCTAATTCCCCGCCCGGAAACCGAGTTACTGGTCGAACTGGCGCTGGAGCGGTTGCCAGCGGATCAAGTCGTGGTGATTGCTGATCTGGGAACTGGCAGCGGCGCGATTGCCCTGGCGCTGGCGGTGGAGCGACCCCGGGCGCGGATCGTGGCTATCGATCAAAGTCCGGCGGCTTTGGCCGTGGCCCGGCGCAACACCGAGCGGTTGCAGATCGCCAATGTCGAATTTCGGCCAGGCGACTGGTGTGCGCCTCTGGCCGGGGAGTTTTTCGATCTGATCGTCGCCAATCCGCCCTATGTCGCCGCCGCCGATCCACGCTGGCGGCAAGGTGACTTGCGCTTTGAGCCGCCCGCCGCGCTGATTTCCGGCCCGGATGGCCTGGACGCCTTGCGGATCATCATTGCCCAGACGCCCGCTGTCCTGAAACCGGGCGGCTGGTTGTTACTCGAACACGGCTATGATCAGGGTGAGGCGGTTCCGGGGCTGTTGCGCGAATGCGGCTTTAACGAAGTGGCCGATCATCAGGACACTGCGGGCCTGAGTCGGGTCAGTCGTGGGCGCTATTTCCACGGGTGAACCTGCGAACCTATGAACCTATGAGGATGCAATTCCGTCATGATGAAACCCCGATTCCGCGCAATCGTGCTTTCCTGTTTATTGCCGTTGAGTCCATTGGCGATGGCTGCCGATACCCTGCCCGTTGCACCGTTCCAGGCCCGCTATGAGGTCTATGCCTCCGGGTTTTCGGTGGGGGAAGCGGTGATCACCCTGACCGCCTCCGGGCCGAGCGGGTACCGGATGAGTTCCGATGCCCGTCCCAACGGTCTGGTAGCGCTGCTGGCTTCTGGCCGCATCCGGGAGCAGGCCAGTGGCGAAATCCACGCGGGTGCAGTCCGGCCGCTCCAGTACGAGCGGTCGCTGGATGCCGGCAAAAAGTCCAGCCACATGCAGTTGCGCTTCGATTGGCCGGCGGGTCAGGTGGAGGCGCGGAATAACGCCGATCAGGCCACCTTGCCGCTGACACCCGGCATCGTCGATCCGCTCAGTCTGCAACTGCTGGTCATGGGCGATTTGCAGCGCGGTCAGATTCCCGCGCAATACCGCCTGATCGACAAGACCGAAATCAAGACCTACCAGATTCGCAACCAGGGCGAGGAAACTCTCAGTACGCCACTGGGCGAATTGCGCACTATTCGCATCAACCAGTACACGCCGGGCAAGACCCGGATGACCACGTTCTGGGTCGCGCCCGACCGGCAGTATCTGCTGGCGCGGATTGCCCAGGAAAAGGACGGCAAGGAGGAGTTGCGGATGGAAATCCGGGCGGTCGAAAGATAGCCGGCAGCAGCGCGGACTTGGGCCTAAACTTCCTGAACATCATGACCAACCTGCTCAAGGAACCCTCCGCATGACCACCTCCTGCCTGTTCTGCAAAATCGTCCGGGGCGAAATCCCCGCTGTCCGGGTTTACGAGGACGACCACACCCTGGCGTTCATGGACGTCTTTCCGGCCAGTGAGGGCCATACCCTGGTGATCGCCAAGCCCCATGCGGCCACTTTGCTGGAGATCGCCGAACCGGACCTGCTGGCCGCAACGGCGACCACGCAGCGCGTCGCCCGCGCCGTGAATCAGGCGCTGACGCCCGACGGCTTTCGGATCAACCAGTTCAATGGCGCCGCCGCCGGCCAGTCGGTCCCGCACTATCACGTCCACATCGTCCCGATCCGGGAGGGGCAACGGGCCGGTGCGCATGGCCGGGAGAAAGCCGATCCCGCTGCGCTGGAAGTGGTCGCCGCCCGTATCCGTCAAGCCCTGACCTAAGATCATGCTGCGTATGTTGCGCGGCTTGATTCGCCACCCGGCCCGGTTGCTGGTATTCGGTTTTGCCGCAGCCATTCTGATCGGCGGCGTCCTGCTGGCCTTGCCCATCGCCAGCCAGGGGCCAGCGCTGAACTTCGTCGATGCGCTGTTCATGGCAACCAGCGCGGTGTGCGTCACCGGACTGGCGGTCGTCGATCCGGGCAGCGCATTCAATGGGGTAGGTCAGGCTGTGTTGCTGGGTTTGGTGCAAGTCGGCGGATTGGGCATTACTACCTTGTCCATGGCTGCCCTGCTGTTGATCGGCCAACAGGTCTCGCTGGCAGGCAGCGACGCGGTACAGGACAGCTTTGCCTTGAGCCATCGGATCAGTCTGGGAACGATGCTACGGCTGGTGATCTTCTGGACCCTGGCGATTGAAGCAGTGGGCGCGGCGGTGCTGTTTTTGGCCGAAAGCCAGCGCTTGCCGCTCGGCCAGGCGTTATGGGTCTCGGTGTTCCACGCCGTCAGCGCATTTTGTAACGCCGGGTTCGGATTACGCCCGGATAATCTGATGGCGGATCGGAACAATGCCACGATCATCCTGCCGATTTCGCTGCTGATTATTCTCGGCGGACTGGGTTTTGTGGTGCTGGCGGAATTGGCGCGGCGCTGGATGCGGCGGGTGCGCGGCCAGCGAACTGTGTTCAGCCTGCATACCAAGGTGGCGCTGACCATGACCGGGACGTTGCTGGTCCTGGGGATGGCCGGATTTATGTTGCTGGAGCGGGATAATCTGCTGGTCAATATGAGTCCTGGCGACGCATTGCTGACCAGTTGGTTCGCCGCAGTGACGCCCCGCACCGCCGGCTTCAATACCGTTAACTATGGTCAGGTGACGGCGGCGACCCTGTATTTCACCATCATACTGATGATGATCGGCGGTTGTCCCGGCTCCACCGCCGGCGGCGTTAAGGCGACCACGCTGGGCGTCCTGCTGGCCTTGGCTCGGGCGCGTTATCGCGGCGAGCGCGGAGTACGGTTGTTCAACCGCAGCGTCCCGGACGCCAATCTCGCCAAGGCCGGCTGGGTGGTGGCGCTGGCGTTTATCCTGATCATCGTTGGGGCTATTGTGCTCTCAGCTCTAGAAGTGAGCGGCCCGTTTCGTCCGCGCTCGGTCGAATGGTCGCTGGGACTGCTGTTTGAGGTGGTGTCAGCGCTGGGAACGGTTGGCTTGTCAACCGGCATTACTCCGCAACTGAGCGATGGCGGGAAAATTTTGCTCATGCTGCTGATGTTCATCGGGCGGCTGGGACCGCTGACTATTGCGGTCGCCATTGCTCAGCAGCAGCCGCGCCCGGTGGTCTCCTACGCGGAAGAACAGGTGATGATCGGGTAACCTGACCTGACCCCCACTGAGTCCACAGATCCGCCATGCCCCACGCTTACCACGATGCCATCCTGCTGTTCGCCGCCCGGATGACCCGGCTGTTCGCCTATGGTGCGCTATCGGTGGTGTTGGTGCTGTACCTGGCGGAACGCGGTCTGAACGAGGCGCTGATTGGCGGGCTGCTCACCGCGACCCTGCTGGGCGATGCCGGGATTTCGCTGGCGATGACCACCACTGCGGATCGGCTGGGCCGGCGGCGAATGTTGCTCCTTGGCGCAGCGCTGATGGCGGTAGCGGGTGTTGCGTTCCTGCTGACCGAGCAGCCGGTGTTGTTGATTCTGGCCGCGATCATTGGCGTCATCAGCCCCAGCGGCAATGAAATCGGCCCGTTTCTCTCCATCGAACAGGCGGCGCTGGCGCAGTTGCTGCCCAACCAGCGGCGCACCCAGGTCCTCGCCTGGTACAACCTGGCGGGTTCGTTCACCACGGCATTAGGCGCATTAGGCGGCGGCTGGCTGGCCCACAGCCTGCAAGCGGGCGGAATGCCGGCGCTGGAGGCTTATCAGATCGTGCTGACCGGCTATGCGATCAGCGGCGGCTTGCTGGCGGTGCTATTCCTCGGCCTGTCGCCTCAAGTTGAAGCTGCTCCGAGCGCACTTCCCGCTACCACCCGCCGGGTATTCGGGTTGCGCCATCCCGAATCCAAAGCGACGATTGCCTCCCTGAGCGCCCTGTTCGCGCTGGACGCGTTCGCCGGCGGTTTCGTGGTGCAAAGTCTGCTGGCCTACTGGTTTTACCTGCGGTTTGGGGCCGACGCCGGACTGTTGGGTAGCATCTTCTTTGGCGCGAACATGCTGGCGGGTATTTCCGCGCTACTTGCCGCCCGCCTCGCCGCCCGGTTCGGGCTGATCAATACGATGGTGTTCACCCACATCCCGTCCAACCTGCTGCTTTGCCTGGTTCCGTTGATGCCGACCTTGCCATTGGCGATCAGCGTCATGCTGCTGCGCTTCAGCATCTCGCAGATGGATGTACCAACCCGCCAGTCCTATACCTTGGCGGTGGTTGCGCCCGACGAACGCTCTGCCGCTTCCGGCATTACCACCATCGCCCGTTCGCTGGGCGCGGCGCTGTCGCCGTTGTTAAGCGCCCTGTTGCTGGCCAACCCATTGCTGATCAACGCCCCGCTGGTGCTGGCCGGTGGTTTGAAAATCGTCTATGACCTGCTGCTGTATCGCCGTTTTCGCGCCCTCAAGCCGCCTGAAGAGCGCGGCGATCAGCCATAGTTGGCGTGGTCTGCCAACCGCCGCGCCAAAGGACTTGCTGAATGCGACCTGCTTTCAATCCAACGCCCCGCCTGTTGCGCTGGCTAACCGGCTGGACCCTGCTGGGCCTGATCCCGGCGGGCTGGCCGGAATGGCTGCCCCTCTGGCTTAGCGCTGGCGGCGTACTGCTGATCATCGCGATCGGCGATGCGGTCGCGCTGTACCTCCGCCCGCCGGTACGCGCTGAACGGTTCGTCGCTCCGGCTTTACCGCTAGGCGCGTCGCGTCCGGTTCGACTGCGCTTCAACAATCTGCAATCACAAGCTGCCACGCTCACCGTTTTTGACCACTACCCGACCAGCGCCGCCGATTGCGCCGATCTCCCGCAAGCCGTGACCATCGAATCCGGCGGCTGGGCCGAACTCAGTTACCGGTTGCGACCGGTGGTTCGCGGTGAGTGGGAGTTTGACCCGGTGCAGGTCTGGCTGAAATCGCCCCGTGGTTGGTGGCAACGCGATGATCGGCTCGGCGAACCTGCTTCGGTACGGGTTTATCCCGATTTCGCCGCTATTGCCCGATACATTCGGCTGGCGGCGGAACGGCGCGAGACGCTGCTCGGTATTCACCGACGACGGCGGCGCGGCGATGGTCAGACTTTCCTGCAACTGCGTGAATACCGGATTGGCGACAGCCTGCGGCAGATCGATTGGAAGGCGACGGCCCGGATGCGGAAACCGATTGCTCGCGACTATCAGGATGAGCGCAATCAGACCGTGCTGTTCCTGCTGGATTGCAGCCGGCGGATGCGCGCCCAGGATGACGATCTCAGCCATTTCGATCACGCGCTGAACGCCATGATCCTGCTGGCGTATGTGGCCCTGCGCCAGGGCGATGCGGTCGGGGTGCAGAGTTTCGGCGGCGAACAGCGCCAGTTGGCGCCCCGTTCCGGGCCGGGTCGGTTGACCGCGCTGATCAATGCCGTCTATGACCTGCAACCGACGATTGATCCACCCGATTACGCCGAAGCAGCGCAGTTGATCCTGAAGCGGCAACGCAAGCGGGCGCTGATCGTGCTGTTGACCAACCTGCGTGATGAGGATCAGGCCGAATTGCGCCCAGCAATTGCGCTGCTGAGTCGTCGGCATCTGGTGCTGATCGCCAATCTGCGCGAACTGGCGCTGGACGATCTGCTGGCGCAACCGATTCAGGATTTGCCGCAGGCCCAGTTATACGCTACGGTTTGCCAGTATCGGCTACGCCGCGAACGGGTCCAAGACGAGTTGCGCCATTATGGCGGCATCCTGCTCGACGCCCCGCCGCACCAGTTGCCGGCGGCGATGGTCAACCAGTATCTCGCTCTCAAACGTGGCGGGCGGCTCTGAGTACAGGCTTTTCACGGACGATTTTTAATTCGTCATGCCCGCGAAAGCCGGTATCCAGTCTTTTCATCGAGCAACCGGATTCCTGCATACGCGGGAATGGCGGGAAGTTAAAGTCTTTGGAGTCATTAACCGGCATGAACCGTTGCCGGCGGCGCTGGTCAATACCGACAGTTTCAACCCCTTTCAAACCCTGACGGAGGTTTTTTGACGATGTTGCAAAAAGACGATTTTCTGGCCAAGGCCCCGATTTCGCTGGCCCCGGAAGAAAGCGCCCTCAGCAGCAACAAGGTGCTGCGCAACACCTATATGCTGTTGTCGCTGACCCTGCTGTTCAGCGCCCTGACCGCCGGGTTTGCAATGGCGACCAATGCGCAACCGTTGCATTGGCTGATCACGCTTGGCGGTTATTTCGGCCTGCTGTTTGTCGTCACCCGCCTGCGCAACAGCGCCTGGGGTCTGGCGGCGGTGTTCGCCCTGACCGGTTTCCTCGGCTACACCCTGGGGCCGATTTTGAACTTCTACTTGAGTATGCGCGGCGGTTCGCAAATCGTGATGACCGCTTTGGGCGGCACCGGCGTAATTTTCATGGCGCTGTCGGCCTATGCGGTGATGAGCCGCAAGGATTTCAGCTTCATGGGCGGGTTTCTGATGGTGGGCATTCTGGTCGCCTTTCTGGCCAGTCTCGGCGCGGCGCTGTTTGGCATTCCGATGCTGTCGCTGGCGGTGTCGGGGATGTTCATCCTGCTGATGTCCGGCATGATTCTCTGGCAGACCAGCGAGATTATTCATGGCGGCGAGACCAACTACATTATGGCGACGGTCAGCCTGTACATCACCCTCTTCAACCTGTTCATCAGCCTGCTGCAAATCCTAGGCGTCATGTCCGGCGACGATTGATCGCACCCGGATTTGACTGAGTTCTACCAGCCCCGCACTTGCGGGGTTTTTTCTCGCCCGCGCTTCCGATTGGGAACCAAAAAAAGGCCGGACAGTAATGTCCGGCCAAAAACCACCAAAGGAGGATGCGCAACAGACGGAAAAAATTAAGTAATGTCTGTTGCACGGGAAGCATTCTAACAAAAAAATTAGAGTAAACCTACTACTTTTCGTTGTTTTTCGGCAAAAAGCAACATTTCGGTTGTAAAAACAATAAGTTACACACCGATTTTTTGCTGCATCGCCGCAATTCCCATACTTTCAATAGGTTCAAAGCAGTTCCGGCAATGGCGCATCATCCGCCAGCGCCAAAATCGCCGCAATTACCCGATCCGGCTCGGAAATTTCGCCATGAGTAAGCAACATTCGTGCCTTATTGATCAGATCTTCCGGTGTCAAGGCCGCCTCCGGATCACCCTTGGCGTGAGTCCGCCGCACTGTCAGCCGTTCACCGCTTTGCAGCGTGATCGTCACCGCGCTACCCCAGGCCTGCGGATAAGCCGAGGCGTAGGGTTCGGCAATCCGCAGCGTGACCCGCTCCCGCAGGTTCGCCAGTTCCGCCCGAGCCGTCGCGGTGAACGCGGCAAAATCGACCTGTTCCCGGGTCAGCGCCGCCGCTACGCAGTGGTGCAGTGAAAACTTGGCTTCATAGTCGCTCTGCGGCGTGGGCCGGTTGCACACCTCCAAGGCCGCCGGATAGGTCTCCACCTCGATCTGCCCAATTTCAATTTGCCCAAGCGGACCGGTCGCGGCATGACGCAGTTCGCTGGCGGCATCAATGGCCGGATGGGTATGGCGGCAGGACGGCCACGGCTTGATCGAGGTCTGCAATAGCTGCCACGGCCCGTCGGGATCGCGGGCAATAGCGCCGGGATCGGCATCGGGACAGGCGGCGGTAAACAGTCCCTTGGCGCCTTCCAGAATCGCTGGCGGTCCGGTGAACCCGAATCGCGCAAGATCCGCCGCCAGTACGCCCGCCGCCGCCGCCCGCCCGGCATGAAGATGTTTGGTCATGGCCCCGGTTTCAAGAAACTGCCAGAGTCCGGACGATTGGGTTCCAGCGTTGCCCAGCGCATGAACCGTGGCCGGCGCATCAAGCTTCAGCAACGCCGCTACCGCCATCGCGGAACCATACGGCCCGCAGGTCGCGGTGTTGTGCCAGATCCGGTAATGAGCCGGGCCGACCGCCATACCCACCCGGGTCGCCGCCTCAAACCCCCACAGCACCGCTTTAAGAATGGCATGGCCACATAGCCCTTCCCGCGCCGCCACCGCCCAGACCGCCGGAACCACTACGCATCCCGGATGTACTACCGAAGCCCGGTGCAGATCGTCGGTCTCCAGAATGTGGGTGAGCGCCCCCTGCAGAAAAGCGCGGCGTTCGGCATCGTTGACGCCGGTCGCGTCCGCCCAGCGCAGGAGCAATACCCCCGGTTCGCTGACCCGCCCGGCTAATGCGTTGGCCAGCGCATCCAGGGTGAATAGCGCTGCTTGTTGCAAGTCGGCGGGCGCAATCGGTTTGGTCGTGATCAGGGTGGTCAATTGTTGGATCAGGGGCGGATTAGCCATGATAATTTGGCTCCAGATCAGCAGAAAAAGAGTTACTCAACTTTGCCAGGGCGGATCGCATTCAGTAAACCGCCGCCAGATCGCAGCAAACTGGCATTCATGTGTCTCCAGCCGGCAGCCATACCAGCCCTCGATCACCTGCCGGGCGGCGGAGGCGGTGGTCAGTTGCGCCTCATCCAGCAAGCGTCGCGCTACCGCGATGTCGTTCATGATCCCCAGGCAGTCTTGCAGCGCCGAAAGTGCGCCGAGATAGGCCTTAACCGCCGGGGCCGGGTAAAGACTGGCGAAGAAATCCAGCGCGTAACGCAGTTCCTTGATGCGAATTCGCAACTGATGCCGCTTCTCGTCCGACAGTTCCGCGAACGCTTCGCCCTGCTTGATCACCCGCCGCAGATCGCGCTCCAGCAACGGCGTAGCGAATGCCAACGCCGGTTCCACCAGCGCTTCCTGCTGCGCATCGCTCAGATCCTGCCGCCAGGCGCGCCGATCCAGCCAATCGGCGAAACGCTGCAACAGCAAGGGATAACGGGGTTCGGTCAAGGCCGCTTGCAATGCCTGATGATGGTTCCGGCGGAGCCTTTCGGCCTTGCCCCGGAACAGCAGCAGGCCACGCTTGCGGGGGAAACGGCTGAACACTGGGGTCAAGCCTTCTTCGAGAAATACATCCCAGTCGCGGGCTGGTCCCAGCCAGCCATTCAACCAGCGAATCTCTTCGACCAGCTCAGCGCTGGCCATGCGTGGAATGCGGGGTCGGAAGATTTTGAGACCAGAGCGCAAGCGCCGGAACGCGACCCGCATTTGGTGAACGCCCTCGATTTGCCCATCCAGCACCGCAGGCCGATTGGCTTCGGCATGGCGCAGGCAAGCGCTAACCATGGCGCTAAAGGCATCTTCGACCGTCGTGTCATCATTGAGATGCAGCGGCTTGGCTTTGACGTGGCTCAGTGTGGCGCTCATGCGTTGGAGTCGTCCGGCCAGAGCGAGGTTGGAATCGTCATCAGCGATTACCTCCGAACAGTCCGCCCAGGATCGAGCCTTCGTCGCTGACCGCGCGACCACCGCTGGGCGCCGACGCCAGCATCCGCCCCGCCAGCCGTGAGAACGGTAACGATTGCAGCCAGATATGGCCCGACCCGCGCAGGGTGGCGAAGAACAGACCTTCACCACCGAACAGCGCGGATTTGATGCCGCCGACCATTTCAATATCAAATTCGACGCTGGCCTGCATCGCGACCAGACAGCCGGTGTCAACATGCAGGGTTTCGCCGGCCTTGAGTTCGCGTTCCATCAGCGTCCCGCCGGCATGGACGAACACTAGCCCGTCGCCTTCCAGTTTTTGCATGATGAAGCCTTCGCCGCCGAACAGTCCGGTCAGAATCCGCCGCTGGAAGTGAATGCCAATGCTGACGCCCCGGGCGGCGCAGAGAAAGCTATCCTTTTGGCAAATCAGCGACCCGCCCATTTTCGCCAGCGAAATCGGGACGATATTGCCGGGATAGGGCGCAGCGAAGGCGACTCGCGCCTTGCCGTAGCTGCCGGCGTGGGTGAAGACGGTCATAAACAGGTTCTCGCCGGTCAGTAACCGCTTGCCCGCGCCCAGCAGTTTGCCCATGAATCCGCCCGAACTGGAACCACGCGAGCCGTCGCCAAAGATGGTTTCCAGCCGGATCGCCGGGTCTTTGTACATCATGGCCCCGGCTTCGGCGACCGCGCTTTCGCCGGGATCGAGTTCGATTTCGACAAACTGCATCTCGTGGCCGTAGACGATGTAATCCACTTCGTCCGCTACGGTGGGTCGGGGCGATGCTGCGACCGGTGGCGCTGGTTCGGGAGCGCGCTTGACGATGGGCGTCGGCGACCCGTGCAGTTCCGCTATCTCGGCGACCGGTTGCCAACTGGGCAGGCCATCGCGCCAGGCATGAGCGCCAGGATGAGCCGCCGCCTGAACGCGGGCCTGTTCCAGTTCCATCGGACCGACTTGTTGTCCGTCGTAACTCAAATACCATTGCGCCATTTCAATGTTCTCCAATTTGAGTGCTTCCAAGGCCAGCCTGGCTTTGAACGGGTTGCTAAACTGTTTTCTTGCCCCGTCAATTTTCTCGTTCGTTACGCGGCATTCTATCGACTTGGACTCTTCCCATGAACCTCGATCCACTCTTCTTTCAACCCATGCGAGTGCGTGGAACGCTACTGGCCTTTGCCCTGCTGACCGGCTGTGCGGTTTCACCCACGCTGTCCCCGGAAGCCGCTAAAGCCTGGACCGCCCGCCAAACGGTTTTGCGGAACCTGACCCAGTGGAACGCCACCGGGCGAATCGGCGTGATCAATGGTGTGGATGGCTGGCACGCCGGATTCCAGTGGGCGCAACAGGATTCGGGCTATCGCATTGATCTGATTGGTCCGTTGGGTCAGGGTCGGATCCGGGTGGAAGGCGATGAGCGAATGGTGCGGATTCAGACGGCGGACGGCCGGACCCAGACCGCGCCGAATCCGGATGCGCTGCTGGAACAGGCGGTTGGGGCGCAGTTGCCGGTCAACGGCCTGCGCTACTGGATTCGCGGTTTGCCGGAACCCGGCGCAACGCCAACCCTCCAGACTGACGCCGAGGGCCGGCTGATCCGGTTGGAGCAGAATGGTTGGGTGATTGAGTATCCGGCTTACGCTTATGCCGCACCTTTGAGTCTGGAACTGCCAGAACGGATCGTTGCCCGGCGCCAGGATTTGAGCGTCAAGCTGATCATTGAGGACTGGAGCCGATGATGGACGATGCCACTATCTGGCCGGCGCCAGCCAAACTGAATCTGATGCTCCGCATCGTCGGCCGGCGACCCGACGGCTATCACCTGTTGCAAACCGTGTTTCAGTTTCTGGATTACAGCGACCGGCTGTGGTTTGAATCCCGCGCCGATGGTGTCCTGGTGCGGGAGGGCGTGGTGGCCGGAGTGGTCCCGGAAGCGGACTTGACGATTCGCGCCGCTCGATTGTTGCAACAGGCGACCGGAACCGGCTATGGCGCAACGATTCGGATTGACAAGCGCTTGCCAATGGGCGGCGGGCTGGGCGGCGGCAGTTCCGATGCAGCCACCACACTGGTGGCGCTGAATCATTACTGGCAAACCGGCCTGAGCTTGGCGCAACTGGCGGAGCTAGGATTGCAACTCGGCGCGGATGTGCCGGTGTTCGTTCACGGTCAGGCAGCGTGGGCGGAAGGCGTGGGGGAACAGTTGACTGCGATGGAACTGGCGGAACCGTGGTTCGTGGCGCTGACCCCGGCCTGCCAGGTTGCGACCGGGGCAGTGTTTAATGATCCGGAATTGACAAGAAATTCACCGCTCCGCACAATAGCCGACTTCGTGAGCGGGGCGGGCGGCAATGATTGCGAAGCGGTGGTGTACCGCCGCTACCCGGAAGTCGCCGCCGCTGCCGCCTGGTTGAGCCGACATGGAGTCGCCCGGTTGACTGGCACTGGCGCCTGCGTATTTGCCGCCTTTCCAGACGCCGGGAGCGCGCAGCAAGTGCTGGAGCAAGTGCCGCCGGGCTGGGCCGGTTTCGTGGCGCAAGGGCGCAATCATTCGCCCCTGCATGAGCGGTTGGCGCGGGAATGCGCTGTAGCTCTTTGAATTATTTACGAGTTTTTGGGCCGTCGCCAAGCGGTAAGGCACCGGATTTTGGATCCGGCATTCCCAGGTTCGAATCCTGGCGGCCCAGCCATCTTTTCACAGCCAGGCAATAGGGGAGCGGATCATGTACGAAGGCCGCATGATGGTATTTGCAGGCAACGCTCATCCTCACCTGGCTCGCGCTATTGCCGATCATCTGCAATTGCCGCTTGGTCAGGCGGTGGTCAGCCGTTTCAGCGACGGCGAAGTGATGGTCGAGCTGATGGAGAATGTGCGCGGCAAGGATGTCTTCATCGTGCAACCGACTTGCGCACCTACCAACGACAACATCATGGAACTGCTGGTGATGGCCGATGCGCTGCGGCGGTCGTCGGCAGTGCGGGTCACGGCGGTCGTTCCCTACTTTGGCTATTCCCGGCAAGATCGCCGCCCTCGTTCGGCGCGGGTGCCGATTTCCGCCAAAGTGGTCGCTAACATGATCACCAGCGTCGGGGTGGATCGGGTCCTGACGCTCGATTTGCACGCGGATCAGATTCAGGGCTTTTTCGATCTGCCGGTCGATAATATCTACGCCACGCCTATCGTCCTCAGCGACATCCGCGCCCAGAATCTCGGCGATTTGATGGTGGTCTCCCCGGATGTGGGCGGCGTGGTTCGCGCCCGCGCTTTGGCGAAACGGCTGGATGACGCCGAACTGGCGATCATCGACAAACGCCGTCCCGCGCCTAACCAGTCCCAGGTTATGCACGTCATCGGCGATGTCGAAGGCCAGCATTGCATCGTGGTCGATGACATGGTCGATACCGCCGGCACCCTCTGTCTGGCGGCCAAGGCGCTCAAGGAATGGGGCGCCGCCTCGGTGCGGGCCTATTGCACTCACGCCGTGCTGTCCGGCGCAGCGGCGGATAACATCCGCAAGTCGGCGCTCGATGAACTGGTCGTCACCGACACCATCCCGTTGCGGCCTGAATCGGTCGCCTGCCCCAATATCCGCCAGATTCCCGTGGCCGGACTCCTCGCCGAAACCATGCGTCGCATCCATCTCGAAGAATCAGTTAGCTCGCTGTTTTTGTAGTGGGCGGCGGGTTTCACGCTAGAGATGCAGCGTTCTAGGTGAATGCAGCAGTATTGTCTTTAAGCGCCAGCGATAAATGTCCCCCTGATAATCCGTTCAATTACGATTTTAGGGGTCCGGCGATTTAAATATTAGGCTTTATAATATGTCAACTTCCAGTTTAGAACACATAGCAGAGGA
>JADLEK010000079.1 GCA_020846135.1 Gammaproteobacteria bacterium
CAGGTCGCCGGACAAATTCTCGCCTACCATTTATTGGGCGAACAGGCGGTCGCGGTCGAGCAGCGCCTCAAATTCGTTCGGGTGCGGGCTGGAGCGCTGGCGGGATTGCATCCTTGGCAAGCCGAAGTGCGCGAACGTACTGGAGCGGCGGTGGTGGCGGTGGAACGGGAACAGACCGTATTCGTTAACTTCGATCCGGCCTTCCGGGTGCGTCCTGATGATCTGGTCTTTGTCTGCGGTACGCTCGGTAGTCTGAGCCGCTACGCCCGCGAATTTCAGACCGCGCCGGACGATAGCCGGGTAGCCTAAGCGCTGTTTTCGCGTTGCCGCTGCACTGCTGAAGGCCGTGTTATCCAACCCTTGTCGATTTTCCACGGGAGATTACCCTCATGCCTCTACTGACTCTGCAAACCTCGGTGGTTCTTTCCAATCAGCAACGCCAGGAACTGCTGGCCCCGCTCTCGAAAATTGTTGCTGAAACCATCGGTAAATCAGAACACTATGTCATGATCACGATTGCCCAGGCGGCGATGCTGATGGCGGGAGCGGACGGCCCGGCGGCTTATGCCGACCTGCGCAGCATCGGCGGTTTGAGCAGCGCGGTGAACCGCAAACTGTCAGAGCGGATTACCGCCCTGTTGCAGGAGCGGCTGGGCATTCCGCCCGAACGAGTTTACCTCGGGTTCACCAGCGTCGCCGCTGATCACTGGGGCTGGAACAGCGGGACGTTTGGCTGAGCCGCGAACTGTTGAACTATTACTGGAGATTCGACCATGGGACAGCCGCTGCTTAAGTCAGCCGAGTTTACTTATGCTGATTATCGGGCTTGGCCGGAGGATGAACGCTGGGAGTTGATCGATGGCGAGGCTTACGCAATGGCCGGCTCCACGCTGGCCCACCAGACGGTGGTTGGCGAGCTTTTTATCGAGATTGGTTCATTTTTGCGAGGTAAACCTTGCCGTGTATTCGTCGCGCCTTTCGATATTCGCCTGCCTGGGGGCAAGGAAGCCGACGATGACATCGCTACCGTCTTGCAGCCGGATATTTCGGTGGTTTGCGATCCGGGCAAACTGGATGATCGCGGCGTTCGTGGCGCGCCGGACTGGGTGATTGAAGTGCTGTCGCCCAGCACCGCCGCCAGGGATCAGATTCAGAAACTGGCCGTTTATGAACGGGCGGGAGTGCGGGAAGTCTGGCTGGTTCATCCCACCGATCGGGTGGTGAGCGTCTACACTCTCAATGCTGAGCGCCGTTACGGCAAACCTGCGATCCACGAAACGCGGGAAATGCTGGCGCCCGGCCTGTTTCCTGATTTGCAGATCGACTGGGGACTGGTTTTTGCCAACTTGCCGCTTTCTCCAGCCCCGGTTTCTGCTTCACCCAAGCCGTTTCCATGATTGTCCAAACGTTGATGAACCCGCAATCGATGACGCTGTGGCGTACTGAAACGGCAGTCATGGATCATTTAGCCTTTAATGAGGCGCTACCGTATGAGGAATAACCTTATGAAGAGGATCATCGCTGGCGTCTTTACGCTGCTGGCCCTGTTTTCAACCTCGACCGTGTTTGCCGGTCCGGATCACCCGTCGTTGAAAGGCGTTTGGACCGTGAAATCCGAGGGAGGCATCATTCTCTGGGGTGAGAAACCAGGCAAGACCACCCACTGGGAAGAAAAGCAGACCTCGCTCACAGCTGAACTTGACATCGTTGCCCAGAATGGGCGGGTACTGTCTGGCGTCTTCAAGTCGGATAAGGCCACCGAACGCTTTATTGGCGTCATCGGCCATGACAATGTCAGCCTGCATTTTGCTGATGCTGATGGCGCATTCGATGGCAAGATCATTGACTCGGACACGATTGAGGTATTGTACCGCCATGTAACGCCCAAGGATACCGTCGTGGCTGTTGGTCTCTGGAGGCGCAAGAAATAGCCGCTTCGTAAAAGCATCGAGCCAAGCTTGACGCTTTTTTATCGCGGTCAACGATTCAAATTTCAGGTCAGGAGGTTTTTATGCGAGCTTTGTTTGTCATGACCGTATTCACGATGTTTCTTCCGGTCACGAATGCAGTAGCGGATAGTTGCTATGATCTTTGGTATGAGCGCAACCTGATTTATGCCGAAAATGGCTATTGCTTTAAAACCGATCTGGCCCGACGGACCTTTAGCGATTTCTCTTGCCGAACTGATCATCCACGATTCTCGTCGCGCGAACAAAGGCGCATCGATGAAATTAAGGCTGAAGAGCGGGAACGTGGCTGCAATGTTAATCAGTAACGAACGAAGCATTGCAAGCGTTGCTCTCATTCAGGCGGATGATCCTGAGTCTTGTCCCGGTGCCCGTTTAAGGAACGCGGCCCGGTCAGCGGTAGCGGGAATCTGTTCCGCTAGTTGCTGATACAGCTCGTTCAGATTTCGCGCCCTGGCGGCGGTTTGCTTCACCAAGACCTTGGCGATCGGGCCAAGATAAAGCGTTAATTCCTCCCGTACCGTTTCCAGCGCCGCCTGCTCGAAAGGTCCCATTGCCCTGCTCATCTGGCTGTGCGATAGCAAAGAACCGAGAGCCGATGAACCCAGACCCGTGGCCGTCACGGTCCCGCCCATGGCCACCCGCATTCGGCGCAGAAACCGGGTTCGATCCGGCTCATGGGGAATTGCTGCCGCCAGTTGCTGAATCAGCTCCGCCGGACTGCCCACTTGCAATGCCGTCCGGCGCACCAGCACCTTGGCGACCGGACCCAGCGTCTCAACCAGAAATTGCTCGGCTTGCGCTAATAGGGTCGCATCCCAGCCTGGTACTGCATTGACTGGCGGTTCCGGGGTCTGGACTGGTGCGATCCGGATCACGGTGGAGCCGTCCATCGCCGCCTCGCGCTCGACCAGTTTCAACCCTTCCAGGGCAGTAATGAACGCGCCGGCATCCTGAAACCGTTGACCTGGCGCCTTGGCCAGCGCCCGGTTCAGCACCGCATCCAGTTCAGTCGGCAACGCCGGATTGATCTGGGTGGGCCGCTGATGGGTTTCAGTGAGGACCTGGTACATCAACTCGCTGGCGTTGCGCCCGGAGAACGGCCGCACCCCGGTCAACAGTTCAAACAGCACCACCCCGGCGGCGTACACGTCAGCACGGTGATCCGGGTGCTGATCGCTGAACTGCTCCGGGGCCATGTAGCTAGGCGAACCGACCATCATCCCCACCTGGGTCAGATCGCTGCTGGCATCCATCCGGGCAATGCCAAAATCAGTCACTTTCACCTGGCCGTCCGCCAGCACGATAATGTTGGCCGGCTTGATGTCCCGATGGACCACGCCCTGGGCATGGGCGTGGCTGAGCGCATTCAGCACTTGCAGAATGATCGCTACCGCGCTATCCAGCGGCAGCGGTTGCCGCTCCTTGAGGTAATCGCGCAGTTCCCGGCCTTGGACGTATTCCATGACGATGTAGGGCGCACCGTCCGCCTCGCCATATTCAAACACCGTCACGATGTTAGGGTGCAGACAGCGACCCGCCGCCCGCACCTCACGGCGAAACCGCTCCAGCCACTCGAGTTCGCCCTCATGGTCCAGCAACTGGCGATGGATGGTTTTAATCGCCACCTGTCGGTCAATCGCTTCGTCATAACCCAGATAGACGACGCCCATCCCGCCGCGGCCCAGAATTTTGAGAATGCGATAGCGGCCAATGCTTGGCGGCTGGGTCGCGCTGAGTTCGCCGTTGCTACTCATCTGCTTCACTCACCCAGCATCTTCATCGCGTTTTCCAGGCTGAGCCGCATCCGGTTGAACGATTGCGACAGGGAAGCGATTTCATCGGAACCCTGGCGTATATATTCCGGAACGTCCGGTTTACCCATGCTGACCTCGGTCGCGATGGCCGCCATCCGCACCACAGGCCGGATCACCACAAAGTGCAGCAGGATGTTGAGCAACGCCAGCAGCAGGACAAACACCCCGCCCAGCAGGATCATGAAGGTGGTGAAGGTCTGTTGCGCCCGGGCCAGCGGCACCGTCATCGGCACCGTCACCACCTGCGCCCCGATGATCTCATTCATTTTCCAGCCGAGGCCGTTGTTGACCCCGTAAATATCGGTCATGGTTTTGGGGGCGTCCTCGATCTTGCCGTGGCAGGTCAGGCAACCCTCATTGTAAATCCCCAGCGGCCGCGCCAGATTCAGCATCCGCCCGGTCGGGGTATCGCGCTCGACGATCAATTCCTTGCGCTCCGCGTTATTGCGAAATTCCTGGATGATGTCCGCTTCCCAGTCGCTGGCCCGGTCACTGGGATTGGTCGGGTTGAGCGCCGCTTCCTTGTAGGTGTAGTCGGGGAACTTGGCCCGCAGTGCCTGGAAACTCTGCGCCGCGGCAAAGGCGGCGACCGTTTCTGGCCGAAACTCACGCTTCATCTGCAAGGTCAGTAGGGGCTGGATGCGCTGGACCGTGTAGGCGCGGGCGCCCAGCGCGCTTTCCATCATGATCCGGGCGCTTTGCAGGACTTCTTCGCGGGCGTTCTGTTTGAGGATTTGATCCGACAGGTAGCCGGCCAGCGCCAGGCCGATGGCAAACGCCAGCAGCAGCACCAGATTGAATTTCATACGCAAACCCATGAGCGGACTCCTCGACAGTGATGGTGATGGACGGTGATGATAGGCAGTCGGTTAGCGGGGAGGCGGCTGACAACCCTGGGTCAGGCTGTCATGCGCCTTGCTGAACCCGGCCAGGCTGAACGTGACCGGAAATAACTGGGTGGCGGGCCAGGTTGGCCAGAAGCGCAGCGAGACCGTGGCCTGTTTGCCCACCCGCAGTTTCTGGGTCAGTCCGGGAAGATCCTGATCAAAGACCAGAGTCATTTTTTTATGTTCCAGCTTGTCGCTGCGGAAGGGCGGCTCCTTGTCCACAACCAACTGCAGGTCGTTAAAGGAAATATCCAGTTCCGATTCTGTGATCGCCAGCAGGCTGGTTCCGTTGAACACGAGCGTGACCGGAGTTGAATCGTAACCGTCCGAGGTGGTTTGGGGATCGCTGCTGAGCAGGCAGCGCTGCTGGCGGGTGATCGGGTCGGGTTTGATCGCAGCGGTCCAGGCCGCCTCCGCCGCGTTGGCTGTAGCCAGCAGACCGCCGGCCAGGATCAACGCCCCCCATCGACATCGCCAAACCGCTTGATGATTTGTGCTGTGGGTCTGCACCGTGTTGACCTCCGTTCTGGTTGCCGTTGAAAACATCGCGCTCTGCGCCTGATGTTGCTTACAGTATGAGCTTAGACAACCACATCGGGGGGCGCTGCGATGATCCGCCTGCTGTTGAAGATTTTGCAGCCATTCTGGCGCGCAACGACGCTAACGACGCTATGCAGTTCTGTCAGGACTTTCGATAACCTACCTTTTTTCGTTACACTGGCGAATATGGATATTCAATTTTTTCAGCGAGTTACTGGATTTCCGCTGACGCGGGAATGACGAAAAGTGAAAGTCCCGCCTGTAAAATTTCCTGTGATTCTGATCCCCAAGCAGGGAATAGATGCGCGATGCTCGAACCGGCTATATTAGTAGCTTCGAGGAGTATCAAGGTGATGGCTAATGCCACAACTCACAGTTATCACAGGAAAATTTACACGATGGGAGCATTTGCGGTGAGTAGATGTATTGATAACCCAGTAATGTGGAGTTGGGCGTTACTGGTCCTGTTTAGAGTTGCGATGGAGAAACTCTCATGCAAATTTCGCTCTGGATAATTTTGTCAGGTTGTCTGCTGTTAGGCGCCTGCGCCGGTTCAATCGATCCGGTCGAGCAAACCCCGCAGGGGTTTAGACCGTGGAGCGATGAGTTGCCTAGCTATGGTTTCATGCCGGGCGACGAACTGGATGTCAAACTGCTCTATAATCCCGAATTCAGCGATCGGGTTATTGTTTCGCCGGATGGCTATATTTATCTACAACTGATCGGTCCGGCCCGGGTACTCGACCGTTCGCCGGCCGAGGTTGCTACTGATCTTCGTGAGCGTTACGCCGTTGAGCTTCGTCGCCCCGAAGTAACGGTAGTGCCACGTCAATTCGGCTCTGAAATTATTTATGTGGGAGGTGATGTGCAGCGTCCCGGTGTATTCAAGCTGGGACACCGGATGGGTGTGCTGGAAGGCATTCTTGAAGCCGGCGGCTTTCTTGACACCGCACGAACTGATGAGGTGGTGCTGATTCGGCGCACCTCCCAGAACCAGCCGATGCTGAAAGTCGTTAATGTGCGTCAACTCATTGAAGGCAAGGCGTACAGTGATAATGTTCCTCTGCATCGTTTTGATGTGATTTACGTTCCGCGCTCGTCGGTCGCTGAGGTTAATCTCTGGATCGATCAGTATATTAACCGCAATATTCCATTCACCCGCAGTTTCAGCTACACCATCAATCGCGACGTGATTACCTCGCCCTAATCTACCGCTTGAACAGGCTAAATACCGCTATGCGAACCCTGAAAATTACTCATTTTAGTCCGGGTGGATTGCGCGCGCGAGGTGGCATAGGACGGTTCCTCGCCTATCTTATCCCCACCTTACAACGCGAAGATCCTGCACTCTCATGCAGGGTCGTGGATACCTATGGTCCAGGTCCCTTTGTTCTCATGCCATTCTGGTTCGCCGCGGCATTATTTCAGCTAGTTTGGCAAGCCAGTTGGAAACAGCTTGATCTGGCGCATATCCACATGGCGGCGTTCGGTAGCGTAGCGCGCAAGCTCGTTTTGGTAGCCGTGGCCAGTCAATTAAGAATACCCGTGTTGCTGCATTTGCATGGCGCAGATATGGTGGAATTTGTCGATAGCCTCTCCCCTTTCTGGCGGCGGCTACTGTGTCGCTGGCTTAATAAGGCCACGGTTCTGGCAGTGATCGGTCAGTACTGGTATGAGTATGTCACTGGAACCTTAGGCATCCCGAAAGACCGGGTTGTTATTATCCATAATGGGGTTCCCGACCCAGTGCGTACAGCAATGGACTCTATCGGCGCAACTAAAACTGATGGGCGTGATTGCCAATTACTGGCGCTAGGCGAGTTGGGATCACGCAAGGGAACCCCGGAAATACTGACCGCACTCGCCAGTTCTGTTTTACGGCCCCGCCCTTGGTTCGCTATTTTGGCAGGTAACGGTCCTGTCGCTGATTATCGTTTAGAAATAGAACGCTTGGGATTGACGGATCGGATCAATTTACCCGGTTGGGTGGAAAGCGAACAGGCGTGGCGCCTGCTCTCGCAAAGCGATGTATTGCTCTTGCCCTCGCGACTGGAAGGATTGCCGGTGGCAATCCTTGAAGCTATGGCCGCTGGCGTGGTGGTCATCACGACTCCAGTTGGCGCGATTCCTGACGCTATTGTCGATGGGGAAACCGGATTACTGGTCCCAGTGGGCGATGCGCTGGCTCTAGGCGCCGCCATTGCCAGGCTGATCGATGATCCGGCACTCAGAATCCAGCTTGCTGGCTCAGCTCGCCAGCGTTTTAAAGAACGATTCACCATAGAACACACTGCGGATAAAATCAGGAAAATTTATCGTCGCCTAATAGCTGGACATAGCGAGGTAAGCTTATGAACCATTTCGGAAAGAAGATTGGGCGATGGCTGGTATTGACGCTAATGCTGGCGATTTGGTCAGTTACAGCGCTGGCCGAACAATTACCCGTGTTGGCGCGTGGCGTTAATCTCAGCCACTGGTTACAGTATGATGGTCGGCAACCAGTCACATTGGACGATATTAGTTTGATACGGAAAGCGGGCTTTGACCATGTTCGTATTCCCGTCGATCCGGTTTACCTGGGCTGGAACCCGGATGCGATTTTCATCAGAAAAAGCCAGTTTGAGCTATTGGACCGTTTGGATCAGGCGATCAGTCTGGCGTTAGCTGCCGATCTGGAAGTCATTCTGGATGTTCACCCCCAGGAGACTGTGCGTAATCGCATTGAAACAGATCCGGTCATGCAACAGGCGTTTTTGAGCTTCTGGCAATTGCTGGCTATGCGTTATGCCCATTTTCCGGTTGCCAAGCTGGCTTTCGAACTGCTGAATGAACCGCAGTATTATCGGGCAGGCGGCGCCAAGCAGTGGGACCAGTTGCAAACAAAGATAGTCGCCAGCATTCGTCGCTATGCACCCCGCCATCTCTTGTTACTTTCCGGAATTCAGGGTGGCAGCATTGCTGGTCTCCTGAGCATGACTCCAAGCCCGGCAGTCAATGTGCGCTATGTTTTTCATTTTTATGAACCACATTTATTTACCCACTTGAACGCCCCTTGGGAACCGTTTATCTCCGGCCCGGAAGGCATGATGACGGGGCTGACCTATCCGGCAAAAGGTACGCTAGATCAGATACGTCTTTTACCTAACGCCAATCAGTCGTTGGTTAATGAAGCAGTGCGCAATTACCTGAATGAAGACTGGGGAACATGGCGAATTAATCAGGAAATTTCCAAAGTAGCAATTTGGGCTGAGACGTATGGAGTGGCGTTGTCATGTACTGAGTTCGGCGTATTGCGTCGGGGGCCAGATGAGTTATCGCGCCAGCGTTGGTTAAACGACATCCGTTCGGCTATGGCAACCGTCGGAATCGGCTGGACTATTTGGGACTATGCCGATGTATTCGGGATCGCTACTGCGGTGGATGGGTGGGTTACTGACGATGGCGCAGTCATCCCTAAGGATCCATTGAATCCCTATCGGCAATTTGACCATTCGGTATTGACCGCATTGGGAATCACGGTAGAACCATGAATCGAAGCTATTGTGGGCTGGTGGGCGTATTGTTGCTGTGGCCATTTTTGACGGTGGCTGGATGTCTGGAAGATGCTGACTGTTCAGCCGGCGCCCGTTGTCTCTTGGCCCGGGGTTATTTGGAAGGTCGTTGCGCTAGTGCCTTGCCACTGATCGGCGTTCCAACGGATGCTAGTCGGCTTGGCGTTTCATTGAGTGAGCGCGGCAATACCGGCAGCCCTTGTCAGTTTAATGTCGATTGTCTGCCTGGACTAGCCTGTTACAAGGCCGGTCGGGCGACAATTGAAGGACAGTGTCTTCAACCATAACTTAAATCATGCGATCTTTAGATGACTCCTGAAAATACCTTGAAAAATCCTTCGGCGGCGACTCAAAATCAGTCAAGTCCGTTGCAAGAGTATTCACGTCACTCGGCGCCAATGGCAGCTCCCAAGTATAGCGTTCGTGATGTGCTGAGTACGCTTTTCCGGGAACGGCGGCTTATCCTGTGGGTTTTTCTGGTAACTTTCGGAATCGGCGCGGTGATCTCGTTCAAGCTGGGCATCCTGTATACGGCAGAAGCCCGCATCCTGATTTTACCGAGTCGTCAGTATGTGTTGAATTCGGATGTGGGAGAACTCACTAACAACTTTGGCATGGGCGATGAACGAATTATCCGCTCAGAAACTGAAATTCTTAAAAATTCTACCTTGGTCGAACAGGTGATAAAAATCATCGGCGTAGATCGTTTATACCCTGCTATTAAAATTGAAGAAACACCTGGCGCTTTAGGACGATGGCTGGGTCAACTAAACGCATGGCTGTTCGGGAGCGATCATGAGGAGTCCAGTAGTTTAGCTATTTCCAGTTCGGTAGCCACTGCTGAACACAAGCAACTGAATCAAGCAGTGGTACAATTCACCAGCAAACTGGAAATACTGCCGGTCAAGGACGCCAGCGTTATTTTCCTGGCTTTTTCCCATCCAAATCCGGCGCTAGCGACTGAGGCGCTGAATAGTTTAATCTTGGGTTATCTGAATTTTCGCACTAGCGTATTTGGGGTATCCCGCTCCAAGATTTTTATTGAACAACGCGATAGTTTTTCACAACGCTTCGGTAAATTGGAACAGGATATTGAGGCTTTTAAACTGAAAAATGGGATCAGTGCATTTGCTGATCAAAAATCCTTGTTGCTGCGCCAGCAGGCTGAAATTAACAATAACCGGATGGATTCGGCAACACGCTTTAAGGAAGTGGAAGGGCGGATTGAAATCTTGCGGAAACAACTGACTTTGATTCCAAAAAATATTCCACTTTTTGTGGATAATTCGACCAACCAGGATTCAGGAGACGTTGCCCGCGCAACGCTGGTTACCTTGGAGACGCGACGTAATGAACTGCTGACCAAGTTTAATGAAAACAGTGAGTTTGTTACCGACATGAATGAGCAGATTGCCAAGCTGAAGCAAATTGTCGCTGCGGCTTTGCCAAAAAAATCTGATAGCCAGCGGGTAGGGCGCAATACGCTTTATGATGAAATTAACGCTGATTTTGTCAAGCAGGAAAGCACCGTGGCGGCCCTCCGCGCCAAGCATGCCTCGCTGGAACAGCAATTCGCTACGGTCAGCAGCCAATTGATCCAGTTTGATCAGATGGAAAAGCAATTCAACGCTCTGATTCTGGAACGGGAGCTGTTGGAAAAAAATCTGCGAATTTATGCGCAGAAAGTGGAGGAAGCCTTGGTTCAAGAAGAAATTGATCGCCAGAAGATGGCTAATGTCCGAATTATCGAATCGCCCCAAGTACCCCGCCAGGCGAAAAACCTGCGGAAGGTGATACTTATTTTTTCGCTGTTGGCTGCAGGTTTAATTGCTTTGGTTCTGGCTTTCTTCAAGGATTTTTTCCGTCAGGTGGTAATTACTCCAGAAGATGCGGAGCGGAGCTTGGGTTTGCCGGTGCTAATGGCTATTCCGGCCAAACAATGATCGATTTTTGCCTCACCCTGACAATCCTGAAAAAGAGTCAGCCGACCGGTAGCACTCTCAGATGCTTTTAAATAAACTGAAAAACTATTTGGCTGGTTATCTGCCGATTAATCTGGTTCAGGCGGTAGCGGCGCTGGGACTGGTGGCAATTTACAGCCGGCTACTCACTCCCGATCAGTATGGTCGTTATGCCTTGGTGATCATTATTGTTCAGTGGGGACAAAGCCTGTTATTTTCCTGGCTCTATTACGGAGTAAGCCGGTTTCACGAAGCTGCACGAATACAAGATGGTTTGGCGACGTTGCTGGCTACAGTTTATGTGACCGCCATTAGCTTGATTGGCGTATTGGCTTTGGGCGCGGGACTGGCCTTGGGATTTCTGGATGATAATGAACAACGGTTGGTTGCAGCGGGTTTGACGTATCTTGCTGCCCGGTCCTTGCTGCTCATCGGTCTGGAGGCGCATCGGGCGGCCCGGCGGGTATGGCGCTATACCTGGCTGGAAGGTTTGCAATATCTATTTAGCGTGGGGCTGGGCGCCCTGCTGATTTATTCGAGTGAGGATGGCGCCGTCGCCGCTCTTTGGGGAGGCGCA
This sequence comes from Gammaproteobacteria bacterium, assembly GCA_020846135.1. Taxonomy (GTDB): domain Bacteria; phylum Pseudomonadota; class Gammaproteobacteria; order Competibacterales; family Competibacteraceae; genus RXIV01. Next base: position 11,301 of record JADLEK010000079.1, read on the forward strand.
TTGACTAATCTGGTGCTGCTTTTGCTGGATACGCCGTATTTACTCAAGCAAATTCGGCGTCCGGTATCTCCAGGTAGCGATCTTTTGTACAAACTCGCCAGCTATGGCTTCCCACTGGCGTTATCGTCACTGCTTAGTCTAATTATTGCCGGTTCAGACCGATTTTTTATTGCCTGGCTAATGGATGAACGGGCAGTAGGCGTTTACTCAGTCGCTTATGCCCTGGCGGATCGGCCCTTATCCATCCTGTTCAGTTGGGTAGGGATGGCAGCGGTTCCGCTGGCGTTTGCCGCAATGGAACGCGATGGCGTTGCCGCCGCCCGTCAGATCGTGGCCGACACCGGCAAGACACTGATTCTGTTGTTGTTGCCCTGCGCTGCTGGTCTGGCCGCGATTGCGGCGCCAATGGCTGCAACTCTGGTGGGAGCGGATTTCCGCTTGGAAGCCACACACATTATTCCTTGGATTGCATTGGCGGGTCTATTGCACGGCGGCATGATTCACTACGCCGCTCACGCCTTTCTTATCACCCACAATACCCGGTTGCTGCTGGTTACCAATATCGCCACGGCGATCATTAATGTCTTGCTTAATCTGTGGCTGATTTCCATTTTTGGTCTGAATGGGGCGATTGCGGCCACCGTCATTACCTATGGAGTAGGATTGATCCTTAGAGTCATTCTCGCCAAGCGTTGTTTCAATCTGCCCCTGCTCTGGTCGCAGATGTTCAGGGGATTGCTGGCGTGCGGTGTCATGATGGGTCTGCTTAAAATAATAGCCTTTCCCCTGACACTCATGGGCTTAGCGCTGGCTATGACGACCGGCGCGGTGTCCTATGCAGTAGCCGCCCTGTTGTTCAATGTAGCGGATTGTCGTCGGTGGGCATTTGCTCGCTGGCAGCGCAACCAAGAGGCGTAAACGCGGATGACGGGTAGCGCTCATTCGGCCTTTCAGATTGCTTATCCGCAACCAGCTAACAATCACAGCCGATATGCCCGCTCTCGATACGGGATGCCTTTCGTACTGGCTTGCCTGGGATTGACGCTCTGTTTGACTGCTTCAGATAATTTACTGGTTTCGTTCGGCATTCCCTACAACTCCCCGCAAGGCGCTTTTATCTTCAAGCTGCATCCAGGCACTTATCTGATCGCGCTAGGTTTTATTTTTCTGCTCCTGCATGGCAATCCTTGGCGTCAATTGAGCTATTTATCGGGTAAGGCCGCTTATCCCCTGCTGTTAGGCGGAATCGTGCTGGGATGTTTGTTGTATATGTTGATGCGCTTTGGCGCCGCGGGTAATGCGTTTTTTATCGATACCCTGCTGGCGCCGGCGCTATTGGCAGTGATCCTGCTGGAAGCGCCGCCGGAATCACAGCGGTTGGTTTTCTGGATGGCGCTGGGATTGTTGATGCTTAATGCCTTGCTCGGGATTGGCGAGGCATTACTCGGGCAGCGGTTGGTGCCATACCTAGCTGGCGATCAGCCGATTATTGAGGATTTATTCCGATCCACCGCGTTGGGCGGTCACCCCTTGAGCAATTCACTGCGTACCGCCGTACTCATTATGGCGTGCTTGATTTTGCCCGGATTTTTGAGTGTGCCACTGATTTTTCTGCTGTTAATCGGCTTGCTGGCTTTTGGCAGCCGGGCGGCTTTAACTTTTAGCAGCTTGTTTCTGTGCGGTTGGGGTGTCTACTACTTTTGCAAAGGCATAATCAGACGCACTTTTGATATCCGGCTGATTTTCAGCATTCTCATCATTGGCTCCGTTCTAACGACATTCATGATCGCGCTGGCTCTTAGTCTAGGCTTGGGCGAACGGATTTTTCAGAATTTCTATTGGGATGTCAGTGCTGAATCCCGTCTGCTCGTATTCAAGGTTTTTAATTACTTGAAACCGGAAGACTGGCTATGGGGGATGGGGCCGGCCCGGATTAATGAAGTACTCGATCAGCTCAAGGGCGCCACGCCACTCACCGATCTGGAAAATTTCTGGTTACTATTACTGATGCAACTGGGAATTGGCGGATTCCTGTTGCTTAGTACCGCGCTGCTCGCCATGATCTTTAGTCTGGTTTGGCAAGCACCGCCGGCATTGAAGTTATCCGCAGTGATTTTTCTGATTCTGGCTTCAACCAACAATTCCCTGGCTACCAAATCCCAGAATTTGTCTATTCTGGTTGCGATTCTGATTGGAGGGGCCGCGGAAGCGGCTTTACGCATTGAGCCAAAATCGCCAAACCGCTTAATGAATTTTTCCAGCGGGAATTTGACGCCAGCCATTAATGGAGCAACTAATCAATCTTGTTATCCCACATGTTGTATAGCGATACGTCCATACGGTACGCGCCATCCAGCGAAATAACCATCAGTTCCAATGGGGTGTTCCGCCCAGCTAACAAGCCGTCATCCCCGATAAACAAATCAATCGGGATATTTGGCGGCGGATTAAAACCGGCAATACTGCCGTCAGCACGATTAATCCGCTGACCCTTGCTAATAACCTGTAACAGCGGATAGCTGCTATTGGCTACAGTATCCCAGCGGCGAAAAGGATGGCCTTTGGTTTGTAAAATGAAATCGGTCAGGTAATAGCCGCCGCCGCGTCCCATATAAAACCCCAGATTACGCAAGTTAGCGCGCAGCCAAGTGTCAGGAACGCCATCTCCCACCCAGCTTCGGGTTTGCGACGCTTGATCGCGACCAATATCCCGACCCAATAGATAGACATAAGGCGGATGCGGGTCTTGTTGATCGTCGCGGCCAGTGAAGGCATAGGACGCTATTGGCGGGTCGGGATTCAGCGGTTGACGCCCGGTTTCCCGTGGACCTTGTGGCGCAACCGGCAAATACAGCGGCTGGCTGCGGTCGACTACCCTCGTGTCAATTTCACCGGCCAGCGTCTCCCGACCCACGAGCGCTCCACCCGATAGCCACAGCGCTAACCCGTAGTTTTTTAACGGCATTACATCCGTCCCATCAATCGGTAAATCCAGTTGGGAATGTAGAAACGACGCTGGTTCAACACCAGACCAGCCAGTGGCGCACCGTAACTAATTAATCGGTCCCGCAGATTTTCAACCACGGGCATTCGGGTAGACTCGGCTCTGACGACTAACAGCACCGCATCCATCGCGCTGCTGGCAACGATGCCATCAAAAAACTGGCTGCCGGGCGGAGAATCTACCACCGTCAGCATGGCTTTCTGGCGCAGCGCCGCCCAGCAATCCGGGCGATTCAGAATACAGGGCGTCAACTCCGGGGTGGAACCCAACCTGGTATGGGGTCGCCCAAACAGCAACCGGGTTTCCGGCAACGCATGAAAACTAAACAGGGGTTCAACCAATGGCTGGCCGGGCAGGCGCACCATTGGCGTCAGGTCAATATCCAGCTCCAGCGTTTTCTCCAGTTCCGCTAAAGCTAATGCCCGGCCGGATTGGCGCAGCACCTCCTGGAAATAGGCAAAATGGCTGTCCCGTCCCCAGTCAAAGTCCAACAGCAGCACTGAGCCATCGACATACTGAGCGGCGGTCAGGGCAAAGTCGCGGGCAATTGTTGATACGCCTTCATTATGATGGGCGCCAATGAATTGCACCACCAGGCCGCCACCGGAAGTGAATACCGGGTTCATAATGCTGAATAACTGGCCGGTTTCTGGCATTAGGCGCATGAATAGCCTGGGATCCATAACGGTAGAACCGGGGGCGGAAAGAGTAGTCATGACCATTTCTCAGACAATTCCTCAAGTGAGTCGGGCGGACAACGAGCCGCTACGCTTCAGCAGATTGCGGGCGCCACTGGTACGGAATCGTAAATCCCATACGGTATCCTGACCGCCAAAGGGAATCCGGGGCAACGCATAAGGATCGGAATTCGCAGTAACCGGGCCACCATAGGCGATGGTCGCCGTCGTAAAACCGCAGGTTTCCACCTGTGCCTGGACCGCCGGAGTCACGGCGGCGCGATCTCCATAGGGGTAGGCGAAATGGCGGACTGGGCGACCACCCAGGGTTTCCAGCCATTGCTTGCTGAGCGCGATTTCAGCCTCGGCCATGGCTGGCGGCAAGGCGCTTAACACCGGGTGCGACACCGTGTGCGCCCCCAGCTCGAACTGGCTGTCAGCGGCCAGGCTCCTCACCATATCGTCGGTCAGCATCTCCGCCTGGCTCAGTTGAGTAGCCGCCAGTCCGTAATCCTGGGCTAGTTGTTGCAAAGCCGCCGCACAAATCGCGGGGGCTGCGGCCCGTAGCAGGGCGCTGGTTTGACGATAGGCTGCGCATTTTTGGGCCAGCGAAATCGCCGGGAAGCGATAGCGATGATCCGCCAGTTGCAGATTTAACTCGGAATGTTGATTCAAAATGACTTCAAGAAGATGCCACCAGGCGATAACCCCGCCGTCAACCAACCCGGTAGTGACATAGATGGTTGCGGGAACTCCCATCGATCGGAGCAGTGGCAAGGCCAGCTCGTAATTGTCGCGGTAGCCGTCATCAAAGGTCAGGCAGGCGAACCGTCGAGTTTGCCGTCCGGTCAACCGGGGTAAGGCGGCGCTCAGCGGGATGAACTCGTAACCCTGCTCGCGCAAGACCCCTATAATCGCCTGTAATTGGTCCAGCGTGATCCACAATCCCGGATCGCCGCGCCAAACCGCTGACGATGCCTGTACCCGATGCAGCATCAGAATAATACCCCGGCCTCCCAGCCAGCGCCGTAACACCCGATCCAGGTTGATCGCCGCCGCCCAGCGTCGCCAGTTACGGTTTATCATTTCAAATTCTCCCTACTCGGTGATCATCGTGATGCCGCCTATTCTGTCATGAAATCCATTGGCTTTTACCTGCCCCGACTGACTGGCGGCGGGGCCGAACGGACCCTGCTGCGGTTGGCGGCGGGCTTTGCCGCCGAGGGCTGGACGCCGCACCTGGTGGTCGATCAGGCGCAGGGAGAGCTCCTGACCGAAGTTCACGCTGCCGGTTTACCGTTCAGCAGTCTGGACGCGCCCCGAACTTTGGCGGCGTTGCCCCGGCTGACCCGCTGGTTGCGTCAACAGCAGCCAACCGCGCTGTTGTCAGCGATTACCCACAACAATCTGATTGCGGTCTGGGCCGCTGGCTGGGCGCGGGTGGCAACCCGCATCATCCTGTCCGAACACACCCAGTTGTCAGCGCAGGCTGCGACCCATCGTCACTGGCAATACCGGGTATTGCCGACGCTGTGCGCCCGAACTTACCCTCACGCCGCCGCACGGGTTGCGGTCTCGGAAGGGGTAGCCGCCGATTTGGCGGTTTATGCCCACCTGGATCGGCGCAGCATTACCGTCATTCCCAATCCGGTGGTGACGCCCGATTTCCCGCTTCGGGCGGCAGCGCCATGTTCTCATCCCTGGCTGAACGATGGCGGCGGGCCGGTTGTGGTCGCCGCTGGCCGGCTGGAACCGGTCAAGGATTTCGCCACGCTGATGCGAGCCATCGCTATTCTGCATCAGCGTCGGCCAGTTCGGTTGCTGATTCTCGGCGAGGGCGCCAGTCGCCGCGAATTGCTGGCCTTGCGCGCGCAACTGGGCTTGACCGCCGCGGTAGATTTGCCCGGCTTCCAGCCGGACCCGCTGCCCTTTTTCGCCCGGGCCGCGGTGGTGGCGGTTAGCTCACTTTACGAAGGTTTCGGACTCACCCTGGTTGAAGCCATGGCGTGTGGCGCGCCAGTGGTCAGCACCGATTGTCCTTCCGGCCCCGCCGAGATTCTGGCCGGTGGCCGCTATGGTCGATTGACGCCCGTAGGCGATGCCGCAGCCCTGAGCGCGGCTTTGGCGCAGACTCTGGATCACCCACTATCGGCTGATCAATTGCGCCGCCGTGCTCAGGATTACACCTTGGCGGCAATTACCCGCTGTTATCTGAATCTGTTGGAACCGGAATAGGGGCCTATTGATGAACCGCACGCTTCCAACCGCAGTCGTGGTCGGGGTAGAACTCAACGGCCTGGCCGTACTGCGTTGCCTGGCCGTCGGCGGGATGCCGCTGATTGCCGCTGACCCGCATCGCTATCAACCGACCATGCTCACCCGGCATGGCCGCAAAATTCGACTCCGGGCGCTGGCCGGTCCCGAACTGGTCGAGGATTTATTAACGCTGGGGCGAGAGTTAACTCCCCGGCCAGTGCTGTTCCTGACTCGCGATGATAGCGCAGCAACGGTTTCGGAACATCGCGCTGAACTCGAACCGTATTACCGCTTGCAATTACCGCCGCCGGAGATAACCGCCGCCCTGCTTACCAAAGCCGGCTTTCAAACCGTGGCGGAATCAGGTGGTTTTCCGATTCCGCCCGGACGACCGGTTCGCCATCTGGACGATTTAGCCCGGCTTGCCGAATTGACTTATCCCTGCGTCCTTAAACCTGGCGAGCGCAATGCTACTTATGACCGATTGTTCGCCAAGGCATATCGGGTGGAATCCGCTGAGGAAGCCGAGCGGTTATGTCGGCTTATTCTGCCGGTGATGCCGGATTTGATCGTTCAGGAGTGGATCGAGGGCGGTGATGACGACATCTACTTTGTTCAGCAATACCATGCTGCGCCGGATCGTCCGCCGTTCTCTTTTACCGGGCGCAAAATCCGCTCTTGGCCGGCGCAGATCGGGGCTACCGCCCTCTGTGGTCCCGCGCCGGAAGTGGCTGCTGAGCTTGAGCCACTCACTACCCGCTTTTTTCAGCATTGCCAACTTCTAGGCTGGGGAGCGATGGAGTACAAGCGCGATGTGAATACTGGTCAGTGGCGGATGGTGGAACCGACCATTGTGCGCACTGATCTCCAAATGGAAGTCGCTACGGTGAATGGCTGTAATCTACCGCTGGCCGCCTATCACTGGCTGACCGGCGAGGAATTGCTGCCATTCCAGTCTACGCCTCCGACTTTGTGGCAGCGCGACTGGCTGGCGGGTCTGGCCTCGGCGCGGGCCTACCCGGATGCTGGTGGGGGCCGACGATTGAAAGCCATGCCGGTGGTGGATGGTTACTGGCGCAGCGACGATCCATTACCGGCGCTGTGCCTTTATCCGATCCGGCTAGTAGCAGCCGGCTGGCGGCGACTGCGGCGCTACACGTTAGCAACTGGAAGCCAGCAGATTTAGCCAACCGGTTCCGGATTATGCTGCCCATTCCCGGCAAGTTTTCGTATTGCAGAAAGCGGGTAGCGATATTTGCCGGCTGCCGGATAATTACATCGCATCCCGTACCTGATGTTCCGGTGATAGCGGTTATAGTATGGGCTTAGACAACCCCAGGCTGCGCTGGACAACGCCGGATGGCCAGTTGATTCCCACCGGTTTCGAGCTGGCGCAGCGCGCCGGGCAACGGAAGCCGAGCAGCTTGTGGAGCAGGAACATCAGCGGGCGGAGGCTGAAAGTCAGCGGGCGATGGAGGCTGAGCAGCGGGTGGAACAGGAACGCCAACGGGCTGAGCGCCTGGCAGAGCGGCTAAGAGCATTGGGCCTCGACCCGATTAGCGCGGATTTGTTTTGGATAAGTCGTGCTACGAGCCGGGACAACTACTTCGGGAGGCGCTGTGATGATCCGACTGGCGGCTGAAGATTCCGCTGTCATTCTGGCCTGCGACGGAGCGGTGTTGCAGCGCCTGACCTTGCGCCTGACCGACCCGAGGCCGGTGCTGGTCGATGCGGCGGGGAAGACGATCGCTCCCTGGGAAATGGAGTTAGTGAATTGGCCGCCTGAAGTGGAGCCGGCTTTACGGCGCGGCGGTTATCTGCAGCCTCCGCAACCTGAACTGGACTTGTGGTGCAATTGCGCCGATTGAATGATTGAGATACTGAGGGGTACACATGGCTTTTCTTTCCGATCTGCTGTCGTTTTTTCTGCACCTTGATCAGCATCTGGCGATTATGGCCGGCCAATACGGCGGCTGGATTTACGGCATTCTGTTTCTGATCGTGTTTTGCGAAACCGGGCTGGTGGTGGCGCCCTTTCTGCCTGGCGATTCACTGCTGTTCGCCGCTGGAGCGCTGGCAGCCATTGGTTCCATGAATATCCATGTGGTGTTTCTACTCCTGGCGGTCGCTGCGATTCTGGGCGATACCGTCAATTACGCCGCCGGCCATTATTTCGGCGAAAAGGTATTCACGGCTGACGCTCGCATTCTCAAGCGCGAATACCTCAACCGCACCCATCAGTTTTTTGAGCGGCATGGCGGCAAGACCATTGTGATTGCCCGTTTCGTGCCGATCATCCGCACCTTCGCGCCGTTTGTAGCCGGGGCCGGCAGCATGACTTACCGCCATTTTCTGTTCTACAACGTGATTGGGGCCATTGCCTGGACGGCCTCGTTCCTGTATGGCGGCTATTTCTTCGGCAACTTGCCCTTCGTCAAGCAGAATTTCACCCTGGTCATTCTGGCGATCATCATCCTGTCGATCCTGCCTGGCGTGTTTGAATACTGGCGGCATCGTCGCACCGCGCGACTGAATGTTGCAGCGCAACCCACGCCGGATAAACTCACTATATAATCAACCGTGCAGGATGCCCGGAGACTCTCACCGATCTCGCCGGGCGCGCAGCGCCAGCCCGCCTGAATCCGGCCGGCGGCGGCCCGCGGAATGACCACGACTCCGCACCACCCAAGACACCCACTGCATTTTCAGACCTACGGAGCCATAAGCCATGAGCCACACCTGCCGCATCGAACTGGATGGCAAATCCCACGAATTCCCGGTCGTTGAAGGAACTGAAAACGAACTGGCGATTGATATCAGCGCCCTGCGCGATCGCACCGGCTATATCACCCTGGACGACGGATACGGCAACACCGGGTCCTGCAAGTCCGCGATCACCTACATCGATGGCGACCAGGGTATCCTGCGCTATCGGGGCATCCCGATTGAGCAACTGGCGGAAAACAGCTCGTTTGTGGAAACCGCCCAACTGGTGATCTGGGGCAAGTTGCCGACCCCGGCGGATCGGGAGCGCTTCAGCGGGCTGCTCACTCAAAACCAGATGATGCACGAGAGCCTGCGTAATCATTTTCATGGCTTTCCGCCGAATGCCCATCCGATGGCGATTTTGTCGGCGATGCTCAACGCGATGAGTTGCTATGAGCCGGAAATGATGGAGATCGACGACGATCAGACCCTGGAGCGGGCCGCAGCCCGCATCATCTCCAAGGTGCGCACCGTCGCCGCCGCCAGTTACAAGATGTCGGTCGGTCAGCCCCTGATGTATCCACGCACCGATTACAAGTATTGCGAAAACTTCCTGCACATGATGTTCTCGATTCCCTACAAGGACTATGAGCCAACTCCGGAAGTGGCCCGCGCCCTGAATCTGTTCCTGATCCTGCATGCCGACCATGAGCAAAACTGTTCGACCAGCACAGTGCGGATGGTGGCGTCCAGCCAGGCCAATGTGTTCGCCAGTTGCGCCGCCGGGGTATGCGCGCTGTGGGGGCCGCTGCATGGCGGCGCCAATGTGGCGGTGATCGAGATGCTGGAGTTCATCCGCCAGTCGGGGATGAGCGTCGCCGACTATGTCAGCCGAGTGAAAGCCAAGGATTCCAAATTGCGGCTGATGGGCTTTGGCCACCGGGTCTACAAGAACTTCGATCCGCGTTCCAAGATTCTCAAGACGGCGGCGGACCAGATGCTAGCCAAGATGAACCTCAACGATCCGTTGCTGGAGATTGCCGGCCAACTGGAGCAGGTGGCGCTGAGCGATCCGTATTTCATCGAGCGCAAGCTGTATCCGAATGTGGACTTCTACAGCGGCACCATTCTGCGGGCGATGGGCATTCCGGTGAGCATGTTCACCGTCATGTTTGCAATGGGCCGCCTGCCGGGCTGGATCGCCAACTGGAAGGAGATCCACGACGATCCGAAGTCGCGCATTTACCGACCCCGGCAGGTTTATGTCGGCAATACCATCCAGGATTTTGTGCCGAAGCATTTGCGGTGAGCTAATCGCTGAATCCTGGTCTGTTCTGAAGTCACCTCTTTCGGAAGCTGGGTCGGCAGCGGGGAGTCATTCAACCATGCGCGATTTCCCCGCTGCTGCGCTCGCCCAGGACTTCATTGGCCTCGACACCCGCTACCCCTTAGCCGATGGCCGGATCACCCGCCGCCATTATCTCGACTCCGCCGCCTCCACGCTGACGCTGGACAGCGCCAGGCAAGTCGCCGACGAATTGTTGCGCCACTACGCCAACACCCACAGCGAACTGCATTTCTCCGCCCGCATTGTCAGCCACGCCTACGCCTGGGCGCACCAGCAGGTGCTGAACTTCGTCCAGGTCGATCCCAATCAATACACCGCTTTTTTCGCCGGCAGCGGCTGTACCGCCACCCTCAACCGCCTGGCCCGGATTCTGGCGGCGCAGCGCCCGGAGCGGAATCTTGTACTGGTCTCGTTAATGGAGCATCACGCCAACGACCTGCCGCATCGCAAACACGCCGGAACCGTCATTCATCTCCCCCTGACCGGCCAATCCTCGGCGCTGGGCGCAATCGACCTCACCGCGCTGGAGCGACTGTTTAAGCAACATCAGGGCCGGGTCAACGCCGTCGCCGTCTCCGCCGCCAGCAACGTCACCGGCATTGTCAACCCGGTCCACGCCATCGCCGCGCTGGCTCACGCCTACGGAGCCTGGATCATCGTCGATGCTTCGCAAGCCCTCGCTCATGCGCCATTGCCGATCAGCGACACTGGGGCACCAGAGCGGCAACTGGACGCGCTGGTGTTTTCCGGCCATAAGCTGTATGCACCGGGATCGCCGGGTGTAGCGGTGGTGCGGCGGAGCCTGCTGGACGGTCAGGAACCGGATGAGGTCGGCGGCGGCATGGTGGACGACGTATCCCTGACCGGCTATCAGGTCACCCCCCGCTTTCCGGATCGCGAAGAAGCCGGTACGCCTAATATCCTCGGCGCGGTGCAATTAGGCGCAGTGCTGAATATGCTGCAACGGGTCGGGATGGCGCAGATTCACGCAGCGGAACAGACCCGGTTGCGGCAACTGCTCACCGGCCTGGCGAGCATTCCCGGATTGCGGATTTACGGCGATCCCGACCCTGACCGCACCCCGCGCCTTGGTACCGTTGCGTTTAATCTAGTCGGGCTGGAACATGGTCTGGTTGCAGCGGTGCTGAATGATTACTTCAACATCGCGATGCGCAACGGCTGTTTCTGCGCCCATCCCTACGTTCGGGAATTGCTGAAACCGGAATTGTGGGCGCTAGAGCTGGATCCGGACGCCGAAGATGTAGCGCGGCAACTCAAAGCCTGGCAAGGCATGGTGCGGGCCAGTCTGGGGCTGTACACCACCGCTGAGGATATTGAAGCCCTGCTGGCCGGCCTGCGCGATCTGCAATCCAGGCCGGACTATTACCGGACGCAGTACACAATGGACGCCGAGGGCAATTTTCATCACCGCACTTTCACTGCCCCGGCGGAATCCCTGTTTGATCCGGAAGCAGTGCTGGATCGGATCAATTCCCCGGGTCAATTTTCCGGTGACTGAACCCGTGATTCAGACCTTTTGCGACGAGTTTGATTTTCAGTAGACGCATGTCATGACTCTCCGGGGGTTCAACGATGGCGAGAACCTGGCACGCAGAACGCTGTCGCCCGCCATGCTATAGTTATCCCTGTTTCCGGCCACTGCGAACTTGCCGCCATGCCTGATTTCCTGCGTAAATTCATTGGCCTGCTGCTGATTTTCGCCGCTGTCGGCGTTGCTTCCTGCCAGGCGTTGCTCACGTCCTGCGCACCGGCTACATCGGCCATTTCAACCGCGCAGCCCCGCTGAACCCGGAGTCCTGCGCATGGGCCGCCTGCTGTTGCTGGCCAGCGTCATCCTAATTCCGCTGGCCGCCCTGATTCTGCTACTGCAACGAGGATATCGCACTGTGGCCGAACGCTACCAAATCACCCCCGGCCGGTTTTCATCGACCAAAGGCATCCTGATGTTTTTGTTGCCGTTGCCAGTATTGATGGCGGCGCTGGTTTCCCTGAGCCGGGGCCGCCTGAGCGACCTGATCGGCAATGCCGCAGGATACGCGCTGTTTCTGGCTGGCGCATTGCTGTTGCGGCAGGGACTGCTGACCGAAGGTGAATACGCCCGCCGCCGCGTCGCCAAAACGCCATGGCCGCTGAAAACCGTCGGCGGGGCAGTGGTTGCGCTGGCGACTGGCGTCACCGCCTGGCTCGGCGCGCACTATCCGCCGATCATCGCCGGCGCGTTTGGCCTGGCGGCGCTGCTGGGTTGTCATCTGGGTTACGGCTTCGATCCCCGCGCCGCCAAGCGCTTTACCGATACCGACGGCGTCGATACCACCGACCGGGTCCTGCAGGCGCTGGAGCAGGCCGAAGCCAGCATCGCCGCGATTGAGCAGGCCACCCGCGACATCCGCAATACCGAATTAAATAACCGGCTGCGGCGCATCGCCGCCTTGGCCCGGCAAATTCTGAAAATGCTGGAAGAAGACCCCCGCGATCTGCGCCGCGCCCGCAAGTTTCTCAATGTCTATCTCGACGGCGCCAAACAGGTCGTTGAAGGTTATGCCAAAACCCACGGTCGGGTATCCACGCCGGAACTGGAAGACAACTTCCGCCGGGTGCTGGCGACGATTGAGGAGGTCTTTACCGAACAGCAACAAAAACTGCTGGAAACCGATGTCACCGATCTCGACGTGCAGATTGAAGTCTTGACCACGCAATTGAAACGGGAAGGGGTGGTTTAGGCGATTGGAGGCATCAGCATGGATGAAAAATTCATCAGAAAGCCAAATCCAGAACCTGAATAATCCCACGCCAAACTGACACTGTTCCAGGAGTCCTGAATGTCCACTTTGCCCGCTGCGCCCACCGCCACCGCCCTGGACGCCAACGTGTTTACGCCCATGCTGGCCCCGCAGGTCCAGCAGGATTTAGCCGCCCGCGCCCCGGCCCCGGAACAGGATCAGCAACAAGTCGCGGCGCTGGTTGCGCAAATTGATCTGCGCGACAGTAACTCGATTATCTTCTTTGGCAGCAAGGCCCAAGAGCAATTAACCACCATTTCCGATAGCATGTTGGAAGGCGTGCGCAATAAGGACGCCGGGCCTGCCGGAACCGCCTTGAATGAGATGGTCACGGTCTTGCGCGGCTTCAATCTGGAAGAACTCGACCCGAATAAAAAACCCGGTTTTTTCGCCCGGCTGTTCGGCAAGGCTTCGCCGCTTGCCAAGGTCGTGCAGGAATATGAAACGGTGCGAAATCAGATTGACGCCATCAGCGATGCCTTGGAGCGGCATAAAACCCAGTTGCTCACCGACATTGCCGCGCTGGATCGGCTATACGCCGCCAATCTCGATTATTTTCACAGTCTGGAACTGTATATCGCCGCCGGCGAGGCCAAGTTGATTAAGGTGGACGCCGAGGAATTGCCGGCGCTGGAGCGGGAAGTCACCGCCGGCGAGGATATGGTCAAGGCGCAAAATCTGCGCGACCTGCGGGCCAGTCGCGATGATTTGGAACGACGGATTTATGACCTGAAACTGACCCGGCAAGTCACCATGCAGAGTCTGCCCAGCATTCGCCTGGTGCAGGAAAACGACAAGAGTTTAATCAGCAAGATCAACTCCACGCTGGTCAATACTGTGCCTCTGTGGCGGCAACAGCTCGCTCAGGCCATTACCATCTACCGGTCCGGGCAAGCCGCCGAAACGGTGAAAGCCGCGACCGATTTGACCAACCAGTTATTGACCGCCAATGCCGAAAACCTGCGCCAGGCCAATGTCCAGGCCCGCACCCAGATTGAACGGGGCGTATTCGATATTGAAACGGTGAAGAAAGCCAATCAAACCCTGATCGCCACCATTGAAGACAGTCTGCGGATTGCCGACGAAGGCCGTCGCCGGCGTCAGGAAGCGGCAACGCAACTGGAAAGCTGTGAAACCGAACTGCGGCAGGCGCTGTCCGCCGCTCATGCTAAAACTCAATCCAAAACCCAATCCGCCCAACCCGGAGGCCGCTGACATGGGACTGTGGGATAAATTGCTTGGTGAATTCATTGATGTCATTCAATGGATTGATGATTCCAACGACACGCTGGTTTATCGCTTTGAGCGTCAGGGCAACGAAATCAAGTTCGGGGCCAAACTGACCGTGCGCGAAGGGCAGGTCGCGGTGTTCGTCAATGAAGGCCAGTTGGCGGATACCTTTCAGCCCGGCATGTACGAGCTGAAAACCAACAACCTGCCGCTGCTTTCAACTTTGCAGGCGTGGAAACACGGCTTTGAAAGCCCGTTTAAGGCCGAAGTCTATTTTTTCAGCACCCGCCGGTTTACCGATCTCAAGTGGGGCACGCAAAACCCGGTGATGCTGCGCGATCCCGAATTCGGCCCGATCCGGTTACGCGCCTTCGGCAGTTATGCGATTCGGGTCAAGGACGCACCGACCTTTATGCGCGAAATCGTCGGCACCGATGGCCGCTTCACTACCGACGAAATCACCAATCAGTTGCGCAACATGATCGTTTCGCGCTTCGCCAATATCCTTGGTCAAGCCAAAATTGCCGCGCTGGATTTGGCTGGTAATTACGATCAGCTCGGTCAGTTTCTGCTGGAGCGGATTGCCCCCGAATTCACCGCAGTCGGCATCGAACTGACCAACCTGCTGGTGGAAAACATCTCGTTGCCGCAGGAAGTTGAAGCGGCGCTCGACAAGCGTAGCAGCATGGGCATTGTCGGCAATCTGGATCAATACACCCAGTTCCAGGCGGCGGAAGCCCTGCGCGATGCTGCGGCCAATCCCGGCGTTGGTTCCGAGGCGCTGAACATGGGTCTGGGACTGGCGATGGCGCAACGGCTCAATGAAACCCTGGCCCGGCCTCCGCAACCCGCCGCTCCCGCCCCGCAACCCGCACCGCCGCCAATGGCTCCGCCGCCTTTGCCGACCGCGACGCCCTACTTTATCGCGCTCAACGGTCAGCAGGCCGGGCCGTTTCCCATGACTGATCTGCAACAGCAGGTGCAAAGCGGGCAATTAACCCGCGCTACGCTGGTGTGGGCGCAAGGCATGGCGAAATGGATGCCGGCGGGGGAAGTCGCGGAATTGGCGACATTGTTTGCACATTTGCCGCCACCGTTGCCGGGGTGAGGAAGGCGAAAGGTTAAAGGCGAGAGATTGGCTGGAATGAGGAAGCAATAATGGGCGCCGCCGCTAAAAAGTTGTACATCAGCGGTAATCGTTCAGTTCCCCTCCCGGTTATGGCTAACTTCCGCTGATGGGATGGATGTGAAAAACTATAACTACTCACCTTGATTGACCGCCATGCACCTGACCCTCCATAGCCTCCAGCAGATCGATG
>JADLEK010000080.1 GCA_020846135.1 Gammaproteobacteria bacterium
CCAGCGTCATCGATACCTGCCGCCAGCGGGGTCATGACCCTTGGCGCTATCTGGAACGCGCCATTGCGGACCGCCGTGCTGGACTGCCCTTGGCACCCTTGCCTCAGTCAGGGGGATGAACGCGTACGATCCGTTTTCCGCTGACCGATTTGCCGAATCAGCAAGAATGTTACAATTTTTTGCTGGATATTCTCGATCCGCAAGGTTTGTGTTGCTCATAGGGGCATTTCCTGCCGGCAGGATAGCGTCCCCCTATGTGCGACCGTATGCCGATCCTGGATGATTGTTGCCGGGAATGCGGTACCGTGTTTAATGTCTTTACGGGGACCGTCTGGGCCGGCACCACGACTCCTGTGCAAAGATCATTCTGATTCTGCGAGGATTTACCCAAGGAGTCTCCGACGATCCGCCATCGCCGGGCTGCCAGCGATGGGTTGACAGCCAGAGGTGTGGTTTCAAAGAGTGCCCAGGATGCTCATCCCCGTTCCCAATCCAGCAAGGGACTGAGGAACAGCTTATCCTTCGTTTAGATGACCACCCATCACGCTTGGTTCGTAAAAGTTACTGTTCGTTCAAGCGAACTATAGGCTACTGTGTTCCGGATTCTGAAAAGATACCGCAACCTCTATAAGGTTCGTCCCACCTCACCCACTTTGAACTTCATCCATTTACCAACATGAGCGAAAAACCAATGAAAGCAGTGCTTCTTGCCGGCGGTTTTGGCACTCGCATCAGTGAAGAGTCACATCTTAAGCCCAAGCCGATGATTGATATCGGCGGTAAGCCGATCATTTGGCATATCATGAAACTCTATTCTTGTTATGGAATTAACGATTTTCTGATTTGCCTCGGTTATAAGGGGTATCTGATTAAGGAGTATTTTGCTAATTATTTTCTGCACATGTCTGATGTGACGTTCGATATGCAGAAAAATCAGATGCATGTTCATGAGCGGCATGCCGAGCCGTGGCGGGTAACGTTGGTGGATACCGGCGAGCAAACGATGACAGGCGGGCGTTTGCGGCGGGTGCGCGAGTATTTGCAGGAGGAAGAAGCATTCTGTTTTACCTATGGTGATGGAGTGGCGAATGTAGATATTCCCGCTCTGTTGGCATTTCATCGTGTGCAGGGCCGGTTGGCGACGATAACAGCGGTGCAGCCGCCGGGGCGGTATGGGGCGCTGACTGTTGAAGATGATCGAGTACGGGGTTTTCAGGAGAAGCCACAGGGAGATGGCGGCTGGATCAATGGCGGTTTTTTCGTGCTGTCGCCGCAGGTTATCGATTACATTGCCGGGGACGCCATCACTTGGGAGCGGGAGCCGCTGGAGCGGTTGGCGCGGGAAGGGCAATTGGCGGCCTACGGTCACCGAGGGTTTTGGCAACCGATGGATACCTTGCGGGATAAGGTGTATTTGGAGGAACTCTGGGCCTCAGGGCGGGCGCCGTGGAAAATTTGGTGATGGCTGACGGATTTTGGCGGGATAAGACGGTTTTTATCACTGGGCATACCGGGTTTAAAGGCGGATGGCTGGCGCTGTGGTTGCAAAAGCTGGGAGCGCGAGTCGTGGGTTATGCGTTGCCGCCACCGACGACGCCGAGTTTGTTTGAAACCGCGCGAGTGGCGGAGAGCATGGTTTCGCTGGAAGGAGATATTCGGGATTTTTCCAGGGTGCAGAAGACTCTCGGTGAGCGCCAGCCGGAGATCGTCTTTCATTTGGCGGCGCAAGCGCTGGTGCGTTATTCCTATGCGCAGCCATTGGAGACATACGCAACCAATGTGCTGGGGACCGCCCATGTGCTGGAGGCGGTGCGGAGCGTCCCCAGCGTCCGGGCCGTGGTGGTGGTGACCAGTGATAAGTGTTATGAGAACCGGGAATGGTTGTGGGGTTACCGCGAGGATGAGGCGATGGGCGGTTATGATCCGTATAGCAGCAGCAAGGGCTGTGCAGAGCTAGTGACGGCGGCTTACCGTCGCTCGTTCTTTAATCCAGCGTGTTATGCCGAACATGAGGTTGCGGTCGCCAGCGCTCGCGCTGGCAATGTGATTGGCGGCGGCGACTGGGCGGCGGATCGTCTGGTGCCGGACATGATCCGGGCGTTGTTGGCCGGGGCGCCGGTCAGAATCCATAATCCGCAAGCGATTCGCCCCTGGCAGCATGTGCTGGAGCCGCTGAGTGGTTATTTGCGGTTGGCGCAGAAGCTGTATGAGGAGGGGGTGGCTTATGCGGAGGGCTGGAATTTTGGCCCTGACAGTGAGGATGCCAAACCGGTGCATTGGCTGGTTGAGCGGTTGATCCAGGCTTGGGGCGAAGGGGCGAGTTGGCAAATGGATGCCGGATCGCAGCCGCATGAGGCCCATTATTTGAAGCTGGATTGCGCGAAGGCGCGTGAGCGGTTGGGTTGGCGGCCGCGCTGGTCTTTGGAGCAGGGTTTGCAGGCGACGATGGCCTGGTATCGGGCTTATGCGGATGGTGTCGATTTGCGCGCTTGGTCGCTACAGGAAATTGCGGATTACCAGGCGGATTCGGGAGGTATTTGATGTTAAGCCTTGGTGATGTGGTGTTGCTGGATTTTCCCGATGCCCATCAGGCCGGCGGTCAGGCCAGGCCGGGGGTGGTAGTGGCGGTTGACCATGAGCCGGGTTATGGCGATGTGCAGGTCGCTTATTTGACGACCGGGGTGGATTCCTGTGCCGTTAATCCGTTTGCGGTAATGATGGGTAACGCTGATTTGGCTGAGGGCGCGCTGGAACGGGATAGCGTGGCGCGGGTGGACCAGGTGATCACGATGGATTCCCGCCAGTGCCGGAAGGTGGCCCGACTGGGGGCGGCCAAGCTGGATGAGGTGTTGCGCAAGGCCACTCGCCATCGGGTGGCTCATTACGCGGCGCATCAGTTTGCGCCGACGGCCTTTGTGCCGGGCGTTTCGGCGATCCCGCCTGCGGGTAAGGTTCTGGGCGAGGCTGAGTTGCAGTTGATGGTGGAAGCGGCGCTGGATGGCTGGCTAACGACTGGACGGTTTAATGCGGAGTTCGAGCAACGGCTGGCGGCGGTGCTGGGGGTGCAGCATGTGTCGACGGTCAATTCCGGTTCATCGGCGAATCTGCTGGCGTTTTCGGCGCTGACGTCGCCGCGTCTGGGGGAGCGGGCGATTCAACCCGGGGATGAGGTAATTGCGGTGGCGGCCGGGTTTCCAACGACGGTGAATCCGATCCTGCAGTGTGGGGCGATCCCGGTGTTTGTGGACGTTGAACTGGGAACCTACAACATCGACGCCAGCCGGATTGAGGAGGCTATTGGCCCGCGGACCAAGGCGATCATGCTCGCCCATACTCTGGGCAACCCGTTTAATCTGGAGGTCGTTACCGATCTTTGTAAGCAGTACAACCTCTGGCTGATCGAGGATTGCTGCGATGCCCTGGGTTCCACCTATCAAGACCAGAAGGTCGGTACCTTTGGCGACATCGGGACGCTGAGTTTTTATCCCGCGCATCACATTACTATGGGTGAGGGCGGCGCCGTTTTCACGTCGAACCCGGAGTTAAAAACGATTGTGGAGTCGTTCCGGGATTGGGGGCGGGATTGTTATTGTGCGCCGGGGCGAGATAACACCTGTGGAAAGCGATTTCAATGGCAATTGGGGGATTTGCCGGTTGGCTATGATCATAAGTACATTTATACGCACGCCGGTTACAATCTGAAGATCACTGATATGCAGGCGGCCTGTGGTCTGGCGCAGTTGGATCGGTTGCCCAGTTTCATTGCGGCGCGGCGGCGAAATTTTGCTGTTTTGCGAGAGCGGTTGGCGAGTTGCGAGGAGCTGTTGATTTTGCCGGAGGCGACCCCGCACAGTGAGCCGTCGTGGTTCGGGTTTCCGCTGACGCTGCGTCCGGAAGCGGGGGTGACGCGGGTTGATTTGCTGCGCTATCTGGATCAGTACCGGATTGGGACGCGGTTGCTGTTCGCGGGGAATCTGACCCGGCAGCCGTATTTTCAGGGGCGGCAGTATCGGGTCAGCGGGGAGTTGGTGAATACCGACAAGGTTATGAATCATACCTTCTGGATCGGGGTCTATCCGGGGTTGACGGAAGACATGCTGGATTATGCGGCAACGCAAATCGAAACTTTTCTTGGGATCAATTTTTGCTG
The DNA here is from genome assembly GCA_020846135.1 of Gammaproteobacteria bacterium. GTDB lineage: Bacteria > Pseudomonadota > Gammaproteobacteria > Competibacterales > Competibacteraceae > RXIV01. Next base: position 4,151 of record JADLEK010000080.1, read on the forward strand.
AGTTGCTGACCCACTGACTGAACAGGAGATCTGGATCATGCTGCCCCCTATTCGCGAATCGATGTCCGCTATAAAGGAGCTGTAACGATGAAATGTCCCGTTTGCGGCGGTGCGGAACTGGTGCGCGGTACTCGTGACCTGCTTTATCTCTATAAAGGTGAGACGACCTTCATTCCAAACGTGACCGGTGATTTCTGTCCGGCCTGTGCTGAGGTTGTGTTGGATTCGGCGGAAGCAGACCGCTATGGCGCCGAGGTGCGTGTGTTTAACCAACAAGGTCAATGCGGCGAGGGTTGATCCGGTGTTCATCGCCAGCGTCCGCTAGAAGCTGGATTTGGATCAACGAGAAGTGGCAGAAATTTTTGGAGGCCGTGTCGAGGCCTTTTCTCAATACGAAACCGGTAAAGCAAGACCATCTTTGGCGCTAGTGAAGTTGCTGAAGGTCCTGGATCGGCATCCCGATCTGCTTAATGAAGTGCGGGGTCAACTGATCGAAGCGTTTTCTATCACCGTTCAAGGCGGTTTCTATTCACGGTATGGTTGGGTTGCATTCGCAATTCAACCTGCGCGGCTACTACACCGCCTCAGTTCGAAGCGTAAGTCGCTTGCCCTCAGATGCTCGATGACCAATATGCTCATTACGGGCGGTGGTTCGCAGAGATTTTCCTGTATCTGTACCGCATGGAACCGGTGCGATCATGGCGGGCAGTGGTGATTTATCCCGGTCGGCAGGTAGAGCGTCTGGATGAGCGGCGCTATGGTTCGGCGGTGAAGCTGCCGGAAGTTTATCGCGTATATTTGGAAGATTGGGTGGATGTGCCGGCGTCGACGCTGGGATTGCAACTTATGCAGCTCATGGTGGGCAAGGCGGCGGATGCGCCGGTCAAGGCCCGGCAGTTGGTACAGGATTCGTCAGCAGGAATGGAGCTTCCGCAAGCGGTGTTGCTGGATTTGGTTGAGACGATGGTGGTCTATAAGCTACCAGACATGAGTCGAGAGGAGGTCAGGCGGATGTTGGAACTACACGATATTGATTTGCGACAGACCCGGTTTTATCGGGAAGTATTCGCGGAGGGTGAAGCGCGGGGTGAGGCGCGGGGTGAAGCGCGGGGTGAGGTCAAGCTATTGCGGAAGTTGTTAATCCGTCGCTTTGGCGTATTGACCGGAGTGGGTGGGGGCAAAGCTGGCGAGGGCAGAACCCGCGCAATTGGAGACGTGGGGAGAGCGGGTGTTGGAGGCGCAGTCGCTGGAAGCGGTTTTCGTGGCATGAGGATGTGGGGCATCAACGCCGCTAAACTGGAGTTTACTCATAGCCATGATCGCCGGTCGGTTGGCGACGTGCCTGTGACCGATCACTGAGAGATTGTCAAAAAAGTAAATCGCCATGAACCATATTGCACAACGTGATAAAGATCTCTTTGAGAATCTCTTTGTTCTCGAAATTGCGAATAATCACTGGGGAAAGGTTGAGCGGGGCCTCAAAATTATTCGTGATCATGCCGCGATTGTTCGTTTCAATAACACAAAAGCGGCTATCAAGCTCCAATTCAGGGATGTTGATGCGTTTATACATCCAGAATTTAGAGGCAATAAAGAGCATCGTTATATAAAAAAAACCGAAGATACTAAGCTCAGCAGGGCCGATTTTGCTCGCATGGTCGAGGAGATAAGGAATCTCAGTTGTATACCAATGGCAACTCCATTTGATGAGGCATCGGTTGATCTTTGTGTCGAATTTAATATGCCCATCATCAAGATTGCCAGTTCAGATATCAACGACTGGGTTTTGATCGAGAAGATAGCGACAACACGACGTCCAGTCATTGCTTCAACTGGCGGCGCTTCGGAAAAAGACCTGGACGATCTGGTTAAGTTTTTTGAAAAGAGGAATATTTCCCTGGCGATCAATCATTGCATTGCTCTTTATCCATCGGAAGATGATGAACTCGAACTGGATCAGATTGACTATCTCAAAGCACGATACCCGAATCATATCATTGGTCTATCGACCCATGAATATAGCGACTGGCATTCATCCATGCTGATTTCCTATGGAAAGGGAGCGCGCACTTGGGAGCGTCATATCGATATTGATTATGAAGGCGTGGTTGTTTCGCCTTACTGTTCCAGACCGTACCAAATCGATGAGTGGTTCAAGGCGTATCGTAAGGCTGCAGAGATGTGCGGGGGCCGTAGTTATTCAAGGCGGGTTATTCCAAAAAGAGAAACAGAATATCTCAATGCCTTGGTACGCGGCGCTTATGCCCGGCGTGATCTTGAGCCGGGTTATGTATTTAGTAAAGAGGGCTTTGAAAGAGATTTTTATCTTGCCATTCCACTCCGAAAAGGCCAATTGTCTTGTCGGGAAGTGATGAATGGGGTTGAGTTAGTAACCGGAATTCAAGCTGACGAGCCACTGACTATCAATCATATTAATGGCCCGTACAGTGAGAATGAGGGCTTAAGACAATTAATTCTGAATCGTGGGCTATGATTAGGCGCAGCGTCTATGGACAAGATTAACAGTACGCACGACACGCCATGAATGTCTCCCAACAGATCGCCGACTGGTTGGTGGAACAAGGCATTGAGCAGGTGTTCTGCGTCACCGGCGGCGGATCGATGTTCCTGAATCATGCGCTAGGTACCCACCCTCATCTGCGCTGTACCTACATGCATCATGAGCAAGCCTGTGCGATGGCGGCGGAAGGCTACGCGCGGATCACCGGCAAACCTGCGGTAGTGAATGTCACCACCGGCCCCGGCGGGATCAATGCGCTGAATGGTGTATTCGGCGCTTATACCGACTCGATACCAATGCTGGTGCTGTCTGGGCAGGTTAAGCGTGAAACCTGTCTGGATTTCATCCCAGTCACCGGTTTGCGCCAACTCGGCGATCAGGAAGGTCCGGTAATTCACATGGCCAAATGGGTGACTAAATACGCCGAAACGGCGCGCCGTCCGGAAGACCTATCGACATTACTGCCGGATGCGCTCTTTGCCGCGACGACGGGTCGCCCCGGCCCTGCCTGGATCGATATTCCACTCGATATTCAGTCTGCAACGATCAAACTGTCGTGGTTGGCCTCGTCCCCGGTCCTGGTAGTGGAAGATGCAACCTTGGTGGGTGACTGCAAGCGGATCATCGCCGGGCTGCGTACCGCACACCGCCCCTTGATCCTGGCCGGCAGTGGGGTGCGCATTGCCGGCGCCAGCGCTGCCCTGCTTGCGCTGGCCGAGGCTACGGGCATTCCTGTCGCTACTGCTTGGACGCACGACCTCATTGCCAATGATCACCCGCTGTTTGCCGGGCGTCCCGGTACGATCGGTAGCCGCGCCGGTAATTTTTGCCTGCAAGCGAGTGATTTCGTGGTGGTGATTGGTTCGCGCCTCAATATCCGTCAGGTCAGCTATAACTGGTCCCGGTTCGCGCCACAGGCGTTCGTGGTTCAGATCGATATCGATCCGGCTGAACTTGCCAAGCCTTTTGTACAACCCGCGCTGGCCATCGTCGCCGATGCGGGGAGGTTCATTGACACCCTCGCTGCTCAGCCCGAACTCAAGGATCTGCCTGACTACGGGGATTGGGCGCGCTGGTGCCATGCACTACAGGGGCGTTACCCCGTTTTACAGCCACAGCAAACGCTTACACCCAGATTGAATCCTTACGCTATTGTGGCGCGTATCTTTGACCAGTTACGCGACGATGACATTATCGTGTGCGGCAACGCCTCTGCCTGTATCCTGCCGTTCCAGGTCGGTTGTCTGCGTACCGGGCAGCGGATGTTCAGCAATTCGGGTTCAGCGTCGATGGGCTACGATCTGCCGGCGGCGATCGGCGCAGCGGTGGCTGCGGGCGCAAGGCGGGTTATCTGTTTCGCCGGCGATGGCAGTCTGCAAATGAATGTGCAGGAATTGCAGACCCTGAAGACCTTGGGTATATGTGTGCTGGTGATCGTTCTCGCCAACGATGGCTATTTGTCGATCCGCCAGACCCATGAAAATTTCTTTGGCCGCGTTGTTGGCGCTACCCCGGCCTCGGGCGTGGAGTTCCCCGATTTCAGTTTATTGGCGCGGGCCTATGGCCTAAGCGCGGTCCGGATTGCCGGACCGGGTGATTTGCCCGAACTGGAGCGAATGCTGGCGCTTGATGGTCCGGCGCTGATCCAGGTCGATGTCGATCCTGCACAGCCCTTCGAGCCGCGGATCAAGTCGCGGATGCTGGAAAACGGCACATTTTCTACCCCGGAACTGGACGATATGTTTCCGTTTTTACCGCCCGAGGAACTTGCTGCCGTGCGAGCGGAAGCGGCGACGCTTCGTGCAAAAGCGGTGGAATGAAAGAGCAGAGGGAGAGTTAAATGATGTTCGATTTTTTTGATATTAATCTGCAAATCGACAAGTTGCTTGAAGAGGCTCGACACGACGGAATTACCTTGTTTGGTGCGGGCGGCTTTGCCCGCGCGGTTTATTCAGCACTCCAGAAACTTGGCGTTCAGGTACATACGTTCGTGGTTTCTGGTCCATCGGCGGGCATGATCGAAACGGTTCCGGTGGTTTCACTCAATGAGTTGGATGACGCATTGTGTTTATTGCCAATATGGCTGGCGGTGTTTAACCGCAACGCCGCATCGGACTTGGTTACTCTCGCGAGAGCCTGCAAGGCTCGGGGTATCGATCGCCCGCGACTGCCTCAGGATTATTTCGAGGCGATTGAACAACAGATGGGTTGGCGTTTCTGGTTGACTGACCGCAGGCAGTACGCCGGCAACCTGCCACAAATCGAAGAAGCTTTTCGGATGCTCCGCGACGATGAAAGTCGGCAACAATTCATGGAGGCCCTTCGTTTCCGGCTAGGCGCATCAATAGACCAGGCACCACAGCCGTCAAACACTGCCCAATACTTTCCAGACGAGGTGAACGGACTTGTATCGTCCAGGCGGGAAATCGTTTTTGTCGATGGCGGTGCCTATGATGGCGATACCATTGCACAGGCCGCCAGTCGCCTTCCCCTTGCGACCGCCTACGCATTCGAACCAGATTTGGCGAATTTTTCGAGGCTTGCCCATAATGTCAAGGCGCTCAATTTTCCGGTAGTTTGCTTTCCTTGCGGTTTATCGAACGTGACTGAATGGCTGTCGTTCTCGTCGCAGAGCGGCGAAGCCAGCGCGGTTACGCCCGATGGAAATACCAGGGTTCAGTGCGTAAGACTGGATGAATGCCTTGTTGGTCAGCGGGTCGATTATATTAAGCTGGATGTTGAGGGCCACGAACTCGCGGCGCTTGAAGGCGCACGGGACATTATTGATCGGTATCGTCCGCTCCTGGCGATTGCCCCCTATCACCGCTGGGATGATCTCTGGCGTATCCCCAAGTTTTTACAACGCTACGCTCCCGATTATCGGATCACATACCGGGCGCACGAATCCAATACCTTTGATAGCGTGTTTTATGCCGCTTGCTGAAAACTCGTCGCCGACCATGCCAAAATTGCGTGGTGCTTCCGTTACGAGCAGGCGTCCTTGCCCCGTATGCAATTCGCATGAAGCTCAGTACCTGCACACGATGCATTTTGCTCTGCCAGAAACATCACCACTGCCGGCGAATTATAATGTGGTTGTATGCGTGAGATGTGGTAGCGGGTTTGCAGACTCGGATGCGCCAGCTGACGCCTATAATGAGTATTATCAGTCATTCTCGAAATATGAGGATTCAAGCGTCGCAACCGGGGGTGGTGATGATCCGGCAGATCGGCAACGAATCGAAGAACTAGCAGACTTCCTCTCGGGATATTTGCCACACAGTGCGCGCATTGTTGACATCGGTTGTGGCAATGGGGGCTTACTGTCTACTCTGAAAAACCTCGGCTTTTCAGATCTGACGGGGTTCGATCCATCACCTGCATGTATAGCGCACGTTCAGTCCAAGGGCATAGATGCCTTCAATATTACCTTGCCCCTGAACAACATGGAGTGCAGCAGTTTTCACCCCGAGCGCCCTTTCGATCTGATCGTGCTGAGTCATGTCCTTGAGCATGTATTCGATGCGCGGGCAGTTCTGGTATCCCTACTGCCACTACTTGCAGTTGGAGGCAGGATTTACATTGAGACTCCTGATCCGGCCCGATACGATACTCATCAGTTTCCACCTTTTTATTTCTTTGATCCAGAACATATCAATCACTTTGGAAAAGGATCACTGGCATTTCTGGCTGATAGTTTGAATCTGAAAATTCTGACCATCGATAAAAAAACACTGAGGCTTTCAAATGGAACTCATTATCCCGCAGTTTTCGGACTTTTCGAGTTAAGTCATTTGAACAGTCAAAGGGAAATAACGGGTGAATCCGTGTATGGTCTACTTGCGAATTATCTTGAAGAAAGCCGCTTAGGGATCAATCAACTAAAAACCCGGATTCTGGCACTCATCGGCGATGGCACACCTTTTGTGTTGTGGGGAGCTGGCTCCCTGGCGCAGCGACTCATCGGTGAATCTTGGTTCCCACTGGATTTGCTACAGGCTGTCGTTGATCGCGACAGCAAGAAACAGGGGTTGCGCTTTGCGGGTAAAACCATCGTCAGCCCCGAGATCGGGTTACGAAATTTGCCAGAGAAGACTCTCATCCTTTGCGCAGCAGCCATTGCAACCGGACGGATTGAACAGGATTACTGCTCGCTGGGTTTGCCGTATAAATTTCATTTGATGGTTTAGATGAAATCCTCTCCGCATATTTTTCTAACAGGCGGAACCGGATTCTTTGGTCGCGCCTTACTTCGTAGTTGGTACGCTGCGTATGAGGCTGGCGCATCTGTTCCTGTAGTGACAATTCTCTCGCGTTCTCCAACTAATTTTGTTAATCGTTATCCCGAGTTTTCTAACCTGTCATGGCTTAAGTTTCATGTCGGTGATATTTGCGAATCAGCTACTTTTCCGAGAGGAAATTCTTTTTCCCATATCCTGCATGCCGCTGCTGACTCGACTTTAGGACCGAAACTTTCTCTGCTCCAACGCTTTAACCAAATTGTCGACGGTACGCGCAATGTGCTTGAGTATGCTGTAGCCTGTGGCGCCAAGCGCTTTTTGTTGACCAGTTCGGGCGGAGTTTATGGCCCACAGCCCCCGGATATGGAGAAAATCCCCGAGGACTATAACGGGATACCGGACCCACTGAATCCAGCCAATGCTTATAGCGTGGCCAAGCGGACTGCAGAGCATTTATGTACGCTCTACCAGGACGCTCATCATATAGAGATGGTCATTGCCCGCTGTTTCTCTTTTGTAGGCCCGGATTTGCCCTTGGATGTTCACTTTGCTATTGGTAACTTCATTCGTGACGCCCTGCATGGTGATTCAATCCAGGTCTTCGGAGACGGTACACCACTGCGGACCTATCTCGATCAGGAAGACTTGGCCCATTGGCTAATGACGCTGTTGGAGCGGGGCCAGTCTGGCGAAGCCTACAATGTTGGGTCCGATGAGGTCGTGAGCATTGCTGAGTTAGCTTATCGGGTGCGCGATCTGCTGGCCCCCCACAAGTCAGTCGAGATTCGTGGTCAATCTAGCGCTGGGCAAGGCCGTAACCGCTATGTCCCTGATATTCGCAAGGCTCGGGAGAAATTGGGCTTGGCCGTGCGCATTCCACTGGCTGAGGCAATCCAGCGAGCGGGCGCGGGATGTCCGATATGAAATTTACTACCTTGAGTATGTTTCAATCCCGCAAGGTCCGGTACCTGATCGTAGGTGGCGCCAACACGCTGATTGGCTACAGTCTCGGTGTCGGTCTTTATTATGTATTGTCGCCCACACTCCATATTCTGCTGATTGGCGCGATATCAAGCGTTCTCGCCATCTCGGTTTCATTCACAACCTATAAGCTATTCGTTTTCCGGACGCGCGGGCATTGGCTCACCGAATACTTGCGCAGTTATGTGATCTACGGCGGTATGGCCTTGTTGGGTATTATCCTGCTGTGGGTACTCGTCGATAGTATGCAGCTACCCATCTGGCTGGCGCAGGGCGTGTCGATACTCATCACGGTGGTGATCTCCTATGTGGGCCACGCTAGATTCACCTTCCGCCTCACAAGCAACGGCGAAGTACGAGGATCGAAATCGAAATGACAACAGCGAAGAAACGGGTGAGCCTGATCTCGCCATGCTTCAACGAAGAAGCCAATATCGAAGAGTTATATCGACGTGTCCGCGAGGTGATGGAGCGGTCGCCCCAGTATGATTTTGAGTATCTGTTCATTGATAACGCTTCGACTGATCGGACCCTGGAAAAGCTAAGAAAAATTGCTGAACAGGATTCGCGCGTCAAGATCATCGTTAATACGCGAAACTTCGGTCATCTCCGCTCTCCTTACTGGGGGATCATCCAGACTAGCGGCGACGTGACAGTGTACATGGCCTCTGATCTCCAAGACCCACCAGAGCTGATCCAGGAGTTCCTTACCGCCTGGGAACAGGGCTACAAGGTTGTTCTGGCGGTTAAGCCGATAAGCCAGACGAATCCGCTGATCCACCGGCTTCGTAAACTCTATTACCGTTTCCTGGATGCTATCTCAGAGGTTTCCATCGTCAAGGATGCCACCGGTTTCGGCCTTTATGATCGGGTCGTACTCGATAAATTACGAGAGATTCACGACCCTTATCCGTATATGCGTGGCCTGATCTGCGAACTGGGATACCCGATCAAAACGATTCCCTTCGATCAACCGCGGCGCTTGCGGGGGGTGTCAAAGAATAATGCCTACACCCTGTACGACCTTGCTATGCTGGGCATCGTCAGTCACTCCGTCGTACCGATTCGACTGGCGGCGATGGTTGGCTTTTTGACTGGATTCCTCAGCATCTTGGTGGCCTTGGTGTTCCTGATCTTGAAATTGGTCCTGTGGAACGCTTTTCCAGTGGGGATCGCCCCGATCGTGATTGGCATGTTCTTCATGTTTGGTGTGGTACTGTTGTTTATTGGCATCCTCGGCGAATATATCGCTTCTATCCACACCTATGTGCGCAATCGACCGGTAGTCGTGGAAAGAGAACGGATCAACTTTAATTCGGCGGACAATTCAGGTCATCAGTAGGTTGTCAATTAGACCACGAGATTCCTTGACGCTAATGCTCGAAATCTTTCAAAGCCTATGGGCAAGTCTGACATTTTTGTGATGCTGTTTAGCAAATTCGCTATCCGATCTTGGCGCGACTTGAATCTTCAGGCTGATGTGCCAAATTTATTGCTTAAGTTACGCACTAAACCATAAATCCAAAAAAGCAAAACTGTTATCGCCAATGCTAAGCTGATCATTGTGACATAATCAGCAACTTTCTGTTTTAAGCTTTTTTCAAAGTACCAAGGACGATATTCGACAAAAGCCTGCGCTCGGTCATAGTCATTAACAGCAAAATGATCGCCTGGCTCACAGTGATTCTCTTTTGGAAAAACATAGCAAGCTGGATTTTTTATATTAAGAATCCCATCCTGTTGCTCAAGAGCAGGTCCCGGTTGAAGTGATTTAATCGGAAACTTCTCCAATCCATATCCAAAAATTGGATTATAACAATACAACTGGGAAAACCCAAAGGCGACAGCGTCATTTCGGGATAAGGGCGCGATAACATTGCCTTCTGTATCTTGTATAACAACAATTTGCGTAATAGGAGGCGCTATTGAAGTAGATTTTACCTGATTAAAGGCATTTTCTATTATGGATGGATCATACGACAAATTGTTTTTAGATTGATCCGAGTAATAATCTCTTGGTTCAAAAATATTTTGCAATAGCATCAGCGTAAGCAGCGTATAGAGCATAATATAGCTATAGCGTTTTATAAAAGGTATCCAGTCAAAAATTAGAGCAGTTATGACAACCAAGATGGGTATATAAATAATAGTCCAGCGGAATGGCCAAGCCGTTGCATTGATTAGTGGGATAGATTTAAGCACATTGTTCCAACTGGGAGAATAAACAAGGAGTGAAATGGGAATAATAATTATTATTAAAAATATCGTTAGGGAAAATATGGAGCTTGATTTTAGGTTTATGCGGATAGTGGTGCCGCGATTTTTCATGATCAGCAAGCCAGCAAGACCTGCCAGCAGAATTACGAGAGGAACAATCGATAAACTGTATGCCCATTCATGAGGCAAAACAGACCACTGCATATTCCTGATCAATGGATTGGCTTGTCTTGTTGCGCCTTCGCTTGAGAAAAACAGGGCTTGTATAACAAGCCATATCGTGTTGCCAATGCCCTCAATGCCCGGCATTGAATATTGAGTCCGGGGAAAATTGCTAAAAAATGCCCAGCTTGCTACCAGCTTAGACGCTGAGATTGCTAGCGCCAAGATACTGGCAATGGTTGATCGAAGCAGAAAAGATCGCCAATCGGCGCGATCAAGTATAAAGGCGATACAGGCAACGGCGACAACAGATAAGGCTGAGGGAATAATTAGTGTGGTCAACCCCGATTGTAGCCAGTAGGCGATTAATAATCCGGCGAACACTGAGGCAGTCAGGTTAGCTTGTTTGCTTGGTCTGGAGGATTGATTTTTAGCTGGGGCAATGAGCAAGGATGCAATCAGTGGGACCAGCATAATGCCATGAAACCCATATTCACCCACTAGAGAGCGAAGCGACAGGAAACTGTTGAACATGAACAACGCTCCTGCCAGGATTGAAGCGGGTACGGAAGCATCAAAAGTCCTCCGCATCAATCGATAGAAACCCCAGTAACCTAGCGCTGCTGAAATAAGAACGGTCAAATAAGCTGATTTTAAAGGAGAAACGATGAAGCCCAGAAATTGTGGTAGAGAATAGTAGCCAGATTGCGGATCAGCAAAGTTTGGAACGCCACCACAGAATGAAGGGGTAAACCAAGGTGGGGTAAAAATGCTATTATTAATAAACCATAAAAATCCATCATAGGTTCCTGGTAAGGCAAGACTGAAATCATGTCCAACTGTACCACTAGTGGTTGGGAAAAAATTCTTAAAAATAATATGGTAACCCGTAATTAATACCAAAAAAATTAGGATTGGTTTAACGGCAAACTTTTTAAAGTAAGCGGTGATTAAATATATACTCATTTTGATATCCAAGCTGTGGTGTCCAGCTACTTAACTCAAGCAATACGCATGTTGTACGTACCAAGCTTCGGCTGAAACATGAAAAAATCGATGATTCAGTTTTGCACCTCATTAAGTTTGCATGAAGTTTCCATTTGTTTCAATACATGTCTTATTATCATTTCTGCATCTTTTTTCGCAGCGTCAATATACCTGTAAAGCCCAGCTTGATACGCTTTATCTCCATCATCACAAAGGGATTGTCCATAGAAAGCCATCGCTAATGATAAATAAGCTGGTGGGTAATCGGATTGATATAAAATTGCTATTTCTGCATTAGTCTGCGCTTGATGAAATTTTTTCAAGCTGATCTGGGATTCTGCTAGTGCCACGTAAGCAAAAGACATTAAATGTAGTTCTGCTAATGGGATGGAAAAGCTATTATCACTTACTCTATAATGATTTATCGCTATGTTTATTACAGCACTCAACTCTTTTTCAGCCTCTTCAGCTTTTCCTGATCTACCCAAAAAAGCACCATACACTACTCTAACTCGTGGATTTAAATTTTCTGGATTTCCGCCAATTTCATTGAGTATTTTATCGAAGGCTTTTTGGGCTCCATTATAATCACTTTTTTTCAGCATCCCAGATATATAAGAAAATTGCACATATGGGTTATTTGGATACTTTTCATAAGACCATGACCAAAGACTATAGTCACTTTTCCAAAGTGGAAGAGTTATTTTTATATTTGCAAAGCTCAATATTATCCAAATTATCACTATTAAATTTATCAGAAATTTAAATATTGCCTTGTTTTTTTCTAAAATAAAACTTATGGAAGTTACTAATGAAATTACAGCAAACACGAGTGGAAGTGTGAGAAATCTTTCATTTCCTATATTACCACTTATCGGTAAAGGGATCATATTTAAAACAGGTAGTAAAGCTATTAACCACATTAAAATCAGAATAAAAGGTATATAACCTTTTAGAGCTTTCCAGACAACAAACCCAACAAATGAAAAACCAAAAAAAATATTTAAAATAATTGTAAAAATACTACTTTCTTCAAATTGATAAGGATGCATAGGATTAATATCAGCGAAAGGCCATATCGTCATCTTCAAGTAGAAAATGAATGTATCTATAACCATTAAAAAGTGATTCCAAATACTAATAGATTTGTGATCAAAATAAATAGTCGTACCTTGAGCTTCTACACGAAGGATGAAGTATAGCAACAATGCTATAATCAGCGACAGTAACGTCCAATGCTCTGACTTGTTCTTTCTGATATAAATATAGAATTCAAGCCAGTTAATTTTGCTATCATTTACCTTATATATAGCGTATTTATAGCAAACTAATATTATTGGAAAAGTAATAGCCATCTCCTTGCTTAATAGTGCCGAAAAAAATAGAAAACCTATGCTAATCGCACGCCATTTTTGCGAAATATAATGCTCTGCCACCAATGCACTTAATATGAAAAAAGTGACTAACACATCAAATCGTCCAGCAACCCACACAGTAGATTCGATAAGCGCCGGATGTAGTGCATATAAAATCCCAGATAAAAAAGCCAATATATTGCAATTCTTGTTATTTATAACTATTGGATATGTTAAAAAAACCACCATAACAGTATTTAATGTATAGATAACAAGATTTACTGCGTGAGATAAATAAGACTCAACACCGATAGTTAAAAATTCTATAATAAAAGTGATCATTGTTAGGGGTCTAAAATAGGAAGTTCCAGAAATTATTGGTGAAGATATAGAATTCCAAAGTAGTGAAAGATCCTTAAAAACATTTGGATCTCTTAGTTTGGTAGAATAAATAAAAAGCGCTTGATCATCCCAAACATACTCCATTTGGAGTGCAGGATAGTAAACACAAACAGCTATTACAGCGACTAGCAAAGGGGGAAAGATATAAACTGGTATACGTTTCACAGTTAAGATCCTACTTATTCATTGCCAATATATAAAGTGAAGACCATCGGGGCTTTTCGTTCTAACTGCCCGAATTACGCAGACAGAAAAAAACCCTGTCAAGCAGGGTTTTTTGGAAATCGAATACTAAACGACCGTTAGCTCAGTTTCGGCAGTTAGACGGACGATACTTGTTATCCAGCGTAGTGTCACTAGTCTTGCAATCCCAAGTGATCGAGTTGGTGGGTACCACACCTTGCGCAATAGCAGCACCACCCGACTTGGGCACCAACGCTATGTTGCCACTACCCGCCTTAGCCGTGTAGGTAATAGTGATTTTACCAGTAGGTCCATCAACCGCCACGGCTGACACGGCATCAGTAGCGGTGGGCGCAGTCCAGCCAAGGCTCAACGGGGTAGTGCCATTGGCCGCATTTTCAGCAACAGTCGTTTTGGCGGCTGAGGCTAAACTTAGCCCTTCTGTAACTTTAGCACGGACAATGTAGTCCTGATAAGCCGGAATCGCGATAGCGGCCAAAATACCGATGATCGCGACAACGATCATGAGTTCGATCAAGGTAAAGCCCTGTTGCTTCTTCATGGGGTAACTCCGTAGTGCTGATTGAAAAAACCCGGATGGGTTGGGAGGTTGGGGGATGAGCATTCTATCCCTTCGCGGTTCGCTAATGCAACGGATGCGCCAAGCCAGGAACTTCCCGCGCATGGATTGATTAACCGGTTATGGAATAAACAGATAAAAAGTGGATGAATCGAGCATTGACCGTCAGACCTGATCCATGCGGGAACTTTTGCCGGCAGGGTGGTGACGCAATACGACGGACAGTGACCTTTTTGGTCAGGGAGGTGGTGAAGTAGACTCTAGATGAATGTGCTTGACGAAATAACCGATAAAAACCAAACTAAGTTTAGTTCAAAATTTGACGAGATCCTGTGATGATTCAGCAAATCAACATCCATGAAGCGAAAACCCAACTATCCCGACTGCTCGAGCGGTCGCTGTCGGGTGAAGAATTCATCATTGCCAAAGCCGGCAAGCCGGTCGCCCGCCTCACCCCGATCAAGCCGGCCCGTCAGCCGCGTCGGCTGGGGTTATTGGACGGCGAACTCCAGATTCCCGACGACTTCAATGCACCACTGCCGGAGACCCTCCTCAGCGCCTTCGAGGGGCGTAGCTAATGCGCCTGCTGCTGGATACCCACATTTTGCTATGGACGATTGGCATGAGTCGCCGACTGCCCATCGCGACGCGCCAATTGCTGGAAAATCCAGACCATGAGATTTACTACAGCGCTGCCAGCTTGTGGGAAATTGCGATTAAACGCGGCCTGGGGCGACCTGACTTTCAGGCGGATCCTGAACGCCTCCTTGCCGTACTCCCCGAGATGGATTTCATCGAATTACCGATCACCGCCGGCCATGCAGCGGCGGTGATCCACTTGCCGACGCTGCACAAGGATCCCTTCGATCGGCTACTGATCGCCCAGAGCCGGACGGAACCGATGATTCTGCTCACCAACGACGATCTGGTCATCCAGTACGGAGAACCCGTGCGGCGGATGAGCTGAAAACTGCAACCGGAGAGCAAGAGAAACCTATCGAATCGCCGCGGTCGAGACGATCGCTGTGGGAAACAGCATTCGGGAGCTGGCATGGCTGCGCTCCCACTACGGTCAGGGGCGATGGAAAAAGAAAAAAGGTATCGCGACGGTCCAACAAGACGATGGCTCCACCCGTCTGGCTGAAATTCACTGGTATGAAGCGCACGGGATCGGCAAGGTGAAGTTGAAAATCAGACGGTGGTTACCCCAACCGGATTGCCATATTATCGCCAGCTCAAATCTCGGATAAATGCTTAAGCTGCTGTTCCATTGCCGGTTAAGCGCCGCCAGTCGGTTTGCCCACCGGGCCGGCATGTTGCGCCAATCGCCGCAAGGCGCTACTCAACCGCACATCCGGCACCGTGCAGGCGGCAACCTCCAGCAATTGCGCATTCTGCCGGGTCAGCGTCAGCCGGAGCCGCCGGGATTGCGCCGGACGGGCGATGGGCACCACCCGGATATGCGGTTTAGGCAACGGGAAACCGACCTGTTGTCCGAGCGTCAGCCGAATGTCGTGCAGGGCATAGCGCAACCGGGTTGCCCAACTGGCCGATTCGGTCTGCACCGACCACGCCTCCTGATCCATCTGGAGCAGAATCGTGTGATCGCGCAGATGTGGCGGCAGGTACGCCTGAAACACCCGGTTGGACTGCGCCAGTTGGCTGGCTTGCGTCATCAGTCGCCCCAGGGCGTCGCTGGGCTGGCGGAGTAGCGCCTCCCCGACCGTCGGGGTATTGCCGGTTCGCCGCCGTGGCGGAGCGGGCGCGGCTTGAGTGAGATCGGCGTGGGCAGGATTAGCGCCGGGCTGCGATCCCGGTTGCCGGCGCGGCGCCGGCAGGAGCCGCAGGTAAGCGCCTGCGGCATCAGCGACGATGGGGGAAGCCGATTCAGCCGCCGCAACCGGATTGGCCGCCGCCGGGGTAGCCGCAGCGGGGTCCGCCGGCCCGTAGCCACGCAGCATTTTCAGCAACGGCGTGATGTGTTGGCGGGCAACAACGCGAGGATCGGAGCCAGCCGAACCCTGCTTTCCGCTCATTGCGCACCCCCTGGTTTGATGAGTCCGCCGCCAGTAGCCATGACCGGCCATCCTGATGGCGGCAGATTGGATCGCTTAAATCAGCGGCAAACTCACATGCAGCACCCCGGGATCGTCCTGGGTAGCGCTGAGCTTGAAATTCAATGCCCGGTTGAGCCGCAGCATCGGCTCATTTTCCCGCAGCACTTCGCCATAGAGTTCCTTGATGCCACGACCACGCGCGTAATCAATAATATAGCGCATCAGCATCGGCCCCAGCCCCAGCCCGGTTATCGCCCGCTCCACCAGGATCGAATACTCGGCCTTTTCCATGTCGGGATCGGCGTTGCAGCGCACTACTCCCCAGATTTTACCTTTGCCCGGCACCTGATTCGGCTCGGTCACGATAAAGGCCATTTCCCGCTCATAGTCCAGTTGGGTCAGCCGCGCCGCCATCTCGTGCGACAACTCGCGGATCGGCTGGAAAAACCGCATTCGCACATCCTCGGCGGGCAGGCGCTTGATCAGTTCCTTCAATTCCGGCTCATCTTCTGGGAGAATCGCCCGCAGCAGGAACGAACGGCCATCCGGCAAGGTGTAAAGTCGCTCCAGATGCTTCGGATAGGGTGAAATCGCCAGTCGCTCAGTCGCCGATCCGGTCGCCGGTTCAATCAGGATATTGGCGTCCAGCGCCAGCAGGCCATTTTCATCCGCCCAGATCGGGTTGATGTTCATTTCGACCAATTCCGCCAGATCGATCACCATCTGCGACACCTTGATCAGCGTCAGGGCGATGGCGTCCAGATTCACCGGCCGGCCCCGATTGGTGCTGAGGCGGCGGTACAGCCGGGTGCGCGACATCAGATCCCGGGCCAGTTGCATGTTCAGCGGCGGCAATGCATAGACGATATCGTCGATCACATCCGATTCGGTGCCACCCTGGCCGAAAAAGATCACCGGGCCAAACCGTCGCCCGGTTCGCACCCCAACCATCAGTTCATACGCACCATGCCGGAACTGCATCGGCTGCACCGCAAAACCGTCAATCGCGGCTTCCGGCGCCAGCGTACCGACCCGCTTGAGCATTTCGGTCGCGGCTACCAGCACTTCCAGCGGATTTTTCAAACCGAACGCCAAACCACCGACATCGGACTTGTTAACAATGTCCGGCGAGAGAATTTTCAGCGCCACCGGCGTTTTCAGTTCCAGCGCCAGATCGGTAGCCGCTTCCGGGGTAGCGGCGAATTGCAGCGGCACGGTCGGGATTTCATAGGCGCTAAGCACCTGGCTGGTTTCGTAAGCATTCAAGCGCCGCCGACCTGCGGTCAATGCGATCTCGATAATCCGGCGGGCGGTTTCGGTATCGGGGGTAAATTCTTCCGGAATCGACGGCGGCGTTTCCATCAATAATTCCTGACTGCGCCGGAACCGGGCCAGGCGCATGAAGGCCGCTACCGCATCCTCGGGCGCTTCGTAGGTCGGAATATGGACACCGTTGAATAGCTCGCGGGCTGGCTCTACCGCCGATTCGCCCAGCCAGCAGGTCATGATCAAGCGCCGACTCTTGGCCCGCTCCACCACGGCCTTGGCGCATTCCGCCGAGCGGTTGACCGAGGCCGGGGCATGGATCACCAGTACCCCATCGGTGCCCGGCTCCTGCAACAGCAGATCCAGCGCCTTGCCGTACTCAGCAGGACCGGCGGTATCGCCCAGATCCACCGGATTTTCAATCGGATAACCCGGCCGACAGGTGCGGGCCAGATCCTCGCGGGTTTTCTCGCTGATGTCGGCCAACCGACCGTTCTGGCGGGCCAGGGCGTCGCTGGTCAACAGCGCCAGACTGTAGCTGTTGCTGAGAATGGTCAGCCGGTCGCTGTAAACCGGCTTGGCGGTGGCCAGGGTTTCGGCGGCGCTGAACAGTTGTTCAATGTTGTCCACCCGCAAAATGCCGGCGCGCTGAAAGACCGCGTCATAGACCGCATCCTCGATCGGCCCGGCCCGGAAATCGCGCGGTTTCAACACGATCACCGGTTTGACCCGGGCGGCGGCGCGGGCGGCGGAGACGAACTTGCGGCGATTACGGGTATTTTCCATGTACATCAGGATGGCGTGGGTATTGCTATCCCGCAGCAGGTAATCGATCAGATCGCCGAAATCGACATCCCAGCGCATTCCGATCGAGATGACATGGGAAAAGCCGATCTCGCGGCTGCTCGCCCAGTCGATCACGCTGCGCATCACCGCCGCCGACTGGCAGAGCAGGGCGACGTGACCCGCCAGCGGCCGGTTACTGCTCAGGCTGGCGTTAACATTGGCCGAGGGCACCGCATAGCCGAGATGATCCGGCCCCATGATCCGCAACAGATAGGGTTTGGCCGCATCCAGCACCCGCTGCCGCAGCGTTTCGCCGTCATCCGGGTGGCTCTGCTGCAATTCCGGGCTGAGCAGAGCGGGCCGGTCGCCGCGATGGTCTTGCAACATTTCCCGGCTGATCAGCAGGGCGGCCCGGGTACCGCGCGCGCCCAACTGGCTGATCAGGGCCGGGGTCTGCTCCAGTGGTACGGTCAGAATCGCTAAATCCGGGGTGACCGGCAGGCTCTCGATATTTTTGTAGGCCAGCACCCCGGAAATCGACTGGCGATCCGGGTTGACCGGCATTACCGGCCCCTTGAAACCGCCTTCGATCAAATTAAATTCCAGGGCGGAATCGACGCCATCGGGTTGCTTGCCAGCGCCGATGACCGCAATGGAGCGGGGCTTGAACAGGTATTTGAGATTACGGATGGTCATGGCAACTTCTCAGGCCGGAGTGACCGGCAGGGCCAGGGGGAATAGCGCTATGGTAACGCGATTCAAATGGCGGGCGCTCGCCCGGATTCAACGGGTACGCCGGTTTGGCTGTTTTTCTTTAGAATGGCGACTCCCTGACTTTTGGCAACCCCTGCGAGGCCCCGATGACCTGGACAACGCTGCCCAAAATGCCGGAATCCGGCGAATCTACGCCACAGCTATTAAATTTGGACCACGCCGCAATGCAAACCGGTTTTTCCTGGGACGCCGCCCGCGCTGAATTGGCGGGCTTGCCCAACGGCGGATTAAATATCGCCTTTGAAGCCGTGGATCGCTGGGTGGCCGCTGGTTTCGCGTCGCGAACTGCATTGCGCTGGCTGGGTAAAAATGGCGAGCGGCGCGAATTCAGCTATGCCGATCTGGCCGGGTTAAGCAACCGCTTCGCCAACCTGCTAGAGCGACTGGGCGTTGTCCCAGGCGACCGGATCTGCGTCCTGACCGGGCGGATTCCTGAGCTGTACATCGCCGCACTGGGGACGCTGAAAGCCGGGGCGGTGTTCTGCCCGCTGTTCTCGGCCTTTGGCCCGGAGCCGGTGCGGGTGCGGCTGGTCAAGAGCCAGGCGCGGGTTCTGGTGACGACGACGCTGCTGTATGAACGCAAGGTGCGGGCGCAATGCGACGAACTGCCCGATCTGCGCCAGATTTTGCTGACCGATTTGCTGGCCGATGGCGATGATGCAACCGGTCTACTCCCGTTCCATGAACAGCTCATGATGGAATCCGCTGAGCGCGGTCCGCCCGCGACCCGGCCTGAGGACATGGCGCTGCTGCACTTTACCAGTGGCACCACCGGCACCCCCAAAGGCGCGGTTCATGTTCATAACGCGGTGATTGCCCACCGACTGACCGGGCGGCTGGCGCTGGATGTGCGGCTCGGCGATATTTACTGGTGTACCGCCGATCCCGGCTGGGTTACTGGCGTGTCTTACGGGATCATTGCCCCGCTGGCTAATGGCGCGACTCTGGTGGTCGATGAGGCTGAATTCGACGCCCGCCGCTGGTATGCAATTCTGGAGCAGGAGCAAGTGAACGTCTGGTATACCGCCCCGACCGCGATCCGAATGCTGATGAAAGCCGGCGCAGTCGCCCTGCAAGGCCGCGATCTGGGCGCATTGCGCTTCATGGCCAGCGTCGGCGAACCGCTGAATCCGGAAGCGGTGATCTGGAGTCGGGAAGTTCTGGGCCAGCCGTTTCACGATACCTGGTGGCAGACCGAAACCGGGGCGATCATGATCGCCAATACCCCGGGGTTGGCCATCCGTCCGGGGTCGATGGGGCAGCCGTTGCCCGGCATCGAGGCGGCGATTGTCCGGCGGCGGACCGATGGCGGGGTGGATATTCTGGCGTCCGACACAGAGGGCGAACTGGCGCTGCGGGTTGGCTGGCCGTCGCTGTTTCGGGATTATCTGGGCGATTCCGACCGCTACCAGCGTTGTTTCGCCGGCGACTGGTATCTCAGCGGCGATCTGGCCCGCCGTGATGCCGACGGCTATTTCTGGTTTGTAGGCCGCGCTGATGATGTCATCAAGACTGCCGGGCACCTGATCGGGCCGTTTGAGGTTGAAAGCGCGCTGCTGGAGCATCCAGCGGTCGCCGAGGTCGGGATGATCGGCAAGCCCGATGAGTTCGCCGGTCAGATTATCAAGGCGTTCGTGGCGCTCAAACCCGGTTATGAACCCAACGACGGGCTGCGCAAGGAATTAATCGGCTTTGCTCGCACCCGGCTGGGGCCGGCGGTGGCTCCGCGTGAACTGGAGTTCATGGTGGATCTACCCAAAACCCGCAGCGGCAAGATCCTGCGCCGACTACTGCGCGCCAGGGAGCTGGATCTGCCGCTGGGCGATCTGTCGACCCTGGAAGGCGACGCGGCAGAAAGTTAGTTCTGCCTAACATCCGGTTTTGACTCGCCCGTCGATTCAGCGCAACTTGTAAGATGCTGCATAGCCACATTAGAATAACTGGGGTTTTTTGCGGTATGCCGAGTCTCACTAACCCTGACCCCATTCGCTCGTCGTTCCACAACCGCGCCAGGCGGGTTGGAGTCGGCGCATCATCTCCCCCAACCCCCTAACCACCCCGTAACCATCAAAGAGGAATCAAAAAATGGCGTTCCTGACCATTGAACAACTCAAAAAAGACTGGGCCGAGAATCCCCGCTGGAAGGGCATCAAGCGCGGTTATAGCGCCGAAGACGTAGTGCGGTTGCGCGGCAACCTGCCGGTCGAATACAGCCTGGCGCAACGAGGCGCTGAAGGTCTGTGGAAATTGATCACCACCGAACCCTATGTCAATTGCCTGGGCGCGTTGACTGGTGGTCAGGCCATGCAGCAGGCTAAGGCCGGGATCAAGGCCATCTACCTGTCCGGCTGGCAGGTCGCGGCGGACAACAACACCTACATGGCGATGTATCCCGATCAGTCGCTGTATCCGGTCAATTCCGTGCCGGCGGTGGTCGAGCGCATTAACAACACCTTCAAGCGGGCTGACGAGATTCAGTGCGCCCGTGGCATCGGCCCTGGCCACAAGGATTTCGTCGATTACTTCCTGCCTATCGTCGGCGATGCCGAAGCCGGGTTTGGCGGGGTGCTGAACGCTCATGAGTTGATGAAGTCGATGATCCGCGCCGGCGCTGGCGGCGTGCATTTCGAGGATCAACTGGCCTCAGTCAAGAAGTGCGGCCACATGGGCGGCAAAGTGCTGGTGCCGAGCCAGGAAGCAGTGCAGAAGCTGATTGCAGCCCGGCTGGCGGCGGACGTTTACGGCGTCTCAACCATCATTCTGGCCCGCACCGACGCCGAAGCAGCTGATCTGCTGACCAGCGATTGCGACGAGAATGACAAGCCGTTCTGCACCGGCGAGCGCACCCCGGAAGGCTTCTACAAGACCCGCAAGGGTTTGGATCAGGCGATTTCCCGCGGCCTGGCCTATGCGCCTTATGCCGACATGGTGTGGTGCGAGACCGGTACCCCCGATCTCAACTTCGCCAGGAAATTCGCCGAGGCGATCCGCGACAAGTTCCCCGGTAAGCTGCTGGCTTATAACTGCTCGCCGTCGTTCAACTGGAAGAAGAACCTCGACGACGCCACCATCGCCAAATTCCAGCGTGAACTCGGCGCGATGGGCTACAAGTACCAGTTCATCACCCTGGCCGGCATTCATAATATGTGGTATCACATGTTCGATCTGGCGCAGGATTATGTGCAGCGCGGCATGTCGGCTTATGTCGAAAAGGTGCAGGAGCAGGAATTTGCGGCCCGCGACCGGGGCTACACCTTCGTCAGCCATCAGCAGGAAGTCGGCACCGGCTACTTCGACGACATGACCACCGTAATTCAGGGCGGCGTCTCCTCCGTCACCGCGCTGACCGGCTCGACCGAAGAAGAACAGTTCCACTAAGCCTTGCCGCCCCGCATTGATCGGGGCGTTCAGCGTTTGCCTAAACCCGGAGGCTCAACCTCCGGGTTTTTGCCATTGCAGGCGCTAAAATAATGCTGATCTCTGTTAACACGAATATCCATCAAGGAGTCGCCGTGAGCCTCAATCTACCTGCTGGCGTACAAATCAACGCCCCGCTGCATCCCCGCTTTGACGAAATTTTCACCCATGACGCACTGGCCCTGGTCGCCAAGCTGCATCGCACCTTTGAAGGCCGCCGCCAGGACTTGCTGAAAGCCCGTGTGGCCCGCCAGACCCGGATCGACGCCGGCGAACTGCCCGATTTCCTGCCGGAAACCAAGGCGATTCGTGAGGGCGAGTGGAAAATTGCGCCGCTGCCCAAAGCCTTGGAACGGCGCCGGACTGAAATTACCGGTCCGGTCGAAGCCAAAATGATCATCAACGCCTACAACTCCGGCGCTGATTCCTACATGACCGATTTTGAGGATTCCAACAGCCCCAACTGGTACAACCAGATTCAGGGTCAGGTGAATCTGAAAGACGCAATTCGCCGCAAGATCAGTTATGTCAATGAAGCCGGCAAGGAATACCGACTGAATGATCAAATCGCCACTCTGCAAATTCGTCCGCGTGGCTGGCATCTGGACGAGAAGCATGTGCTGGTTGATGGGCAGCGCGTCTCTGGCGGTATTTTCGACTTTGGCTTGGTGTTCTTTCACAACGCCAAAGAGCAAATCGCGCGTGGCGCTGGCCCGTTCTATTACCTGCCGAAGATGGAATCGCATCTGGAAGCGCGGTTATGGAATGACATTTTTATCATGGCGCAGAATGAGTGCGGCATTCCCCAGGGCACCATTAAAGCGACGGTATTGGTCGAAACCATTCTCGCCACTTTCGAGATGGAAGAGATTCTTTACGAATTGCGCGATCATTCGGCGGGACTCAATGCCGGGCGCTGGGATTACATTTTCAGTTGCATCAAAAAGTTCAAGAAAAATAAGGATTTCTGTCTAGCCAATCGCGGCGCGATTACCATGGAAGTGCCGTTCATGCGTTCCTACGCCCTGCATCTGGTTAAGGTCTGCCATAAACGCGGCGCACCGGCGATGGGCGGGATGTCGGCGCTGATTCCGATTAAGGGCGACCCGGAAGCCAATGAAAAAGCATTGGCCGGGATTCGCCACGACAAGACCCGCGATGCCAACGATGGCTTTGACGGCGGCTGGGTGGCGCATCCGGGCCTGGTGCCGATTGCCCACGAGGAGTTTGTCAAAGTATTAGGCGATAGGCCCAACCAGTGGGAAAAGCAGCGCGATGAAGTGTTCACCGCCAAGGATTTTCTCAACTTCCAGCCGGAGCAACCGATTACCGAAGCCGGAGTGCGCAATAACATCAATGTCGGCATTCACTATCTGGGTTCGTGGCTGGCCGGCAATGGCTGCGTACCGATTCACAACCTGATGGAAGACGCCGCGACGGCGGAAATTGCCCGTTCACAGGTCTGGCAGTGGGTGGTCAGTCCTAAAGGCAAGCTGGATGATGGCCGCAAAGTCACTGCGGAACTGGTGAAAGCGATGATCCCGGAGGAACTGGCCAAGGTGAAAGCGGCAGTTTCGGCCCAGAGCGAAGACACCGCAACCTATGATCAGGCGGCGGGCATTTTCGAGACGATGAGCCTGTCCGCCGATTACCCGGAATTTCTGACGTTGCCGCTGTATGAGGCGATGGATTAAGCGTCGGAATAAAACTCCTCTCTCGGTTAGCGGGAGAGGAGAAGTGATCGTTACGGAAGATTTTGCAGTCATGTTGCACCGTCATTTAAACCATCAGCAATTCACCCTGGCTGCGATTGATGATGGTATCGCTCGTGGCAAGCGGCGGGACTGGGCCGATTTACGGCGTGCGGCGCTGGCGGATCGAGCCGTGTTGGAAAAAGCGTTGCGGGTCTGTCAGGTGCATGTCGCTGATGTTTATGCCCAGCGTTACCATTTTTGGATGCGCTACGCCGAACGACACTTGGCCTGAATAGGAACGGGTACTGTCCGCAGCCGCCCATTTGCAGCGCATTCTGCCCGAAGCAGTTCTGGTGGGCGGCGCCACTTCGGCCTTGTACGCTAAACACCGTTTATCCACCGATGCCGATCATATAGTTACCGATTTACGCCATCGCTTTGATACGGTTCTGGCTGAATTGGAGTCCGTCGCCGGGTGGAAAACGGCCCGCACCCAGCGTCCGGTGCAGATTCTTGGCGGCCTGGACGAGCTGGAAGAGTGAGGTCAGGCCAGGAAGCGGGGTTTTTATTGCACACTCCGGCCTTGAGGAAACTTGCAGAGCGCATATTATCTAAAATGACGCTTCTCCGAACCGAACCGAACCGTGCCGCCATGAGTCAGGACCATTCCTTACCCCCCAACGATCTAGACGATCAAGACCGCGACATTGCGGTAGCCACCGAGAAACCGGCGCTCAAGAAACCGCCGCTGTACAAGGTGATCCTGCTGAATGACGACTACACGCCGATGGATTTCGTGGTGCTGGTTCTCGAACATTTCTTCCGGATGAACCGCGAGAAAGCGACCCAGATCATGCTGCACGTCCATGTCCGTGGTCGGGGCGTGTGCGGGGTCTTCACCCGTGAGATTGCTGAAACCAAGGTGGCGCAAGTCAACGAATTTTCGCGCCGCAATCAGCACCCGCTGTTATGTACAATGGAAGAAGCCTAAGCACCCACTTTTCAGCAGCCGCTAACCCCAGCGCGATTCGAGGTATCCGTTATGTTGAGCAAGGAACTGGAATTTTCCATCAATCTTGCTTTCCGCCAGGCGCGGGACCGGCGCCATGAGTTCATGACCGTAGAGCATCTGCTGCTGGCCTTGCTGGATAATCCGGCGGCGGTCGAGGTGTTGCGAGCCTGCGGCGCCCATCTGGACTCACTGAAGCGGGAGCTGCAAATGTTCATCCGCGACCATACCCCAGTGCTGAATCCAGGCGACCCGCGGGAAACCCAGCCCACCCTGGGATTTCAGCGGGTGTTGCAACGGGCGGTGCTGCATGTCCAGTCCTCCGACAACCGTGAAGTCACCGGGGCGAATGTGCTGGTCGCCCTGTTCGGTGAGCAGGAATCGCACGCCGTCTACCTGCTCAAGCAGCAGGAAGTCAGTCGGCTGGACGTGGTCAACTTTATTGCCCACGGCATCTCCAAGGTAGCCGACGAGCAGGATGCCGTATCTTCAGGTGACGAGAATAGCGAATCTCAACCGCAGCAAAATGTCAAGCCGTTGGAACATTTCGCCAGTAATCTCAATGAACTGGCGCAGAAAGGACGGATTGATCCACTGATTGGCCGCCGCGAGGAAATCGAGCGAACCATCCAGATTCTCTGTCGCCGGCGCAAGAATAATCCATTGTTCGTTGGCGAAGCTGGAGTCGGCAAAACCGCCATCGCCGAAGGACTGGCGAAAATGATCGTCGATGGCGAAGTGCCGGAGGTGCTGCGCAACGCCACCATTTACGCCCTGGATTTGGGATCGCTGGTGGCCGGCGCCAAGTATCGCGGCGATTTCGAGAAACGCCTGAAAGCCGTGCTGGCGCAACTGCGCAAGGAACGTCATGCCATTCTGTTCATCGATGAGATTCACACCATCATCGGTGCCGGCGCGGCCTCGGGCGGAGTGATGGACGCCTCCAACCTGATCAAGCCGATGCTGGCTTCCGGTGAGATGAAGTGCATTGGCTCAACGACCTATCAGGAATATCGCGGTATTTTCGAGAAAGACCGGGCGCTGGCGCGGCGTTTCCAGAAGATCGATATCTCCGAGCCGAGCATTGAAGAGAGCTATCAGATTCTCAAGGGCCTCAAGACCCGGTTCGAGGATCATCATGATGTGAAGTACGCCGACAAGGCGTTGCGGGCGGCGGTGGATTTATCGGCCCGCTATATCAATGACCGCCATTTGCCGGACAAGGCGATTGATGTAATTGACGAAGCCGGAGCCAGCCAGCGGCTGTTGCCGGCAGCCAAGCGCAAGAAAGTGATCAACGTCACCGACATCGAAACCATTATCTCCAAGATCGCCCGGATTCCGCCCAAGACCGTCTCCTCGTCGGATAAGGACGCGCTGCGCACTCTGGATCGGGATTTGAAACTGGTGGTATTCGGCCAGGATGAAGCGATAGGGCACCTGACCACCTCGATCAAAATGGCCCGGGCCGGGCTGGGCAATGAGCAAAAGCCCATCGGGTCGTTCCTGTTCGCCGGCCCCACCGGGGTGGGCAAAACCGAAGTCACCCGGCAACTGGCGCGGATCATGGGCATCGAGTTGATCCGCTTCGATATGTCGGAATACATGGAGCGGCATACGGTGTCGCGATTGATCGGCGCGCCGCCTGGCTATGTTGGCTTCGATCAGGGCGGGCTGCTGACTGACGCCATCCTCAAGCATCCCCACGCGGTATTGCTGCTCGATGAAATCGAAAAGGCCCATCCCGACGTGTTTAACCTGCTGTTGCAAGTCATGGATCACGGCACACTGACCGATAACAACGGGCGCAAAGCCGATTTCCGCAACGTGATCCTGGTGATGACCACCAACGCCGGCGCAGAACTGATGGAGCGGTCCTCAATGGGCTTTACCGCCCAGGATCACAGCAGCGACGGGCTGGAGGCGATTAAGCGGATGTTTTCGCCAGAGTTCCGCAACCGACTGGATGCCATTGTCCAGTTCAAGGCGCTGACCCCGGTCACCATCGCCCAGGTGGTTGATAAGTTCCTGATCGAACTGGAAGCGCAACTGGAGGCGAAGAAGGTGACGGTCAGCGTGGACGATGAAGGGCGGGTGTGGCTGGCCGGGCGCGGCTACGATCCGAAGATGGGCGCACGGCCGATGGCGCGGCTGATTCAGGAAAACATCAAGCGCCGGCTGGCCGAGGAGTTGCTATTTGGCCGACTGATGAATGGCGGCCACGTCATGGTGACGGTGCGCAATGGCGAATTGCAGGTGGAGATCGCGGAAGAAGAAACGGCGCTGACCACGCCGTAACCATAAATCGGGGGCGGGCGATCAGCGTCCCCGATAAACGATCCGGCCCTTGGTCAGATCGTAGGGCGTCAGCTCGACCTTCACCTTGTCTCCGGTCAGGATCCGGATGTAATGCTTGCGCATCCGCCCGGAAATGTGGGCGGTGACGGTATGGCCGTTTTCGAGTTGCACCCGGAAGGTAGTATTGGGCAGGGTGTCAACGACGGTGCCCTCCATTTCAATATGATCTTCTTTCGACAAGGTCTTAATCCCTTTTTGGGCGATGGTTCAGAGGGCGCAACCTTAACCAAAATCCCGGTATGCGGCAAGTTGCGCCGATTCCTACTTATCCAGAAGGCGATCCAATGACTGCACTGCTGATACCCGGGGTCACATTCACAGCCAGCCCCTGAACAATGTACCCCTGCAAGAAACGGCACTGCTCATTGGCGTGAGCAATGTTGAGAATGCCCTGGTACAGCAGCAACGCTCCGCTGTGGCAAGGAGCCAGGGCTTGCACATCATCCAGGCGGGGATTCACAAACAGCGACCGCACATCCCAGACTTCGCCGGGAGTAATCGGCGGCGGCGAAACGGTCCAGCAGCCACAGCGATTCGCGGAGTTGCTCGATGGTAACGCCGCGACTTTTCAGCACCGAGGCCAGCCACAGCACATAGTCCTCGAATGGACACGACGATCCGCTGTCATGCCGGGATGCGCCTCGTAAAACCGCGTTGTCGCCTCATTTGCAAGGTGCGCCCTGTCAGTGTAACCCCAAGCAAGAGCCACTGACGCCGCCGGTTTCACAGCGCGCCAGGCCATGGATGACCGGCGTTGTCCAGCGGAATATCCAACCATTCATCGCGGTAGATACGCCGCAAGTCAATGATCGACCAAGGAATAAGAATCAGCGCCGCCAGAATCCAGGCCAGCAGGTGCCATTTCCAGCCGCCGCCGGGGATGAACGTAGCGATCACAATGAAAAAGCCGGTGACGCCATAAAACCGGTAGGCGGCCTGCTGAGTATAGTGACCGACTTTCGGATCGGGATGATGGCGATTGAGGGCGTACACCAGCATCGAAGCGCCGAACCAGAAGATCAAGAGTGGAAACGGCAACAGAATCGCGACCAGGTTGCCATAATTCATCAGCGCTGCGGCGCGCCGGGAGGATGAACCACGCGCGATTTTGCCGATAAGAGTGTCTTCACTTTGTTCGAGAATGTGCATGATCAACGGCCTTTGCGTGAGAAACAGGTGGTGAACGGGTTATTAACGGGCATCTTGAGAAAGCCGCTTGGCGCTGTCAATCCAAGCGTGGGCGCGATGATCGCCGCTAGCGCCTATCGGTTGCAACGCCTGCTGTTGCCACCGACCTGTCTGCTGTGCGGAGCCGATGGGGCGCTGGGCCGCGACCTGTGCGCCGGGTGCGCCGCTGGGTTGCCGCGCAATCTCTTGGCGTGTTCCGGCTGCGCGATTCCGTTGGCGGAGAATAGCGCCGCTGGATTTTGCGCCGAGTGCCAGACGCAGCCCCGCAGTTTTGATCGGACCTTCGCGCCATTCCGTTATCAGCCGCCAGTGGACTTCCTGATTTGTGGTCTCAAGTTCGAAGGCCGATTGAGTCACGCCCGGTTGCTGGGCGAATTGCTCACCGCCGCGCTGGTGGAGCGTACCGAACCCTTGCCGGATTGCATCATCCCGGTCCCGCTGCACCCGCGACGACTGCGCGAGCGCGGTTTCAATCAAGCCTTGGAGTTGGCTCGCGTCGCCGCCCGCCAGTTCCGGATTCCGTTGCTGGCCGGCGGTTTGCGGCGGGTTCGCTACACCACGCAGCAAACCCGGTTGGATGCCCACCGTCGCCAGACCAATCCGCTGGGTGCCTTTGCCGTGGGCCGATGGGAAACTGGCGCACGGGTGGCGCTGATCGACGATGTGATGACGACGGGCAGCACGGTAGGGGAATGCGCCCGGGTGCTGCGGGCTGGCGGCGCAAGTGAAGTCGAGGTCTGGGCGCTGGGCAGGACCGGGGTCAGTGTTTGAAATTCAACGGTTGCGCTCACTGGCCAATATGAATTTGTGCGATTCGCACAAACATATGAATTTGTGCGATTCGCACAAACCGTGCGTTAGGAGACTGCTGATGCAAATGATTACCGCTACCCATTTAAAGCAACACTTGGGGGCTTGCTTCGAGCGAGTCCAGACCAACCCTTTGGTGGTGGAGCGTTCTGGGCGACCTTGGCAGTTCTGCTATCCTACGAGGCTTTTCAGGCGTTAAAACCGCTGGTTGACCTGCTCGAAGATCGCTATTGGGGGATTGAAGCCGAAAAAGTGAAGGCGTGAGGGGAGTTCTTGCGCAGCGTGGAAGCGGTCGATTGGCTGAAGAAAATGGAACAACGATTGGAGCAGATGGATGCTGCCGCTTGATCCGGCAATCAACAGACTCCTCGCCACCGCCGCCACCGCCGATAACCCAGCAACATCGCCAGCACGCCCCCGTACAGCAGCGGCTCGCTCAGATCAGCCTTGACCAGCCATGCATAGTGCAACACGCCCAGCACCGCAATGAGATAAACCAGCCGATGCAAGCGCTGCCAGTTCTTCCCCAACCGCTTCATCATCCCGCGAGTCGACGTGATCGCCAATGGAATCAGCAGCAGGAACGCCGCAAAGCCGACGGTCAGATAAGGCCGCTTGACCACGTCCGCAGCAATGGCCGACCAGTCGAAAAACTGGTCGAAAATCAGATAGACAGCCAAATGCAGGCTGACGTAGAAGAACGCAAACAGGCCCAGCATTCGCCGGAATTGCTGCAACCGGTTCCAGCCGGTTAAGCGCCGCGCCGGAGTGATCGCCAGGGTCAGCAGCAGGAAGCGCAAACTCCAGTCGCCGGTGCGGTGACTGAGCGTTTCCACCGGATTAGCGCCCAACTGCCCTTGCCAGGCCAGCCAGCACAGCCACGCTAGCGGCAGGAGACAGCCAATAAAGATCAAAGGCTTGGCAGTGAGCCATAGCCGGCGGGCGAAATCAGGGTTCATGGCGGGAGGCATTCATGCGGACACAAAAAAAGCCGGAACTCGCGCTCCGGCTAAAGAACCACCAAAGGAAGGTTTGGAGAAGAACAACATCTAAACGATGTTAGCAAGCAGTTTAGTCGGTTTTGCTGCAATGCGTCAAGATTTTCCGGGAATGCAACAAAAAAATTTTCGCAGGCGCATAAAAAAACCGGAGCAATTAGCTTGCCCCGGTAAAAGAACCACCAAAGGAGGATTGAAAAACAACACCCAGATGAATGTTGCAGTGCAATATAAGATACTTGCTGCACTGCGTCAACACTTGCGGAAAAATCATATAACGCCATTATTAATCAATGGATTTAGTGATTTCGTAGCACGATCTTGCCCATCTGTTCCGCTGCCAGCAACCGCTGATGCGCAGCAACCGCCTGCTCCAAAGGCAAAACCTGATCGATAATCGGCTCAATTCGGTACTCGGCGACAAAGCGCAACATCGCGGCAAATTCATCAGGCGATCCCATGGTCGATCCAACGATCCGCACCTGGCGGAAAAACAGCCGCACCAGGTCCAGCCCAGCGGGATTGCCGGTGGTTGAACCATAAACGACCAGCCGTCCGCCAGGCTTCAGTACCGAAAAACAGCCCTTGAACGCTGGCCCGCCGGTCCCATCCACCACTACATCCACCCCGCCGGTCAGTTTCGCCAACTGCTTATCCCAATCGTCGGCCCGGTAATTGACGCCGCCGGTCGCGCCCAGTTGCCGCGCCTGTTCCAGCTTGCGGTCATCGCCACTGGTGACGAAGACCTTGGCGCCCAATGCCACTGCCCATTTCAAGGCAAAAGTCGCCACTCCGCCGCCAATCCCGGTCACCAGCACCGTCTCGCCCGGTTGCGCCGCGCCCTGGGTCATCAGCGCCCGCCACGAAGTCAGCCCAGCCAGCGGGATCGCCGCTGCCTGTTCCCAGTTCAAATGCGCCGGTTTGGGAAACAGATGACCGGCGGGAACGCACAGGTATTCAGTGAAGGTTCCCGGATCGGGCATGCCCAGCACCCGGAAGGCCGGACTCGGAAAGCGGGGATCGGAACCCCAGTCATAGGCGGGATAAATCACCACTTCCTGACCGAGCCAATCCTGTTGCAGCAAGTCATCGGGAACATTCGGGCCGATTTTGTCCACCACCCCGGCTCCATCGGAACCGGCAGTGCAAGGCAGGTGGATGCCTGGATATTGGCCGAGGGTGATCCAGACATCGCGGCGATTCAGCGCCGAGGCGTGGAGGCGCACCCGCACCTGGCCAGGACCGGGTTCCGGGACAGCGACTTCTTCAACCTGCAACTGCTCAGGACCGCCGAGTTGGCGGAGGATGACTGCTTTCATGGACTGATTTCCTTGTGAATTGAAAGGTTGCTGCCAGAAAAGCCGGGCTGAAATTGCCGGCCATTATTCACTTCCCGCCAAAATGGTCTACGTTTAGCGGGTAAGTCTAGTTTGACCGGGTGCGCCGCGCCGGGAAGGGTTCCAAAATTAGCGCAGCGCACCACTCACAGCGTATGCCCAACGACCGGGCCGGCGGTTACCGCTCAGGCACGGCGCATACTTGAAAAACTGTATCGGGAACCCCGGCCTCCGGGCCTCCCGCCACCAGAGACGACGAAGAAGAGAAGCACGATGACTGATAGCCCTATCAATATGACCCGCCCGCTGGACCTGACGCACGAGAAGCACAATGTCGGTCCGCAGCGTATCCAGCGGCCGATTTATGCCGATTTGCTCCCGACCTGCAATAACGCCTGCCCGGCGGGCGAAAATATCCAGGCCTGGCTGACCCACGCTCAGGCCGGGCGGTTCAAGGAAGCCTGGCAGAGCCTGACCGAGAACAATCCGATGCCGGCCATTCACGGGCGGGTGTGCTACCACCCCTGCGAAACCGCCTGTAATCGCGGCAAGCTGGATTCCTCGGTGAGCATCCATGCCGTCGAACGGTTTCTCGGCGATATGGCCTTGCAGGAAAACTGGCAGTTTGAAGTGACGGCTACGGCGACCGGGAAGCGGGTGCTGGTGGTCGGCGCCGGCCCCAGCGGCCTGTCCGCCGCCTACCACCTAGCCCGACTCGGCCACGAAGTCGAAATTTACGAAGCCGGACCGATGGCGGGCGGGATGATGCACTTTGGCATTCCCTCCTACCGGTTGCCCCGCGACGTGCTGGACGCCGAGATCAAGCGGATTGAAAACATGGGGGTCAAGATCGTTCTCAACCACCGCGTCGATGATCTGGTGGCCGAGAAGGAAGAAGGCGATTTCGACGCGATCTTTATTGCGGTCGGCGCCCACATCAGCAAACGCACCGACATTCCCTCACGCGACGCTGGCAAGATGCTGGATGCGATCAGCTTCCTCAAGGATGTCGAGACCGGCAACGCGCCGAAACTGGGCCGGCGGGTGGCGATTTACGGCGGCGGCAACACCGCGATGGATGCGGCCCGGGTCGCCAAGCGCCTGGGGTATGAGCCGCTGATCATCTATCGCCGCGACCGCGCCCACATGCCCGCCCATGATTTCGAGGCGACCGAGGCGCTGGAAGAAGGGGTCAAGATTCACTGGCTGCGCACCATCAAGAACATCACCGAGACCACCTTCACGGTGGAAATCATGGAGGTGGACGACAAGGGCCGGCCGCGTCCCACCGGGCAGTTTGAGACACTCGAAGCGGACGCGCTGATCATGGCGCTGGGTCAGGATGTCGATACCAGCTTCATGCACAAGATGCCGGGACTGCAATTCAAGGAAGACGGGGTCGTGATCGTCAACGACCAGATGATGACCGGCTGTCCGGGGCTATTTGCCGGCGGCGACATGGTGCCCTCCGACCGCACCGTGACCATCGGGGTCGGCCACGGCAAGAAAGCCGCCCGTAATATCGACGCCTGGCTACGCGGCGAATCCTTCGTCAAGCCGCGCAAGCATGATCTGGCGACCTTCGACAAGCTGCACGTCTGGTATTACACCGACGCTGCCCAGCGTCCGCAAGGTCATCTCGACATCAAGGGCCGCCAGAGCAGTTTCAAGGAAGTGGTGGAAGGCCTGACCCCGAAAGAGGCGCTGTATGAGGCCAAGCGTTGCCTGTCCTGCGGCAACTGCTACGAGTGCGACGGCTGCTTCGGCGCCTGCCCGGAAGACGCTGTCATCAAGCTCGGACCCGGCAAGCGCTACCGCTATGACTACGATCTCTGCACCGGCTGCGCGGTGTGCTTCGAGCAATGCCCCTGCCATGCCATTGAGATGATCCCGGAACCGGCGACGGCGGGCTAAGGCGAATCAACGGACTTTCACCGCCCGCCGTCTGCGCGGGCCAGATTAACGAAAAGAGAAGCGCAATGACTGAACGGCAAGTCACTACCATTGACGGCAACGAGGCTGCGGCCTACGTCGCCTATCGGGTTAATGAAGTTTGCACCATTTATCCCATCACTCCGTCATCAACGATGGCCGAACTGGCCGATCAATGGTCGGCGGAGGGCGTCAAAAACATCTGGGGCACGGTCCCGCTGGTCATGGAAATGCAGAGCGAAGGCGGCGCAGCGGGCGCGGCGCATGGCGCGTTGCAGACCGGAGCGCTGACGACGACGTTTACGGCGTCCCAGGGCCTGATGTTGATGATCCCCAACATGTACAAGATCGCGGGCGAACTGACCTCGGCGGTGTTCCACGTCGCGGCCCGCTCGCTGGCGACTCAGGGACTTTCGATCTTCGGCGACCATCAGGACGTAATGGCGGTGCGGCCCACCGGCTTTTGCCTGCTGGCATCGAACTCGGTGCAGGAAGCGCACGATATGGCGCTGATCGCCCAGGCCGCGACCCTGGAAGCGCGAGTGCCGTTTATCCATTTCTTCGACGGCTTCCGCACCTCGCACGAAGTCAACAAACTGACCCTGCTGACCGATGACGAGATCCGGGCGATGATCCCGGATGATCTGGTGCTGGCCCATCGCGCCCGCGCCCTGAATCCGGATCGGCCGTTCATTCGCGGCACCGCCCAGAATCCCGATACCTATTTCCAGAGCCGCGAGACGGTCAATCCGTTCTATGCCAAAGTGCCGGGAATCGTGCAGGCGGCGATGGACAAGTTCGCCGGGATCACCGGGCGGCGCTACAACTTGTTTGACTACTTCGGCGATCCAGCGGCGGAGCGGGTGATCGTCATCATGGGTTCCGGCGCGGAAGCCGCCTGCGAAACCGCGGCGTATCTGAATCAGCGCGGCGAGAAGGTCGGCGTCTTGCAGGTGCATTTGTACCTGCCGTTGTCGGCCAGCCATTTCCTGGCGGCATTGCCCACCAGCGTCAAGTCCATTGCGGTGCTGGATCGAACCAAGGAGCCGGGCGCGACTGGCGAGCCGATGTACATGGATGTGGTCAACACCCTGTTCGAAGCGCAGGCGACCGGGACTTTGCCGATGGCGATTCTGCCGCGGGTGATTGGCGGGCGCTATGGGCTGTCGTCGAAGGAATTTACCCCGGCAATGGTCAAGGCGGTGTTTGATGAACTGCGGAAAGATCAGCCCAAGAATCACTTCACGGTCGGCATCACTGACGATGTGACCTTCACCAGTCTGGAGGTCGATTCGAACTTCATCATCGAGTCCGATCAAGTGGTGCGGGCGATGTTTTTCGGCTTGGGCGCGGATGGCACGGTCGGGGCGAACAAGAACTCGATCAAGATTATCGGCGACGACCCGGAGTTTTACGCACAGGGCTATTTCGTCTACGACTCGAAGAAATCCGGGTCACAGACGGTTTCCCATCTGCGCTTTGGCCCCGATCCGATCCGCTCGTCCTATCTGGTGCAATCGGCCAACTTCATCGGCTGCCACCAGTTCAATTTCCTCGACCGCGGCGACGTGCTGAAGCGGGCGGCGCAGGGCGCGATTGTGCTGCTCAACACCAGTCCGCATGAGCCGGAAGAAGCCTGGGATCGGCTGCCGCGTCCGGTGCAGGACGAGGTCATCGCCAAGAAGCTGGAGGTCTACGGGATCAACGCCGAAAAGGTGGCCCGCGACAACGGCATGGGGACGCGGATCAACACCATCATGCAGACCTGTTTCTTCGCCATTTCCAAGGTGCTGCCCCGCGACAAGGCGATTGAGAAGATCAAGTATTCGATCAAGAAAACCTATACCCGCAAGGGTGACGAGGTGGTGAAGAAGAATTTTGAAGCGGTCGATAACACCCTGATCAATCTGCGGAAAATCGCGGTGCCGGCCACGGCGACCAGCACCCGGCGCTTGCCGCCCATCGTGCCGGCAGGGGCGCCGGACTTTGTGCAGAAAGTGACGGCGATGATGATGGCCGGGCGCGGCGACGAACTGCCGGTCAGCGCCTTGCCGATTGATGGCACTTACCCCAGCGCCACCACGCAGTGGGAAAAGCGCAACATCTCGACCTTTGTGCCGATCTGGGAGCCGAATATCTGCATCCAGTGCGGTAATTGCAGCATGGTCTGCCCGCACGGCGTGATCCGCTCCAAGTTCTATCACGACGCCAGTCTGGAAAAAGCCCCGGCAGCGTTCAAGCACGCGCCGATTGACGCGCGCGGCTTCCCGGACATCCGCTACACCTTGCAGGTTTATCTGGAAGACTGCACCGGTTGCGGCTTGTGCGTCGAAGTCTGTCCGGCCAAGAGCAAGGAGCAGACCGGGCGCAAGGCGATCAACATGGCGATCAAGGAGCCGGTGCTGGAGGCGGAACGGGCCAATATCGGCTTCTTTGAGACTCTGCCGGAAGTGGATCGCGGCCGGGTGGACTTCTCCACGGTGCGCGGGGTGCAATTCCTGCCGCCGCTGTTTGAGTTCTCCGGGGCCTGCGCCGGCTGCGGCGAAACTCCTTATGTGAAATTGCTTTCGCAACTGTTCGGCGATCGGCTGCTGGTGGCGAATGCGACCGGCTGCTCCTCGATTTACGGCGGCAATCTGCCGACCACGCCGTGGGCGGTCAATCACGAAGGGCGCGGCCCGGCCTGGTCCAATTCGCTGTTTGAGGACAATGCCGAATTTGGGCTGGGCTTCCGCCTGACCGCCGACAAGCATCTGGGCTATGCCCAGGAACTGCTGCGGGCGCTGGCGGATAAAATCGGCGCGGATCTGGTGGATGACCTGATCAATGCTGAACAGATCACCGAGACCGATATTCGTCGCCAGCGCGGCCGGCTCGCCGAGTTGAAACAACGGTTGTCGGAAATTGCTGACCCGCGCGCCCGGCAATTGCTGGCGGTCGTCGATCAGATGGTGCGGCGCAGCGTGTGGATCGTCGGCGGCGACGGCTGGGCTTACGACATCGGCTCGTCCGGGGTCGATCATGTGCTGTCCACCGGGCGCGATGTAAATATCCTGGTGATGGATACCGAGGTTTATTCCAACACCGGCGGCCAGATGTCCAAATCCACCCCGATGGGCGCAGTCGCCAAGTTTGCGGCGGCGGGCAAGCAGGTCGGCAAGAAGGACATCGCCATGCAGGCCGTATCCTACGGCAATGTCTATGTGGCGCGGATTGCGCTGGGCGCCAACCCGCAGCAGGCGTTGCTGGCGTTCCGCGAAGCCGAGGCTTATGACGGGCCGGCGCTGATTCTGGCCTACAGCCATTGCATCGCTCACGGCATCAACATGCAGCGCGGGCTGGATCAGCAGCATCTGGCGGTGGAATCCGGGCATTGGCCGTTGTTCCGTTATAACCCGGCGGTGCGGGAATCGAACGAAAATCCGTTCATTCTCGATTCGCCGCGGCCGAAGATCCCGCTCAAGAAGTACGCCTACAACGAAATGCGCTACAAGGTATTGGCTCACACCAATCCGCAGGAAGCCGAACATCTGATGGATCTGGCGCAACAGGCGATCAACCGGCGCTGGACCATGTATGAAGACATGGCGGCTCGCAGCGGCGACACCTTCCATCCCAAGTTCAAGCCTTGATCTAAGGTTAAAGGCTAAAGGCTAAAGGCTAAAGGCAAGCGGGGCAGGTTGACGTATCCAGGTTTTTCCTGCTCCTTGACGCCTTGAGCCGGATGCTCTTGATAACCCGAACCTTTGGCGCGGAACTTTTCCTGCACACCTTTTAGGAAATGAATCATGGATTTAAGAACGACTTATATGGGGATGGAACTGAAACATCCCATCGTGGCGTCATCGTCGCCGCTGGCGGGGAGCGTCGCTAATATCAAGCGTCTGGAAGATGCGGGCGCGTCGGCCGTCGTGCTGTTTTCGCTGTTCGAGGAACAGTTAAAGCACGATAGCGCGGCGATGGAACACCTGATGACCGCCGGGACCGAGAGTTTCGCCGAGTCACTGAGTTACTTCCCGGAAGTGGACGACTATACGGTCGGTCCCGATACCTATCTGGATTTGCTGCGGCGTTCGTCAGCAGCGGTGGATATTCCGGTGATTGGCAGCCTGAACGGCATTACCAACACCGGCTGGATCGAGTACGCCCAGTTGATGCAGCAGGCCGGGGCGCGCGGGATCGAGCTGAATATCTATTACATCCCCGCCGATCTGACCACCAGTGGCCGCGAGGTCGAAGATCGTTACCTGGATATCGTCAAAGCGGTCAAGGCGGCGGTCACGGTGCCGGTGGCGGTCAAGCTCAGTCCGTTCTTCAGCGCGATTGGCTCAATGGCGAAGTCGCTGGATGACGCCGGGGCCGATGCGCTGGTGCTGTTCAATCGCTTCTATCAGCCGGATTTTGATCTGGATCGGCTGGAAGTCGCGCCGAACCTGCAACTCAGCACCCCGGATGAGATTCGCCTGCCGCTGCTATGGATCGCGGTGCTGTACGGCAAGTTACGGGCCTCGCTGGGCGCGACCCGTGGGGTGCATACCCCGATTGAAGTGGTGAAGTATCTGATGGCGGGGGCCGATGCGGTAATGACCACGTCGGCGCTGCTCAAAAATGGCGTCAATTATCTTTCAACCCTGCGCGATGGCCTGAAAACCTGGATGGAAATTCACCAGTATGAATCCGTGGCGCAGATGAAGGGGTCGATGAGCCAGCAGAATGTGGCCGATCCGACCGCCTTTGAACGGGCCAATTACATCAAGACCTTGGAAAGCTATAAGGGCAATTACGCCTGATCCGGTAACCGCGCAGTCAGTTTGATTGACCTCGGTTATTCGCTTGGAGGTCTTCAGGGGATCGCAGGGAGCGGTCCCCTTTTTTATTGAACTTCGGCGGGCAGCCACAGGCTTTTGCCAAACCAGCGCGGGCGCAGGAACAGTAACTGGCTACCCATCTCCTCGATCAATGGAATCTGGTCGGTGCGATCCACATAGAAATAGCCGCTGGCGCGAATTTTGTGAATCGGCAATACCGTAGGGAAAGCGCATGATTTATCTCCTTAAGGCGATTTCCTGAGATGAAGTTCCCCCTTTAGCAACAACCGACCGCCCAACCGCCCCCTCGCAGAGCCTGGCGTACGGAATGACCGCACCAGGCTCTTCAAAATCGCTTGCTTCGCACACGACTTTGAGCGCAGCACCCAGGGTTGTCGGGCGCCCCTAGCAGAGTGCAATCATTGACAAAAGGTGATACCCGAGAAAGTGAACCAACGCGGGTATCACAAGATTTGAAAGCCTGGAAAATTTTCCGTGTGTTTCCGTATGGTTCCGTGGCTGGCTTCTGGAATGACCATCGACGCTCGGTATGGTCATTTAATGAAATCGCCGCTCAGTCCTCATCCCGGTCGGCTAGCAGATCGTCCTCATCGCTGAATTCCTTATCCTCCTCTTCTTCGTCGTCTGCTTCGTCTTCATCCAGATCGTCGGCCTTGATCACATCGAACGGCCCGGATTCGTCTTCCGGGGTTTCAATGGATTCAATTGCCAAGTCGTACCAGTCATCCAGATCCAGTTCTTCAATCTCGCCGTCGAAATACTGGATTTCGATGGTATGGGCGTCCTCATCCAAGGCCACTACCTCGAAATCGTTGCCGGTTTCCTGATTGCGGTACCAATTGCCGATGATGGGATCCACATCACTCATGACTGATCTCCTGCTTTGGATAGGGGGCGGGCTTCCTAGTCATTTTGACCAATATCCCTGACTCAATTCAACCTGAATCGCAGAAATTCAGGTTGACCGCGAACAATAAAAAAACCCGGCTACCTTACAAAAGGCAGCCGGGTTATCCCGCTCCGGTTATTTAGTGGCGCGGTTATCGACCAGATCGGTCACCACGTTTGGATCGGCCAAGGTCGAGGTATCGCCCAGCGCATCGACTTCGTTGGCGGCGATCTTGCGCAGAATGCGGCGCATGATCTTGCCGGAACGGGTCTTGGGCAGACCGGGCGCCCATTGCAGCGCATCGGGCGAGGCAATCGGGCCGATTTCCTTGCGGACGTGGGCGATCAGCTCCTTGCGCAGCTCCTCGGTGGGTTCGACGCCGACTTTCAGGGTGACATAGGCATAGATGCCCTGACCCTTGATGTCGTGCGGGAAACCGACCACCGCCGCCTCAGCGACCGCCGGATGCAGCACCAGCGCCGATTCGACTTCCGCCGTTCCCATCCGGTGCCCGGAGACGTTGATTACGTCATCCACCCGCCCGGTGATCCAGTAGTAACCATCCTCGTCGCGGCGCGCGCCGTCACCAGTGAAATACAGACCCTTGTACATCGAGAAATAGGTGTCGATGAAGCGCTGATGATCGCCGTACACGGTCCGCATGATCCCCGGCCACGGGCGGGTAATCACCAGATTGCCATCGGTGGCGCCTTCCAGGAACTGGCCTTCGGCATCTACCATCGCTGGGCAGACCCCGAAGAACGGCCGGGTGGCCGAACCGGGTTTCAGCGCAGTCGCGCCGGGCAGCGGGGTGATGAGAATGCCGCCTGTTTCGGTCTGCCACCAGGTATCCACAATCGGGCAACGGTCATCGCCGACATGGTGGTAGTACCACTCCCACGCTTCCGGGTTGATCGGCTCGCCGACCGAACCCAGCAACCGCAGGCTCTTGCGGGAGGTACGCTTGACCGGCTCTTCGCCCTCGCGCATCAGTGAGCGAATCGCGGTCGGGGCGGTGTAGAAAATGTTGACCTGATGCTTGTCCACCACTTCCCAGAACCGGCTGACGTTCGGGTAGGTGGGGATGCCTTCGAACATC
The DNA here is from genome assembly GCA_020846135.1 of Gammaproteobacteria bacterium. Lineage (GTDB taxonomy): Bacteria > Pseudomonadota > Gammaproteobacteria > Competibacterales > Competibacteraceae > RXIV01. Next base: position 44,223 of record JADLEK010000080.1, read on the forward strand.
AGCGTCGTTGCGCCGTTGGTCAGCGGGCCATAGACGATGTAGCTGTGGCCGGTGACCCAGCCCACGTCGGCAGTACACCAGTAGATGTCGCCATCGTGATAATCAAAGATGTACTTGTGGGTGATCGCAGTGTGCAGCAGATAACCGCCGGTGGTGTGCAATACCCCCTTGGGCTTGCCGGTGGAGCCGGAGGTATAGAGGATAAACAGCGGGTCTTCGGCGCCCATGTGTTCCGGCGGGCAGTCAGCGGAAGCCTTCGCCATCAGTTCGTGATACCAGACATCACGGCCTTCCTGCCAGGCGACGTTGCCGCCGGTGCGCTTGACCACCACGGTGTTCTTGACCGTGGGCGTGCTGAGCAGGGCCTTGTCGATATTGGCTTTCATCGGCACCTTGCGCCCGCCGCGCATCCCCTCGTCAGAGGTGATGACCAGATTGCAGGTGGCGTCGATGATCCGGTCCTTGAGCGAATCCGGCGAGAAGCCGCCGAACACGATGGAATGCACCGCGCCGATCCGGGTGCAAGCCAGCATCGCGACCGCCGTTTCAGGAATCATCGGCATATAAATGCAAATCCGGTCGCCTTTCTTGATGCCGAGGTCCTTGAGGACGTTGGCGAACTTGCAGACATCCTGATGCAGCTCCCGGTAGGTAACCTTTCGATCTTCATTCGGGCTGTCGCCTTCCCAAATGATCGCCACCTGATCACCGCGCTGCTCCAGATGCCGATCCAGGCAGTTGTAGCTGACATTCAGGGTCGCGCCGTCAAACCAGCGGATATGGCCTTTGGTGAAATCCCAGTCCAGCACCTTGTCCCAGGGCTTGAACCAGGTTACGAACTGCTGCGCCTGCTCCGCCCAGAAACCTTCCGGGTCGTCCACCGACTGTTTATACATCGCCTGATATTTGGCATCGTTGATCCAGGCGTGGGCGGCGACTTCGGCGGGGACGGGATACAGCTTGACATCGGACATGAGGGTGTTTCTCCTTTGGTGAAAGGGTCGTTGTGCTGTTTACAACCGGATGAGGCGAGTCGTTGCGGGTCTTTCGCGTCCATCCGGTTCAAGCATTTTTATTCTAGTCTACGGTTGAACAGTTTGAGTCAACTGATTGGGAGCCAGATTAGCAATCTTCATATCATGGCGCCGAGATCAGGCATCAGGATCAATGCCCGCCTGCTTCAGCAAGGCTAACAGGCGTTCCTTCTCGGCCCGTTCCCGCTCGATTGCGCGTTCCATATCCTGCAGTTCTTCCAACACCTCGTCCTCCAATTCTATCGCATCGGCAATCTCCGGTTCCGCCACTGCCCGTTGCAGGCGCCGCAACAGCGGCGTGACCGGACGGTAGGGACGCTGGCCACCCCCCAGTGAGCCAGCGCCCAGGCAACGATTTCAACAGCGGGCGCATGCGCCAGTTCCGGCAGCGGCGATTGCCCCAAAAAGCGCAGTGCGCTCCACAGGGTGGGACCAGGATCATTCTCATCGAGCGATTTCGCTCCGGTTTGCTTGCTGAGCTTGTCGCCATACCGATCAACGGCAATGGGCAGATGGGCATATTCCGGGGTGGCAACGCCAAGCAGTCGCTGCACATAAATCTGCCGGGCGGTGGAATCAAGCAGATCGCTGCCGCGCACCACTTGGGTGATGCCCTGATCAGCGTCATCCACCACGACCGCTAATTGATAGACAAAGCAACCATCGGCGCGGCGGATCACAAAATCGCCGACTTCGGTTTCCAGGCATTGCCGGTAGTCGCCCTGAATGGCGTCGTGGAAAGTCAGCGGCGCATCATCAACCCGCAGCCGGATGGCCTGGGGACGGTCGGGATCGCGAACACCGGATCGACAATGGCCGAGATAGATTGGACTGCCGTCGTGGGCGCGGGGCTGAGTCGCCAGTTCCCGCCGGGTGCAGGTACACGGATAGGCCAGCCCGAGGTGCAGCAACCGATCCAGCGCCGCCTGATAGGCTTCGGTTCGCCGGCTTTGGTATAGAACCGGTCCATCCCAGGTCAGTCCACAGCGTTCCAGTACCCGAAAAATGGCGTCCGCTGCGCCAGGAACGGTGCGAGGCCTGTCCACATCTTCAATCCGCACCAACCACTCGCCGCCCTGGCAACGGGCCTCCAGAAAGCTGCCGAGCGCGGCGATCAGCGAACCAAAATGCAGCGGCCCGGTGGGGGAGGGCGCAAACCGGCCGCGCACTGCCGGCGATTTCGCCATATGGGCCGGGATTCAGCCCTGTTTTTCGCGGATCTCTTCCAGCATCTTGCAATCAATACACAGAGTAGCGGTTGGCCGGGCCTGCATTCGCGGCAAGCCGATTTCCACCCCGCACCCCTCGCAATAGCCATAATCGCCACTATCGATCTGCGCCAGCGACTCGCTGATCTTCTTGAGCAATTTGCGCTCCCGGTCGCGGGTCCGTAGCTCCAGGCTGAATTCCTCTTCCTGGGTGGCACGGTCGTTCGGATCAGGAAAGGCAGTGGATTCATCCTGCATGTGATTGACCGTGCGGCTCACCTCATCGATCAATTCCTGTTTCCAGTCCAGCAACGCCTTGCGGAAGTAGGCTCGCTGGGCATCGCTCATATAGGCTTCATCTTCAGCGGGCTGATAGCTAGTAGGCGCCGCCGGCGCAAGCGGGTGGGTGGAAGCCATCGCGATTCCCTCGTGCATGGAGTCAAGTTTTAAGCGGCGGAATCCGTGATTGCTCCATCCGCCACAGTGCTGACATCGGCATTGGACGATGTCATTAGGGAAAATGTACAGCAGCCCGATGCGCATGGCAAAAACCGGTTCGGAATAAACCCTGAACGCAGGTTTATCCGTACCCGTGCTGTCGCTATAATTTCACGGCGACTTCTCCAAAAGCATCGGCGCTTATCCGTCTGCGCTATCCCCAAGACCGCTGCCCCGTCGGGCAGGCTTTCATCAGCGCCTCCCCAAACCCCGTGAGTCGATAATTGAATGAGCACACTCATTGAACAATTTCGCCAAAGTTCGCCGCTGTTCGGCGGTAATGCCGCTTTCATCGAGGAACTGTATGAAAACTTTCTGAGCGATCCGGAATCGGTCAGCCCCAACTGGCAACAGTACTTCGGGACGTTGCCGGGCCAGACTGAGGGTGCCCGCGATATAGCCCACGGTCCGATCCGCGAGGCTTTCACCCGGTTGACCCCGCGCCCGCAGCCGGTTAGCGGGGGGGGCGGCGCACAGGTGCTAAGTCCCGCCGCGGCGGAAAAGCAGGCTTCGGTGCTGCGGATCATTAACGCCTACCGCAACCGGGGTCATAAGGCCGCTGATCTGGATCCATTGCGGTTGCGGGAACGGCCTCCAGCTCCGGATCTCGATCCCGCCTACCACGGCTTGACCGATGTTGACCTGAACGCCTCGTTTAACACCGGCTCGCTGGTTGCGCCTTCGCAATGGCCGTTGCGGGAAATCCTCGCCCTGATCCGCGAGGTGTACGTCGGGACCATTGGCTCCGAGTACATGCATATCAATGAAACCACTGAGAAGCGCTGGATTCAGCAGCGGCTGGAAGGGCAGCGGGCCAAGCTCAATCTCAATGCCGAACAGCGTAAGGAATTGCTGCACTGGCTGATGGCCGCCGAGGGCCTGGAGCGCTATCTGCACACCCGCTACGTCGGGCAGAAGCGCTTTTCGCTGGAAGGCGGCGAGAGCCTGATCCCGATGATGGACGATCTGGTGCAACAGGCCGGCGCGCAGGGGGTGCAGGAAATCGTGATCGGCATGGCCCACCGGGGTCGCCTGAACGTGCTGGTCAATATCATCGGCAAATCGCCCGCCGAGCTATTCGAGGAATTCGAGGGCAAGCGCCGGGTCGGCAGCGCCGGCGATGTGAAATACCACATGGGCTTCTCCTCCGATGTAGCCACGCCCGGCGGGCCGCTGCATCTGGCGCTGGCCTTCAATCCCTCGCATCTGGAAATCGTCAATGCGGTGGTAGAAGGTTCGGTGCGCGCCCGCATGGAGCGGCGGCGACAAGCCGGCGCGGAAACCCCGCCGTTTAATTCGGTGATGCCGGTGCTGATTCACGGCGACGCCGCGTTTGCCGGGCAGGGCGTGAACATGGAGGGTCTGCAATTTTCGCAGGTGCGCGGTTATCGCACTGGCGGCACCGTCCATATCGTGATCAATAACCAGATCGGCTTCACGACCAGCAACCCGCTGGATACCCGCTCGGCGCTGTATTGCACCGATGTGGCCAAGATGGTCCAGGCCCCGATTTTCCATGTCAACGGCGATGATCCGGAAGCGGTGCTGTTCGTCACCCGGCTGGCGCTCGAATACCGGATGACCTTTAACAAGGATGTGGTGATCGACATGGTCTGCTACCGGCGGCTCGGTCACAACGAGGCCGACGAACCTGCCGCGACTCAGCCGATGATGTACAAGAAAATCCGGGCGCGGAAGACGACGGCGACCCTGTACGCCGAGAAGCTGGTCGCTGAGGGCGTGATCGGCGAGACCGATTTCGCGGAGATGCAGGCGCAGTATCGCGCCGACATGGACGCCGGCAAGCAGGTATCCCGGCCCACGTTGCCGGTACTCAAGAGTCCCTACTCCATCGACTGGACCCTGTACAGCAACGAAGATTGGAGCCTCCCGGTGCATACCGCAGTGCCGCTACCGATGATCCAGGATCTGTCGGAACGGCTGTTGAAAATGCCGGAAGGTCTGGAAATGCACCCCCGGGTTGCCAAGCTCATGGATGACCGGCGCAAAATGGCGGCGGGCGCGTTGCCGCTGGACTGGGGTTTCGCCGAGAACCTGGCCTATGCGACGCTGTTGAAGGAAGGCTATCTGGTGCGGATTTCCGGCCAGGACTGCGGGCGCGGCACGTTTTTCCACCGCCATTCGGTGTTGCACAATCAAAAAGACGGCACCAGCTATGTGCCGCTGATGAATCTGTTCCCCGGCCAGCCGACCTTCATGGTCATCGACTCGATTCTGTCTGAGGAAGCGGTGCTGGGCTTTGAGTACGGCTACGCTACCGCCGAGCCGAATGGCCTGACCATCTGGGAAGGGCAATTTGGCGACTTCGCCAATGGCGCGCAAGTGGTGATTGACCAGTTCATTACCTCCGGCCAGACCAAGTGGGGCCGGCTGTGTGGGCTGGTGATGCTGCTGCCACACGGCTTTGAAGGCCAGGGACCGGAGCATTCCTCGGCCCGACTGGAGCGCTACCTGCAACTGTGCGCCGAGAACAATATCCAGGTGGTGGTGCCCTCAACCCCGGCGCAGTGCTTCCACATGCTGCGCCGACAGATGAAGCGCGGCTTCCGCAAGCCGCTGGTGGTGATGAGTCCCAAGAGCCTGTTGCGGCATCGGCTGGCGGTTAATACCCTAGAAGATCTGACCGAGGGCCACTTTCAGGAGATCATCCCGGAGATCGATGCCCACGATCCGAACAAAATCACCCGAGTGGTCGCCTGCAGCGGCAAGGTGTATTACGACGTGCTGGAAGCCCGCCGCGAGCGGAAACTGGAAAATGTCGCCATCATCCGCATCGAGCAGCTCTACCCGTTCCCGCAGGCGCTGTACAACCAGATCCTGAATCAATATCCCAAACTGTTCGATGTGGTCTGGTGTCAGGAAGAACCGAAGAATCAGGGCGCCTGGTACCAGAGCCTGCATCATCTGGAACGCGGCCTGCAGCCGCACCAGCGGCTGATTTATGCGGGCCGCGCACCGCTGGCATCGCCTGCCGTCGGCTATTACAGCGTCCATGTTGAGCAGCAGCAGCAACTGGTCGACGACGCCCTGGGCCAGTAGCCACGGCCACTCAGACCGAACCATAACTCGGAACTACATAAGGGAAACTGAAATGACCGTAGAAGTGAAAGTCCCGACCCTGCCCGAATCCGTCGCTGACGGCACACTGATCAACTGGAAGAAGAAACCGGGCGATCCGGTCAAGCGCGGTGAAAACCTGGTCGATCTGGAAACCGACAAGGTGGTGCTGGATATTCCCGCCCCGGCCGACGGGATACTCGGCGCGATCCTGCGCGAGGAAGGCGCGATTGTCGCCACCGGCGAAGTGATCGCTACGCTGGAGGAAGGCGCAGCCGTTGCCGTAGCGGCTCCAGTTTCCGCGCCCGCTTCCGTTGCCGCTCCGACTCCCGTTGCCGCCCCGGCGCCGGCCCTAGTCACCGCCCCAGCCGGGCCGATCGATCTGGAAGGGCTGAGTCCGGCGGTGCGGCGACTGGCCGCTGAACATGGGCTGGATGTCGCCCGGATTCCAGGCTCTGGCCGCAGTGGCCGGGTCACCAAGGGCGATGTGCTGGCCTATCTCGAAGCGCGGAAGACTGGCGCTCCGGCAGTAGTCGCTGCGCCGACTCCCGCGCCGGCAGCAGCGCCGGTTGTTGCATCCACGCCGGCGCGCGCCGCCGCGCCGCCACTTGCGCCCGATGCCCAGGGCCGGCTGGAGCAACGGGTACCGATGACCCGGCTCCGCGCCAAAATTGCGGAACGGCTGCTGATGGCGAAAAACACCACCGCGATGTTGACCACCTTCAACGAAATCAACATGAAGCCGGTGATGGACTTGCGGAATCGCTACAAGGACGAGTTCGAGAAGAAGCACGGTGTTCGGCTGGGTTTCATGGGCTTCTTCGTCAAGGCGGTGGTCGAGGCGCTGAAACGGTTCCCGGCGGTCAATGGCTCCATTGACGGCAGCGACATCGTTTATCATGGCTATTATGACATTGGCGTCGCGGTGTCTTCGCCGCGTGGGCTGGTGGTGCCGATTCTGCGTGACGTGGATCAGATGGGGATTGCCGATGTTGAGAAGGCGATTGGCGAGTTCGGCAAGAAGGCCAAGGATGGTTCGCTGACCGTTGAAGAGATGACCGGCGGCACCTTTACCATCACCAACGGTGGCGTATTCGGCTCGCTGATGTCCACCCCGATTCTCAATCCCCCGCAAAGCGGCATTCTCGGGATGCACGCGACCAAGGATCGGCCAGTGGCCGAAAACGGGCAAGTGGTCATTCGCCCGATGATGTACGTCGCCCATTCCTACGATCACCGGATCATTGATGGCAAGGAAGCCGTGACCTTCCTGGTCGCGATCAAGGAAGGCATCGAAGATCCCGCCCGATTGCTGCTGAACGTCTAACAAGGTGTCCCTCATGGCCAAGACTTACGATGTAGTAGTGATTGGCGGCGGTCCCGCCGGTTATGTCGCGGCGATTCGCTGCGCGCAACTCGGGCTGGAAACCGCCTGCGTGGAAAAATGGCTCAACTTCAAGAATGAGCCGGCGCTGGGCGGCACCTGCCTGAACGTGGGCTGCATTCCATCCAAAACCCTGCTCGAATCTTCCGAGCATTACCATCTGATCAAGGAAGGGATTAATAACCACGGGATCCGGGTCGAGGGCGTCAGCCTGAATCTCGATCAGATGATGGCCCGCAAGGAAGACATCGTTATGCAATTGACCGGAGGCATCAGCGCCCTGTTCAAGGCCAATGGCGTCGAATGGCTCCAGGGCCACGGCAAGCTACTGGCGGACCGGCAGGTGGAAGTCACCGCCCGCGACGGCTCAACCGAAGTGGTTGGAGCGGATCATGTGATTATCGCCACCGGTTCCCAGCCCATCGATATCGGCGCGGCGCGGGTGGATAACGCCGAAGGGCTGATCGTGGATTCGACCGGGGCGCTGGATTTCCGTCAGGTGCCGAAAACTCTGGGCGTGATTGGCGCAGGCGTGATCGGGCTGGAGCTGGGCAGCGTGTGGAGCCGGCTGGGATCGAAGGTCGTGATGCTGGAGGCGGTCGAGGATTTTCTGGCGCTGGCCGATCAGCAAATCGCCCGCGATGCGCTGCGTCAGTTCCGCAAGCAGGGGCTGGACATTCGTCTGGAGACCCGGGTCACCGCGACCCGCAAGACCGCTGATGGCGTGGTAGTGTCGTTCAAGGACAAGAACGGCGATCATGAAATGACGGTGGACAAGCTGCTAGTGTCGGTCGGTCGCCGGCCCAATACGGACAACGTCGCGGCCCCGGAAGCCGGGCTGCTGTTCGGCGAGCGCGGCTATATCCATGTGAATGACGAGTGTGAAACCAACCTGCCTGGGGTGTTCGCGATTGGCGACGTGGTGCGCGGGCCGATGCTGGCCCACAAGGGATCTGAAGAAGGGGTGATGGTGGCCGAAAATATCGCCGGTCAGCATGGTCATCTCAATTACGACGCCATTCCTTGGGTGATTTACACCAACCCAGAAATCGCCTGGGTCGGCAAAACCGAGCAGGCGCTCAAAGCCGAGGGGATTCCATACAAAATCGGCACCTTCCCGTTTGCCGCCAATGGCCGAGCCAAGGCGATGGAAGCGGCTTCCGGGATGGTCAAGATGCTGGCGCACGCCGAAACCGACTTGTTGCTCGGCTGCCATATCATCGGCCCGTTTGCGTCGGAACTGGTGCAGGAAGCGGTGCTGGCGATGGAGTTCCACGCCAGCAGCGAAGACCTGGCCCGCACCATTCACGGCCATCCGACCTTGTATGAGGCGATGCATGAAGCGGCGCTCTCCGTTCATGGTCGCGCCATCCATAAGATCAATACCTGATCCGAGTATCGATCATCATTCCAGAGATTAGCCACGGAAAAACACGAAAAAAACACGGAAAATCCCTTCTTTTTCCGTGTCATTCCGTGTTATTTCGTGGCTAAAATTCTTACGTTTGGCTGGAGTGAGGATCAAGACGGGTATCCTCTTTTCAGGAAATCGCCTAAGTACTGGGTTAAACAAGGGCGCTATAAGCGCCTTTGTCTTTTCCCCTTGATGAGTTGCGGTAGACCTCGACATGAATCAACCACACGCTCCGGTTTTTGCGCCTGCCCCGAACCGTCGCCTCGATCTCGCCGAGGCGTTTTTCTGGTTTCTGGATCACACCTCCCCGATGAACTTCATGGTGATCGCCGAAGGACGCGGCCCACTCGATGATGCGGCGCTGCGGGCGGCGCTGACCCGCGCCCAGCGGGAACATCCCCTGCTGCGGGCCACGATTGCAATTAACCCCGAACAGCGGCTGATCTGGGTTCCAACCGATGCGCCGATGGATTACCTGGTCCGCGCCGTCGAATCGGACTGGCAGACGCCACTGGCCGAAGCGTTGATCCAGCCGTTTCCATTGAGCGACGCCCCGCTGGTCCGGGTGATCCGCCTCAACCAGACCGACGGGCGCTGGGTGGTGGCGCTGATTTTCCATCACAGCGCGGGCGATGGCCGGTCCGGTTGCCGGTTGCTGGCGGAAATTCTGGCGAATACCGCCAATCCGGATCGACCTGCTACGCCACACCCCGGCTATCCGCCTTTGCATACGCTCTATCCGCCGGTCTACGCTGATGCCGAGGTCATTCAGAATTTCAAGGCGCAACGCAAAATTGAGCTGCAGCGCTATGGCGCGTTTGAAGAGTTGCCGGGTTTCAATCGCCGCGCCCCGGTCCGGCAGCCACATCTCCAGACCTTGCGGCTGGAGCCGGAACCGTTGGAGCGGTTGACCCAGCGGTGCCGCGCTGCCGGAGCGACGGTTCACGGCGCGATCAGCGCCGCGCAACTGCTGGCGGTGTACGGAGCCTTTGGCGATGCCGCGCCGCACACGCTGGGTTTGACGACCCCGGCGGATCTGCGGGGCTATTTACGCGAGCCGCTGGATGCCGATTCGCCGCTGCTGTGCGCAACCATGGTCACCAGTGTTTACCGGATTGCTCCAGACACGGAGTTCTGGGCGTTGGCGCGGGAGATATCCGGCGATCTGAAGCGCCAGATGCAGCGTGGCGACGGCAATCTGTTTTTCGAGCTGTTTCCGCCGCTGGCCGAGTTTCCGGCGACTCCCGAAGGCATCGCCGGCTTCGCCCGGATGATGGAAAACGCGCCGCAGGTGTCGATGTCGAGCAATGTGGGCCGGCTGGCGCCGTTGCCGGCAGCGACTCCGTTTCAGGTCGAAGCGCTGTCCTTTGCCCTGTCGCCGATGTTCAGCCATGTACTGTTTAACGCGGTCAGCACCTTCAACGGGCGGATGACCCTGAACATCAACTTCGATGCTGCCCGACTGCCGCTGGAACAAGCCCGGTCGATCATTACCGATTTGGCAGCGACCTTGGCGCGGGTTGCCGCCGGTTCAGACTGATCCCGTCAACCGCTGCTGGGCTTCCCGGTACTTGGCGACGGTGCGTTCGACAATCGCCAGCGGTAATTCCGGCCCCGGTGGTTGTTTGTTCCAGTCCAGCGCTTCCAGATAATCGCGCACAAACTGCTTGTCGAAACTGGGCGGATTAACGCCGGGCAGATATTGATCCACCGGCCAGAACCGCGATGAATCCGGGGTCAGCGCCTCGTCCATCAGGGTCAGTTGCCCCTGTTCATCCAGCCCGAACTCGAACTTGGTATCTGCGATGATGATGCCTCGGCTCAAGGCGTAATCCGCTGCTTCCCGGTACAGGCGCAAACTCACCTCCCGCACCTGCTCAGCCAAGGTCGCGCCGATCTGCTCAACAATCGCCGCAAAGCTGACGTTTTCGTCATGGCTGCCCAGCGCGGCTTTGGTGGAAGGGGTGAAGATCGGCTCCGGCAACCGCTCGGCCAGTCGCAGTCCCTCCGGCAGGCGAATCCCGCAGACCTGGCCGGTGCGTTGATAATCCTTCCAGCCGGAGCCGATCAGATAACCACGCACGATGGCTTCCACCGGCAAGCCGTTCAGTCGCCGCGCCACCACTGCCCGCCCGGCTACCAAAGCCCGTTCCACCGGATCGGGCAAGGCTTCCTCCAGGGTTTTTTCCGCCCGTTGCAGATGATTGGGAGTGATGGCGCGGCTCCGGGCGAACCAGAAGTTGGAAACCGCCGTCAAGACTGCGCCCTTCCCGGGAATGGCCGTGGGCAAAATCACGTCAAAGGCCGACAGCCGGTCGCTGGCGACCATCAACAGATGCCGGTCGTCGATGGCGTACAGATCGCGGACCTTGCCACGATAACTCAGCGGCAGACTGGAAATTTCCGGGGGAGTGGCGAGGACGGACATCGGGCAATGACTCCTAGAGGGGGAAGGACGCAGCGCCGGGCATTGTAAACGGTCAGGCGATTTCGCTACGGATCAGTTGCGTGATCAACAGGAAAATGGCTGCGCTAAACTCAAACGGATTCATTATCATCTTCGTTTTCCAATCCGGAATCCTGCCATGCCTACTGCCTTCACTACCCCGCCTGATCTGGTCGCCGACATTGGCGGCACCAACGCCCGGTTCGCCCTGATTGACGCCAACCGCCAGCCTTATGCCGAACAGACCCTGTCCTGCGCCGCTTTTTCGGGCCTGACCGCGGCGATGCAAGCCTATCTGGCGGCAGTTGGCGGACCCCGCCCAACCCAGGCCGCGGTTGCGGTCGCTACGCCAATCAATGGCGACTGGATTCAGTTCACCAACAGCGATTGGTCGTTTTCGACCGAAGCGGTGGGCCGGGAACTGGGTCTGGAGCGGTTACAAATTCTGAATGATTTCACCGCGCTGGCGTTGGCGCTGCCGTTACTGAATCCTGATGAACAGCGGTCGGTCGGCGGGGGAACTGCGGTCGAAGAAGCGCCGATTGGCCTGCTCGGCCCCGGTACCGGGTTGGGCGTATCGGGGCTGGTGTGGTCGGGGCAATCCTGGATTCCGCTGCAAAGTGAAGGCGGCCACGTCACTTTTTCGCCGGTCGATCAGCGGGAATGGGCCATTACCCAGGTTATCCAGCGCCGCTTTGGTCATGCCTCGCCGGAACGGCTGCTGTCCGGGCCGGGACTGGTGAATCTGTATCTGGCGCTGGCAGAGCTGGAAGGCTGGTCGGCGGAGACGCTGGAGCCGTCGGTGATCACGGACCGGGCGCTAGCCGGAGCCTGCCGCCATTGCCGGGACGTGCTGGACATCTTCTGCGGGGCGCTGGGGACTGCGGCGGGCAATCTGGCGATCACGCTCGGCGCGCAGGGCGGGGTTTATATCGGCGGCGGCATCGTGCCTCGCTTGGGCGAGTTTTTCGACCGCTCGCCGTTCCGCGCTCGCTTTGAAGCCAAGGGCCGGTTCAGCGACTACCTGGCGGCAGTGCCGACCTGGGTGATTACCGCCGCCAATCCGGCGCTGCGTGGGGTCGCGGCGGCGCTGACCTGAAGAGCGATTGACGACGGCAGATTCGCCTATACTTTTCTCATATCCACCTTTTAATCGAACCGGAGCTTTTATGAAATCCGCCCTGATGCTCACCCTTGGCGCACTGCTGCTAACCGGTATCGCCCAAGCCCGGCAGGAACCCGCCGCCAAATCCCCCGATGCACTGCCGGAAGTTAAAGCCAGTCGCGCCGCTGCGCAACAATTTGGCGGCGCATTGAAAGAGGCGTTGCAACAGGCCGTACAAAATGGCGGTCCGGTGAATGGGATTGCGGTCTGTCACGACAAGGCAGAACAAATCGCCGCTGATCAGTCGCAGAAATCAGGGTTCCTCATCGGGCGGACCAGCCTCAAAACCCGCAATCCCGCCAATGCGCCTGATAACTGGGAGCTGGCGGTGCTTCGGCAATTTGAAGCCCGCAAAGCCCAAGGCGAACCTGCGGATAAACTGGAATTTTTCGCGGTGATTGACGATGACAAGGGTCAGAAAACCTTTCGCTATATGAAAGCGATTCCCACTGCTGCACTGTGCCTGAATTGCCATGGCGAAACCCTGAGTTCCGAAGTCGCCGCTAAAATCAAGGAACTGTATCCAAATGATCAGGCGCACGGTTTTAAGGAAGGCGATCTGCGCGGCGCGTTCACCATTGCCAAACCACTACCGTAGGGAATCAGCGTTATGGAATCCGTGGAATGGCTACCACGTCTGACCGTCGCCACGATTATCGAGCGCGACGGGCAGTTTTTACTGGTCGAGGAATATGCCGGCGGCGAAGAACTGGTTTATAACCAGCCCGCCGGTCATCTCGACGAACATGAAACGCTAGCGGCAGCGGCGATTCGGGAAACCCTGGAAGAAACCGCCTGGGAAGTGGAAGTGAGCGCAGTGGTCGGAGTGTATTACTGGACTCATCCTAAAGGCCACACCTTCGTCCGCACCTGCTTTGCCGGAAGGGCGCTGTATTACCACTTGAATCAACCGCTGGATGACGGTATTCAGCGGACGGTGTGGCTGACCCGGGATGAGGTCGCTGCGTTGGGGCCGGCATTGCGCAGTCCGATGGTGTTGCGCTGCATTGACGATTATCTGGCGGGGAAGCGCTATCCGCTGGAAATGTTCAGCTATCTCTGAGTCTGGCTATGCGCCCAGATACGCTTCCTTGACCCTGGGATCGCCCAGCAGCTCCCGCCCGGTTCCGGCTAGGGTGATCGCCCCGGTTTCCAGCACATAGGCGCGGGCGGCGATATGCAGCGCCATGTTGGCGTTCTGCTCCACCAGCAGCACCGTAACCCCGGTTTTGTTGATGTCCTCGATGATCCGGAAAATCTCCCGCACCAGGCGCGGAGCCAGACCCATCGACGGCTCATCCAGCAGCAGTAGTCGCCCCCGGCTCATCAAGGCCCGGCCCACCGCCAGCATCTGCTGTTCGCCGCCGGAAAGCGTGCCACTGGCCTGATCGCGTCGTTCCTGCAAGCGGGGAAACAGCGCAAACACCCGGTCGTAATCCGCGGCAATTTCACCTTTGTCGCTGCGTTGCCAGGTCGCCAGTTGCAAATTTTCCTGCACGGTCAGATTGCCGAAAATGCCACGCCCTTCTGGGACATGGGCGATGCCGCGTCCGACGATCTGGTGCGCCGGGACCCGCCGCAAATCCTGGCCCTCAAAGGCAATGGCGCCGGTGTACGGCGTCAATCCCGAAATCGCCCGCAGGATCGAGGTCTTACCCGCGCCGTTCGCCCCAATCAGGGTGACGATCTCGCCCTTCGGCACACTGAACGAAACGCCATGCAGCGCCCGGATGCCGTCGTAATGGACTTCCAGATCGCGCACTTCCAATTGAATGGCTGGTGATGGATGACTCATCCCACCGACTCCTGGCCCAAATAAGCCTCCAGTACCTTGGGATCATTCTGAATCGCCAACGGCGGCCCTTCAGCCAGCGTCTCGCCGAAATCCAGCACCTTGATCCGTTCGCAAATCCCCATGACCAGTTTCATCTGATGTTCAATCAGCAGAATGGTCAATTTGAACTCGGTGCGAATCCATTGAATAAACTCCATCAGCTGATCGATCTCATTGGGATTCATCCCCGCCGCCGGTTCGTCCAACAGCAGCAGCTCCGGGTCAATCGCCAAAGCACGGGCAATTTCCAGTCGCCGTTGCAGGCCATAAGGCAGATTTTTAGCCATTTCACCCGCCAAATGCTCCAGCTTGAAGATTGCCAGCAAACGCCGGGAATTATCAATGATCCGCTGTTCCTCACGACGATAGCGGCCAATATGCAACAGCGCTTCCAACGGACTGTAATCCGCTTGGGCGTAATGGGCGATCCGCACATTATCCAGCGCCGACAAATCCCGGAACAGCCGGATATTCTGAAAGGTGCGACCAATCCGCAACGCCGTTATCTGATGCGGGGTCAGACCCACCAACTCAGTGCCCTTGAAGCGAATACTGCCTTCGGTGGCCTGATAAACCCCGGTGATCAGATTAAAGATCGTGGTTTTACCCGCGCCATTGGGGCCGATAATTCCCATCAATTGTCCGGCTTGAAGATCAAGATTGAAATCGGCCACCGCGCACAGTCCGCCGAATAAATGCCGAACCTGAGTCGCCTCCAGCAAGGTCATGGTTTTTCTCCTGGTGCGTTAACCGGAGCATTAATTCGACGATACGCATCCCGATCCCGCCGAGGGATAAAGCCGCGAAACTCACGCTGGCCCATCATTCCGCGTGGCCAGTACAGCATCACCAGCACCAGCAGCAAAGGCATGATCACCATCCGCCACACACCCAGATTCTGAATGATGTACTGATTCAGTGGGTCGAAAATGAGATCGGGCAGCCAGTTGAACAACGCCGCCATCGTCGAGGGCCGCAACACTTCCATTAATGCCGTGTAGGCCGTTGCGCCGAGAATGGAACCGCCAATCGAGGCAATCCCGCCCAGATACACCATGATCAACACATCCGTGGTTTTAATGATATCGAAGACTCGGGGACTGATAAATTGCAGCAAGTGGGCAAACAAGGCTCCGGCAATGCCAGCGCAGAATGACGACAGCATAAAGGCCAGAAATTTCACCCGCTTGGTATTCACACTCATTAAATCGCTGGCGATTTCATCTTCACGGATCGCGAGAACTCCGCGCCCATATTTGGAATAAACGAAGTTGCGGATCATCCACACCGTCGCCACCGTCCAGAAAAAGACCCAGGGCAGCGTGGTTAGCCGTTTAATGCCGGGAATCCCGCGTGGCCCGCCAATGTAGTCGATATTCTCAATCGCAGATTTGACGATCATTAGAAAGGCCAAAGTAATGATCGCCAGATAATCGCCGCGAATTTTGAACGAGGGAACCGCGACAATGAGTCCCATAATGGCCGCCACGATACCCCCGGCCAGCACCGCCAGCGGGAACAACACCGGATAAGCAGCCACAGGAAGTACTTTCATAGTCAACAGCGCGGCGGTATAGGCGCCGACCGCCATGAATCCAGCATGAGCCAGTGAAAACTCGCCCATGTAGCCATTCACCAGGTTCAGGCTGACCGTCAGGATGATATTGATCCCGATGTACATCAGCACTAACTGAATGTACTTGTTCAGCAGATTGTATTCGGGAATGGCGAAAGCCAGGCCGAACCCGATCAGCAGCAACGCCGGGACCAGCCAGGCTTGATCCAGCAGCCCGTTCCAAGCGTCTTTCAGCACAGCGCTCATACTTTTTGCGTCCGTGGCTTGCCTAAAATCCCGTAGGGTCGCACAACAATCAGCAGTAATAACAGGGTGAACGCGACAAAATCCCGGTAGGTCGAGGGAAAGAAGGCCGTCACCATAATCTCCACTCCACCCAGAATAAATGCGCCGATCATCGCCCCGCGAATATTGCCAATCCCGCCAACTACCGCCGAAATAAACGCTTTCCAGCCGACCATGATCCCCATATACGGATCAATCACCGGATAAGCCAAGGCATACATCACGCCGGCGGCGCCCGCCAGTCCCGCGCCAATTGCGAAAGTGACCGAGATGATTAAATCGACTGGAATCCCCATCAACGGCACGAAAGTTTTATCCCAGGAAATCGCCCGCATAGCCATTCCGACTGGAGTGCGGTGGACGACATAATCGAGTAGAAACATCAGACCCAGCGACAGAAAAATAATCAGAACCTGTAGCGAGGATAGCGACACGCCGCCCATGTCCCAGGTCACGTTTTCCAGCAGTGGAGGAATGTGTTTGGGATAGGGAGCCAAGGCCAGAGTGAAGTTTTCCAGAAACAGTCCCAGTCCCAGCGCGGTAATAATCGCCGAGACCCGGGGCGCATTTCGCAACGGTTTATACGCCAGCCGTTCCAGCAATACGCCGACCAATGCCGCACCGATCATGGTCAGCAGCAGGGTCGGCACAAACGGCAACCCCAGATAGGTCGCCGCCAGAAAACAGAAAAACGCCCCGACCATAAATACATCGCCGTGGGCAAAATTAATCATGGTCAGAATGCCATAGACCATCGTATAGCCCAGGGCGATCAGGGCGTAAATACTGCCTAGTTGCAAGGCGTTCAGCATTTGCTGAAGCCAGTAAACCATGACTTCGCTCAAGCAGGGCACCTGTCTTATTCTGGCTGATCAACAAAGAAAAGCGGCCCATTGGGGCCGCTTCGTGTGTAGTCAAACCGTTCCCGAATCGCTTAGGGATTGGCGTTAGTGAAATAGGTGAACTGGCCGTCCTTGATTTTCAGAATCACCGCGCTCTTGATCGGATCGCGGGAATCAGCCTGGAACTTCATGTCGCCCGTGACGCCCTTGTAGCTGGGTAAGGTGGACAGGGACGCGCGAATGGCTTCGCGGTCGGCCTTGCCAGCGGCCTTGATCGAGTTGAACAGCAGCCCGAACGCATCATAGGTCAGCGCCGCGACGTCATCCGGCTTGGCCCCATAGGCTTTCTCGTAGTCGGTGATGAACTTCTTGGCGACCGGCGCAGCATTGTCAGCCGCATAATGGGTGCTGAAATAATAGCCATTCAGCTCAGCGCCGCCCAGTTTCAGCAATTCAGCGCTGCCCCACGAGTCGCTGCCAATGAACGGGGTGGTTATGCCCAGCCGCTTGGCCTGCTGCACCTGCAACGGCACTTCACTGTAGTAGTTCGGCAGAAAGATCACGTCCGGCTTGGCATCCTTGATCTTGGTGAGCTGAGCCGAGAAATCCTTGTCATTGGTGGTGTAGGTCTCAAAAGCCACGATCTTGCCGCCGAGCTTTTCGTAGTTGGTCTTGAATACCTCAGCGATGCCTTTGTTGTAATCCGAAGCCACGTCATACAGCACGGCAGCCTTCTTGGCTTTCAGATTCTCCAGCGCGAATTTGGCCAGCACCCCACCCTGGAACGGATCGATGAAGCAGGCCCGGAATACATATTTCTTGGGCTGGTTGGTGTTGGCGTCCAGGGTGGTCTTGGGATTGGTCGACCACGGCGTGATCAGCACGGTCTCAGAACTTTCAGCAATTTCCGAGGCGGGAATCGCGTAGCGGCTGGCATTAGGGCCAACAATCGCCAGCACTTCATCCTGGGTGATCAGCTTCTGGGCGGCGGCGGCGGATTGATCGGCCTTGCCGGCGTTATCCTCAACCACCAGTTCCACCTTCATCTTTTCCTTGCCGACTTGCAGACCACCGGCGGCGTTGATCTCCTTGACCGCCAGTTCCGCGGCGTTCTTGCAGGAGGTTCCCACCGCCGGCATGTCACCGGTCAGTTCGGCGATTACGCCCAGTTTCAGGGTTTTCTCGGCGCTCCAAGCGGAAACGCCCATGGTAACCAGCACCGAAAACAACAGCAGGGACAGCATTTTTCTCATCAGGATTCTCTCCAGAAAGTCATTAAGAAGAGCCAAGGCGCAGGAACCGCTCAATCGCCCGCCTTGATTATAGCGTTGCTGCGGTCATTTGCCTGCGCCACTGCCTATCGCGCCAAGCCCTTGGCTTCCCACGATGGCGCAATGATCTGGTTGGAGCGCTTGCGGCAGACCTCCTCCAGTTCCTTAATCAGGGTCTCCATGCCAAACAGCTTCTCCACAATCTCCCGGATGTCGCGCAGGGTGAAAATCACGTCGACGTCCATTTCCAGATATTTCTCGCGCTCGATCTGCTCAGCTCGTTCGATCGCGGCCTGAATGCTGTCCGACTTTTCTACATCGGTCCCTAGCAAGCGCATGAAGACCCGCAGTTTTTGCCGTTGCTGCGATAGCCACTCATTATAAAGGTAGAGCAGTTCATAGCCATCTTCAACGGAATAGGCCTTGTAGCGGAATTTGAGCTTGATATCGTCAAGCGTGACGCGTCGCAGGACCTTGCCGGCTTTCCAGTCATCAATGGTGTGCTGGAATTCAACCGGCAGAAAATCGACCCCAGCCTGAATCCGGTTCTTGACGTAGTCCAGTTCCTGGGTCTCTTTTTCCACCAGTTCCGCAGTTGAGCGCACCTGCTGATGAATAGCTGCGATCCGGGTGTAGGCCGTTTGATCGGACCGGGTCGGTTTGCCCGGGACCGGTGGGGAAACCGCCGCCAGGCGACTGCCTTCGCGCTCGACCTCAACCCATTCCGCGATGGCATCTTCGACCGCCCGCAATCGCCCTTCCCGTTCTTCGGATTCGCGCCGCTCCTCGGTCGCCCGCCGCACCTGTACCCGTTCAGCTTCGGCCTGTTCCGCCGCCGCCCACTCGGTAATGGCCTGTTCCACTGCCGCTTTTTCCGCCGCTGCTTTCTCGGCCCCTGATTTTTCCATCGCCGCCCGTTTCATGGCCATCCGTTCCGCCGCCACCCGTGCGACCGCAATCTTTTCCGCAGTGACTTTATCCAGCGCCGCCTTTTCCGCTGCGGTTTTTTCAGCGATGGCCTGCCGGATCGTTGCCAACTGTTCCCCGGATCGCTGTTTCCATTGCCGGACGTAGCGGACCAGCAGTACGCCAGCCAGCGCCGCGACAATTATGAAAATCACGCCCGTCAGTTGCCAAGTACTCATAAGCCGTGTTTCCCTGTCAGTTGAATCGGTCAGGCCTCGCCGCCAAACAGCTCCAGCAACCGCGGCAATAGTAGCGCCAGCTCACCGGTCATCAGCGCAAATTCAGCATCAAACAGCGCCGCCGCCGAGTCTGCGCCATCCCGCAACGATTCGTGGACCACATCGAGGAACTGAAGCCGGCGGATCGCCAGCATCTCGTCCAGCACAAACGCGATCCGCTCATTCCAGATCAGACCCAGTCGGGTGACCTGCTTACCCGCGTCCAGATGGGCGCGAATCTCGTCACCGGTCAAATCCTGGCCCCGACAGCGCACCACTCCGCCGTTCTCGCCACCCTCCTGCAACTCGCAGATATCGCCAAAGGCAAAGTCCGCCGGCGCCTGTCCCGCCACCAGCCAGGCGGTCATCACCATGGCCGGGGACTGTTTAACTCTCGGCGGGGCTATCGGCAACGAATCCAGGGTTTTACGCAAGGTTTCGGTGAGTTCCTCGACCGCGCGCGGACTGGCGCTGTCCACGACCAGCCAGCCCCCCGCAGCATCCAGATAAGCATAGCTGCGCCGGCTGCGAGTCAAGGCGCGCGGTAACAATTCATGCACCAGTTGTTCGCGCAATTCCTGTTTCTCGCGCCGCCGCACCGACCGCCGCTGGTCGTCCTCAATCACCGCGACCTGTTCGGCCAATGCCTGATTAATCACGATAGCGGGCAACACTTTTTCATCAACGCGCAGACAGAGGAGCCACTGGTCGGCGGTGGCGTGGATCAGGTCCCGCGCTTTGCGGCCCAGCGGCGGAGTCCAGCCGGTGGAACTGGGCTGATGGCTGGGGCAGGGCCGGAAGGCGCGAGACTCCAGCTTGGCCGCCAGCGATTCGGCGTCCAGCGGCAAGGGTTCAACCAGGCGAAACAGCGTCAGATTCCTGAACCACATCAGCAAATGTCCGTTACGGCGAAAGCGCGGATTATCCGCGAATGCCATGGAGGCGCAAGCTGATACCAAATTCCCGTTAGGTTTTCGCATTGACGGTTCCGGCTTTTCGTCATACCCACTTTCTCGGGTCTGACGAACGCGGGCAAGGAACGCTAAATTGTGCAAGTACGCGATAGCCGGGGTGCCGCATTACGCGATCTTCGATCCGTGGCGGCGGCTATCAGACCGGGTGTTCCGGGTTTATCAACTGATTGGCGATACCTACATCGAGGAAACCGGACGACTGCTGGCAGGCGTCGGGATGGGGCTGACCCTGTGGCAAGGCGACTATGAGGGCGTCAATGCGCTTCCTGATTCGCAAGATTCTTCAGCCTGCCGAAGCCAACGGGCAGGGCGCGGTCCGATGGCAGCGGCGGCGACGAGCAGGCGGGCCGGAAGGGTGTCGAGGTGAAAGCGCCGGTTAAACCGGTAGGCAAAGGCGGCCAGGTAGCGAGTTCCGTATTTGGCGAAATCAAACGCATGGTAAGCCCCGCTGAGGCTGGTTTTGAGATTGCCCAGAAGGGTATTGACCCAACGGAACTCGGGAACCTGATTGGGTTTGCGCAGGCCGATGATGAGGGCCTGGTGGCTACACCCCGCCGCTATTACCCCGGTAAAGCAGGCCAACCCATCGGCAAGGACCAGGCTGCCCGGGGTCAGGGCGGCTTTGGCCCAGTCGGTCAGAGGGTCGCGCAGGTAAATCCTGGGGCGGGGATCATTTGGGTGTAGGAAGGTCGTTCCATTCCGGGCAATCGTCGGCATAGGACACGGGCAGGCTGCGGCTGGCGACGCGGTAATAATCAACCAGCCGGTTATGCGCCGGCGGTACAGCCAGGTAGTGAATTTGGCCTGTACGGTATAACCCGCACGGGCCGCGATCAGTTTCAGCCACACATCCTGAAACAGTTCCTCGGCGATGGCCGATGGGCCGCACTGGCGCAGCAGATAGCGATACAGCGGGCCTTTGTGGCGGGCATACAGCCGCGCAAACGCCTCGGCATCGCCATCCCGATAGCACAGCATGAGAGTCTCGTCGGCATCGCCGTTAATGGACATGGATTCAGGAGGCGTAGTTTTAACCGCTACCGGATCATCTGTCCTGACTCCTCGCTACCTTTACCAGGAGTCAGCGACTTTGCCAGTCCAACCAGACTCAGGAACTCGCCCCGGTAGCCGTAGGGATCATCGCCCCGGGTGGTGCGGGCCAGGGTCTGGACTTCGTCATAGCCGAAAGCGCCGGTGTACTTGCCGCCGCGCAGCAGTTGCCCAAAGCCGGCCACCGCCGCCGCGAACCGGAACCGGTCGCTGGCCGCCTGCCCGTCCTTGAGCGCCTGCTCACGGCGGATCGGCCATTCCAGCAACTGGCTGGTTTCGCCATCGGGCTGTTTGTAGCGCAAGCGCAGAAAAGCGATTTCGGCGTTCTGCGGGACAGCGCCATCGGCGGGTTTGCCGTAGCGCAACGGTTCGGTCAATGCGCCGCCACTGCCTTTCAAGGCGATTTCATACAGCGCCGTAACCGTGTGACCCGCGCCAATATCGCCCGCGTCCACCGCATCATTGCTGAAATCCTCGCGCTTCAATACCCGGTTTTCATAGCCGATCAGCCGGTATTCCTCGACCAGCGCCGGATTGAATTCGATCTGAATCTTCACGTCCTTGGCAATCGTCAGCAGCGTCGCGCTCATTTGTTCAACCAGCGCCTTGTTGGCTTCCTGCAGGGTGTCGATGTAGGCGTAGTTGCCGTTGCCGGCATCAGCCAGTTGCTCCATCAACTGATCATTATAGTTGCCGCTCCCAAACCCCAGCGTAGTCAAGGCGACGCCGCTTTTGCGCTGGGTCTCCACCAGATTTTTCAGCGCCTCGAAGTTGACCGTACCGACGTTGAAATCGCCATCGGTGGCCAGAATCACCCGGTTGACCCCGTCCTTGACGAAACTCTCGCGGGCCAGGTTGTAGGCCAGTTGAATGCCGGCCCCGCCGTTGGTGGAACCGCCGGCGCTGAGCCGATCCAGCGCCGCTTCGATTTTGGCTTTCTGGGTGCCGGAGGTCGGCTCCAGCACCACCCCCGCCGCCCCGGCGTAGACCGCAATCGCGACCTTGTCTTCGGGCCGCAGTTGCCGGGTTAACAGCTTCAGCGCCGGTTTGAGCAGGCCGATCTTGTCCGCCGCTTCCATCGAACCGGATACGTCCACCAGAAATACCAGATTGGCGGGTGGGAGCTGGGTTTTGGGCACGTCGTAACCCTTGATGCCGATAGCCAGCAGCAGGGTTTTCGGGTTCCACGGGGTCGGCGCGAGTTCGGTGCTGACCCGGAATGGCGGCTGACGACTGTCCGGCAATGGGTAGTCGTAATCGAAATAGTTGATCAGCTCCTCAACCCGCACCGCATCGCGCGGCGGCAACTGACCCTGATTGAGGAAGCGGCGGACATTGGCGTAAGCGCCGGTGTCCACGTCGATGCTGAAGGTCGAAACCGGCAGTTCAGCGGCGCGTTTCACCGGGTTGTCTTCCTGATGGGCATACTGCTCGCGGTCAGTCGGCTGACTGGCGGCGCGGAGCTGATCCAGCGGCGGAGGCGCTGCTGGGGCAGTGGCCACCAGTTTGGCTTCGGCTCCCCGGTTTGCTCGCCCACCACCCGCAGTTTGCATCGGCGCAGGCGGCGGCGGGACCGCTTCCGGCAAAGGTTCAGCGGGCCTGAGCGACGGACGGACCATTTCTTCCCGTTCCATCGCAACGGCAGGCTTGTTGGCAGCGTCGCCTTTACTCGATTGTGGCGTTGCGGACTGGTCGGTTTTCGGCGAGCAGGCCAGCAGCAGGGTGACAGCGGCAAAAACGCAGCAGGACAACAGGGTTCGGTTCATCGAGATTCTCCACAGTGGTTGGGGATTCCCCGGTATAAACGTTGCGGAAGGGAAAATGGGGTTATGAGTGGGTGATTCGCACGGGCATCGCAGGGCAGGCTGGAAAAGTGATTCTGACTAAGACCGACTGCATCCACCACGGCAATCCACTTTCCTTTCACGCTAATCAGCCCGGATTCACTCAGATTATGCAGCGCCCGCGATATATAGCAGTCCTTTACAGGTTGTAAAATCATCAATTATTCTCTATTATTTTAAGGTTCTTCGTGGATTGTTGTGGAAACCGGGGCTTAGTGTCTCATTAACAATGATTTACCATATATCTTATCAATAAGCGATTGATCTTAAATGGCATCGATCCAACCACGAACAGCAAGGCAGACCCAAATCAACCTTGGGAGGCCTAGCTAGCTCCACATGAATCCTCGAAGAACCATAATTTCTTTAATAACAAAATTGGTTCATCGCGGGTTGTTGTGGAATTTGCCCTGTAAAGCCGGTTTTACCCCATCAAGAGGGTTGAAATTTACACTGGGACATTGCCAATCAATAGGTTAGCTAGATCGCCTCGCTGAGGTGGGAC
>JADLEK010000081.1 GCA_020846135.1 Gammaproteobacteria bacterium
CCGGGGTGTTATTGGTGTTCAGCAACTCCATGAAGCGCAGCGCCCGATAGCGGCGCAGGTCGCTGAGAAACAGCGGGTGAAAGCGCTGACCTTCGGCCAGATCGGTAAACGGGGTATAAACGCCACCTCCGGCCTCGCAGGCGGCTGCGTTTTCCGCGTAGGCAAAGGGATCGTGGTTGCAGATGCCGCCCGGACGGATAACTCGGATATTGCGCAGGTAATTGCCGGTTTTAGCGGGATCGGTGGCGGCGATGATCAGCAGAATGCCGGCGGTTCCCGGCTTGACGTCCAGCACGTCGCGACCGGGTTGGGACAGTGGGGCGTTTTTGACGGCATCGAACTGATAGTTGATCACCCCTTCGCCGTCATAGAACACCGTGTATTGGCCCGATGGATGCGAACCACCATCGCCTTGCAGCATCAGGGTCGCGACGGTGCGATAACGAACCGTGGAATCGGTCGCCGCCGGCAGGCTGCGAATCCAGCCGTTGGCATCCAGGTCGAGGTGGGTCTGTTCGTGGGTATCCCATTCACTGCCGTTACACTGGCTGGAATTTTGCGGATTGCACTGAGGGAGCCACGCGCTGGAGCGTTTCATATCGTCGATTAGCGGCCATTCGGTACTCCAGTAGGCCAGACCGGTGATATTGATCCCCAGCGGCGAATTGCGCTGAGCAGAGCTGGGCAATAGCGGGATGCTGATCGCGGCGGGCGCTTGAATCAGGTCATCCGGCGCATTCTGTCCCTGAGCCATGCCGGCGAGACCGAGCGACATCAGCGTTGCTAGACATAAGGGCTTTAGCCACGGAACAACACGGAACAACACGGAACAATCCTTTTTCAGGGTATTCCGTGTCCTTCCGTGTCTTTCCGTGGCTGATTTTTGATGGGAAATCACTGGGGTCAACCCCGCTTTACGCCGGCAACACCCGGGCAAACATCGCCTTGAGATAATCGGTTTCGGGGATAGCCGGATGGACCGGGTGATCCGGCCCCTGCTGGCCCTGTTCCAGAAGCGTCAGGCTGCGATCCAGATGCCGTGAACCTTGCAGCAAGGCTTGCGCCAGCGCTTCACGCGGCATCAGTTGCGAACAGGAACAGGCTGCCAGCAGCCCGTCGCGTTCCAGCACCTGCATCGCCATTTCATTGATGCGCCGGTAGGCCAGCGCGCCCTCCTTAAAATCCTTGCGACGCTTGATGAACGCCGGCGGATCGACGATAACCACGTCGAACCGCTCTCGGGCCTCGCGCAGCGCTTTCAGCGCCTCGAACGCATCACCCTGGCGCACCTGAACCCGGTCGCTCACCCCGTTCAGCGCGGCGTTGATCGTCGCCTGCTCCAGCGCGGCGGCGGAGCTGTCGATGCAGACCACTTCCCGCGCCCCGTGCGCTGCGGCCCGAATCCCCCAGGCCCCGGTATAGCTGAACACGTCCAGCACCCGCTGGCCCGTAACATACCGATCCAGCCGGGCGCGGTTATCGCGCTGATCGTAGAACCAGCCGGTTTTCTGCCCGGTCTTCGGCACCACCTGGAAGCGCAGACCGTTTTCTTCAATTTCAACGAGTTCGGGAACCACGCCGGCGGCATCGGCGACATAGCGCTCCAGTCCTTCCAGTTCCCGGATCGGGCCATCGTTGCGCCACAGCACCGCCGCTGGTTTCAGCACCTTGTGCAAAGCCGCGAGAATGTCGTCCTTGATGCGATCCATGCCGGCGGTAGCGATCTGTACGACGCACAGGTCGCCGTAACGGTCGACGATCAGCCCCGGTAACCCGTCGCCCTCGCCGTAGATCAGCCGGTAGAAGGGTCGGTCGTACAGTCGCTCACGCAGACTCAAAGCCACGTTCAGGCGATGCACCAGCAATGAAGGACTGAGCGGATGATCGGGATCGCGGCTGACCAGGCGGGCGCACAGCAGCACATTGGGATTGATATAGCCGGTGCCGATGACCTTGCCGTTGCTGGATTGAATCGCGACCGGCTGGCCCGGCTGGAAATTGCGCAATGGCGTCGCCGCCACATCTACTTCGTTGCTGTAAACCCACAGATGACCGGTGCGCAGTCGGCGGTCTTCATCCTTGCGCAGGCGTAATGGGGCGAAATCGGCAGGGGCGGCGGGGAGGGTAGACATGGGCGATGAGGGTCCTGAAGAGGGAGCGCCAGAAGCGGCGGTTCAGCGGCAGCAGTTTACACCATGGCGGTTTTGGGCGGTTCCTGGCCGGGCGTTTTGCCATTGCGTTATAGTCCCCCGCTACCGTCGCCATCCGCGCTGGAGTCCGCCGCCATAAGCAGGTCGATTTAGTCATTGAATACCAGGGGCGGATCTGGCTACTGGAATTCAAGCTGGCCGAGGACGACGGTGGATAGCGGGCGCTGGAGCAGATCAAAACCCGGGGCTATATCGGACAGCCGGTGACCCTGATCCCTGATCGGGATGGATTGCAGCCGCGAGCAGCTCAATCTGGTCGGGTTCGCCTGGGAGCGGGGTTAGCCCCAAAACAGCTTGGCAAAGACTCATCTGGCGTTCTACCGCAACTTGCATTCGCGTCCGCTGGTCTAAAATTTAGAGGTAAATCACCCATCGCGGTTGTGCAGTACGGAGGGCACCATGGGCGGGATTGGGGGAGTCGCTGGCGTTTGGTCAACCGTCTTTCCAGCGGTGGACCGGTTTGCCTTGGCGATTGGCAGAGTGGCTCCCGTCGCAAAAGCCGCTGATCCGCAACAGCAAAACGCCAGGACCGCCGATTCGCAGCAGCCGCAAGATGCCAAGACTGCCGATTCAAAACGACTGCAAGACGCTAAAACCGCCAGTTCGCAACAACCGCAGGATGCCCGGACGGCTGCTGTAGTCAGCCAGTTGGCGCAACGGGACCAGCAAGTCCGCACTCATGAGGCCGCGCATGTGGCGGCGGGCGGGATGTATGTGCGGGGCGGCGCCCGGTTTTCCTATACCACCGGGCCGGACGGCAGGGCGTATGCGACGGGCGGCGAAGTCAGCATCGACCGTTCAGCCGTGCCGGGCGATCCGGCGGCGACCATCCAGAAATTGCGCCAGGTCCAGCGGGCTGCGCTGGCCCCCGCAGATCCGTCGCCACAAGATCGGTCGGTAGCAGCAGGGGCATCAATGAGCATTACCCAGGCGCAGATGGAACTGGCCCAGCGCCAGCTCAGCGCCTATCGCACCACAGCCAGCTCCAGCGCTACCGAAAATACCTCCAGTAGCTTCAGCGCCATGGCCTGAAGCGGCCCTGAACCGTCCGGTCAGTACGGACGCACCCCAAATAGAGAGGGGTGCAGCAGTAGCAACACGACGAAAACGCCTAATCCCCAGGCGGCTGGTCGGCCCAGTTCAGCCCAACCCCAGGTCTGGCGACCGCTTAGAATCGCCACGAAAGGCACATGGGAAGTCACTGCGGCAAAGCGTTGCCAGCGTTCACCCTCGGTGGTCGCCATCCGCCAGTCCAGATGCAACGAACCGAGCAGCGCCGTCAGCAGAAATCCGCTGAAAAACAGCAGTGAAGCCAGATCGCCATTGGCGACAATATGCACCGTCGCCCACAAGGTGAGGCCCCACATCACCGGATGGCGAGTGATCCGCAATACGCTGCGCGCCGCATCAGCCCGATCAAGATTTCCTTCCATCCCCAGCGCCGACGGGTTTGGCGTCAGTACGCCGCCGGCGATCAAGATGAACGCCAGTGGCATGATCAGCAGCGGCAGATGCCGGACTCCCGGTCCCGGAATCCACAGATAAAGATGGTGGGGAGCGTAGATATAACCGGCGATCATCCCACCCAGCGTGACCAGCGTCGCCAGCAGATAAACACCCTGGAAGCCCTTTTCACCGATGCGCCCGACAATCCGGTCATGGACCGGCGGATGGGCCAGGCCCAGATGGCTGATGAAGAAAGCGGCCCCGGCCAGACCGGTAGCCCATAATGCAGCGTCCATAATTACCCCTTGCTTAATGGTCGGAAAATCAGGTGAACCATAGCTTACCGGAACCCGCAACGCCCGCATGGCCTGGAAACCGTCGCCGCATCCGTCTAATGACGTTCCGGCATGTCGGACAGCCATTGAGTGCGTCCGATGCGCAATAACCGCTCTCTGGCTGAACTCTGCGCCACCGCCACTCAGCGCTTGATCGGCGTCAGCGCAACCCCGCGTCTGGATGCTGAAGTGTTGCTGGCGGCAGCGTTGAACCGTCCCCGCAGTGTCTTATATGCCTGGCCGGAACGGATCCCGGAACCGGAACTGGCCGAGCGTTTCGCCGCCTGGCTGGAGCGCCGTCTAAATGGCGAACCGGTTGCGTATCTAACAGGCTGGCGCGAGTTCTGGTCGCTGGAACTGGAAGTCACGCCGGACACTCTGATTCCCCGTCCTGAAACTGAGTTATTGGTGGATCTGGCTCTGGAGCGGTTGCCAGTGGATCAATCTGTAGCCATCGCTGATCTGGGAACCGGCAGCGGTGCGATTGCCCTGGCGCTGGCGGTGGAGCGGCCCCGGGCGCGGATCGTGGCGACCGATCAAAGTCCGGCGGCTTTGACCGTGGCCCGGCGTAACACCGAACGGTTGCAGATCGCGAATGTTGAGTTCCGACAAGGTCACTGGTGCGCGCCCCTGGCCGGGGAGTTTTTCGATCTGATCGCTGCGAATCCACCTTATGTCGCTGCTGCCGATCCGCGCTGGCGGCAAGGTGAATTGCGCTTTGAGCCACCTGCCGCGCTGATTTCCGGCCCGGATGGACTGGACGCCTTGCGGACTATCATTACCCAAGCGCCCGCTGTACTGAAACCGGGTGGCTGGTTATTGCTGGAGCACGGCTATGATCAGGGTGAGGCGGTTCCGGGGCTGTTGCGGGAACGCGGTTTTAGCGAAGTGGCGGATCATCCAGATACTGCGGGCCTGAGCCGGGTCGGGCGCGGGCGCTGGGCAGGCTGAAAAGCCGTAGTTTATCAACGGTTATATAACCTCTCGCCCCTGGTTGCCTTGACCTACACTTGAGAGCATTGCCTTGATTGAGCGCTGCGAAGAACACCAGGCGCGGAATAGAACTGAACCCAGATCTCGTGCCAATGTATTTCAAGGCAGGCAGCTTCGCTAATGCCGGCGGTGCTGTCCACGATGTAGATTGACGCTACGTTATGATGGCCCTGAACTACCTGGAAATACTCGAAAATAAAAACCCGTTGGGATTTAACTGACATTGTTCAGCTATTAATAAAAAAATAGGTTCATCGCGGGTTGTTGTGGAATTTGCCCTGTAAAGCCGGTTTTACCCCATCAAGAGGGTTGAAATTTACACTGGGACATTGCCAATCAATAGGTTATCTAGATCGCCTCGCTGAGGTGGGAC
>JADLEK010000082.1 GCA_020846135.1 Gammaproteobacteria bacterium
CAGCCGAACACGAAAGCTAGCAGGCCGGGAACGACCATGACCATCAGCAGGGCAAAGCCAAAGTGGCCAAAGCCGGACCAATACCACGGTAACTCGGTCCAGTTCAGAAACACCATGAAATCGGGCAAATTGGGATCGCCATAGACCCCGCGTGTTCCAATCTGGCGCATCAGATACATACCGAAGCAATAGCCGCCCAAGGCGAAAAATGCCGCATGGCCGAGGCTGAGAATGCCCATATAGCCCCAGACCAGATCAATCGCTACGGCTAACAGGGCATAGCACAGATACTTGCCGAGAACGGTCACGGTATAGGCGCTCAAATGCAGCGGATGGTCGGCGGGAACCAGCAAATTCAGCACAGGGACACCCACGCCAAGGATGACCAGCACGGCCAGCAGCACCAATCCAGCCCGGTCGGAGAGTAACCAGCGAGGCAGTAACATGATTTAAACCTCCGCTGCCCGGCCGCGTTGTGGGAATAATCCACGCGGGCGCTTTTGGATGAACAGGATCAGAAAGACCAGCACCACGATTTTAGCGAGAACCGCCCCCGCCCACGGTTCCAGCAGTTTGTTGGCGACGCCCAGCGAGAGGCCGGCCACCAACGTTCCCCACAGATTGCCAACCCCGCCAAACACCACCACCATGAACGAGTCCACGATGTAGCTCTGACCCAGGTTGGGGCCGACATTGGTCAACTGGGACAAGGCGACTCCGGCAACCCCAGCGATGCCGCTGCCCAGGCCAAAAGTCAGCGCATCCACCCGCGCCGAACGCACGCCCATCGCCCGCGCCATCGCCCGATTTTGTGCCACAGCCCGCACTTCCAGCCCCAACCGGGTGCGTTGCAACGCCAGCCACAGGGCGGCGAAAACGGCGATGCAGAACCCCACAATGATCAGCCGATTCAACGTCACTTCCAGCGGGCCGAGCAGGATCGTGCCGCTCATCCAGTCCGGAGTGGCGACCGAGCGGTTCAGTGGGGAAAAGATCGACCGCACGGCCTGTTGCAGAATCAGACTGACGCCAAACGTCGCCAGCAGGGTTTCCAGCGGACGGCCATAGAGAAAGCGGATGATGCCGCGCTCAATGGCGATGCCCATCAGCCCGGCCACCAGAAAGGCCAGCGGCACCGCCACCGGCAGGGACCAGTTGACCGGCAGCCATTGCTGCACCAGCCAGGTGGTGTACGCGCCGATCATCATCAATTCACCATGCGCCATGTTGATCACGCCCATGACCCCGAAGGTCACGGCCAGGCCAATCGCCGCCAGAATCAGCACCGACCCCAGCGACAGGCCAAAAAACAGGGTTTCCGCCCAACCCAGCATTTGCAGGCGGAATTCAGTGCGACTCACAGCATGTTGCGCGGCTTCGCGTGCGGCGGGATCGGGGTCTTCAGCAGCGAGTTTGGCGAGCTGGCCGCGAATCTCCGGCTGTAACTGCCCGCCGAGCGCTTCAGCGGCTTTGGCGCGAACCGCCGCATCCGGGCTGGACAGATCTGCCAGCGCCAGCGACAGGGTCAACAATTCCTTGATTTTAAGGTCAGTTTCGACGGCCAGCCGCGCTTTCAACGGTTCTGCGCCGGCGGGATCGGGATTGCGTAAAAATGACTCAACCGCTGCCCGCCGTTGCACCGGATCGGGGCTGGCTAAACCCAGACTGGCCAGACGATCCTGAATCAGGCTCCGCAACCGGTTATTGGCGGTAATCCGCTCCAGATCGCGCTTGGTTACCGCACCGAGCGCCGCGCCGCTCACCGCGTCTTCAATGGTGATTTCCACGCCGTCGCCGGTTCCGATCACCATCCGTTCCGGGTCTTCCTGGTAGTACAACTGGCTGGCGGACAGCGCATTCAGAATCGGGGCGACGCGGGGATGATCCAGGGTCGCCAGGGTTTCAATCAGGGTGGCCTTGCTGTCGAAATCGGCCTCGCGCAATTGCAGCAGCGCAGCGCGTAATTCCTCATCGCCGGCCCGCGCCGGCAGCGACCCGCAGCACAAAGTCAGCGCCAACAGGAGCAGGATCAATCTCCAAACCGGGGCGCAAACAGGCATGGGCAAGACCTCTCGTGGGAATATTTATGATTCAGATAAGGCGGGTTAGGGCGTTAGCCCGTAACCCGCCTTTAGGGAGTGTCCATCGCATCGGCGGGTTACGCTACGCTAACCCGCCCTAGCCGCTTCCTGGAAATACGAAAACCTACCGGGAATTGGTGTTACTTGACGTTCTGCCCGGAGCAGGTCTTGGTGACGGTGTTGTAGTTACCGCACTTGATCTTGGGATCCGCCCAGTCGGCGATCAGGTTCTTGCTGTCCGGCAGGTAGTCGGACCAGGCATCGCCTTCCACCAGGCCCTTGGTTTTCCACACCACGTCAAACTGGCCGTCGCTCTGGATTTCGCCAATCAGCACCGGTTTGGTCAGATGATGATTGGGCAGCATCTTGGCGGTGCCGCCGGTCAGATTCGGCGCTTCGATGCCGACCATCGCGTCGATGACTTTGTCAGGATTGGTGGTCTTGGCCTTTTCCACCGCCTTGACCCACATGTTAAAGCCGATGTAGGTGGCTTCCATCGGGTCATTGGTGACCCGTTTCGGATCCTTGATGAAGGTGTGCCATTCCTTGATGAAGGCGTCATTGGCCTTGTTCTTGACGCTCATGAAGTAGTTCCAGGCGGCCAGATGACCGACCAGCGGCTTGGTGTCGATCCCGGACAGTTCTTCCTCGCCGACCGAGAACGCGACGACCGGGATGTCTTTGGCGGATACGCCCTGATTGCCCAGTTCCTTATAAAACGGCACGTTGGCATCGCCGTTGATGGTTGAGACCACCGCAGTTTTCTTGCCGGCGGAACCGAATTTCTTGATGTCGGCCACGATGGATTGCCAGTCGGAATGACCAAACGGGGTGTAGTTGATCATGATGTCCTCTTCCTTGACCCCCTTGGCCTTGAGATAGGCTTCCAGAATCTTGTTGGTGGTGCGCGGGTAGACATAGTCGGTGCCGGCCAGCACCCAGCGCTGCACCTTCAAATCCTTCATCAGGTAGTCCACCGCCGGGATCGCCTGCTGATTCGGCGCGGCGCCGGTGTAGAACACGTTCCTGGAGGATTCTTCGCCCTCGTACTGCACCGGATAGAACAGGATGCCGTTCAATTCCTCAAACACCGGCAGGACTGACTTGCGGCTAACCGAAGTCCAGCAGCCAAACACCACCGCCACCTTGTCCTTTTGCAGCAACTCGCGGGCTTTCTCAGCGAACAGCGGCCAGTTTGAGGCCGGATCGACTACCACCGGCTCCAACTGCTTGCCGAGCAGGCCGCCCTTCTTGTTCTGGGCGTCGATCAGCATCAGCACGGTGTCTTTCAGCGTGGTTTCGCTGATCGCCATGGTCCCGGACAGCGAATGCAGAACGCCGACCTTGATGGTGTCGGCGGCGTAAGCGAGCGTGGTTCCCAGCGTCAACGCGCCAGCGACCAGCCAGTGGCGAAAATTGGGTATGGCATTTCTCATCAAGTCTTCCCCCGGAATCTGTGGTTAAAGGTTCGCTGGATGCGAATCCGCCAAGGGGTTGTTATCAAAAGTCGTGCCATCTGAGGCTCACAACATCCCGCGTTCAATGATGAAGTCAATCACCGCGTCCAGTCCCGTCCGGGTTTTCAGATTGGTGAACACAAAGGGCCGGTCGCCGCGCATTTTTCGTGCATCGCACTCCATAATTTCCAGCGATGCCCCAACATAGGGCGCAAGGTCGATTTTATTAATCACCAGCAAATCCGAGCGGGTAATGCCAGGGCCGCCTTTGCGGGGAATCTTGTCGCCCGCCGCCACATCGATCACATAGATCGTCAGATCGGACAACTCCGGGCTAAAGGTGGCGCTAAGGTTATCGCCGCCAGACTCCACCAACACCAGATTCAGATCGGGAAAGCGCTCGCATAATTGCGCGACCGCCGCCAGATTCATCGATGCGTCTTCCCGAATCGCGGTATGCGGACAGCCTCCGGTTTCCACCCCGATGATCCGCTCCGGCTCCAGCGCCTGGGCGCGGGTCAGAAACTGGGCATCCTCATAGGTATAAATATCATTGGTGACCACGGCGATTTGATAGCGGTCGCGCAGGGTTTTGCATAGCGCTTCGACCAGAGCGGTTTTACCCGATCCGACCGGTCCGCCTACGCCAATGCGCAGAGGTGGTGAGTTCATCAGTGGATACCTGTCAGTATGGAAGTAAGATGGACATGGGCAATGAATATGCCACGGGAAAGGCGATCCAGGCTGGTTTCGGACGGAGGCGTTAACCTAATTTAGTGCCTGGCCGGAAACCGCCTGCTCTACCATGAACGGCCAGACCTTTCCGGTCAGACACTATATTTGTCAATGCAGGGTTGACCTTTGAAAAGGGTTCAGCTATAGGAAATGCAGGGCAGTTGTAATCCCGCTAATGGATAAATGAATCTCCAAGCGAAAGCCCTGAACGCAATAATTTAGGTTCATCGCGGGTTGTTGTGGAATTTGCCCTGTAAAGCCGGTTTTACCCCATCAAGAGGGTTGAAATTTACACTGGGACATTGCCAATCAATAGGTTATCTAGATCGCCTCGCTGAGGTGGGAC
>JADLEK010000083.1 GCA_020846135.1 Gammaproteobacteria bacterium
GACTGGAAATGAAATCGGGCAAATCATGGTGAGTCAGCACATCAACCGGCTTGGGATAAGCGGCGGTGTGGCAGAACGACTGCATAACCAGATCAGCGGAGAAACCGAGGCAGGCCAGGTCCTTCAGTTCGTCGCGGGTCATCGGCCCGGTGGTGTCCTGCGAGCCAACCGTGGTCATCTTCGGTTCGCAATAGGTGCCGGGACGAATCCCCTCCACCCCACAGGCCTTGCCGACCATTTTTTGCGCCAGGGTGAAGCCTTTGGTCGAGCTTTGCGGCGCGACCGGGCGGCGGAAGATCGGGCTGGGGCCGAGCTTCATTACTTCCCGCGCCCAATCGGTCAGACCGCGCCCGATAATCAGGTTGATCCGCCCGCCGGCCTGCACTTCATCCAGCAGCACGTCGGATTTGTAGCTGAAGGTAGCGATCGCTGCGCCGTTTTTCTCAACCTTGCCGGCATAGGGATAAATATCAATGACATCGCCCATATTCATCTGGGTCACGTCGCATTCAATCGGCAACGCCCCGGCGTCTTCCTGAGTATTGAAGAAGATCGGCGCGATTTTGCCGCCGAGGCAGTAGCCGCCGTAACGCTTGTTCGGCACAAACGGAATGTCGTCGCCGGTCCACCACAGCACCGAGTTGGTCGCGGACTTGCGGCTGGAGCCGGTGCCGACCACATCGCCGACATAGGCGACCGGATGCCCCTTGGCCTTGAGCGATTCAATCAGCTTCAGCGGGCCGATCTTGCCCGGTTCATCGGGCTGAATGCCGGGACGCTCCATTTTCAGCATCGCCAGACCATGCAGCGGGATGTCAGGACGGCTCCAGGCATCGGGCGCGGGTGACAGATCATCGGTATTGGTTTCACCGGTGACCTTGAACACGGTGACGGTGATCTTCTCCGCCACCTTGCCGTGACTGGTGAACCACTCCGCCTCAGCCCAGGATTTCATCACCTGTTGGGCCAGCGCATTGCCGGCGTCAGCTTTCTCCTTGACGCCATGCTTGTAATCAAACATCAGCAGGGTATTCGACAACGCCTTGGCAGCGGCCGGCGCACATTCGGCATCATCAAGCAGATCGATCAACGATTGGATATTGTAACCGCCGAGCATGGTGCCCAGCAGTTCAGTGGCGCGAACTCGGGAGATCAGCGGCGATTGCGCCTCGCCTTTAGCCACTGCGGTCAAAAATGCGGCCTTGACATAGGCCGCCTGATCGACCCCGGCGGGGACCCGGTAGGTCAGCAAATCGAGCAAAAAGGCTTCTTCGCCTTTGGGGGGATTTTTGAGCAACACCACCAGATCGGCGGTTTGCTGGACGGTCAGCGGCAAGGCGGGAATGCCTTGGGCGGCGCGTTCGGCGGCTTGTTGGCGATAATTTTCGAGCACGGGGAAAGCCCTCTTTTGGCTTGATGATGGCGGGGAAAATGTATGGGCGGCGACTGCCGGTAATCCAAGTCAATGCAACTGGAAATTATACTGGCAACCGGGTTAGGCGGGGTAATTTCCGCGCATGAAAAAGCCCCCCGTCAGTCAACCGACGGGGGGCTTCCTGTACAAACCTGCGAAAAGTTAAATCACTGCTGCTTGGCTTCTGCCGGAATGGTCAGCGCCAGGAACAGAGACCCGTTGTCACGCTTGATTAGCACCGGAATCGGGCGGCCGGTGGGTAATTCCTTGACCAGATCCGCAAACTGACCGGCATCGGTCACTTCCACATTATTGATCCGGGCAATCACGTCGCCGGTCCGAATCCCGGCCGTCGCCGCTGGCCCCTCATCCATATCCTTGACCAGCACCCCCTGATCGCCCTTCTTGCGCCTGTCGCCGGATAGCTCGCCGACGATCAGGCCCAGCCGATTGTGGGTGGGCGGCTCGGCAATCGCCTGGGGTTTGTTCTCATCGGGCAATTCCTCCAGCTTGACCGTCAGGGTTTGCTCCTTGCCGTCGCGAATTACCAGCAGTGGCGCGGCGATGCCAGGACGGGTACGGCCCACCATCAGCGGCAAATCATTGGAGTGCTGCACCGGCTGGCCGTTAAAAGCAATGATAATGTCACCAGTCTTGACGCCGGCCTTTTGCGCTGGCCCTTCGGCCATCACCTGCCCAACCAGTGCGCCGTGCGGCTTGTCGAGGTTAAAGGACTGCGCCAGTTCCGGGGTCACTTCCTGGATCATGACGCCCAGCCAGCCGCGCGTGACCTTGCCACCGCTCTTGACCTGCTCGACCACCTCCATCGCTACGTCAATCGGAATGGCGAACGAGACGCCTTGATAGCCGCCGGAGCGGCTGTAGATCTGCGAGTTGACGCCAATCACCTCGCCATTGAGATTGAACAGCGGGCCGCCCGAATTACCGGGATTGACTGCGGCATCGGTCTGGATGAACGGCACATAGTTGTCGCTGGGCAGACTGCGGGCCAGGGCGCTGATGATGCCTTGCGTGGCGGTGCGCTCGAAGCCGAACGGCGAGCCGATGGCCAGCACCCACTGGCCGACCTTGAGCTGACGGGCATCGCCGATTTTAACCACCGGCAGGCTGGCGTCGGTCTTCACCTTGAGCAGCGCAATATCGCTGCGGCGGTCCTTGCCGATCACCTTGGCCGGCAGTTCGGTGCGGTCGGATAGACCAACCACGATGCTGTCCATGTCCTCAACGACATGGGCGTTGGTGACGACGTAGCCATCCGCCGAGATGATGAAACCGGAGCCGACCGAGGATTGCGGCTGGGAACGCATATCAGGCATTTGTTCAAAAAACTTCTTGAAATACTCATTAAAGGGGCTGTCGTCGGGGAGTTGCGGATGACCACGCCTCACCTGCTCCTTCGGTTCTGACTTGGTCTGGATGCTGACCACCGCCGGGCTGTATTGCTCGACCAGCGTGACAAAATCGGGATAGTCAGCGGCCTGGACTGAGGCGGTCCAGAACAGGGCGAGGGCGGCGATGAGCCAGAAGGGCTGTTTTAATCGGGGCATGGATGGAAAGTCTCCCAGGGGGTAGAACGGGAATAATGGCCGGGTAAAAACTGTCAAGTTAGCCGGGATTGACCATACCCCGCTGGCTTGGTTCGCCACCGCCTCCTGCAACCTGGCTCCTGGGCGCTGACCATGACCGCGATCTTTAAGGCGTTTTAACCTTCAGCGCCAGTAAAAATTCAGCCGGGATTGCGCGGCCCCGCCAATCCGCACAGTTTGGCGCTGTACTTGTCCCTCCGCTTCAGCTTCAACGGTATACGTCCCCGGCGGCAGATCAGCGAAAAACCAGGGGCCTTTCGACTCAGCCACCAGCGCCAATCCGCCGCGCTGATCCCGGATGCTCACCTGAACATCGGCGACATAACTGCCGCTGTCCTGCATCGCAAACAGTAAGCGCAGGTTAAAACGGCTGGACAGGGCGTTTAATTCAGCCCGTTCGCCCTCGCCAACGCCGCCCGATACATAACGAATCCCCCGATAGTTCTGAATGGGCAGCAGTTCGCCGGGCGGCGGCCAATCGGAATCCGCCGTATCCTCATCAGGCTCCAGTGGCGACGAGGCAGGGGCAGGTTGCGATAGACCCTCATAACGCGGTTTCGGGATTGGCGGCGGATCGAGCGCCGGGTTTGGAGACTCCGACGGCAGGTCTTCATAGCGCACTTTAGGCACTGGGCGCAGGTCAACGCTCCGCTCCGCAGGCAATGGCTCAGGGTCCTGTTCAGTTGGCGGCAGGTCATCATAGCCGGAACCCGGACGCACCGGGGCTGGATCCAATAGTGTGGTCGGTGCGTCCCGATCCAGATCGGGACGCGGGCGCGCCGGCGATTCCTGCAGGGCCGCCGCTGCTTGCTCTTCTTCCAGCGGTCGGCTGTACAACTGAATATCGCTGCCGGTCGCGGGCGGCTGATAAGATTGTTGAGCATCGGCCAGCGCCGGTAAACCACTGCCCAGCGTCAGCGCGGTCCATAACATCATGCGGGTTCGCGTCATGACTTAAATCTCCTCAGTTTTCAATCGACTAAACTACCTTTGATGATCTCAGAGTACTGTTCGCGCATCGCTTTCTTGTTGAGTTTGCCGACGCTGGTTTTGGGAATGCCCTCGACGAACAACACCCGGTCGGGAATACCCCATTTGGAGATGATGCCTTTCTCGGCGAAATCCTGGAGCCAGGCGCGGATCGTCGCTTCATCCACGGGCTGCTCCAGTTTGGCGACCACCAGCGCCAGTGGCCGTTCACCCCATCTCGGATCGGGAATGCCGACCACTGCGGCTTCCGCCACCGCCGGATGCTTGAGAATCAAATCTTCCAGCTCCAGCGAGGAAATCCATTCACCGCCGGTCTTGATCACGTCTTTCAGCCGGTCGGTGATTTTCAGATAGCCATCAGCGTCGATCACGCCAATATCGCCGGTGTGCAGATAGCCGCCGCGCCATAACGCTTCGGAAGCGCGGGGGTCCTTGAGATAACCCTGGGTCAGCCACGGCGAACGCACCACGACTTCGCCCTGAGTGACGCCATCATGCGGCAGATCGTTCATCTCCTCGTCCACAATCCGCAAATCCACCATCGGGATCGGCAGGCCGGTTTTGCAACGAATCTCCAGTTGCCGCTCCTCGTCCCAGTCCAGCATATGCGGCTTGAGCTGGGCGAACACCAGCAGCGGGCAGGTTTCCGACATCCCGTAGGCGGAGAAAATGTCCACGCCCCGGGCACGGGCCTGTTGGGCGAGCGCCTTGGGCATGGCCGCGCCGCCAATAATCACTTTCCAGCGCGACAGATCGGTATGGTCTATCTGAGGGCTGGATAACAGCATTTGCAGGATGGTCGGCACACAGTGGGAAAAGGTGGCGTTTTCGCGCTGCATCAGCCGCAGCAGATGTTCCGGGACATAGCGGCCCGGATAAACCTGCTTGACGCCGAGCATCGTCGCCACATAGGGAATGCCCCAGGCGTGGACATGGAACATCGGGGTGATCGGCAAATACACGTCGCCACGGTTGAAACGGCCCTGTCCCGTTCCCTGCAACGCGGCAGCGGTCGCCAGGGTGTGCAACACCAGTTGCCGGTGGCTGAAATAGACGCCCTTGGGCAGGCCGGTGGTGCCGGTGGTGTAGAAGGTGGTGGCGCGGGTTTCTTCGGAGAATTCCGGAAATTTATAGTCGGGATCGCCCGCCGCCAGCAGGTCTTCATACTCGGTGCTGATGTCGAGCCGGGTCGCCGGAGGCTGGCCGGTATCATCCAGCAGCACCAGTTTTTTGACCGGCTCAATCCGGTCGCGGATGGTTTCCAGAATCGGCAGAAATTCGGTATTGATCAGAATAATGTCGTCTTCGGCGTGATTAATGGTGTAGAGAATTTGCTCCGGGGACAGCCGGACATTCACGGTATGCAGCACCGCTCCCATCATCGGTACGGCGAAAAAGCATTCCAGATAGCGGTGGCTATCCCAGTCCATGACCGCCACAGTATCGCCCCGTTTGACCCCTAGTCCCGCCAAGCCGCTGGCCAGCCGACTGATTCGTTCGCGGGTTTGCCGATAGGTCTGGCGCTTGAAGTCGCCGTAAACGATCTCCTGATCGGGAAACTGGCGCACCGGATTGTCGAGCAGGTTCTTGATCAGTAATGAGTGATAGTGGGCGGACGGGGTGCGGTCGATCAGTTGTTCAGACATGTCATGTCTCTCCTTAATCAGTATCCAGAGTGTCGGGATCAATGCTCAGGGCGCGTAACCGGGTGGCCAGACGGTCAGCGCGTCATTGCGCAGTCTCAGTGTGTTGCCGCTGAGTGTAGTCCCGCCGCTCAACCGGTGTTTTGCGCGATGTAGTCCTTGATGGCGATTGAATCAGCGTCCATGATGGTAAAGCGTTGCGGCAGTGATTCTATGTCTTCATAGCCGGTCGGGCGTTCCGGCGGACGCCCCAAAGCCTCGACGATGGAATCTTCAAACTTGACCGGCAGGGCGGTTTCCAGACAAATCAGCGGAATGCCCTGCTCACGGTGTTCCAGCCCTACTTTGATCCCGTCGGCGGTGTGGGTGTCAATGATGATCCCGGATTCTGCATAGACCCGCCGAATCGTGGCCATGCGGTGTTGATGGGTGCTGGAGCCAGTCACAAAGCCGGATTCGCGCACGGTTTGAAAGTAAGGCGTCGCGGACAGATCGAAATAGCCCTGTACGTCGATTTGTCGCCACAGTTCCTGCACCACCGCCGGATCGCGCCCTACCATGTCGAAGATGAACCGCTCAAAATTGGACGCCTTGGAAATATCCATCGACGGGCTGCTGGTGTGCGCGACCTGATCGGTGGGCCGCACCCGATAGACTCCAGTGCGGAAAAATTCATCCAGCACGTTATTTTCATTGGTTGCCAGAATCAGCCGGCGAATCGGCAAACCCATGTGTTTGGCGATATAGCCGGCGCAGATATTGCCGAAATTGCCGGACGGCACCGCGAAGGACGCTTGCTGATCGGCGTGGGTAGTGACCGCCAGCCAGCCTTTAAAGTAGTAGACGATCTGCGCCGCAACCCGCGCCCAGTTAATCGAGTTGACCGTGCCAATCGCATAATGGGTTTTGAAACCGGCGTCATTGCTGACCGCTTTGACGACGTCCTGACAATCATCGAAGACCCCGCGCACCGCGATATTGAAAATGTTAGGGTCCTGCAACGAGAACATCTGCGCGGTCTGAAACCGGCTCATTTTCTGATGCGGCGACAGCATGAACACCCGGATGCCGCGTTTGCCGCGCAGGGCATATTCAGCGCTGGAGCCGGTATCGCCGGAAGTTGCGCCGAGAATGTTGAGATGTCCGCCGGTTTTCAGGAGCGCATATTCAAACAGGTTGCCGAGCAATTGCAGGGCGATGTCCTTAAAGGCCAAGGTCGGACCGTTGGACAAGCCGAGCAGCCAAATGCCATCGCTCAAGGGCGTGATTGGAGTGATCGCCTCGCTGCGGAACGCTTCGGCCGTGTAGGTTTGATCAATCAGCGCCTGCAAATCAGCGGCGGGGATGTCGTCAGCGAAGCGGCTGAGAATCGCGAAAGCCAGTTGCGGGTAGGAAAAATCGCGCCATTCCGCCAGTTCGTCGGGCGTAACCGCAGGGTAGGATTCCGGCAGAGTCAGACCGCCGTCGGGAGCCAGTCCGCCCAGCAGAATGTCGGAAAAGGCAGTAGGGGCCAATCCGCCCCGGGTACTCAGATAGCGCATGGTCAGGAATCCTTGGAGAGGGTGAAGGCGTAGCAAGACCGAATGCGCTCATTGTACCTTTGCCCGTCGCCAAAGACGCCGGCTACAACGCGTCAGGATCAATGCCCAGAGTGCGTCATTGTTCAGCCAGGCGGTTGCCCGCTGACGTTTGCCCGTCGCCAAAGACGCCGGCTACAACGCGTCAGGATCAATGCCCAGAGTGCGTCATTGTTCAGCCAGGCGGTTGGCCCGCTGACGTTCAGCTTCAGCGCGCTGGTATTCAGCCTCGGTGCGCCGGCGTTCGGTCTCAGCCTGTTGTTGCGCCGCTCCAGCGCGCTGTTCCAATTCGAGGAAGGTTTCAAAGCGCCGACCATCCGTGCGGTACAGCACCAGGTCGAGACCTTCCATTGTGAAGCGGATGTTCAGGCGCGGGCTGATCCAGCCTTCCATCTTAGCAATCGGCTCAAACTGATCGCCCTGCCGCAACCAGCCGCGCAACTGACCACGATCCGGATCGGATTCGTAATACTCCTCGACGCCATAAAGCTGATAGAACTTGCGTCTTTCCGCCATCGCGCCGGGGTGGTTGCCCGGCGACAGCACCTCAAACACAACCTGCGGGGCGATCCCGCCTTCTCGCCACTGCATTCAGATAGCGGTCACTTCCAGCTTTTCGACGACACAATTCCGACCATTGGCCTTGGCCCGATAGAGGGCGTCATCCGCAATCCGGAGCAATTCATCGAAGCTGTCCAGAGTTGGATGATAGGCGGCCACCCCGATACTGACCGTGATCGGCGGAATCGGATCGCTCGATGCTGGCGCGTTTTGCTCGATGGTCCGGCGCAATCGTTCAGCAAAAGCACCAGCGCTGTCCAGATCAGTATTCGGCAGCAGAACCGCGAATTCCTCGCCGCCCAACCGGCCGGGAATGTCCACTTCACGCACGGCCTCCCGAATCATCCGGGCCAGTTGCCTGAGTGTTTCATCGCCGACCGCATGACCATGCAGGTCGTTAACCCGCTTGAAGTGATCGGCATCGATC
This sequence comes from Gammaproteobacteria bacterium, assembly GCA_020846135.1. GTDB lineage: Bacteria > Pseudomonadota > Gammaproteobacteria > Competibacterales > Competibacteraceae > RXIV01. Next base: position 8,220 of record JADLEK010000083.1, read on the forward strand.
ATCAACAGGGACAACGGCTGGCCGTAGCGCCGGGCGCGTTCGAGTTCCTGCCGGCCGGCCTGCATGAAATGTCGGCGATTCCAAAGCCCGGTCAGTTCATCAGTGGCCGCCTGCTGCCGTAATTGATCCTCAAGCTGCTTGCGCTCGGTAATGTCGCGAATGATCCCTTCGAGGGCAATCAGCCGCCCAGCGGCATCGAAAACCGGCGCACTGCGCTGTTCGATCCAGCGGACCGCACCATCCTTGTGGATACAACGCATGGCAACCTGATCCAGTGGACTGGTCTCGCCCAGCAGCAGGGTTCCCAGCAGTGGGTAGTTTTCAGGATCGGTGCATTTGAGGCACAAGCCAAAACTGGCGTAAAAATCCTGGGGCGTGTAGCCGGTCAGGATAGTCACGGACGGGCTGACATAAAGAAAACGGCGCTGGGGAACCAGACTGATGCGGAAAATCACGTCCCGGGCGTTTTCGGCCAGCAGCCGGTATTGCGCTTCACTGGTTCGCAATGCTTCCTCGGTCAATATGCGCCGGGTAATTTCGTCATAGAGTTGCTGATTGGCAGCGATCAGCTCCTGGGTCATTGCCGCAGAGACCACCTGATGATTCCTAATCCATAGATAGTCCCGCAGCGCCACCAGCCCCAAGACCATGATGAGCATCCAGCTGATTAGGTAAATCCACAGCTTGTGTTCCCATCCAGTCAGAAAGTCCTCGCTGGCCTCGCCAATGACCACCAGGAAGGGCAATCCTTCCACCTTCCGCACATTGAAGATGCGATGAACGCCATCAATGGGCGAGTCAATGGCGAAAGTCAGCGCTTGCTGGTCAGAGGCGATCAGGTTCCTGACGATGGGTTCATCGACGATTTTGCCGATCTGGTCGTTCGGCAGGGCCGGGCGGCGGGCCAGCAGCGCCATTTGGTCATCAATGATTAACACCGAGCTATGCGGCCCGACGTCAATCCGCTCCAGCCACTGATTGAAGAACGCAAGGCTGAGATTAACGCCGGCAATCCCGATAAATTCACCGGCCAGGTTATGAATCCGCCGGGTTTGGGCAGCCTGGAAGCTACCGTAGGCTTGCGACCAGAAAATGGGCGATACCAGAGTTTCCACTGCCGGATCGTCCCGGAGCGTCATGAAATACGGGCGGCGGCTGACGTCAAAGCCGAGGGGTAACGCCGGATTGGCGGAGTGAGTGACCAATCCTTGGCGACTGACCAGCGCCAGATTGATCAGATGCGGCAACATCGCCATTTTTTGCTGGAAAAAAACGGTGCGCCGCGCCTGCTGTTCTGGGTCGGAAGCGGGAAATTGCAGTTCTTCCGGGTTAACCCGGCTGATGACATCGCGGAGCAGATAATCGGAAAGCTGGAATGCGCCCCGCAGCCATTCGCCGATCAGCAAGCTGGTGTTTTCTACCCGGACTTCCGCCGCAAGGATGGCCTTGCGATGGGCATCCATCAGCTCCAGCGCCATCACCACGGTGAGGATCAGGCACAGGGCCGCATACAGCAGTTTGACGCGGAGGGCGGTGGGCGATTTTTGCATGAGGGCTGAAACGAGTGCTTCCCTGATCGAGCTTGATGCCGACTTTAGTTTTGATCACACGATTCATAGTATGCCGTAAAGATGACAGGCTATGCCGAAATTCTGACAATTCTGACCATATTACTCGGGTAAGCACCGGGCGCGGGTCAAGGGTGCGACAAAATAGCCTGGGCGTTGCGCCCAGGCTATGCGACATCCTGCTATTTTCCGGCCTTCGCCATTTCCGCCATGATCAACTGCGTCCACGCCCCGGAACCGGGCAGATTCTGGCCGCCGTCAGCGACAACCAGCGTTCCGGTGATGTAAGCGGCCAATGGCGAGGCCAGAAAGACGCTCAGTTGGCCGATGTCGTCCGGGGTGCCGAACCGGCCCAGCGGAATCATCCTCTTCAGCTTGTCAGCGCTGCCGGCGGGAACCAGGCGGCGAACGCCCTCGGTGCCTTCAATCGGGCCAGGCGCGATGCTGTTGCAACGGATGCCGAACCGACCCCATTCCAGCGCCAGATTACGCATCATCTGGTCGATCCCGGCCTTGGCTGCGCCGACATGGGCCTGAAAAGCGTAGGGCATGAACGCCTGGCCGGCGGAAATGAAAATGATATTGCCCTGAGTCTCCTTGAGTTGTTCAAAACCGGCCCGGCAGGCGTGAAACGATCCCATCAGGTCAATATCAATCACTGACTTGAAGCCATTGGGGCTGATCTGTTCCGCCGCCAGCGGGAAATTGCCGGCAGCGCCGCAAATCAGGGTGTGCATCGATCCCAGTTCCTCGCGGCACTCCCGCATGGCGTGCTCCAGCGCCGGGTAGTCGCGCACATCGGCGGAATGGGTTGAGACCCGCGCGCCCAGCGCTCGCAGTTCCGCTGCCGCCGCATCGAGTTTGGCCTGCGCCCGGCCAACAATGCCGAGATTGGCGCCCACTGCGGCAAAGTTGCGGGCGATGCCGAGATTAATGCCGCTGCTGCCGCCGGTGATAAAGACGGTCTTGCCCTGAAACAGGTCTTTGGCGAAATAGGAGGCGATATTCATAACGTTTCCTTTGCAGAGTGGTAAACCGTTCAAGCCTAAGCAAAAGCGCAACAATACACCTAGCACGGTTTGGCTAACTTGACCGTTGCGCTGTGGGTGTCGAGAATCACCGGCGGTTATTCACTTTCCCGGAGCCGGTTATGCCCCTTATCTCCCGCCCCTTTCCCATAACAGGAGAAGGAAACGAACACCCTTATGACCTGTTGATTATTGGTGCGGGCATCAGCGGCCTGAGCATGGCCCATTCCGCCGCCGCCGCTGGCTTAAAAGTGCTGATTCTGGAACAGGAGCGCCAGGCTGGCGGCTGTCTGCATTCGCATCGGTTCAGTGGCGAACTGGATGGATTCTGGCTGGAATTAGGAGCGCACAGCGTTTTCAATTCCTACGGCAATCTGCTGGCGATGCTGGAGGCGGCGCGGGCGCTGGATCGATTGCGGCCCCGCGTCAAGGTGGGTTTCCGTATGTTGGCCGACGGGGTGGTGCGCGGCATTCCCTCTCAATTGCATTTTTCCGAATTGTTGCTGGCCCCGTTCCGGCTGTTGGGACTGAAAAAAGCCGGGCGCAGCGTCGCTGATTACTTTGGGCGGATCGTCGGTCCGCGCAATTACGCTACCGTGTTTGAACCGGCCTTCAACGCGGTGATTTGCCAGCCGGCCGGCGAATTTCCCGCTGAATGCCTGTTCAATCCCCGACCCCGCCGCAAGGATTTCCCGCGCAGCTTTACTATAGCGGGCGGGTTGCAAACCATCGCCGAGGCGTTGGCGAATGACCTTCCGGTGCAATACGGCCAAACCGTGCAGGCCACTCAGCAGACGGACGAGGGTTTCAGTATCGCCACTGACGACGGCGAATACCGCGCCCGCTCGCTGTGCCTGGCGACGCCAGCGGCTGAGGCGGCCCGCTTGCTCCAGCATGATTTCCCGGAACTGAGCGCGGCCCTGGCGCAGATTCAAACTGCATGGGTGGAATCGGTCGGGGTGGCTATTCCCAAAGCGTCATTGAAAATTTCACCAGTGGCCGGCTTGATCGGGCGGAATGCAGCGTTTTATTCGGTGGTGTCCCGCGATACCGTCCCTGATCCGGCTTGGCGTGGCTTTACCTTCCATTTTCGTCCGGGGGCGCTGGATGAAAGCGGCAAGCTGGACTGCATCGCCCGGATCTTGGGACTGCCGCGCCAGGAATTGACGAATGTGGTGAGTAAAACCAACCAGTTGCCGGCATTGCGAGTTGGACAGAGCGATTTAATCGGCGCAGTGGATCGGGCGCTGGCGGGGACTCGACTGGCGCTGACCGGCAATTATTTCACCGGGGTAGCGATTGAGGATTGCGTGACCCGGTCGCGGACCGAGTGGGAACGGCTGCGGCGGGAATGCGGGTAGAAAAACGCAACGGGCCGCTCACCGGAGTTTCGGCGAGCGGCCCGCTGATGACCCGGCTAGAATGTGGGCGTAAGCGTCGTGGTTTCTCCCGCTGAAGCCGACAGGTTTTCGCCTTCCGACCAGACTTCGTCATTAATCAGCAACTTGAAGACCACTATGCCTTCCGCGATTTGATCTGTAGTCCAAACCCATACATCACGTCCAGCGTTCACCATGGGCGCCCCGGCATCCCAGCTCAAGCCGGCGTTTTCGCCACGAATATGCATGGTGTTGCCATGCCCAACGTCGAATTTGGCGACGATGGTCGTGACGATAGCGCTGGGCTTGGCTGAACTCGCCGGTTTAGCGGCCTTGGCGGCGGCAGGTTTTTCAGCCTTGGCGGCGGCAGGTTTTTCAGCCTTGGCGGCGGGCTTGGCGGCTTCCGCCGGTTTGGCCGGAGCCGCTGGTTTAGTGGCCGGGGCAGCAGGCTTAGCCGCTTCGACGGGTTTGGCTGCTGCCGGTGCAGGAGTCAGAGCGGCAGGCTTGGTAGCTTCAACCGACTTAGCTGGGGCCGGCGCAGCCGGTTTGGCTGCTTCGACCGCTTTGGTTAGAGCCGGGGCTGGAGCGGCAGGCTTGGTGGCTTCGACCGGTCTTGCCGGGGCTGGAGCGGCGGGCTTGGCCGGCGCGGCAGGCGGATTCTCAACCTTCTTGGCAGAGTGCTTGTTTGAGTCTTTTTGCTTCGACATGAATCAGTCCTCTGAATTGCTTGACGAATCTTAAGCGCGGCAGAGTCTATCGCCAACGCTGCTACTTTCCGAGTCTAGCCTAAGCATGAAGAAGTCTCCAAGCGGCAAGCGGCAAGCGGCGAAAATCAGACAGCTTGTTGACTGACTGGAGGCTTGCCGCCGGGTGGAACACCGCGAGAAGGGAATAATCAACAGAGTCAGCAGGCGCAGTCCGCGCGAGCGCATCACCCGGTTCTCCATCATCGCTGGCGCGTTATGGCATTGGGCGTTGCATTAGGCTAAGTTGAGAAGTGGTATAACCGGCAACAGGTTTAATAAACGGAGCAGACTTTATGGAACCCCCGACTTACGCACTGGGATTTGATGTTTACGGCACTTTGGTAGACCCGTTGGCGCTGGCCGAGCCATTACAGGCGCTGGTTGGCGAACAGGCGGTAGCGTTCGCCAATCTGTGGCGGACCAAGCAACTCGAATTTTCGTTCCGGCGCGGTCTGATGCAGCGCTATGTCGATTTTGATGTCTGCACCCGGCAGGCCCTGCGCTATACCCAGCAGGCGCTATGTTGTGAATTGCCGGAGTCGGATCATGATCGGCTGTTGGAAGCGTATCTCTATCTGCCGACCTTCCCGGAGGTGGTCGCCAGTCTGACCGTGCTCAAGGCGCAAGGGCATCGGCTGGTGGCGTTTTCCAACGGGGTGGAAGCCAGTATTCGGGCGCTGTTGAGCAACGCCGGGGTTTTGCCGCATCTCGAAGATGTGGTCAGCGTCGATGATATCCGCACCTTCAAACCCGATCCGGCGGTGTACGCTTACTTGGCGCAACGCACCGGACAGCCGCTTGGCGATACCTGGCTGGTGTCGAGCAACGCCTGGGATGTGATCGGGGCCAAGGCGGCCGGCTTGCGGGCGGTCTGGGTCAAGCGCCAGCCAGAGGCGGTATTCGATCCGTGGGATGTCGAGCCGGACGTGGTGGTCAGCCAGTTGGACGAATTGCCCGCCGCATTTGCCCGCCGGGCTTGACTGGGTCAGAACTTGACTGGGTCAGAAGCAGCCCGGTTAAGCTAAAATAGGCCGGCTTCGCCGGAGCGGACCGGAATTATCGCGCCGCAGGAACGCGGTCATTGACAAGAGCGGGATTCAACCTAATGCAAATTCCAGGCTATCAAATCGAGCGTGAACTCGGCCAGGGCGGTATGGCGATTGTTTATCTGGCCCTGCAGGAGTCGCTGCATCGTCATGTCGCCCTGAAAGTCATCAAGCCGATTCTCACTACGGATGAGGAGTTTGCCCAGCGGTTCATGCGCGAAGGCCGGATCATCGCCCAGCTCAGCGACCCGCATATTGTCACGGTCTATGACATCGCCTCCTATGACCAGACCTACTACCTGTCCATGGAGTATTTGCCGGGCGATACCCTGCAGCAGCGCATCCGCGACGGCCTGCCGTTGAGCGAAGCGTTGATCGTCGCCAAGGCCATCGCCGGCGCTCTGCACTACGCCCATCGGCGCGGGATTATTCACCGCGACATCAAGCCGCAGAATATCCTGTTCCGCGAAAACGGCGCGCCGGTGCTGACCGACTTTGGCATTGCCAAAACCCTCGGCAGCAGCACCATTATGACCCGCACCGGGCTGTCCATCGGCACCCCACGCTACATGAGTCCCGAACAGATTCGCGGCCAGGATGTCGACGCCCGCGCCGATATCTACAGCTTCGGGGTGCTGTTCTACGAGATGCTCACCGGCAACGTCCCCTACACCGCCAATGACAGCTTTGCGCTGGCGATGATGCACATTACCGCGCCCACCCCGGAGTTGCCGCCCGGTCTTGGCCGCTATCAGCCCCTGCTGGATCGGTTGCTGGACAAGGACCCTGACCAGCGGTTTCAGACTGGCCAGGAGTTTATCGCCGCCCTGGAGTTCCTCGAACAAAATCCCGGCGCCGATCTGTTGCAGGTCACCGGCTCGACCCGGTCGTTCCCGAGTCTCCCGGCGCCGCCCAGTCGCCGTGGTTGGAAAATTGCGGTTCCAGTCGCCATTCTGGCGAGCGCGGCGCTGGCTGGCGGTGGCTATTTTCTGTTCCTTCACCAGCCCCCCCCGCCGTTGGGCGGTCCACCCGAGGCGGTTGTCACTACGCCTACCCCGCCGCCGCCCAAGTTGCCGCCGCCCACCGATCCCGCTGCCCAGGCGCGAGCGCAAGCCGAGGCGTTGTTGGCTGAAGCCAGGCGGCGGCAACAGGCTGGCGCCTTGGAAGAGAGTCTCACCCCCATCGATCAGGGCCTGGGCCTGGTCCCCGACAATCCCGGTCTGTTGGCTCTGCGCCAGGAAGTGTTGAGCCAGATCGCCGCCGCCAAAGCTCGGAACGCCTTGGAGGAACAGCAGATTCAGGCGCAGCTCCAGGCCGAACAATTCCTGGATCAGGCTCAGCGCGCCCGGCAGGAAGGCGGATTTGGCCGAAGCCTGGTGCATATCGAGCAGGGTTTGCAGGCTATGCCCACCCATCATGGGTTGCTGGCGCTCAAACAGGAGGTCCTGGCGCAACAGGCCGATCAGCAACGGCAGGAGACCGCCGCCCGTCGTCAGGCCGAAGCGGCTGAACGGCAGAAACTAGAAGCCGAACAGCGCCAGCGCAAGGCTGAGGAACTGCTGGCGCGGGCGCAGGATTCGCAACGCAACCGGGCTTATGAAACCAGCCTGCTTCAAATCGAACAGGGCTTACAGCAGGTTCCCGAGCAGCCGCGACTGCTGGCGCTGCGCGATATGGTCCGTCAGCAACTGCGCGAAGCCCAAGCGACGCCACCGCCCGAACCGGTCGTCAAACCCCCGGTCGACGAGAGCGCCAAACTGGTCAGGCTGCTCCGCGAGTGCGACGCCCACCTCCAGGCCAACCGCCTGGCCTCCGGCAAGGGGGGCAACGCTGCCGATTGCTATAGCGCTGTTCTCAAACAGGATCGTGGCAATGCCCAGGCGCTGGCTGGCCTGGATCGGATCGCCGAACGCTATGCCGATTCCGCCGCTATGGCGGTGCAACGCGGCAATGCCAAGAACGCCAAAAGCGCTCTTGACCGCTTGGCGCGGCTTAATCCCAACCATCCCCGGTTGGCCGAACTGCGCAACCGGTTCGCGCAGCCAGAACCCGTCGCCAAACCGGCGGCGTCCGATTCTGAAACCAGGGTGATCGCCCAGGATCAGCACACCCAGATTTCAAAAACCGAAACCGACGAAACCATCAGCCTGCTGGAAACGACTTCCCAGCAAGGCGCGCTCCGGGAACCACCGCCTGAACCCTCCACCAAACCGCGCAACGCTGAAGAGGCCTGGAAAGCAATCCGGAACAGCAACGATCCCGCCGAGATCGAACAATTTCTGACGACCTATTCCAAGAGTCGGCAAGCCCGCGCCGCCCAAGCCAAACTCAAGGAATTGCAAAAACAGGCGCCTGCTGCATCCGGCGGTCCGGCGCAACTGATGGTGCGATCCGACGTTGAAGACGCTGAGGTGTCGATCAACGGCAAGCGGGTCGGCACCACGCCGATTCAGGTTGAAATCAAGGCGGGTTCCTACCGAGTGCGAGTCAGCCGTGAGGGCTATACCGACTGGAACGGCAAGGTCAATCTGGCCGCCGGCGATGAAAGCACCCTCACGGCGTCGCTGCCCAAAAAGCTGCAAACCGCTGCGGTTAAACCGCCGCTGGAATCGGAGTCCGAACCAGAGTCAGCGCCGCCGCCGAAACCCGCCGCACCCAAACCTCCCGTCGCTGAACCACAGACCACGGCTTCCCGCTCCGGCCAAGCGGCCAACTGCTTACGCGGTAATTGCGAGAACGGTTCGGGAACCTACCGCTATCCTGACGGCAGCGAATATTCCGGCGACTTTCGCAATGCCAAGATGCACGGCGAGGGAACCTATGCCTATGCCGGACGCGGCGAGAAATATGTCGGCGAATGGCGTGGCGGCGTTATCAATGGACAGGGGACGTATTACTACCGCAGTGGCAACCGCTACCAGGGCGAATGGCGCAATGGCCGGAAAAGCGGACAGGGAACTTACACTTACGCCAATGGTGACAAGTACGTTGGCGACTTCGCCAATGATCAGCCGAATGGCCAGGGAACCTACACTTACAGCAGCGGCGACCGCTATGTGGGCGAATGGCGTAACGGCCGGAAAAACGGCCAAGGCGTGATGTACGAAAACGGCATGAAGATCGTCGGCGAATGGCAGAACGATCAGAAAGCCCGGGTTTCGGTCGAGAAGTAGGCCAGAAAAATCAAGGCGGAGTCTTCGGATACGCTCCGAATCTCCGCCTGAATTCCACAGTAGTCTGTCAAGCTGTGGAGGCAGGACGCTGCCGTAGGGGATGCGGCATTTTCAGCCAGCGGTATAACACGAAATCAGCGTTGTTCTCCTCCAGACACCGGACCGAGTGCAGTTGAGTACCCCGGATCGGCGCATCGCCGCCATAGCCGCCGCAATAGTTGCCGCCGCTCGCGCTGACGCACGCCGAAGCGCCACGATAGGGACAGCTATGCTTATCTGCGGGCATCAGTCCCTCGTTGCCATAGCGTTTGGCTTTCACTGCCCGAGTAATGTCGTTTTGCATTATGGAATCCTCGCTTTGGTGGTTAGTGGCGTTGCCGCCTCTCCTCGCGCGCTGGCCGGACTGCGCATTTTTTGATTTTTTATAGGACTTTATAAGGTTAATCCTCATTTTCGGCGTGGCTATATTACGGTCTGGCCCTGTGGAGTAAATAAGGTATTTCGTGAGCAGCATCGGGGTTTTTCCTAACCATTGTCTCGCTGCACTGGACCTCAAGACATGCAACGCCCATTATCCAGTTCCCGTATCTCCCTGTCCGGTTTGTTGACCACCGCCGGCGCACTAGCCAGTTTTGCAACCCTGACCGGTTTTGCCGGGCGGTGGTGGTTTTTCGACCTCGCTGCCCACTTCCGGGTGCAGTACGCCATGGCGCTGGGCCTTGGAGCGTTGGTCATGCTGGCCTGGCGACAACCACTATGGGCGGCGGTCTTCGCCGGGTTTGCCCTGATCAATGCCGCAATCCTTGCCCCACGGTTCCTGGGCAGCGCCGAGGCGGTCACCGGAATCAGTGGACCGATCTTTCGGGTGTTGCTGGCCAATGTGCATTCCGACAACCGCGATCGCGAACGCATCCGCCGGGTCATTGCCGAAGCCAATCCCGATGTGATCGTGCTGCTGGAGGTTACCCCTTGGCTCATCGCGCAGTTGGCCGATCTGGCTGACCGTTATCCGCATCGGATTGCCGAACCCCAAGAGGGTAATTTCGGGATCGCGCTGTTCAGCCGGCTGCCGTTGCGAAATACGGCGGTGATTAGCCTGGGTCCCGCCGGGTTGCCTTCCCTCAAGGTCGAGGTTGAGGCCGATGGCCGCCGGTTCACCGTGGTGGGCACTCATCCGCTGCCGCCCATCGGCGCAGCCATGACCGGGGATCGCAACGCACAATTGGCTGATTTGGCGCGCCTGGCTCAGCAAACCCGGCAAACCGGGCAGCCATTGCTGGCGTTGGGCGATTTCAATCTCTCGCCGTGGTCGCCGCATTTCGCGCAATTGCTGGCTGATTCAGGCTTGCGCGACAGCGCCGCCGGGCGTGGCATCCAGCCCAGTTGGCCGGTCGGTTGGCCACCCTTGTGGATTCCGATTGACCATGTCCTGTACTCGGACGGCATTCAGATTCGTCATCGGGTCATCGGTCCCGATCTGGGTTCCGACCACTATCCTGTCATTGTTGACTTTCAGGTGGCTGGTTCATGACCGATACCATCAACGAACGATTGAACCAGATTTTGCCATGGATCACGGCGGATGCCTTTCTGAGCGGCCGCGGACTGGGCAACCGGTATCGATCGCATTGATTCGGTCCATCACCCGCTGATTCTCCGCGCGTTCATCGCCCACCAGCGTGGAGATGTACCCACTCGATCGATTTAGTCCCAGTAAGGCGTATTGCCGACGCAGACTGGGATTCTTCGCGTTAGGCTCCATCAACGCCCGCTTCGCGCTCACGTCAAGCCCAACGCTTTGGACTTTTTTCGCAGCCAGTCCACCTCCACTTGCAGGCGACCCATCTGTTGGTACAGCCGATCTTGCTCCGCTTCCCGGCGCTGGTCGTCCAGTCCACTGGGCCGCCCGAACAGCTCTGGCAGCTTTTCCCGGGCCGGTGGCTTCCACTATAGTGTCGTCCGGCCGGGTTTGAAGACCACTGCGGTGGTACCGGTGAGAAACTGCCGGAGATGCTCCAGCGTCGTCAATTTTGCTTCGTTCATCGCCATGCTCCGGATGATCGACCCAAGCGCTACCGTTCAGACTCATTATCTCTTTGGAAATACGCATCCCTCTTCAGACTCATACCCTGTTGGAAAAGACTATAGGCTTGACCGCGATCCTCTATCAGGCTCAGACTTGCCGGCGCAATTCGTGTAATTCTGCCCTTTAAGGACTCGGTTTTCATGCCAGTTGACGAAAAACGCCGCCAGGAAAAGCCGGCTAAAAAAGTTGCTGAACGCAAGGCTAAACTGGCGGAAAAACGTTCGCGCGTGCCGAGTGGTCCCACAGTCGCCGCCCGATTTCCCGTCGGTGACTGTCTCGTATCCATCAACCTGTTCGATGAAGGGATTGTCCATCTGATCCTGGCCCGTCTGTTGCCGCATGTTTGGTCGGCTGGCGCAAGCCAATGCTTGCCTGGAACACGGGGAGATCGACCGGGTTGCGGAGATTTTCGATAACCGGTTCGACCTTAGTCTGATCTATCCCGAACGCCGGCAATTTCACCACAGCGAGGTATTGAATTTTGGGCAGTCATGGCCCGCGCTACTTCCACGCTAAGGGAGAGCAGGAGAAGGCCGAGCTGTACTATAACCTCATGAAAAAACTCGACCCCAATGGTTATACAACGCAAGTGATTGACTGGCTGATCCATGCTGATTCCCCTCTCCATCGGGCGCCGAGCAAAATCCGCAACTTGATGGAAAAAGCCCACTCCTCCCGAGGCGGTTCCTGAAACCGGAGGTGATAACGATGGTGACGACCTTCCCAAGGTATTGATCGCGGAAACCCCCCATGTTCCCTGTCCAATTTCCCACCCTTGAAACTCTAGTCGGCCAGACCCCGCTGGTCCGTTTGCAGCGCCTGCCCGGTGCGACCTCCAACCTGATTCTCGGCAAGCTGGAAGGCAATAATCCTGCCGGTTCGGTCAAGGATCGCCCGGCCTTGAGCATGATTCAGCAAGCCGAGGCGCGGGGCGAGCTTCGGCTCGGTGATACGCTGATCGAGGCCACGAGCGGCAATACCGGCATCGCGCTGGCGATGATCGCGGCGGTCAAGGGTTATCGGATGATCCTGATCATGCCGGAAAACCAGAGCGCCGAGCGGCGGGCGGCGTTGCAAGCTTACGGTGCGGAACTGATTCTGGTCAGCAAGGAAGACGGCATGGAAGGCGCTCGCGATCTAGCGGCGCGGCTGGAGCGGGATGGGCAGGGGCGGGTGCTGGATCAATTCGCCAATCCCGATAATCCGCTGGCCCATTATCAGACCACCGGCCCGGAAATCTGGCGCGACACCCACGGCCAGATCACCCACTTCGTCAGCGCAATGGGCACCACCGGCACCATTATGGGCGTCTCGCGCGTCCTTAAGGAACGCAATCCGGCGGTGCAAATCATCGGGGTTCAGCCCACCGAGGGTTCTTCCATCGCTGGCATTCGCCGTTGGCCGCCGGAATATCTGCCGAAAATCTACGATCCGGCGGGGGTGGACCGGGTCATGGATATCAGCCAGAGCGAGGCGGAAATCGTGACCCGTCGGCTGGCCCGTGAGGAAGGGATTTGCTGCGGCGTGTCGGCGGGCGGGGCAGTGGCGGCGGCTTTGCAGCTCTCGGCAGAGGTCGAAAATGCCGTGATCGTGACCATTATCTGCGACCGGGGCGACCGCTATTTATCCACTGGATTGTTTGCCCAATGAAGCGATCCGAAGCTCGACGCAAGATGGCGACGGAGCTGTTCACCGTCCACATCGATGATTTGACCCACGAAGGGCAGGGCGTGGCCCGGCGTGACGGCAAGGCTGTATTTGTCGAGGGTGGCTTGCCGGGCGAGGACGTGGAATGCGTCTACACCGTCCGCCGCAACCGCCGCGATGAGGCTCAGGCGGTGAATATCCTGACCTCGGCCCCGGAGCGGGTGGAGCCGCGCTGCGGCCACTATGCGCTGTGTGGCGGCTGCAACCTGCAACATCTGGTTCCCGAACGGCAGTTGGCGCTCAAGCAGCGCTGGCTGCTGGACAGCCTGACCCATATCGGCAAGGTCCAGCCGAAGCAGGTGCTGGAGCCGCTGGTCGGGCCGTTGTGGAACTACCGGCGGCGGGCGCGGTTGGGCGTCAAGTATGTGACCAAAAAGGAGCGGGTGCTGGTCGGCTTCCGCGAGCGGCGCAGCGCCTTCATTGCCGATCTGCGCCGTTGCGAGGTGCTGGATGAGCGGATCGGCGGGTTGCTGGAGACGCTGGCGGGCTTGATTGAAACCCTGTCAATCCGTGACCGCATCCCGCAGATTGAAGTGGCTGGCGGCGATGAGGCGATGGGCTTGAATTTCCGGGTACTGGCCCCGCCGAGAGAGGCTGATTTGACGGCGCTGCATGAATTTGGCGAGCGCCATGGCCTGACGCTCTATCTGCAACCGGGCGGGCCGGACAGCGTGCGGACGCTGGCGGATTTCGGGACGAATTCGCCGCAGGAGGCGATGAGCGCTTTGCAGTATCGGCTGCCCGCGTTCGCGCTGAATCTTGAATTTCAACCTTGGCATTTCATCCAGATCAACGTCGCGATCAACCGGCAACTGGTGGATCGGGTGGTTGAACTGCTGGCGCTCAAGCCCGAGGATCGAGTGCTGGATCTGTTCTGCGGACTGGGCAATTTCACCTTGGCGCTGGCCCGGCGGGCGCGGGAAGTGGTCGGGGTAGAAGGCGATGCCGGTTTGGTCGCGTGGGCCAGGCGCAATGCCGCGCTGAACGGGATTGAAAATGCGACGTTCCATACCGCTGATCTGGCCGGCGATTTGGCCGATCAATCGTGGTTGTCCGACGGCTACGACCGGGTATTGCTGGACCCGCCGCGTTCCGGGGCGTTGGAAATGATGCCCAAAGTGGCAGCGCTGGGTGCGCGGCGGATCGTCTACGTCTCCTGTCATCCCGCCACCCTGGCGCGGGATGTCGGCGAACTGGTTCACCGCTTCGGCTATCGGCTGGAATGCGCCGGGGTGGTCGATATGTTTCCGCATACCGCCCATGTTGAATCTATCGCGGTGCTGGCTTCATCCAAACCCGGCAGTGGAATTTCCTGAGGGTTTGCTATCCTCATTGCAGCGGCATTCGCTGTTTATCCCATCACCACCCATTCCAACCAATCAGGAGAGAACATTCCATGAGTCGGCTTAAAGGCAAAGTTGTGATCGCCCAGGGCGGCGGTCCTACCGCAGTCATCAATCAAAGTCTGGTCGGGGCGGTGCTGGAATCCCGCAAATTCCCGGAAATTACCGATGTGTGGGGCGCGCTGCACGGGGTGCGGGGCATCGTCAACGAAAATTTCGTCAACCTGTCCGAAGCGACGACGCATAACCTGGAACTGGTCGCCCAGACCCCATCTTCGGCGCTCGGCTCGACCCGCGACAAGCCGGATGCCGAGTATTGCAACCGCATTTTCAACGTGTTCAAGAAGCGCGATGTCCGCTACTTCTTCTACATCGGCGGCAACGATTCCTCGGATACGGTGCGGATTGTCAATGAACATGCTGACCGCGAAGGCTATGAACTGCGGGCGATCCACATCCCGAAGACGGTGGATAACGATCTGCCGATCAATGACCATTGCCCCGGCTATCCCTCCGCCGCCCGGTTTGTCGCCAATGCGATCAGCGGCGTTAACGCGGATAACACCGCGCTGCCTGGTGTCTACATCGCGGTGATCATGGGCCGGCACGCCGGTTGGCTGACTGCGGCGGCGGCGCTGGCCCGCAAGCATGAGGATGATGGCCCGCACCTGGTTTATGTCCCGGAGCGGCAGTTTTCGATTGACCAGTATCTGGGTGATATTGACAGGATCTACAAGCAGCATGGCCGCTGTATCGTGGCGCTGTCGGAAGGGGTGTGGGCCACCCGCAATGACAAGGGCAAGGAAGTGCCGCTGGCCGCTGACCTGATGAGCAAGGCCGGACGCGAGCCGCAGGTTGACGATCACGGCAATATCCAGTTGTCGGGCGGCGCACTGGCTGACGAACTGGCCGATGTGGTGCAAAAGCGCCTGGGCATCAAGCGGGTGCGTTCTGACACGTTTGGTTATTTGCAGCGCTCGTTTCCCGGCATGGTGTCGGATGTGGATGCCCGCGAGGCCCGTGAAGTGGGCGAGAAAGCGGCGCATTACGCCTGCTGGCACAACGTGGACGGTTCGGTGGTCATCAAACGCACCGGCGACTACGCGGTGAAGTATGAATTGGCGCGGCTGGAAGACATCGCCGCCAAGACCCGCCACATGCCTGATGAGTTCATCAATGCGGATGGCAACCACGTCACTGACGCCTTCCGCAGCTACCTGCGGCCACTGCTGGGTGATGACATGCCCTATCTGGAGCGGTTGTGGGCGCCAGTGGCGAAAACGCTGTAACGGTATTTTATAAGTAGCAACTCCCTCTCCTGCTCCGGTAGGGGAGGGAGCAAGCCAGAACGCACATCTCCGCCCAGTGCCTCACTTCTCCAAACTCCGCCTTAAATGTCCATTTTTTGCGCCAACTTCCCGTACTGAGTGGTTCTCAGGACTTTCGCCGACCTAACTTTTTCCGCGATACCCACGGTCGCCCGACTTCCCGGAAATCGTATTTTCCCAGCCATGTTTCGGAATGGCGGCGGTAAAACTTCTGAAAAGCCCGCAACAAAGCGTTCATATCCAACCGGCCTGCTTTGATGTACCTTGGCGTGGAGCGTGGATAACGAAATAGTGTTGACACTGAATCAGGTTGCGTACTTCAGGCAGGCGCGGTAACGGATCAACCGTGTAGTGCCAGTCGGGATTGCAGGGTCCGGCAGTATTGAAAAAAGGTAACTACCTACTACACCTGCCTTAAAAAACGTTAAACTCAGCGAATGTCAAACTTACCCGACGCCCCGAACCTCCTCAAGGCGCTAGTCAAGCAGCTCTTGGAGAAGATTGAGC